>NZ_JBIOLF010000001.1:1190000-1962500 GCF_051710745.1 Enterococcus sp. DIV0756 | reverse complement strand
TTCTTGCGAACGTGAAATCTTGTTGTTTCCATCAATTTAAATTGAAAGACTTGTGTTGTGTTTCCGTGTGGAAGGTCGAACTTATTGATGAACAATACCTCTTGTTCATTTTTCCAAAATTTCAGCATATTTGCGAGTTTTGAATGAATACTGATTCTGCGGATCGAGCTTCTTGTTTTCGGTGTTGATACAACCGTCTGTCCTTTGATTTGTGAGACATTTTTATTGATGATGATCTCACGGCGATAAAAATCAATATCATTCCAAGTTAGAGCAAGCAGCTCACCAATTCGCATTCCCGTAAAGAAGAGAGTATAGAAAATTAATTCAAAACAGTTTTCTTTTGAATTTTCCTTTTTCAGATAATCTAAGAACTGTGAAAATTCATCGGGTGTCCAGAACTCCATCTCTTTCTTTTCAATTCGAAGATTTTTGATTTTAAAACAAGGATTAGTTTCAATGATTTCTTCATCAACAGCTACATCAAATATTTTCTTTAAAAGCAGAATAATTTTGTTGATCGTGTTGTAACTTAGTTTGCTGTTGTCAATGAGCTCTTCTCGAAATTCTCGGATGTGTGATCTGGAAATATTTCTGACATCCGCATTTTTGAAATGAGGGAGAAGATGGCTTTTGAAATTTGCTTGCTTTGAATAATTGTAAGATGGTTTATGCTCATGTTTAGTTTGTTCAAAGAACAATTCGGCGAGTTGTTCGAAAGTGATAGTATTACGATCTTTCATCAATTTTGTTGTATCAGTTTGTCTAAGCTCGCTCTCAATCATTTTCGCTTTCGCTAATGTGTCGATTCCATATAATTTTTTCCGAATCCGTTTGCCTGTGATTGGATCGACTCCAAAGGACACATCAACCTTGTATTTTCCTTTTACCTTGCTTATCGTCATTGTTGAAAACCTCCTAAGTTCTTTAGAAGCTTTTCAGAATGTGGTATACTCAACTTGTCTAGGGCGGAGTATGCATCGGAAGGATCAATTTCTTCTGTTATGTGTACTTTGCTTTTTTCTTTTTGTTCCTTTTTAAAAAAGAAGGATCGTTCAAAAATACGAATCTGATCCTTATAAGGTTCTGGATCGTCCTTAATGATTTCAATCAATGTTTTTTGTCTTTTATTTAATTCCGCATTTTCAATGATTTGTTCAAGTAGTCTAGCATTCAAATGAGTGTCAACGATCGAGAGAAATTTGAGTGTGGGAGCTACATTATTGATTATCCATGAGGCGCTTCTTGCATACGATACCGCTTTGACATCCAAAGGTAAAGAGATTTTTCTAGCCGCTCCTATCAAACGTTTCCAGTTGTGATCCATTTCAACATCTTTTTCTGTTTTAGGCCGATCGTAAAAGCACAGGTGAGTATTCAATAGTCTATATATGACATCCTCTACATCTTGGTGTTTCAATAACTCTTTCGCTAATTTGTCTGCTTTTTCATGTCGGAATCGTAGTTCATAGCGATTGACGATTCCTGCTTCATCCAATTCAATTCCTTTCTTGCGTTTTTGTTCATAATTTTTTTGATAAAAGCAGAAATGAACTAAACTTTTCTTGGAACCGAAATAGATTGTCGTTCCGTTTGACTCATTATTAGAGATATCTTTTGAGGAGATCACTTCAGCGACTTTGAATTTTGACCAGAATTCCTCTTGTTCGATCTTTTCCTTGATCTCATCTAAATCAATTACGCCTACCGAATCATCCAAAGCCAAATCAATTCGAGTGAAATTCCCCTGATACGTAACTACTTTTTCAAAAAAGTCAAACCAGGTTTCTTTTCTGGATTTGAGCCATCCTCCTAACATCGTGCAGCCTTGCCCAGAGAGTTCTAAAAGAACACCTTTTTCTCGATTCGCATGAGACCTTAAGAGGTTGATAACGTTCAAAAGAGATAGCCGATCATCGTAACCTAAAGGTGCGCTATCGTGAAATTCAAAATGTTTACTTGCAATTCCTAATATTTCCTTAATAACCCACTCGGATTCTAAAGTAGAGAAGTGGATGGAAAGATAATCTATTTTTCCTTTGAGAGGTTCGTCACCTTCAAGGTCGTGAAAGAAGTCGAATAATGTTTCTAAATTGCTTTGAGATAATTTACGTGTTCCAGCTTCTGCTTTAGAGAGCATAGAACGTGAAATGCCAATTTCTTTTGCTAACTCTTTTTGCGATAATCGGTGAAACATTCGGGATTCTTTGATGGCTTCTCCAACTTCTAGTGAATCTAATTTTTCCATTTAATACCTCCGTAATAAGAGTGTGACTGAACAGTTGAAAAAAGTGACAGACAAATTGTTGATGTAACAGTGTTGAGGGGAGTTGTAAGACATAATTGTTTAGTGTTAGCCCCCTGTTAGAATATGGGGCTTGAAGCAGCAAAGCTGCTAGGGTATCGAAATCGCTGTAAAAAAGCTTGCGGTTGCTGGCGCAACCGCGCTTTGCCACAGCGTTTCGACACCTATATTAGTCTGATTCTAGTGGATCAATACCAATCAGCTCTTCGATCGCATGATTCGGTACAACTCCAAGTCTGCGATTTTTATAATAAGAGAAGCCTTTGCTAACTAATAACTGTTTTGAATCGTGAATAATCTTTGCTGCATGATAGTTTGAATAACCTGCTCGAATGAGATCTTTTTTTGAGACGAGTTTTGCCATAGATTCACCACCTTTTTAGTGTTATGAACTAACACTGTTAATGTTTGTCTTTAGTATATCAGGCTTAATCCATTTTGTAAACACTGATAATGTTAGTGTTGTTTACAACCAACATATTTAATGTTACCATTGTGTAGTGGAAACGATATGTAACTCTTTCAAACAAACTTAAAGGGGTTAAAACGATGTCTAACGAAGAGAAAAATTTAGATAAAAAAATTGGAAAAAATATTAAACGGATTCGAAATGATCGAAAAATCACTCAAAAGGAACTTGCCGAATCTTTAGGGATCATTGAACAAACAGTTTCCAAAATCGAACGTGGTGTTTTTTCGCCTTCTTTTGCTACATTACTTAAAATTTGTGAGATTTTGGATACGACGCCTAATGAATTGCTACTAGAAGATAGCGACTGGAAGGACTGGAAGACAGAGCAACTTGAGCAGTTAGATTACTCTGTTACGGGTCTATCTGACAAAATTAGTATCGTTGAAGATCAGTGGGCAAGGGCAGATATGGAAAAGAAAAAAGGGAATATAAAAGGTGAGAGATTCCATCTCGATACGATAATCGGTATGTACGCATGGACGAATGAACATTACCGTGGTATTGCTGATTATTTATATCAAAAAGATTTAAAGATTTATCTTGATAGAATGACTAGTGAAGTTAGAAAAAATAAGATTAGCAACTTGAATCTTTTGGATTAAGGAGTGCTTGATATGCTGGAAAACAAGTTAGGAATTACCGATCAAATAGAACTCGCAAAAGCAGAAGAAAAATTGAGTAAGCTAAAAGCGAAGGAATTATTTGAAACCGGAAAAATCAATGAATTAGAAGTTGGAACATTTCTAGGATTGTCCGAAATTCATCATTATTTATTTTCTGAGATTTATACTTTTGCTGGTAAGGTTAGAGATGTGAATATCGCTAAGGGGAACTTCCGATTTGCACCAGTAATGTATTTAAAAGCAGCACTAGAAAATATTGATCAAATGCCGGAGACGACCTATGAAGAAATTATTGGAAAATACGTTGAAATGAATATCGCCCATCCATTCAGAGAAGGGAATGGACGGAGTATGCGAATTTGGTTGGATTTGATTTTGAAACAAAACTTAGGGAAAGTTGTTGATTGGAGTTTAGTTGATAAGGAAAATTATCTTTCAGCAATGGAGCGTAGTCCTGTGAATGATCTGGAGATTCGATTTTTATTGAAAGAGGCATTGACAGGTATGGTTGATGATCGTGAGATTTTTATGAAGGGTATAGATACAAGTTACTTCTATGAGGGGTATATGGAATATAGGGTTGAAGAGTTATAATTATCATTTATGTAGATCGTTAGTATTAAGATAAAATAAGAAAGTACTTTCTGAGAAAGACTTGTTCGAAATCATAATTGCGAAAAGAACTAATTCTGATTCATCTATTCTATATAGCATATTCAAAGCGATTTATCATTGAATCTAGAGCGATATATAGAACAGACACTCATAAAGCAATCAGACATTTAAATTACAGCTTGTGAAAATTTTTGGACATTACATATTCGCCAAAAAATTTGCATGAAGATTTAAAATGGCAAAAATCAGATTGAACTTACTAAACCATATTGCCAAAAATCTGAACGGGTTTTGAGAAACATCATAAGAAGAAATAGATTATTTACTGAAATAATAGAGACTGTCTCAATAGGCATTTCAAAAAACATTTGCGTCAATGATAATAATAGTTTATTGCTGTACAAGAAATTAGCTCAAAGAATGAGAAAAGCTAACCTAATGAACTATTCCCAAGCCATCTAAAATGAATACAAAGGTTCAAGGATACTAGTTTTAGAATTTCTGTGATTATTTGTTTATAATAGCTTCGATTGTGACAAGAAAGCTGCACGGTTTCTACATGTTGACGAAAGAAATCTAGTGAAAAAATTTTTTCGCTGGAATTGTAAATATTTTATCGTGTTAATTCCAAAATACAGAAGGCAAGTAAATTATGAGGAATTAGGAAATGGTGTCGAAAGCTTTTGCGTAAGAATTTTGAAACGAAAGAAGTAGAAATCATTGAAGCCATGCACTAACGGATTAATTCTATACGTTAGTAAGATTTTCGCCAAAAAATAAGCAAAAGAAATAACATAGTGAGCGACGAGCGGTCATTTAAAAGAGTTCCATTTATGGAGAATACAAGTAAAAGCATTTTTTTGGAATATTAAAAATTTAACGTTCTCACGGGTGAAGGCTTTAAGGCCACTTCTCCACCAACTTTGAACTGGTCAATAAATTTAGATTTTTGTGGTACGGGCTCCATCAGAAGCTATCTTAATAATTGATTTTGAATCTTGTGATTTTTTGAAAATAATCTTCTTTATGTTACTCTGTATGTGAAGAGTTGAGTATAAAACTACATCAAGTCTTGGAGAATATTTTTTTGAGGCTTTTTTCTGTGTGGTTGTAAATTATATCAGTTTGAAATGGAGTACTAAATGAATAAAAAAGAAGATATTATAAATGGTTGGATTACTACAGAACAATTATCTGAAGGGAATATTGATAAATCATTGCGGAAATTTCATGAATCCGAGAATATTCCACTCAATGATCTGTTTGCTAGATTCATGCAAGAACAGATCGAAAAACTGAAGAAAAAAAAGGAATATCCTAAGAAATACGGTTTTGTTGTCTATTTTGATATTTTCAGCTTTCAAGAAATAATGACTATTTTAAGAAAAAGATACGGGATTCAATCTGCGCATGAAGAAACGATCTTCTCCAAAAAATTTACCTTTGCGCTTTACTTTGATAAAGAGTTGGAATTTGTTCCTGAAAAACTATTCTTTACGATTAGTGGTTATATCCGTTATAAAAAGGATTTACCTAAGGATTTCGAAAAAGCAGAAAATGATTTACGTGAGGATCTAAAAAAACAATTTGAAGACAAAGACTTCAATCAAGTTTTTTCAGATTTATTTAAGCAATATAGGGTAGACTTAAGTAATTGCGGCTATGACTTTGTGAAAGATTTGGATGGTGGGGATGTAAACCTACATTCTTTTTTTATCGAGGACTTAAAGAGAAGCCAAGTAATTCAAACTGATAATTTAAATCGTTATTTTTCTGGATTTTCTGGTGAACGTTACAATCTGGATGGTAATAAGCATTCTCCCAATTTCCACCCAACGATTATTCAGGAAATTTTACAGCCTCAGTTTTATCCATTAGGACGCTTCCCAAGCAATTCGGAACATGCGTTATCATTGATGCAACAAGTCGCTGTTAATTTAACACTTAATGAAGCAAATACTATTCGTAGTGTAAATGGACCGCCGGGAACAGGTAAGACAACGATACTGAAGGATATTTTTGCGGATTTGATTGTTCAACAAGCAAAATATGTTTGTGAAATGAAAAATAAATATATTAAAGGGACGTTAGTGTACTTTAAACAAGCAAAGTTAGGATTACTTCCGACCGAACTAGCTAATAAAAACAGCGTCGTAACCAGCTCGAATAATGGAGCAGTTCAAAACATCGTAAATGAGTTACCACTTCAAGAGAAGATAGCTCAAGAATTTGTTGATCATCTACTGGAAGCAGATTATTTTACTAAGGTAGCGAATACGAAATTTGATTTAAGAAAGAATAGTGCAGAGACTACTGAAAATGTTGCCGATGATAAGTTAAGATGGGGGACTTTTTCGCTAGAGGGAGGAAAAGCGGAGAATATTCAGTCACTACTGATACATCTAAAAGCGATTGAGAATGATTTGAATGAAGAGTATCGCTCTGATCCTGATGTATACCAAAATTTTTTGGAGCTTTATGAGACTGTTCTAAAAAGGCGTAATAAGGCCCAAAAATATTTTAGACAAATTCATGATTTAGCTAAGCTAAGGGATAGCTTTGAACAAGACAATCAAAAATATATCAGAGAGCATAAACAAAAAGAAGAAAAACTCGTAATGTTAGAGACCAGAACTCGACAGAAGATTGAACATCTTCAAAAAGAAACAGGAATTTTGGAGGAAATGCTGTCCTCAATTGAATTTGAGCTAATGAAGCTCAATGAAGCGGAAAAACAGATTGGTGCGGATGAACCGGAAAAGCCTCGCTTCTTTTTAGTAAAGAAAATATTCAATCATACGAGTATTACTGATTATCTTGAAAAAATCGAGCAAAGAAAAAACCAATTAGAAATTCTTAAGAAGCAAAAAAGTAAATTAGTGGATGATCAAAAAAGTGAGAAAAATACGTTGAATGCTCTCTTTAGGAAAAAAAGCAAACTTAAAGAAATACTGGGAGAAGAGCAATGCAGCTTCGAGGAATGGCAAATTCTTAATTTAAACAATTTGGGAAAAAAAGAAAAGCAAATATCAGAATTAGAGCAAAGTACACAGAAAAGTACGCTAAAGGAAATAGACTTTTCAGTGACCTATGATGAACTCCAAAATTCTAATCCTTGGTTTACGAAAGAATATCGAACCATGCAGACAGAGCTGTTCATAGCAGCCTTAAAAGTCCGGAAAGAATTTATATTTGAAAATCGTAAGCATTTAAAAGGCTCAATGAATATTTGGAAATATCAGTATAAGTATTGTGCCAAAGAAAACGGGCAAGAGCTAATATCTGAAGCGTGGCATTGGATAAATTTTGTTATTCCCGTTATTAGTACTACCTTTGCGAGTTTCGGACGAATGTTTAAGCACCTTCCTACTAATATAATCGGGAATCTTTTTATTGATGAGGCTGGTCAAGCTCTGCCACAAGCAAGTGTTGGAGCGATATTTAGAAGCAAGAAGATTTTGGCTGTAGGGGACCCTTTTCAAATTAAACCGGTATTAACCTTGGATTCCAGTATATTGAGTCTCATTGCTCAGTATTATCAAGTTGATGAGACTTTCATTTCTTCAGATGCTTCAACTCAAACCTTAGTAGATGCTGCTAGTCAGTTTGGTTTTGAGAAATCGAAAGATGAATGGATAGGTATTCCTCTTTGGGTACACAGACGCTGTGCATACCCAATGTTTACCCTTTCTAACACAATATCTTATAACGGATTAATGGTCCAAGGACTAAAAGGTGAACAAACGCAAGGGAAATCCTATTGGTTCGATATCACTGGTAAAGCAAATGATAAATTTGTAAAAGAGCAGGCTGAATTCCTATCTTCTAGAATAGATGAACATATCAAGCATGATCCAACGTTAAAAGAACAAATTTATGTTGTTTCGCCATTTAGAAATGTTGCATCTAAATTGGTAAATTTCTTAACTAAAAGTGGTTTTGTTAGGATTGAGAAGGGAAAAGCAACAAATGTCGGTACGGTCCATACTTTCCAGGGGAAAGAGGCGAAGATTGTTTACTTTGTATTAGGTGCGGATGAAAGTAGCAAAGGAGCTGCAAACTGGGCGGTGACTGAAGCAAACATTACAAATGTCGCGGCAACACGTGCGGTGAAAGAGTTCTATGTGATTGGAGACAAATCACTGTACGCATCATTAAATAGTGAAGTTTCAAATAAAACAATCAGTATTATTGATGAGTATAATAAAGAAGTGATGCCTGTAAAAAAAGACGCATCAATCCTGTAGCCAAGCCTAAAACATAGTGTAACGGTGCTTAGAACAGTCATATGAAATAAGTCATCTGATAGTTATATTAGTTAGAAGGAGAAGTGAAAATGGGGTATAATAAATTAGCTATAATTGGAAATGGGTTCGATATTGCCCATAATTTAAAAACAACGTACCATGATTTCTATAGTGAGATGCCTGATGATTTGAAGAATGATTGGGAGACCTTGTTAGGTGAGTTTAAGATTGAGAAGGATACATGGACAGATTTTGAAAAGATGATAGATAAACTTACCAACGATTGGTTTTATAGCTCTGAAGGATTCTTTTTTTCTAGTGCTAATAACGAAGAAAAGAATACAGCGAAATTGGAGGCAAAAATAGATGAGATTAACCATGTTTTCAATCGACTATCAGAGGAGCTTCAAAACTATTTAACTAATGAGAATAAAAAAGAGGTAGACGTGATACCATCTGTAAAGAAATACCTAGATACCCATACAAAGGCGATAACATTCAACTATACAGACACAGCGAATTTGTATTTGAATGACACATACCATATTCATGGATCAATCAAAGAAGATTATATTGTTCTTGGGTATAAATTAAGAGTTGAACATACTGGTATGCCCAGCGAAGCAACGAGTTTTTTTAAAAGCAAATTAAGAGAGCTGCTCAATTTCAAAAGATACCTTGTAAAGCTTGGCTTATCACCCTCAGAGCAGGAAAAATATGAAACTGAGTTTTTTCCACATTTGGAGCGACTTTTTACTGGAAGAGGAGGATATTGTTTTGATTATTCTGAGGAAACAATGAGTTTGTACCAAGAGCATTTGAATTTAACCAAAGAGGGTTTCAGTGTATGGCAATATTTTGGAGAACCTAAGAGACAAAATCTTAGTCTAGAATTGGAAGAGCGGATGAAAAAGGAGCGATGCAATCAAATCTCTGAAATAATCAATGATTATGGAGAACAGAATAGTTTTTCGACATTTCCTATCGTTACAGGAGTGAAATTTGAGGACATAGAGGAACTTATCATCATGGGTCACAGTTTGGAAGCTGATGAGGAAATAATAAGTGAAATTATCAGGAGCTTGACGAACTTAAATAGGGTGAAGATATTCATTTATAAAGGTGAAACGGAGAGAAATATAGCGGTTAAGGAGAATTTAATTAGAAGCTTAAGTGTTTCAGAGAATATAAAAATTGAACGAATCCCGTATTTATAATATATAATCATAACTTCGTTTTCATTCCTATTTATAACTAGTAACACGTAATTTTGTTACTTTAAATGTGGCTATTTTTCTTAAAATTTTAAACAATTCAGGAAATTCCTTCAAGATAGCGGGTAAGCTAGGCGCGGATAGAAGCTCCATAATTTACTATGATAGATGAACCAACTTTCCTTTCATTTAGAAGGGGGATAACCAGTGGTAATAAATTCAATGGAGGGAAATCTTCTGTTATACATTTTGGCATTTATATATCGTTTTTAGAGCATACCATATTCTGTTGCTTCTTTATACGGACCAATCATGGACCATTTCATCAAAATTATCACTATTTTTATAAAATTAAAACGGACCTAAACGGTGATATAACGCTTTTTCTATTTCAAAGAACTCACTTTTGTCCAACTCAAAATCCAGTGCCCTCACGGGCGTGCCGGTTCGACCCCGGCCGCCGGTATAAAGAGCTAAGATGTTATTTCATCTTAGTTTTTTATTTGAAATTAAATAGGGTAATGGCGGATGTGGCGAAGTGGTTAACGCATCGGATTGTGGCTCCGACACTCGTGGGTTCGATTCCCATCATTCGCCCTAATGAAGACTCAGCAGATTTCTGCTGAGTCTTTTTTTAAGAAAAATTGCTAGTAGTTGGAATAATGTGCTAATTGGTTCACTCATCTTCAATTAAGTATTTTTGTGAAGAAAACTCGCTTTCCAGTGAGAGGATACGCCTCTAATATAAACGCTTCTTGGTATCCATGCTTTTTGTAGAACGCCGGTGCTTGAAAGCTAAAGGTATCTAAAAAGACGAAGTTACAACCTCGTTCTTTTGCTATTGACTCAGCCTTCTCCAAAATTTGGCTTCCAACAGATTGTCCTCGCAAATCCTCATTTACCCATAGAAACTCTATTGTAAGCCAGTTACCGTGTGTTTCTCCCATAAGTCCAGCAATTATATTTCCTTGCTTATTTCGCAGATAAATACCTAACTCTTTTGGATTTTTATCTTCAATTCTTGCAAGATTAAAGTCTACCAGCTTTTCTAATATTTTAGCCTTATCGTTATCGTCAATTTTATCTGTGATTTGAAATTCCATCTTTTTCTCCTTAGTAGTCTATATTTTGTAAACTCATTGGATAATATAAGGATAACAGTTATTGATGCTTCAGTCAGCAAAGATTCAGGCTGGTAAATTATAATGATTTCAGAGAATCAGGTATTTGATTGTTTCTATGATAATTTTGCAAAATTTCTGATATGTGAAGTTAGACTAATTTGCTTGACTCTCTTGTAATGAGAGGGTTTAAACTTATACGAACAACTTCTAACTTAATTTATGGAGGGATTAAATGACCAAAAAAATGTTACTCATTCTAGATGGACAGGTTGGCGTACTTAATAGAATTTACAGAAAAGCTGAAACGATTTCAACTATTAACACACTTATTGCTTCTTTTACAAGTGCCCAGCAGACTATCGTTTTTACTCGACATACAAATAAAACTTCGTTGAGCGTTGGGACAAATTCATGGAAACTCGATTCTACTATCAATTGTCCCGAAACTTCGATTTTTTTTGATAAAAAAAGAAGTAGTGTTTTCGCTGAGCCAGCTTTTATAGAGTTATTGGAAAAAGAGAATGTAAAGACAATCTATGTATGTGGGTTTGTTACAAATGGCTGTGTGCAGGCAGCATGTTTAGAGGGGAGATCAAAAGGCTTTGATACCAAACTATTAGCAAATGCTCATAGCACATTTATTAAGAATGCTAGTAACGTAATTGATACGTGGAATCAAAAAATAGCCAACTCAGGCATTGAAGTATTGAGCACTTATACCGCAATAAAGCAAATAGGGGAAGAGTAACAATAAACTGGTACTGCAAGATAAAAGTTACCTTGCAGTACCAGTTTATTTTCAGCTCTTATTTAGAAACCTCTTAGATTTCAGATTAGCCCTTATAATTATACAATGGTCGGATGATTTCTTTTACTTCCATTGTTTCATGCAAATTTTCCAGGAGTTGTTTCTTTGATTTATATGCTTTGGGCGCCTCGTCTAGGGTCTTTTTGGAAACAGAAGTGGTCCAAACATGTCGCATCATGTGTTGGTAGTTTTCTAGACTAATCGAGGCTCTTGCCTGAGAGCGGCTCATGGTCCGGCCAGCTCCATGGGGGCCAGACTGATTCCACTCGTCATTGCCTTTTCCGATCCCGATAATAGAACCGTCCTTCATATTTAAAGGGACGATCATTTTCTCGCCTTTTCTGGCAGAGGCGGCACCTTTGCGCAAGATCATATGCTCTAAGTCAATGTAGTTGTGGGGGCTATCAAAACGTTCAACCACCTGTTTTTCCCATTTCATTACCTTTAAGATCGTCTGAGCCATACTTTGACGATTAAGTGCCGCATAATGTTGAGCAATCTGCATATCTGATAAGTAGTTTTTCAACTCTTGATCGGATACATAAGATAATTCATAAGGAACTTTCATTTCCTCTCGTAGCTGTAGCAAAGTTGCTTTTTCATCAGGCTCATTCGTTGCTTTGGCTTGTAACTTTACTTCTTGTCGCAACTGTGTCAATTTTTGGTAGGCTATTTCTTGATGATATTCGGCGATTTCTTTGCCTAAAACACGACTGCCGCTGTGAATGACCAGATAAAATCCATCGCTGCCTTCATTGACTTCAATAAAATGATTTCCTCCACCTAACGTTCCTAGACTGCGTAATACCCGCCCTCGGTGAATCGGTGCTTGAATATCTTCTAAAGAAAACTGGTATTGCGGTTTTCCGTGAGAATGGGAGCCACTGGGAATTCGATTACGAATGATCCGATCCAGCTTATCAAAATTTAATCTGACACCTTTTTTAATCTTCGTTACATTGAGTCCGCAGCCGATATCTACACCGACAAGGTTAGGGACGACTTGATCTTTGATTGTCATCGTTGTTCCAATAACGCAGCACGATCCGCTATGAGTATCCGGCATGATCCGAATTTTAGCGTCTTGCGCGAATTTTTGATTGCAAAGAGTCATGATTTGACCGACTGTACTGTCAGTCAAGATATCTGTATAGACTGTTGCTGTATTGTATTTTCCTTTAATAGTTAACATATTGAATCCTCTCTTTGAGGAATCAACTGATTCCTCAGTTCTTTATTATTATTCTTTGGTTTTTTCTTCTTTTTCCACTCATAGGAAACACCTCCGCTGATGTTGTTCATGCTTCTTACTCATTAACTTCTCAAATTGTGAAAAAATGATACACGCAAAAAAAACTGTCAATCATCTGATTGACAGTTTTACAAATAGACTTTATTTACGAATACAGAGAGTCCATAGAATAAGACTCTTTGTTCGAATAAAGCAAACAAAACAGATCAATCGATTGTATATGGTTGTTTTTTCTTGTCTTAATCATTGTGCTCTCTCCCTTCTTCAAATTCTTTTTCATCCTATCATCAATCAAGATCGACTGTCAATACTGTGTTGACGCTCTTTTTCGCTTCACTGGGATCAGTACCTCAAACACTTGATCTTCTGGCTGTTCTGATGTGGTTTCATCCTGCCAGAGTAATTCCCAGATATCGCCATTTGGCTCTAAGTTATTTTCCCTCAAATAATTTCTAAAGCGATTGTTAAAGGTATTAATATGATGGATTTCATCCTTCATAAATCCAGAAACATAATTGCCAGCAGGACGCTTGACGACACGTTGCTGGTCATAGATGTGCAAACGATCGTCAGGTATCTTTACAAGCGCACGGTAAGGGGCAGCATGGAAGTTTTCTTGATAAAAGGCGGAACCGTCCACTAAGAAGCCGATTGGGTAACCGCTGAAAAGATCTCTGCTATCAACAGAAGAATAAAAGCGTCCATAAACTTGTACAGAGTCAATGTCGTCATAACTGTCGATAATATCAGAAATGACGAACGATTCTGCCTCACGATAAGAATAGGTGATGGATTCTAAATCAAAGTTCTTCAAGGTAGTGTAACGCTCGATATAGCTATCCAAAGCCCCACGAATTCCTTTTAATTGATCGATCTGTTCATCAACTTTTTGCTTCTGGCGCATAAAACCATCCAGTACATAGTCGACATTTCGATTTTTTAAAAATATATGGATATCTTCTAAGGAAACGTCGAGATTTTTTAGTAAAAGGATGACGTCGAGCTCAAAATATTGATCAATCCCATAATAGCGATAGCCATTTTCTCCAACCTTGGCTGGCTTAAAAAGATCGATTTGATCATAGTAAATCAGCGTCCTACGACTGATTCCTGCATATTTAGCCATCTCGCTAATCGTTAAATATTTTTTCATATGTTCTCCTCAGTTTTCGCTTGACTGTGACGTTACGTTACAGTTTATTCTACCATAAGAGAAGGAGGGAAAAAAAGATGAAACTATTCAAAATCTTTTTCAAAGAATATCATAGGATGTTTTTAGGCACCTTCATCTTAATGATCGTGCAAGCGGTTGGAACGCTAATGATTCCTTACTATGTTGCTGAAATTATTGATGAAGGTATTTTAACTCAAGATCAAGGAGCGATTTGGCGAAATGGGGTATTTATGCTGGGGATTGCGGTCATAACCGGAATCGTTTCAATTATTGCTAGCTATTATTCGGCAATCTTAGCGGGCCGTTTTGGGTATTTCCTACGAAAACAACTAGTTGATAAGACACAGCGCTTGTCAATGGCGGATATGGATGAATTCGGGACACCGACACTATTGGCCAGAACGACGAGCGATATTACCAACATTCAACAGATTATGATGATGGTTTTTCAAATGATTATTCCAGCACCGCTAATCTGTTTGGCATCGATTGTATTAACCGGGGCCATTTCATGGCGGTTTGTTTGGATTCCAATCGCCTCAATCGTCCTGTTTTCAATCGTTTCGTTTGCTGTCATTAAAAAGGCGGTTCCGTTGGCAGATGTGATGCAACAGCGAATGGATAAAATGATGCAAATTTTAAGGGAATTCTATACAGGAGTTCGAGTGATTCGCGCGTTCAATAAGACAAATTTTGAAAAGCAACGTACGGACAAAACCTTCAGCAATTATGCTGAGGTGATGATTCGAGTCAATAAATTATTTGCAGTTCTGAATCCGACAGTAAACTTAGTGATGGGAATTGGAATGACAGCTGTTTTGGCATTTGGCGGAGTCATGGTTCTTCAAGGCAGCGTACCTATCGGCAGTTTAACAGCTATCAGCGAATACACGATATTAAGTCTTTGGTTCTTGACGATGGCGGCTATGGTGATTGTAATGATCCCCAAAGCGTTGGCTTCATTAGAGCGAATCGGCGAAGTCTTGGATACGCAAGAGGAAATTATCGATGGTCCAAAAGTCGTTTTTGAATTAAAGGAGAATGCACCGATTGCTGTTTTTGATCAGGTAGATTTTGCCTACAGTGGAGCGGAAGAGTCAGTCTTGTCCAATATCAGTTTTGATATTCCTAAAGGAGTCACCGCAATTGTTGGAGGAACCGGATCTGGCAAGAGCACGATTGCTAAAGCCTTGTTGCGTCTTAGAGATACAACCAAAGGAGAAATCCGTTTCCGAGGAGAAGCGATCCAGAACATGACCCAAGAAGCGTTAAGAGAGCGGATTAGTTATGTTCCGCAGAAGGCTTTCCTATTTAGCGGGACAGTTAGGGACAACTTTCTTTTCGGAAAGCCTCATGCAACAGAGGAAGAGATGAAACAAGCAGCTAAAGTGGCACAGGCCGAAGAGTTTATTGCCAATTTAGACGGACAATTCGATGCGTTCGTTGCCCAAAAAGGCAATAACTTCTCAGGCGGACAGAAGCAGCGGTTGAGTATTGCCAGAGCGTTGATTAAGCCGGCTGATTTGTATTTCTTTGATGATAGTTTTTCGGCTCTGGATTATCAGACAGATGCGAAATTACGAAAAGCCTTAAAGAGCTATTTAAAGGATGCTGCGATCGTGATTGTTGCACAACGCCTTTCGACAATCAAGGATGCAGACCAAATTATTGTTTTAGAGGAAGGAAAAATCGTTGGTAAAGGAACGCACGAGGAGTTACTTCGTACGTGCAAAGTTTATCAAGAATTTGCAAAATCTCAAGGAATGGAGGAGAAGAAGCATGAGCATCAAGCAAGTTGATGAAAAAAAGCTCGATACAGAAACACCAAAGGAATTTAAAAAAACGGGAATGCGACTATTTAAATTACTAACAGAGCAAAAAGGTCGATTCGCAATCATTATTACGTCAGCTATCTGTTTTGCGACATTGATGGCGATCACTCCATTGATTCTGGGCTGGGGATTAGACACGATCATTACATTGGTTCGAACAAAACAAGTAACGATGGAAAATTTATTTACCGCGCTTTTTCAGCCTGTGCTCTGGCTTTTCTTAACGTGGGGCGGCGTCTCGCTGTTTTCTCTCTTACAGGAATACACGATGGCTAGTGTCGCTGAAACGTTGACGCTACGCTTGAGAAAGACCTTGACAGACAAGCTAAACCATTTGCCAATGAAGTTCTTTGATCACTATAAGACAGGTGATATTCTAACTAGAGCGACACTTGATTTGGATAAAGTTTCGGAGGTATTGCAGGTGGGCTTGATGCAAATGATCTCGGCGATTTTATCCATCGTGATAGGTCTCGGGTTGATGCTCTATTTGAGTCCATTATTAACATTGGGGATTGTTTTCATCTTGTTACTGAGCCTCTTTTTGACGAATCGTTTAGCACATAAAAATCAGGAGTACTTTTCTGAAAATCAGGCTGCTTTGGGTGCTGTGGGGACCAAAGCAGAAGAAAATTATTCAGGTAATTTGCTGATTAAAGCTTACAATCGGCAACAAGCAACAGCAGACGAGCTGGATAAATTAAATGAAGCTCAGTTTCAAGCCTTCAAAAAAGCCCAGTTTGTCAGCTTTGCTATCAATCCGCTAATTCGTTTAATTAATCAGTTAGGCTTTGTGACTAGTGCAGTTGTTGGCGGGATTATGGTTATCAACGGGCAACTATCGATTGGGTTAGTGCAGGCCTATCTTCAATATGTGAACCAAGTTTCGGAACCGATCACACAGGTTTCTTATGTAATCAATAGTTTGCAGAGTGCTTTTGCAGCTTTAGAGCGAATTTTTGAACTATTGGATCAGGAAGAAGAGCAAGAAGAAATACTAAATGTGTCAGTCCCCGAAAATGTGCGTGGCGAAGTAGCCTTCAAGCACGTAGCATTCGGTTACACACCTGATCGGATGTTGATGGAAGACGTCAATTTTAAGGTGAAGCCGAAACAAATGGTTGCAATTGTTGGTCCAACAGGAGCAGGAAAAACAACAATGATCAATTTATTGATGCGTTTTTATGAGTTAACGGGTGGTCAGATTGATGTAGATGGTAAGAATATCAGTCATTACTCTCGTGCGGCGATCCGACAAAAATTTGGAATGGTTCTGCAGGATACGTGGCTATTTGAAGGAACGGTAGCGGATAATATTGCTTATGGCAAGCCAGACGCTACAAGACAGGAAATTATTCAGGCAGCGAAAGATGCACAGTGTCATCACTTTATTCGAACGTTGCCGAATGGCTATGATACGATCATTTCTTCTGATGGTACCCAAATCTCTCAAGGACAGCAACAGCTTTTAACGATTGCTCGAGCGATTCTAGCAAATCCACAATTGTTGATCTTAGATGAGGCAACATCAAGTGTAGACACGCGAACAGAAGGGATGATTCAACAGGCGATGGATCAATTAACCGCAGAACGGACCAGCTTTGTCATTGCTCATCGTTTGTCTACCATCAAAAATGCTGATTTGATTTTAGTAATGAAGGATGGGGCCATCATTGAACAGGGAAGTCACCGCAGCTTAATGGAGAAAGGCGACTTCTACGCAAACTTATACAATAGTCAGTTCGCTGGATAAGCTCAACGATTTTCGTTGAGCTTATTTTTAATAAATGAAGAAAATAGATTAGAAGGATGAAGTGGTTGCTAGTGGCACTTTTATTGAAAATTTATCTACTTTGCGTTTGCAAAGTTTCGTGAGGACCTACGAGAACAAATCTAACAAGCAATTCTTTGACGTTGAAGCGATTCGATAAAAGAACCAAAAAGTTACTAAGTTAGAAAATATTCTGAAAATTCATTGACTTTTAATCTTATGAACTGTATAGTATAAAAAAATGATTAAGATATTATTAGAAAAATGAGGAGCCGATTTTTATGCGCAAGAGTAAATACAATAATTTCGATGGCATCGTCTTATTAATTATTGAGTCCAGGACTTAGAACACGGAAGAAGTATTAACCGTTTGTTTGAGTCCTGTTTGCGTTACAAATGGGGTTCTTGCAAGAGCATCCCATTTATTGATGGGATGCTCTTTTTGTCAGTTGTACTTTTCGCAGTTTATTCAGTGAAAGAGTAACACTAGTGATGGATAGCAAACGATCAAGCCAAGAACTTAATACACTGATATGCGTATGAAAAATGAACCTCATTAAAAATGTGTTAGCTAAGAGCAGGGAGATGTGACTATGAGAAGTGATCAGATTAAAAAAGGAATTGATGCAGCACCGGCTAGAAGTTTATTATATGCGACTGGCCAAGTAAAAAATATCCATGATATGGATAAACCGTTTATTGCCATTTGTAATTCTTATATCGATATTGTACCGGGGCACGTCCACCTGCGAGAACTAGCTGATGTAGCGAAAGAAGCTATTCGTGAAGCAGGGGGAATCCCTTTTGAATTTAATACGATTGGTGTGGATGACGGGATTGCGATGGGTCATATCGGAATGCGCTATTCGTTGCCAAGTCGTGAATTAATCGCTGATGCAGCAGAAACAGTAATCAATGCTCACTGGTTTGACGGCGTTTTCTACATTCCTAACTGTGACAAGATCACACCGGGGATGATTATGGCGGCTGTCCGGACCAATGTTCCTTCAATCTTTTGTTCAGGCGGTCCAATGAAGGCTGGGATCGATCCGTTAGGACATCAAACAACGCTTTCTTCAATGTTTGAGGCAGTAGGAACTTTCAAAGAGGGCAAAATGACAAAAGAAGACTTCCTATTTATGGAACAAAATGCCTGTCCTACTTGCGGTTCCTGTGCTGGGATGTTTACAGCAAACTCGATGAACTGCTTGTTGGAAATGCTAGGATTAGCTTTACCTGGTAATGGAACGGTTCTAGCTGTTTCTGATGAACGACGAGAGTTGGTACGAGAATCAGCGAAGCATTTGATGGAGCTAGTAAAAAATCAGATTAAACCAAGAGATATCGTAACAAAGGAAGCGATTGATGATGCCTTTGCCTTAGACATGGCGATGGGCGGTTCAACCAATACAGTCCTTCATACATTAGCAATCGCTAATGAAGCAGAGATTGATTATGATCAATCAGATATCAACGAGATTGCCAAAAGAGTTCCATATCTATCTAAAATTGCTCCTTCGTCCAGTTATTCAATGCACGATGTTCATGAAGCAGGTGGTGTCCCAGCGATTATCAATGAACTAGTCTCAATTGACGGGGCAATCCATTCAGATCGTATTACCGTCACGGGCAAGACACTCCGTGAAAATGTCGCTTCAGCTAAGATCATGAATGAAGAAGTCATTCATCCAAAAACAGCACCTTACAGTCCAGTGGGTGGTCTATCCATCCTTTACGGGAATATCGCACCAGAAGGCAGTGTCATCAAAGTCGGCGGTGTTGATCCAAGTATTAAAGTCTTTAAAGGAAAGGCGATTTGCTTTGCCTCTCATGATGAAGCAGTTGAAGCAATCGATAACCATACCGTCACTAAAGGGCATGTGGTAGTTATTCGCTACGAAGGACCAAAAGGCGGACCGGGGATGCCGGAAATGCTGGCACCAACTTCAAGTATCGTTGGTCGCGGCTTAGGAAAAGATGTGGCACTAATTACAGACGGTCGTTTTTCTGGAGCCACTCGTGGAATCGCTGTAGGTCATATCTCACCGGAGGCAGCCGCTGGCGGACCAATCGCCCTTGTTCAGGATGGTGATGAAATCACGATTGATTTAACGAATCGAACATTGAATGTGGATGTGCCAGAAGAAGAGTTGGCGAAACGGAAAGAACATTTAGAAAAGTTCCAGCCGAAAGTCAAAAAAGGTTGGCTGGCTCGTTACTCAGCAATGGTTACCTCGGCACATACCGGCGGTGTTATGAAGCTGCCAGAAGATTAAAAATGAGGGTGAATGTTTCACTGATAGTAATTAAGTGAAGGACATAGTCACAAGGAGGAACTAAGGAAGGTAAGTTTAAGAAGCAAGTTGCTAACGAGCTTATTTTTCTGAAAAAATAAATTCACTAGTAAGGATAAGGAGGAATGGGGGTGGAAGAGATGAAACCAAAACCGGAAGCTGAGCGCCTTTATTCAGGGGCAGATTTATTAATCAAATGTTTGGAAAATCAAGGGGTTGAATTGATTTTTGGGTATCCTGGAGGTTCTGTTCTACCATTATATGACTCACTTTATGATGAACCAATCCCAAATATTTTAACGCGTCATGAACAAGGCGCCGTTCATGCAGCGGAAGGCTATGCGAAAGCTACCGGAAATCCCGGAGTCGTGATTGTTACCAGCGGACCTGGAGCAACCAATGTAGTGACTGGAATCGCCGATGCCATGATCGATTCCGTGCCGTTAGTTGTCATCACTGGACAAGTAACTACACCGGGAATTGGGAAGGATGCTTTTCAAGAAGCCGATATGTTAGGAATTACTGTACCGATTACCAAGAACAATTATCAAGTTCGGGATATTGAGGAGCTTCCACGAATCGTCAATGAAGCCTTCCACATCGCGACAACTGGCAGAAAAGGGCCTGTTTTGATTGACCTGCCAAAGGACATCATGAACTTGAAGGCTAATCCAAAAATTGATGAGGTTGTTCGTCTGGAGAGCTATCAGCCGACTGTAACACCATCGATTTTACAAATTGAACGCCTAATGAACCTACTAAAAAAAGCTAAAAAACCAATCGTTTTAGTTGGCGGTGGGGTGGTTGCTGCGAATGGTGGGGAAGAATTACGACAGTTTGTTGAAAAATATCAGCTGCCAACGGTGTCTACCTTGTTAGGGCTCGGTTTGTTGCCGCAGGACCATCCATATTTCTTAGGGATGGGTGGAATGCACGGCACTTATGCTGCTAATATGGCGATGATGGAAACAGATCTTTTAATTAATATTGGCAGTCGTTTTGATGATCGACTTGCTTGTTCACCAGAAGCCTTTGCTCCTAACGCGAAAGTCGCTCATATTGATGTTGATCCAGTCGAGATTGGCAAGATCATTCGAACAGATATTCCGATTGTTGGGGATGCTAAAGTGGCCCTTCAGCAAATGCTGAGTATTGAAATCGATGCTCCTGATTGCGAAGAGTGGCGGATGGTTTGTAAAGCACGGCAACAAAAGTACCCATTGAAATATGAATGGGATGAAAAAAATATCAAACCACAAGAGGTAATTGAGATCATCGGTCGTATCACAGAAGGAAAGTCTTACGTTGTTACCGACGTTGGGCAGCATCAAATGTGGGTAGCGCAATACTATCCTTTCCAATTCCCTAAACAGTTGATTACGAGCGGTGGTTTGGGAACAATGGGCTATGGTATTCCAGCAGGTATTGGAACAAAATTCGGAAAACCAAATGAATCTGTGGTTGTGTTTGTTGGAGATGGCGGATTCCAAATGACAAATCAGGAATTGGCGATTTTGAATCAAAATAATCTCGATATTAAGTTCGTTTTACTAAACAACCAATCACTTGGGATGGTGCGACAGTGGCAGGAGAAATTTTACAATGAACGTCGCTCGCAATCCGTTTTCCATGAGCAGCCGGACTTTATGAAATTAGCTGAAGCCTATGGGATCGGTAGTAAGAAAATAACTAGCCCCGCAACTTTAGAAAAAGAATTGCAGGAGGCGTTCGCTACACCAGGACCAATGTTGATTGAAGTCATGATCTGCAACAAAGAACATGTATTACCAATGATTCCGGCTGGTATGCCGAATGATCAGATGTTGGGAGTTGATTAAAATGAGACGGATGATTACAGCAATGGTCCATGACCAAGCAGGGGTGTTAAGTCGAATCACGAGTGTTTTGAATCGTCGGCAAGTAAATATGGACAGTGTTTCGGTCGGCCGGACAGAAAGAGACGGCGAATCTCGTATGACGATTATTATTCAAGCCGACACGTTAGCGGATGTTGAACAAGTGACCAAACAATTAAACAAGCAAATCGACGTGGTAAAGGTTTCTGATGTAACCGATGAGCCGCATTTGGAACGGGAGTTGGCATTGATCAAAGTCAGTGCTCCAGCTGCTACACGTTCTGAGATTCAAGCAATGATCGATCCATTTCGGGCGGATGTTGTAGATGTCGGATTGAAAACGATTGTGGTGCAGGTTGCTGGTTCTACAGAAAAGGTTAATGCGTGTATTGATGTCCTGCGACCTTATGGAATCAAACAATTGGCCCGAACCGGTGTCACCGGATTTAGCAGAGGTTAAACGCAAAATTTATACTTAATTTTGTTATTAATATAGTTTATAAAAATTGGAGGAAAAATTATGGTTAAAGTTTATTATGATGATGCAGTAGCGAAGGATGCTTTAGAAGGAAAAACAATTGCTGTGGTGGGCTATGGTTCTCAAGGACATGCTCATGCACAAAATCTACGTGACACAGGTCACCAAGTTGTGATCGGTATACGAGAAGGAAAATCCGCTGAGGCTGCTCGTGAAGATGGGTTTGATGTGTTGCCTGTAGCTGAAGCAACAAAAAAAGCCGAAGTAGTCATGATTTTAGCTCCAGATGAAATTCAAGGTACGCTATACGACAATGAAATTGCACCAAACTTAGCAGACGGCGATGCGTTAGTTTTCGCTCATGGCTTTAATATTCATTTCGATGTTATCAATCCACCGGCAAATGTGGATGTTTTCTTAGTAGCTCCAAAAGGTCCCGGTCATTTAGTTCGTCGTACCTTTACGGAAGGCTTTGCAGTACCAGCATTGTTTGCTGTTCATCAAGATGCAACAGGAACTGCTCAAGAATTGGCGTTATCTTATGCGAAAGGTATTGGCGCTACACGAGTAGGTGTCTTGGAAACAACCTTTAAGGAAGAAACTGAAACTGATTTGTTCGGCGAACAGGCAGTGCTTTGCGGCGGCTTAACAAGTATGATCGAAGCAGGCTTTGAAACACTAGTTGAAGCAGGCTATCAGCCAGAATTGGCTTATTTCGAAGTGTGCCATGAAATCAAATTAATCGTTGATTTGATTTATGAAGGTGGCTTTGCGAAAATGCGTAATTCGATCTCTAATACTGCGGAATACGGCGATTACGTTTCTGGACCGCGGGTAATTACTGAACAAGCCAAAGCTGGCATGAAGGAAGTCTTGACTGATATCCAAAATGGCAAGTTTGCCAAAGGCTTCATTGATGACAATAAAAATGGCTTCCCAGAATTCAAGAAAATGCGTGAAGAAAGCGCTGGACATCAAATTGAAAAAGTGGGCGGCGAATTACGTAAAATGATGCCTTTTGTAAGTCGTAAAGATTAATGGGGGATGCAGCGATGGAATTGATCAAAGATACTGAGGTTCGCAGTGCCTATCAATTATTGAAAGACTCTGTTAACCACACGCCGTTACAATATGATCGTTATTTATCTGAAAAATACCAGGCAACTGTTTTATTAAAACGAGAAGACCTGCAAAAGGTTCGTTCATTTAAATTACGTGGGGCTTATTATGCCATTAAGAAACTTCCAGAAGCAGAGTTGAAAAAGGGTGTGGTCTGTGCGAGTGCGGGAAATCACGCACAAGGAGTTGCTTATACGTGTCATGAATTAAAGACAAAGGCAGCAATTTTTATGCCTACCACCACACCCCAGCAAAAAGTTTCTCAAGTAAAATTCTTTGGTGGTGAATTTGCGGATATTCATTTAGTTGGCGATACCTTTGACGCTTCTGCCGCTGCCGCAAGAAAATACTGCGAAGAACACGGTATGACCTTTATTGATCCTTTTAATGATAAGAACATCATAGCCGGTCAAGGAACACTTGCTCTAGAAATGATGACGGACGCAGAAAGTGAAGGCTACAAGCCGGATTATGTGATTACTGCGATTGGCGGCGGCGGGTTGATCAGTGGAGTGGCCTCTTACGTGAAAAACACCTCCCCAACAACCAAAGTTATTGGTGTTGAGCCTAAAGGGGCAGCTTCAATGCAAGCGGCCTTTGAGGAGGAGCACCCAGTCAAGCTGACTGAGATCGACAAATTCGTTGATGGCGCTGCCGTACAGCTTGTTGGCGAAATTACGTATTCTCATAGTAAGGAATACGTGGATGAGTTAATGTCTGTTGATGAAGGGTTAATCTGTTCTACGATTTTAGACTTATACGGCAAACAAGCAATCGTGGTCGAGCCAGCCGGTGCAATGAGCGTAGCTGCTTTGGATCTGATGAAAAACAAGATTAAGGGAAAAACAGTAATCTGTGTGATCAGCGGGGGCAACAACGACATCAATCGAATGGCTGAGATCGAAGAGCGTTCGTTGATTTATGAAGGGCTGAAGCATTACTTTGTCGTGAATTTTCCGCAACGTCCAGGAGCGTTGAAGGAGTTCGTTTCAGAAGTCTTAGGTGAAGGCGATGATATTACGCGCTTCGAATACACAAAGAAGAGCAATCGTGGAACGGGGCCTGTAGTGATCGGTGTGCTATTGAAAAAACCTGAAACTTTACCGGAATTATTGAAGCGATTAAAGGAGTTTGATTCGACCTACATTGAATTAAGCCAAAACAAAACGCTCTACAATTTATTAGTTTAAATAGAAAAAAGGGAACTCGAAAAGTCATTTTCTGAGTTCCCTTTTTTTATAGCGTCAATTGATGATTTGCGTTGAAATAGTTCTTATAGGCCGTGTAACCACCGATGATTGATCCGAGGCTAGTCGCTGACAATAACATGAAAGTAACCATAATTTGATATTTGATGGCGTGAACAGGATCTAATCCAGCGAAAATCAAGCCAGACATCATCCCTGGCAAACTGACCAGACCAACTGTTTTAGCAGAATCAATAGTAGGCTGCATAGCGGTTTTAATACTTTGTTGCAGGATCGGCTTAGAAGCTAATTTGATTGAAGCACCGAGAGCCAATTTCTCTAACACCTGTTGTCTCAAATCATGAAACTGAGTGTTCAACGCTCTATAGCATAACCCGATTGCTACCATTGAATTACTAGCGATCATTCCAGTGATAGGAACGATTTGAGAGGGAATAAATTTAATAGCTCCAGCGAAAATCAACACGCCAAGAGTAATATAAGTGCTAATAAAAATTGCTGCTAATGAATGAAGATATTTTTTATGAAGACTGGGATTTCTCTTGTGGGCATTCCAAGCAGCGTTAAACACAATAAAGAGACTCATTGCAATCGTTAAAAAATTGTTATTGACCTGGAAAATGTATTTCAATAAATACCCGACAATAACTAGTTGTATGATAGCACGAATAATACTAAAAAAAATGTCTTTGGAAAGATTTAGTTTTTCCTTCGTACTGATGGCAACAGCAATCAGTACCAATGCAAAAGCCAAAACTAATGAAAGGTCATTTACGGCTAATTGATTCATTGTTTGAGTTTTCCTCCTTGGATAATCAGTAATTTTTCTGCTGCTTGAATCTCTGCTTCATCATGAGTCACCTGTAAGATCGTACAGCCTTTTTGCTGGATATCTTTGATCAATCGATGAATAACCGTTTTTGTTTGTTCATCAAGTCCCGTTGTCACCTCATCTAACAGCAAAATCTGTGGTAAAAATAAAATATTTCGAATCAGAGCTACTCGTTGCCGCTCACCGCCTGATAATTCCGAGATATTTTTTGTCAAATATTCTTTTGGCAGATCTACCATTTGGAGATGTTCCAGCATCTGTGTTTGATCAGGAGTAAGTTCTCTAATGGTATAAGGCAACGTTAAATTATCCAGAACAGTTTCACCAAATAGGGAGGGCTGTTGAAAGCAATAAGAAACCTGTTGGCGATATTCTGTGTATTCATAGGATTGCTGTGCTTTTCCCTGAAAAAGAATTTCTCCACTAGTTGGGGTCAATAAAGAAGCAACTAGTCGGAGCAATGTACTTTTTCCACCGCCAGAGGGTCCTGTGATTGTCAAAAATGCTCCTTGCTCTACGGTCAATGAAATTTGATCCAAAATCATTCGTTGATCGCTTTGGTAACTAACAGAATTTAGTTCTAGTAACGTCATATTATTTTTTTTCCTTTCTCGGATCATATGGAATTATAACAAAAAGTGAAGGCATGTCAGTTACAACGAGTTGCTTTATCCCCAATTCAGGGTAAAGAGTAAACTTGCTTGTTTTACCATAACGTTCCAAGAAATAGTCTTGAATTTGTTGCTCCGTCCATTGTCGAGCGGGAAAGTGCCAAAAATGCTCATTTTCTTTAACAAAAACAAACCCAACGCTCCATGCCCTTTTTATATCAGCTGGAAGCTGAGAAATTTTTTCTTGAAAGTCTTGCATGAAAATCCCTCCAGTTTTATTCGGTCTTCAAAACCTCATCATCAAAAAAATCCAATCCTATTAAACCAATATTTTTTACTTATGTACACTTATTCATCTCTATTATAGCCTACTGATTTTGCTGAAACCGCTAAAATTACAGAAATTTTTTCAAAATTGTTTCATGTATGAGAATGACAAAACATATTATTTGGAGTTTGACCAATTCTGATGTATTATGATCTCGGATAGTTACTTACAAAAAGTAAATAAGTGTAAATCTTTTTCATTTAACCCAAAATGTTTTACACTATATCCGTAAGAATTTTTACACTTATTAGGAGGTTTGTTTATTATGGCAAAAGAACATTACGATAGAAGTAAACCACACGTTAATATTGGTACCATCGGTCACGTCGACCATGGGAAAACAACTTTAACGGCAGCAATCACAACGGTATTAGGTAAGAAAGGTCTAGCAAACCCTCAAGACTACGCTAGTATCGATGCTGCACCCGAAGAACGTGAACGTGGAATCACCATCAACACTGCGCACGTTGAATATGAAACTGAAAAACGTCACTATGCTCATATTGATGCTCCAGGACACGCGGACTATGTGAAAAACATGATCACCGGTGCTGCTCAAATGGACGGTGCAATCCTAGTAGTATCAGCTACTGATGGCCCAATGCCGCAAACACGTGAACATATTTTGTTATCACGCCAAGTGGGTGTTAAACATTTAATCGTATTCTTAAACAAAGTTGACTTAGTCGACGATGAAGAATTAATTGATCTAGTGGAAATGGAAGTCCG
This sequence comes from Enterococcus sp. DIV0756, assembly GCF_051710745.1. Lineage (NCBI taxonomy): Bacteria > Bacillati > Bacillota > Bacilli > Lactobacillales > Enterococcaceae > Enterococcus > Enterococcus sp. DIV0756. The sequence continues at coordinate 1,935,608 of NZ_JBIOLF010000001.1, read as the reverse complement.
TGAATTACTTTCTGAATATGGTTTCCCTGGCGATGATATTCCAGTTCTTAAAGGTTCTGCTTTGAAAGCTTTAGAAGGCGATCCTGAACAAGAACAAGTAATCCTTGATTTAATGGATACAGTTGACGAATACATCCCAACGCCAGAACGTGACACTGACAAACCATTCTTGTTACCAGTCGAAGACGTATTTTCTATCACTGGTCGTGGAACTGTAGCTTCTGGTCGTATCGATCGTGGTGAAGTTAAAGTCGGTGACGAAGTGGAGATCATCGGGATTAAACCTGAAGTTCAAAAAGCGGTCGTAACAGGACTTGAAATGTTCCGTAAAACATTGGATTATGGTGAAGCTGGCGATAACGTTGGGGTTCTATTACGTGGGATCACACGTGATGAAATCGAACGTGGTCAAGTCTTAGCTAAACCAGGTTCAATTACACCACATACAAAATTCAGTGCAGAAGTTTATGTATTGACGAAAGAAGAAGGTGGACGTCATACACCATTCTTCAATAACTATCGTCCTCAATTCTACTTCCGTACAACTGACGTTACCGGAAACATCGCATTGCCAGAAGGAACTGAAATGGTTATGCCTGGCGATAACGTTACAATCGACGTTGAGTTGATTCACCCAATCGCTGTTGAGCAAGGAACAACTTTCTCTATTCGTGAAGGTGGACGTACTGTTGGTTCAGGTATCGTAACTGAAATCGAAGCATAAATAGAATTGATTAACACGCAACGCTAGTCGTTGCGTGTTTTTTGTGTCCTTACACAACTTGCAACGATTTTAGTTGATTGCTATGATATTTCTAAACAGGATAAGAAGGAGAACGTATGGAAAAAGTGTTTGTTAGTCCTATGACTTATCGTCAGGGAGAAAATGTTTTATGGAATCACTTGGAAGATATACTAGCTTTTGGTCAAAAGTGCTTGATCGTAACTGATGGCTTTGTATATCAAATGCTGGGAGAACAATTATGTAAGAAATTGAAGGAGCTAGGCGGGGAGATCTTCGTATGGTTGGTAGAGGAAGAAAAACCTAATGGAGCGTTTGATTCTGTCGTTGCTTTAGGTGGCGGTCGGGCAATTGATTTAGGGAAAGCTCTCGCTTTTGAGTCAAATTGTCCTGTGGTTGTTGTCCCTACATCTGCTTCTACGGATGCACCGACGTCACGGATCTCAGTTAAGTATCGTGATGGCTATTTTGAAAAATATTCCTATTACACTAAAAGTCCAGACCTTGTGTTGGTAGATACAGCGATTTTAATTAATAGTCCAGTTCATTTTTTGACGGCGGGAATCGCTGATGGTCTATCAACTTCGATTGAGGCAAGAACAGTACGAGAAAATCGTGGTGTGAACACATTAGGTGCTCTACCTACGTTGGCAGCCGAAGCAATCGCTGAAAAATGTCGTGACGTTTTGCTTAACTATGCAGAAGCGGCAGTGGAAGCGAATAAACATGGAAAAGTTACGCCAGCATTTGAGGCAGTCGTTGAGGCCAATACGCTATTGAGTGGTATTGGCTTTGAATCCGGCGGACTGAGTATTGCTCATGCACTTCATAATGCTATGGTCAGTTTGTGGGGCGGAGAAATAAAAGGGAGCCATGGTCAAATTATCGCTATGACTACTTTGCAGCAATTACAAATAGAAGGTCGAAAAGAGGAGTTCTCAAGATATCAAGCCTTATTCAAAAAGTTGGAGTTGCCGATTACTTATGAAGCCTTATCTGTTTTTCCATCAGCAAACGACCTGCAAAAAGTTACAAATCTAGCTTTTTCACCAGAAGATGGGATTATTCGCAGCAATGTATCAGTAACAAAAGATGAAGTCTATAAAATCCTTTTAACATTCAGAAAAACCCGTGAAATCTAAAATGATTTCACGGGTTTCGTGTTAGATATTCAAAACTTTATTCAAGAAATCTTGAGTTCTTGGATTGTGAGGATTATTGAAGACTTGTTCAGGTGTGCCGTCTTCTAAAATTTTCCCACCATCAGTAAAGATGACACGATCGGCTACTTCTTTGGCGAAGCCCATTTCATGGGTAACGATGACCATCGTCATTCCTTGTAAAGCTAAATCCTTCATAACCTTCAACACGTCTCCAACCATTTCTGGGTCAAGCGCCGAAGTAGGTTCATCGAACAGCATGATGTCAGGATTCATTGCCAACGCACGGGCAATTGCCACACGTTGCTTTTGACCACCAGAAAGGCTGTCTGGATAATCATTTTTCTTCTCTGCAAGTCCAACCTGTGTTAGTAATTCCACACCGCGTTTTTCAGCGGACTCTTTCGATTCACCTTTTAAATCAAGTGGAGCTAAAGTGATATTTTCTAAAACAGTGAGGTGAGGGAACAAGTTGAAATGTTGAAATACCATTCCAATATGCTGACGGACCAAGTTGATATCTGTGTGTTTATCTGTTAGGTCTTGTCCATCGATAATGATCTCACCAGAAGTCGGTTCTTCCAAGTGATTCATACAACGCAAGAACGTACTTTTTCCGGAACCAGATGGTCCAATGATACAGACCACTTCACCTTCACTGATAGTGATATTTAAGTCATTTAAAACGGTGTTGTCACCGAATTTCTTTACCAAATGATTAACGACAATTTTTTTATCCATCGTTTTTTCCATCTATTTCACCTTCTTTTCTAAACGGTTCGCTAACTTAGTCAAGATCGTGATTAAGATCAAGTACATGATCGCAATAATCAAGTAAACGTAAGAACTTTGTGTAGTCCGTGCCACAATAATCTTCCCAGTTTGCAGTAATTCCACCACACCGATAGCAGAGATGATCGTCGTATCCTTCAAACTGATAACAAATTGATTGATGAATGAAGGAATCATAATCTTAACTGCTTGCGGCAAAATAATTTTTTGCATGGTACGGTTGTAAGATAGACCTAAGCTTCGTGAAGCTTCCATTTGACCAACAGGGACAGCATTGATACCGCCGCGAACGATCTCTGCGATATACGCACTGGCATTCAAGGTTAAAGTAATAATCCCAGCAGCAAAGTCAGGGATTTTGATTCCCGTAATTCCTGGTAAGCCGAAGAAAATGAAGAAGGCTAATACCATCATTGGAATACCACGAATAATGTCAATATAAATACCTGCGAAAGTACGTAGACCACGGACAGGAGAGACACGGAACAATCCGAAGATCACACCTAGTACTAGGGCCAACGCAAATGATACTAAAGCTAACACGATCGTTTTCCATAGACCGTCTAATAATGACTTGTAATTATTTTTTAGTAAGCCGGTAATAGTTGATTCATCAACAGCATCTTTCTTTTCTTCTTTTTCAGCACCAATGTATTTGTTTACGATTGTATCGTATTCACCAGTTCGTTTCATTTCTTTTAATGCTTCAGTGAACATTTCGCGAAGTTCTGGATTTTGTCCCTTTTTCACGGCAAAGCCATACTCGCCGCCAACTTCGCGCTTAATCGGTGTTTTTAGGTTTTGTCCTTGATTTACGGCATAACCAATAACAGGATAGTCATCCATCATGGCATCGATTGATCCAACTTTTAATGCATCATATAATTGATCCGCAGCATCAAAGCTTTTGATCGTGTAGCCATATTCCTTTTTGTGAGCTTCTAGGAAATCCGCACTTTCAGTACCAACCTTGGCGCCAACAGTTTTTCCTTTTAAATCTTTATAAGACTTAATGTCCTTATCATCCTTTGCAACAGCTAATTGAATTCCACTTTGGAAGTAAGGATCGGAAAAATCATAATTCGCTTTTCGCTCATCTGTAATGGTCATTCCAGCAATCATTCCATCTGCCTGTCCAGACTCCAATGCCTGCATGGCTGAAGAAAAACCGATAAATTTCATATCTAATTTGAACCCTTGCAGCTCAGCTGCTCGTTTCAGTAAGTCAACATCGATTCCTTTATATTCGCCATCACTGTCTTTGTATTCAAATGGGGCAAAAGCAGAATCACTTGCGATTACATAGACATCTTTTTTAGGTTCAATTTTTTTCATTTCACCTGAAGCTTCGGCTTGATCACCAGAGCCAGTCGAGATGTATTTCGCAACGATTTTATCGTAACTGCCGTCTTTCTTTAAATCTTTCAATCCAGCATTAAATTTCTTCAATAGCTCTTTGTTTTCGCCTTTCTTTACAGCAAAACCATAAGAGCTGCCTTTTTCCGGTTCGCCAACCAACTTAAATGGTTGACCATTGGTAACAGCATAGCCTAAAACTGGATAGTCATCGAAGATCGCGACAGAATTTCCGTTCGTCAAAGCATTGTACATTGCGTCGGCTGCTTCGTACAATTTAATTTCATAGCCATATTTGTCTTTGTTCTGCTCTAGGAAAGTAGCACTTTCTGTGCCGATTTTTGCAGAAACAGTTTTACCTTTTAAATCTTTGTAATCTTTGATGTCTTTATTATCATTTTTGACAGCCATCTGGATACCACTATCAAAGTAGGGTTCTGAGAAGTCAAAGGTTTTTTTACGTTCATCGGTAATACTCATTCCGGCAATCATACCGTCAAGTTGATCTGATTGCACGCCTTGAATGGAACTGTCAAATCCCAATGGACGTAAGTCTACTTTAAAGTTCTGATCTTTAGCGATCTGATTAATCAAATCCACGTCGATACCTATGTATTCACCGTCGGAATTTTGAAACTCGAAAGGAGCAAAAGTCAAGTCCGTTCCTATTTTATATGTCTTTTCCGCGGCGTTGCTCTTACTGGCAAAGCCAAGTGTGAAGATACTTGCCATTAAAAAAACGACGAATGGAATTAATTTGTTTTTTCTCATAATAATCCTCCTATACACTTATCATTTGTTTATTATATGTTAGTTTAAGGATAAAATACAAGTAGGTTCATTGTAGGAGAGAAAAAAAGCAAAATTTTTATAACATGAAATGTCAGAAAAGTTTACATTGGAAATTTTAAGAACTTTTTACGCTGAGAATTAAAAATGGCGAAAATATGTTCGGTATGCTATAATTTTGAAATGGAAAATCTTTGTTTATTTAATAGAAAAAGGGGGATTTTTGTATGATTGAAAGAGTAACGGACAACACGTTCGATCTTCATTCAAAATATCAGCCTGCTGGCGATCAGCCTGAGGCCATCAAACAACTAGCCGAAGGAATCGTCGATGGAAAAAAAGCACAAATACTATTAGGAGCCACCGGTACCGGGAAAACATACACAATTTCTAATGTCATCAAGGAAGTCAATAAACCAACCCTCATAATTGCTCACAATAAGACATTGGCAGGGCAATTATATGGTGAGTTTAAAGAATTCTTTCCTAACAATGCGGTGGAGTATTTTGTTAGTTACTATGATTATTATCAACCTGAGGCATATGTGCCATCTAGTGATACTTATATTGAGAAGGATTCAAGTATCAATGACGAAATCGATAAGCTGCGTCACTCGGCAACAAGTGCGTTATTAGAACGAAATGATGTGATTGTAGTTGCATCAGTATCTTGTATCTTCGGTTTAGGTTCTCCGAAGGAATACTTAGAGCAAGTAGTCTCATTACGAGTAGGAATGGAGATGGATCGAAACCAGCTGTTGAGGAACTTGATTGATATTCAATTTGAGCGAAACGATATTGATTTCCAACGTGGCCGTTTTCGCGTTCGTGGTGATGTAGTGGAAATATTCCCCGCATCACGGGACGAACGTGCTTTACGCGTGGAGTTTTTTGGCGATGAAATCGAACGGATTCGTGAAGTTGATGCATTAACTGGCGAAATTACTGGCGAAACTGAGCATGTTGCGATCTTCCCGGCGACACATTTCTTAACAAATGAAGGACATATGGAAGTAGCCATCAGCAATATCCAAAAGGAACTTGAAGAACGATTAGACGTATTGCGTAGTGAGAATAAACTTCTGGAAGCCCAACGATTGGAACAGCGAACAAATTATGATATTGAAATGCTGCGTGAAATGGGCTATACGTCAGGAATTGAAAACTACTCTCGACATATGGACGGTCGTAAAGAAGGTGAACCACCGTACACACTGATTGACTTCTTTCCTGAAGATTTCTTACTTGTAGTTGATGAATCACATGTGACGATGCCGCAAGTTCGCGGAATGTACAACGGTGACCGGGCTCGGAAGCAAATGCTGGTCGATTACGGATTCCGTTTACCATCTGCTTTAGATAATCGGCCGTTACAATTGAAAGAATTTGAAGAACGTGTTAATCAAATCGTCTATGTTTCAGCAACACCAGGTCCATATGAACACGAAGAAACAGACACAGTAGTTGAACAAATTATTCGTCCAACTGGTTTGTTAGATCCAGTTATTGAAGTGCGGCCAATTATGGGGCAAATTGATGATCTTGTTGGAGAAATCAATGAACGTTCTGAACGAAATGAGCGTGTATTTGTCACGACTTTAACTAAGAAAATGTCAGAGGACTTAACGGACTACTTCAAAGAATTAGGGATTAAGGTTAAGTATCTGCACAGTGACATCAAAACGCTGGAACGGACGGAAATTATTCGTGATTTGCGGTTAGGAAAATTTGATGTTCTTGTAGGAATTAATTTACTGCGGGAAGGGTTGGATGTACCAGAAGTTTCCTTGGTTGCCATCCTAGACGCGGATAAGGAAGGTTTCCTGCGTAGTGAACGATCACTTGTTCAAACGATTGGGCGAGCTGCACGTAATTCTGAAGGTAAAGTAATTATGTATGCTGACAAGGTGACGGATTCGATGCAACGAGCGATGGATGAGACCTCACGTCGACGCAGTATTCAAGAGCAGTATAATGAAGAACATGGAATCGTTCCAAAGACAATCATTAAAGAAATTCGTGATTTAATTTCAATTAGCAAAGTCGCAGAAAATACTGAAACATATGATGCAACTTCATTTGAAGAGTTGTCTAAATCAGAACGAAAAGAACTGATTGCCAAAATGGAAGACGAAATGCGAGAAGCGGCTAAAACCCTTGATTTTGAAACTGCTGCCACTTTAAGAGATACTATTTTAGAATTAAAAGCGGCAGAATAGACAAACTTAATCAGTAAGAGTATTCTAATTAAACTTTGCTCAGGCAACTACTTTTTTCAATTAAAACTAGTTGCCTAGTAAATATAAGAGATAATTGTTAAGAAGAGCAACACAGTAAAACAATGAAATAGGAGATATAAATGGCGAATGATAAGATAGTTATTCATGGAGCGCGTGCTCATAATTTGAAAAACGTAGATGTTACGATTCCTCGTGACAAAATGGTGGTTGTTACTGGTTTATCTGGTTCTGGGAAGAGTTCATTGGCTTTCGATACATTATACGCTGAAGGACAACGTCGTTATGTGGAAAGTCTGTCTGCCTATGCCCGTCAATTTTTGGGTCAAATGGACAAACCAGACGTTGATAGTATTGATGGATTAAGTCCTGCAATCTCGATTGACCAAAAAACGACAAGTAAAAATCCTCGGTCAACGGTAGGAACTGTAACTGAGATTAACGATTATTTGCGGTTGCTCTATGCTCGAGTAGGTCATCCAATCTGTCCCAATGATCATATCGAGATCACTTCACAGTCAGTAGAGCAGATGGTTGATAAAGTTTTAGAATTACCTGAACGAACAAAAATTCAAATCTTAGCACCAGTTGTGGCTAAGAAAAAAGGGCAGCATAAAAAAGTCTTTGAAATGATTCAGCGTGAGGGTTATGTTCGTATGCGGGTCGATGGTGAACTGTATGATGTAACAGAGGCTCCCGAATTAACCAAAAATAAAAAGCATGATATTGAAATTATTGTGGACCGAATTGTCGTAAAAGATGGCATCCGTTCGCGCTTGTTTGATTCATTTGAAGCGGCTTTGCGTTTAGCAGAAGGTTATGCGATTGTTGACGTGATTGGCGAAAAGGAAATGCTCTTTAGTGAACATTACGCTTGTCCATATTGTGGTTTTACTGTGGGTGAGCTTGAACCTCGTCTATTCTCATTCAACGCACCATTTGGCGCATGTCCAGACTGTGATGGCTTAGGAGTTAAGCTTGAAGTCGACATGGACCTGGTAATTCCAGATCAAAGCAAAACTTTACGCGAAGGAGCATTGATTCCTTGGAATCCGATTAGTTCTCAATACTATCCACAAATGTTGGAGCAAGCATGTTTGAGCTTTGGAATTGATATGGATACACCCTTTGAGGACCTACCTAAAGAACATCAAGACATCATTTTGAATGGTTCAAATGGTGAAAATTTCCACTTCCATTATGAAAATGACTTCGGTGGAGTACGGGATGTAGAAGTTCCTTTTGAGGGAATTATCAATAATATTAATCGTCGTTACGCCGAAACAAATAGCGACTTTACTCGAGATCAAATGCGATTGTATATGACAGAATTAACGTGTCAAACCTGTCATGGCTATCGGTTGAATCCACAGGCCTTATCGGTTCAGATTAATGAAACGAACATTGGACAAGTGAGTGAAGATTCCATCAATAGTGCACTAGAATTTTTCGAGACAGTTGCTTTGAGTGAGCAAGAAAAAGTTATTGCAAAGCCAATATTGAAGGAAATCAAAGATCGCTTAAGCTTTCTGCGAAATGTTGGTTTAGATTACCTGACCTTAAGTCGTGCTTCTGGCACCTTATCTGGAGGAGAAGCCCAACGGATTCGATTAGCGACCCAAATTGGTTCAAATTTGTCTGGGGTCCTTTATATTTTGGATGAGCCTTCAATCGGATTGCATCAACGTGACAATGATCGTTTAATCGAATCCTTGAAGAAAATGCGTGACCTTGGAAATACGTTGATCGTTGTTGAACATGATGAAGATACTATGCGGGCTGCCGATTATCTGATTGATGTTGGTCCAGGAGCAGGAGACCAAGGTGGCGAAATCGTTGCTGCTGGCACACCAAAAGAGGTTGAAAAGAATCCTAAATCTTTAACTGGTCAGTACCTGTCAGGTAAACGGGAAATTGCCGTACCCAAAGAACGTCGTAAAGGAAATGGCAAGAAGATTAAAGTTACGGGAGCTGCTGAAAATAATTTAAAAAATATTGATGCTGAATTTCCATTAGGTAAATTCGTTGCGGTTACGGGAGTTTCTGGTTCAGGGAAATCTACCCTAGTTAACCAGATTTTGAAGAAAGCTCTCGCTCAAAAGCTTAACCGTAATTCAAATAAGCCAGGAAAATTCAAGAAAATTACTGGGTACAATAATATTGAAAAGTTAGTTGATATTGATCAAAGTCCGATCGGTCGTACGCCAAGAAGTAATCCAGCAACCTATACGAGTGTATTCGATGATATTCGTGATTTATTTGCTCAAACAAATGAAGCAAAGATTCGTGGTTATAAGAAAGGTCGATTCAGTTTTAACGTTAAAGGCGGACGCTGTGAAGCCTGTCGCGGAGACGGGATTATTAAGATTGAAATGCATTTCTTACCTGATGTTTATGTACCATGTGAAGTTTGTCATGGCAAACGCTACAACTCAGAAACGTTGGAAGTTCATTATAAAGGTAAGAATATTGCAGATATCTTAGAAATGACCGTGGAGGATGCGGTCGAGTTCTTTAAGCATATTCCTAAAATTCATCGCAAACTACAAACGATCGTGGATGTCGGTTTAGGTTACGTTACAATGGGGCAACCGGCTACTACATTATCTGGTGGTGAAGCACAGCGGATGAAACTTGCCAGCGAACTGCATAAGAATTCGAATGGGAAGAATTTTTATATTTTGGATGAGCCTACTACTGGTTTGCATACAGATGATATTGCTCGCCTATTGAAGGTACTTGAACGTTTTGTTGATGCTGGTAATACAGTTCTTGTAATTGAGCACAACTTAGACGTAATTAAGTCGGCAGACTATGTGATTGATTTAGGTCCAGAAGGCGGCGATGGTGGCGGTACTATTTTGGCAACAGGAACACCGGAAGAAATTGCTGAAGTTCCAGAGAGTTACACGGGTCATTATTTAAAACGTGTCCTTAAAAAATAAATAACTGATAAAGCTTGATGCAGGTGAAGGATTCTCCTTTGCTTGCATTTTTCTTTATGGTATGATTATCGTTGATTTAGAATGAGAAGGTGTAAGAAAATATGAATGAAAAACAAAAGTTTGTACCGATCTTATTAGGGAGCGACATCAATGTCTATGGGATGGCTCGTTCATTCCATGAAGCTTATGGAATCGTTTCTGAAGCTTATGCTGGCTTACAGTTGGCACCGACAAAATACAGTAAAATCGTGAATGTCCATGTTGTACCAGGTTTTGACAAAGACCCTGTCTTCATGGAGAAAATGCGCGAATTAGGGAAAAATACCTATAATGATCCTGACACAAAATATCTGCTGATTGCCTGCGGGGATGGCTATGCAGAATTGGTTTCACAACACAAGGAAGAGCTTTCTGAATGGTTTATTTGCCCTTATATTGATTTTGACTTATTGCAACGTTTAATCAGTAAAGTAAGCTTCTATGAAATCTGTGAAAAGTATGATCTGCCTTATCCTAAAACCTTCATTGTCACAGAAGACATGCTGGAAGCTGGAAAATTGAAACAAGATTTGCCATTTGCTTTTCCAGTAGCTTTGAAGCCAGCTAATAGTGTGGAGTGGTTATCCATCGATTTTGAAGGACGTAAAAAAGCTTTCATTTTGGATACTCGTGATGAATTTGATACGATTATCGAACGAATTTATCATGCTGGATACACAAGCGAAATGATCGCCCAAGATTTTATCCCAGGTGATGACAGTAATATGCGGGTTTTGAATGCGTATGTTGACCAAAATCATCAAGTTAGAATGATGTGTTTAGGACACCCGTTACTAGAAGATCCTTCTCCTGAAGCGATTGGAAATTACGTGGCGATCATGCCTGAATACAATGAAAAAATTTACCAGACCATCAAAGGCTTTTTGGAAAAAATTAATTATACAGGTTTTGCAAATTTCGATATGAAATATGACCCGAGAGATGGGGAATATAAGTTATTCGAAATTAATCTGCGTCAAGGGCGTAGTAGTTTCTTTGTGACATTGAACGGCTTCAACCTAGCTCAATATGTAACGGAGGATCGTGTTTTTGAGAAACCTTTTAATGAAACAATTTACGGTAAAGCCGAACCAGCTAATTCTAAATTGTGGATGGGGGTTCCTAAGGGTGTATTTGAGAAATATGCTCGTAATAACGCCGATAAAGAGAAAGCACTTGGTATGATTAAGAATAATCAATGGGGAACGACGGTCTTTTACAAGAAGGACATGTCCTTGATGCGCTGGATTTTGATGAAATATATGTTTAGCCAGTACAAAGGACGTTTTGACTTATTCTTTAAAGAGAAAGAAGGATAAACATGGAGAATTTCTTCAGCATACTCGGTGGTATGGGAACAATGGCCACAGAGAGTTTCATTCGAATTCTTAATCAGAGAACTCAAGCACATAACGATCAAGAATATTTGAACTATGTAATGTTTAATCACGCGACAGTGCCGGATCGGACGGCCTATATTTTAAACAATCAAGCGGCGAATCCATTACCGTTTCTATTAGACGATATCGAGAAGCAAAATTTACTACAACCAGATTTTATCGTATTGACCTGCAATACGGCTCATTACTTTTTCGATCAATTACAAGGGGCAACCAAGATTCCGTTATTGCATATGCCACGAGAAGCTGTTAATGAGGTAACGAAATATCATCAAGCAGGAGAAAAAATCGCTGTTTTGGCTACTGCGGGAACAATGACGGCTAAAGTTTATCAAAGTGAACTAGAGGCTAAAGGCTATGAAGTTCTTGTTCCTGAAAAAGAACTTCAAGATAAGGTCAATCATTTGATTTACCATGATGTAAAAGAAAACGACTTTATCAATAGTGATTTGTACTTGGAAATTCTCTCAGATGTTTTTGAAAAAAATCAGTGTCAAAATGCGATTTTAGGGTGCACAGAGCTTTCTCTAGTTCAAGAGCTGACAGATGAAGTTCCTTATCCAGTGATCGATGCGCAGTCTATTCTAGCAGACCGTACAATTGAATTAGCTTTAAAAAATAGATCTTCCAAATAGGAAGATCTATTTTTGCAACTACGCATATTATGAATCGTTAAAGAATGACAAAAAAGTAGCAAAGACACGCCTGGAATGTTATAATTTCTAAGAAGGCAAAGGAATTTGCCTTTTTTTAACGCATAGAGTAAAAATATTTGTGCTTAATCGAACTAAAGGCTTTCATTTTAGGAAAAGTCTGAAAATTATTTAGACTTACGTGGTTCGGGTTAACAATTTTTTTCAATAATAGAAAAGTAAACATTGTAAAATGACTTAAGACTTAAAAAGAAGTCGGTTAAATTGAGAAAGGAGTGACACAAATGACTGAGAGTTTACATTTAGTTGTCATTACTGGTATGAGTGGTGCGGGGAAAACCGTAGCAATTCAAAGCTTCGAGGATATGGGCTATTTTTGTGTGGATAATATGCCACCTGGATTAATTCCAAAATTTTGGGAATTGATTCGAGAATCAGGAAAGGTAACGAAAATTGCCCTTGTAGTAGATTTGCGTTCCCGTTCGTTTTTCGAAGATATTCAAAAAATGTTAGTAGAAATTGAAAATACTGGCTTTATTGATACCAGTATTCTATTTTTGGACTGTTCTGATGAGGAGTTAGTTTCTCGATATAAAGAGACTCGACGTGCCCATCCACTTGCAATGGAAGGGATGATCACAGAAGGAATCCGTAAGGAACGAGCAATTTTAGAAGATCTAAAAAATCGTGCAACCTTAATGATTGATACAACAGATTTAACTCCGCGTCAATTACGAGAAAAAATCAATCAATCATTTAAACAACAAGATGATGTAGGCTTCCATGTGGAGGTGGTGTCTTTTGGCTTCAAATATGGGCTTCCAATTGATGCAGATATTGTCATGGATGTCCGTTTCTTGCCAAATCCCCATTACATCCCAGAATTACGTCCGCAAACAGGACTAGATAAACCTGTATATGATTATGTTATGTCATTTCCTGAAACAGAAAGTTTTTATGCAAATTTTGTTCGGTTGATTATGGATATTTTACCTGGCTATATCAAAGAAGGTAAAAGCTCGCTTACGATTGCTATTGGTTGCACCGGCGGACAGCATCGTTCAGTTGCGTTGACGGAACGAGTAGGAAAAGCGATTAAGGAAGCAAATTACAAAGTTAACATCACTCATCGTGATAAGGATAAGCGGAAAGAGACGGTGAATCGTTCATGAAAATGAAAACATATCGTATCCGTAAACCGAAGATTGTCGTCATAGGTGGGGGAACTGGTCTTCCTGTTATTTTAAAGAGTTTGCGAAATCAAAGTGCAGATATTACTGCTGTTGTAACGGTAGCTGATGATGGGGGAAGCAGTGGAGAGTTACGTGATTCCATCGACATGGCTCCGCCTGGGGATCTTAGAAATGTCTTGGCAGCATTATCAGATATGCCCAAGCTTTATGAAGATCTATTTCAGTATCGTTTTCATGAAAGTGATAAGTTTTTAGCAAACCATACGATTGGGAACCTGCTGATTGCAGCTTTGTCAGAAATGCGCAACAGTACTTATGAAGCAATTCAATTACTTTCAATGATGATGCACGTAGACGGACATATTTATCCCTCTTCAGAGACACCATTAGTGTTACATGCAGATTTTGATGATGGAACAAGTGCAGTAGGCGAGTCCAAAATCGCTCTGGATCGTAAAACTATCGAAAAAGTTTATGTCACTGATAAAAGTGGAGAAAAGGCTGTTCATGCAGCTCGTAAAGTTGTGAATGCAATCAATGAAGCAGATATGGTCGTTCTAGGCCCGGGCTCATTGTTTACCAGCATTCTACCCAATTTGATGATTGAAGAAATAGGCGAAGCTGTTCGGACAACGAACGCAGAAGTAGTCTATATTTGTAATATCATGACGCAAAAAGGTGAGACAGAGCACTTCAGTGATGCGGATCATATTCGTGTTTTACACAAGCATCTCGAAAGTAAGTTTATCAATACTGTATTAGTTAATACAGAGCACGTACCAGAAGGTTACATGGATCCTGAAATTTACGATGAATATCTAGTTCAAGTGACTCACGATTTCAATGGCTTACGTGAAGAGGGATGTCGTGTCGTTTCGACAGATTTTCTAAAATTACGTGATGGCGGCGTCTTCCATGATGGTGACAAAGTTGTTGATGAACTGTTCCGAATTGTTTTCGGTGCAAAAATTTAAATAAAGTAGGAGTAAGGAGGGCTCGCCATGTCTTTTGCAGCAGAAGTAAAGAAAGAGTTAACGGGTCTGGCGGTCCAAAAAAATCTTGCGCAAGCTGAGCTAGCCGCTTTGATACGAATGAATGGTTCACTTAGTCTGAATAATCATCAATTTGTCCTAAATGTTCAGACGGAAAATGCCGCAATTGCACGACGGATTTTTACGTTACTAAAGGAACATTACGGTGTACGCAGCGAACTGCTGGTACGGCGCAAAATGAAATTGAAGAAAAACAATGTTTATATCGTGCGTCTGAAACAAGAAACTCAGAAAATACTATTAGACTTAGATATCATGGATGGCGCGATGTTTCAATCGCATATTTCTCAAGAAATCAAGCAATCAGAGAAGAAAACGCGAGCGTATTTAAGAGGAGCTTTTTTAGCTTCTGGCTCCGTCAATAATCCTGAAACTAGCCGTTATCACTTGGAGATTTCATCAATCTATGAAGAGCACAATCAAGATATTTGCGACTTGCTCAATCAATTTGATTTAAACGCTCGCACATTAGAGCGTAGGAATGGGTATATCACATATCTAAAGGGTGCCGAAAAAATCGCTGACTTTTTAACGCTTATCGGTGCAACGAATTCAATGTTGAAATTTGAAGATGTTCGAATTGTGAGGGATATGCGGAATTCAGTTAATCGACTAGTAAATTGCGAGACTGCCAATATGAATAAAACGATCGATGCCGCATCTAAACAAATTGAAAATATCCATTTTATCGAAGCGACTGTTGGTCTGCAATCTTTACCGGAAAAGTTGCAGGAAATTGCAGAATTACGAATTCAAAATCCAGAAATCAGCTTAAAGGAATTAGGAGAAATGATTCCTTCCGGTGCAATTTCTAAATCAGGAATCAATCACCGAATCCGTAAAATCAATGATTTTGCTGATAATTTACGCAAAAAAACCGTTTGAAATCCAAACGGTTTTTTTGTTTACTCAGCAATGTAGGCTTTTAATGTGGCTGAGTCAATCGACTCATCAAAAATATGTTCGCCTAAAACAATGGTAGGCACAAATTTAATATTGGCTTGCTCCGCTTCGTTGCGAATTTCACTTTGCAAGTTATGATTGGCTTGCTGAGTAAAATGTAATGTTTGTTCAGCATATTTAGCAACAGCTTCTAAGTCTAACTCTTGCCAACTTTCTTGTGTTTCAAATGCTTGCTGAATTTGGATTAAAGCTCTTTGTGGATCAGCGCTGATGTATTCATGCATAATGTTGCCTCGTTGCAAACTAATTTTGTCTTTATCTAATAATTTGATAATACGTTGAACTTTTCCTTCTGCGACTGCTTGATCCAAGAATTCATAAGATTCTTCAAACCATTGTTTGCAGTAGGGGCAACGAAGGTTGATAAACTCGATTAATCGTTTTGGTGCGTTATCCGATCCGATTTTGATCCCATTAAAGTCGTTAACTAAATTACCTTTAATAACTGAAATATCCATGAGAAGACACATCCTTTCATCTCTTAGTGTACAGAATATTTATAAGAATACAAATTCTTTTCATATAAATAAGTTAAAAAGACTGAAACTCTTATTTGAAATTAAGGTATGTTAGTTTATAATAAATCCGTTGTTATAGAAATTCTAAAGTCATCATCTCATAAGAGCGAATAATCGTATTCAAAATAGCAAAGAGAATGTTAATCAAGAATCTATTAGAAGGACAATAAAATGTTATGTTGTTTTTCTACAATAGAAGTAACAATAGTTATTAAAAGAGGGAGAAAAGTTATGCGCAAGAAAAAAACGATGGATGGGAATACAGCGGCTGCATACATTTCATATGGATTCACAGAGTTGGCTGCAATTTACCCGATCACTCCTAGCTCAACCATGGCTGAACTTGTGGATCAATGGGCTTCACAAGGAAAGAAAAATATATTTGGGCAACCCGTATCTATTACTGAAATGCAATCTGAGGCAGGGGCTGCCGGCGTTGTACATGGGGCATTAAAAACGGGTGCCTTGACCACAACTTATACTGCTTCCCAAGGTTTATTACTCATGATTCCAAATATGTATAAGATTGCTGGCGAATTGTTACCAGGTGTTTTTCATGTTGCGAGTCGTGCGGTTACAACAAACGCTTTAAATATTTTTGGAGATCACGGGGATGTCATGGCCGCTCGTCAAACGGGATTTGCAATGCTTCAGGAAAGCAGCGTACAAGAGGTAATGGATCTATCAGCGGTCGCTCATTTAGCAGCGATTGAAGGAAGTCTTCCATTTATGAACTTTTTTGATGGCTTTCGAACAAGCCATGAGATTCAAAAAGTGGAGGTGCTTGATTATGAAGAACTAGCACCGCTGATTGATCAAGAAAAATTGAAAGCTTTCCGCAAACGCAGTATGAATCCCAATCATCCAACCATCAGCGGGACAAACCAAAATCCGGATGTCCATTTTCAACAACGGGAAACGGTCAATCGGTATTATGATGAACTGCCAGCAATCGTTCAGAAGTATATGTTTGAGATCAACAAACTACGCGGAACAAACTATGACTTAGTGACCTACTATGGCGTAGAAGATGCCGAAGAAGTGATTGTAGCGATGGGGTCCGTTGCGCAAACAATTGAACAAACTGTTGACCATTTAAATAAGAATGGGCGCAAGGTCGGTTTTCTGAATATTCATTTGTATCGTCCATTTCCAACTGAGAACTTTTTGGAAAAATTACCTAGTACTGTTAAATCAATTGCCGTGTTGGATCGATCGAAGGAACCTGGGGCTGATGGAGAACCACTCTTATTGGATGTTCAAGGCGTCATGTACGAGGCGGATATTCGCCCGAAAATTATTGGTGGTCGATTTGGTTTAGGTTCAAAAGATGTAACTCCAGATCAAATCATTGCAGTTTATGATGAGTTGAAAAAAGATAAACAAGAGGCTAAAAAACGTTTTACAATCGGGATTGTTGATGATGTAACACATATGTCATTAGAAACTAAAGGAATTGTTGATCTCACGAATCCTAAGACCTTTCAGGCAAAATTTTGGGGATTTGGATCAGATGGAACTGTTGGAGCCAACAAATCTGCGATTAAGATTATTGGTGATCATACAGATAAATATGCTCAAGGTTATTTTAGCTATGACTCAAAGAAATCAGGCGGACTAACCGTCTCTCATTTACGTTTTGGCGATACTCCGATCCGTTCGACGTATCTTGTTGAGAGCGCGGATTTTATTGCTTGCCATACGCCTGCTTATATTCATACGTATGATCTATTGAAGGGGTTGAAGCCGGGGGGAATCTTCCTGATGAATACCATGTGGAATGATCAACAGATCGAAAGATTGCTTCCCGCGAAGATGAAACGGTATATCGCTGAAAATGATATCGAATTTTATACCATTAATGCCGCGAAATTGGCTATGGATGTCGGTCTAGGATCACGAATAAATACTGTGATGCAAACGGCGTTCTTCCGCTTAACAGGCATTATTCCATTTAATGAAGTATTGGATATTCTAAAAATGGAGGCAGATAAAAATTACCGTCGTAAGTCATTAGAGATTGTCGAGAAGAATATCGCTGCGATTGAACAAACGGTTGAATTGCTGCATCAAGTTCAAGTGCCAGAAAGCTGGCTTCAAGTGGAAGTTCCGGAAAAGGTTAGAAGAAAAGAGGTTTCTCAATATGTAGAACAAATTGTAGAGCCTATTAATTCGCAACAAGGAAATGACCTGACTGTGAATGATTTAGTAGTCAATGGCATGACGGATGGGACTATTCCGACCGGTACTACAAAATATGAAAAACGTGGTGTGGCTTTAGAGGTCCCACATTGGATCAGTGATCGCTGCACTATGTGTAATGAATGCTCCTTTGTTTGTCCGCATGCTGCAATTCGACCGTTCTTAGCGGACGAGGAAGAAATGGAAGAGGCACCAGAAGGGTATATTGTAAGGGAGATGCGTGGCGCTGACGGTCTGAAATACCGGATTCAAGTTTCTGTTGAGGATTGTACTGGTTGTGGCTTATGCGTCGAAGCTTGCCCAGCTAAGGGAAAAGCATTGGTTATGAAACCATATGAAGAAGAAAAGGAACAGGCGATCAACTGGGCATTTTCAATGACTCTGAAACAAAAGGCAAATCCTGCAAAAACAAATTCCGTTTTAGGCTCTCAATTTAATCAACCATTACTTGAATTTTCAGGGGCTTGTGCAGGCTGCGGAGAAACACCTTACGTAAAATTAATGACACAAATGTTTGGTGATCGTATGATGATTGCGAATGCAACTGGATGTTCGTCCATTTGGGGTGCAGCAGCTCCAGTCAGTCCTTATACGACAAATGAAAAAGGTCAAGGACCCGCTTGGTCAAACTCGTTATTTGAAGATAATGCTGAGTACGGATACGGGATGTTTCTAGCAAATCAGACACGGCGTAAAGAGCTTGCTGATAAAATTAATGATGTGTTAGACATCGTTTCAGATGATTTACGCGAGCTAATGGAAGACTGGATGGATCATATGTTTGAGTCAGAAGGTACACAGCAAAGAGCTACAAAACTGACTGCGGCACTTGAATCGACCGATTTATCTGATCCAAGGCTTGTAGATATTTATGAGAACCGTGACTTATTTGTAAAAACCAGTCAGTGGATGTTTGGTGGCGATGGCTGGGCGTATGATATTGGCTTCGGCGGAATTGATCATATCTTGGCTAGTGGCGCAGATGTGAATATTTTAGTGATGGATAATGAAGTGTATTCAAACACAGGTGGACAAACATCTAAAGCAACTCCAGCTTCTGCTATCGCAAAATTCTCCGCAGGTGGTAAATACCAGTCTAAAAAAGATTTGGGAATGATGGCAATGACATACGGGAATGTCTATGTTGCTCAAATCGCCTCCGGAGCAAACCAAATGCAAACAATTAAAGCGCTAGAGGAAGCAGAAAAATTCCCTGGACCATCTCTTGTCATTGCATACACGCCTTGTATCAATCATGGCCTGCGTGGTGGGATGAGCAAAACTCTCCAAGAAGCAAAAGATGCTGTCAATTCAGGCTATTGGTCATTGTATCGATACAATCCTTTGCAACGTGAAAAAGGAAAGAATCCCATGACGTTAGATTACAAGAAACCAAACTTCGATGAGATGATTGGTTTCATGAAACAGCAAACGCGTTTTTCCGCGTTGGAAAGAATTCAACCGGATGATGCACAGCGTCTATACCAAAAAACGGTCAACGATGCAGAAACACGTTTTTATAACTATGCTCGGTTAGCAGGACAGGAAGAAAAAATTCGTGCAAAATTGACTGGAACGAAGGCTGAGGATAATGAGAAAAAGATTAATGAAAGGGTAAAACGCGAACGGAAAGTAGATCCAGAAGCGGAAGCTCGGCGTGCTGCACGTAGAGCAGCACGAGCTGAAAAATTAAAAAAATAAATAATTTTGAGAGTCTTAGTTTGCTAAGGCTCTCTCTTAAATTTTATGCTAGAACTGTACCACTGTGGTATAATTGTAGAGAATTTTGGATAGAAAGAGAGGTTATCTATGCCTAATCGTCTAATTGAATTATTCAAACCAGATTATTGGCTTAGCTTTTTTTCTGAGAACCTTTCAACCTGGGATATCATCGTCAACCTTTTAGATATATTTGTCGTTTGGTTTTTGATTTATCGCTTGTTTGAACTTGTTCGCGGGACAAAAGCTGTTCAATTGCTTAAAGGTGTGGCGATATTCATTGGGATTCGGATCATTGCTGAATTAATTGGACTGCATACATTATCGTGGTTAATGAATCAAATAATCACTTATGGTGTAATTGCAGCAATCATTATTTTTCAGCCGGAGGTTCGGCGTGGTTTGGAACATTTGGGACGCAGTGCTTTCTTTAAAACTTCGAAAAAGGAAGAGCTGGACGACGAGCGAATGATTTTAGCCTTCGATAAAGCTATTCAGTATATGTCAAAAAGAAAAATCGGTGCTCTAGTTACAATTCAACGTTCAACAGGCCTTGAAGAGTACATTGAAACTGGGATTGATTTAGATGCTGATATTACTGGAGAGTTGTTGATCAATATTTTCATTCCTAACACACCGTTGCATGACGGAGCCGTTATTGTGAAAGATGGGAAAATCGCTGTAGCTTCAGCATATCTACCTCTTTCAGATAGTATGCTGATCCCGAAAGAATTTGGTACACGGCATCGAGCAGCAGTTGGTATTAGCGAAGTCAGTGATGCAGTGACCTTCATAGTTTCTGAAGAAACAGGTGGCGTCAGTATTACGCTAAACAATGATTTCTTACATGATTTAACGCAAGAGGAATATTTGGCCGTGATGCGGCGGGAATTACTTCCAGATGAAAAAAATGCTGGAAGAAAGAGTCTCTTACAAACCTTTTTGGAAGGGTTGACTAAAGGAGGCCAAAAATGAGAATTAAGTTCAAGAAAAGTAACGTACCTTACATGCTCGTTTCATTGCTGTTTAGTTTGATTTTATTTTTTAATGTAAATAGTTCAAATTTCAGCAGATTGATTTCTTCTGAAACGAGCTATGAGGAGACCATTCAAAATGTGCCGATTAACGTTGATTACGATTCATCTGCTTATTTTGTGCATGGATTTTCATCGAATGTTTCAGTCAAATTAAGTGGCGCAAACAGAATCCAGTTAAATAAAGAAATTGATCCTGATACGCGTACTTTTAGTGTGGTCGCCGATTTATCTAAACTCGGTTCGGGCACGCATGAGGTAAGGTTAAAAACAAAGAATTTATCTAGTTCTTTATTTGCAACGATTGAACCAGAAAAGATTTCTGTCACGATTGAGAAAAAGGTTAAGAAAAAATTTGATGTCTCACCAATTCTAAGTAGTACAACCAGCAATAATGGGTTGAAAGTCGGCGAATTATCTACCCAACCGGAGCAAGTTGAAATCACAACTGGAGAAACTACAATGAAAGAAATCGATCGTGTTGTTGCTTCAGTGGATAGTAGTAAACTCACTTCGGATCAAGAAAGTATCCAAGCGCCTGTTCAAGCTCTGAATGCCAGTGGAGAAGTTTTGCCGATTCAATCAGATCCACAAAATGTAACAGTCAATTTTGAAATTAAGACACCGAGTAAAGAAGTTTCTCTTTATCCAATCCAAGAGGGTGATTTACCTGAGACAGTTGAAAGTGTCAAAATTGATCTGAATCGTACAAAGGCAACAATTACAGGTGTCCAATCAGTAATTGATCAAATAGACAGCATTGGAATTCCGGTGGATGTTTCTCAAATTCAGGGAACTGTTAAAAAATTTATAGATGTGCCAATCTCTGGAGAATACCAAGTTATTCCGAAGACGGTGAGCGCACAAGTAACACCGGTATTTAAAAAATCACAAGCATCAGATACTAGTAGTACAAATCATTCTAGTTCGTCGACAGGCGGAACTACAGGAGATTCAAGTAGAACGACAGAATCTTCCGCGGACAGTATTGAGACTCAACCAACTAACAGTCAAGAAGAGTCGACAAATCAATCAGCTAACTAGATGAAGAAGGGAAATATAATTTAATGGGTAAATATTTTGGAACAGACGGAGTACGCGGAATCGCGAATAAGGAGTTAACACCTGAACTAGCTTTTAAATTAGGTCGTTGTGGCGGCTATGTCTTAAGTCAACATCAAGAAAGCGAAGGACGTCCACGTGTATTAGTAGGACGCGATACGCGTATCTCAGGCGAATTATTAGAAACGGCTTTAATTTCAGGGTTATTATCTGTTGGTATCGAAGTTTTCCAACTAGGAGTCATTTCAACGCCCGGAGTTGCTTACTTAACAAGACTACAAAAAGCTTCAGCTGGTGTAATGATTTCAGCATCCCATAACCCGGCAGAGGATAACGGGATTAAATTTTTCGGTGGTGACGGATTTAAATTAGTTGATGAACAAGAAGCAGAAATCGAAGCATTGATCGATGCTGAAGAAGACACGTTGCCTCGGCCATCTGCTGAAGGGTTAGGAACGTTAGATGAATTTCATGAGGGATTATTAAAATATTCCCAATTTCTAGTACAAACAATCTCAGGGGACTTATCAGGTCTAACAGTTTGCGTTGATGCCGCAAATGGCGCGACTACTACAAGCGTAAACCGGTTATTTGCTGATTTAGAAACTGATTTTTATACGATGGGGACTTCTCCAAACGGTCTAAACATTAATGCAGGTGTTGGTTCAACTCATCCAGAAGCTTTAGCAAAGATGGTAGTTGAAAAAGGCGCAGATGCTGGCTTGGCTTTCGATGGTGATGGCGATCGTGTGATCGCAGTAGATGAATTAGGAAATATCATTGACGGAGATCGTATTATGTTTATCTGCGCAAAATATTTGGCTGAACGCAATCGGTTGAAAAAGGATACAGTCGTAACAACAGTTATGAGTAATTTAGGCTTCCACAAAGCAATCGAAGAAATTGGGTTAGAGGATGTAATTACGCAAGTCGGAGACCGGTATGTTGTAGAGGAAATGCGTAAAAATGATTACAATCTTGGCGGTGAGCAGTCTGGTCACGTTCTATTCCTAGATTACAATACAACTGGTGATGGAATGTTGACAGGGGTTCAACTATTGAACATCATGAAGCAAACGGGTAAAAAACTTTCTGAACTAGCTGGCGAAGTCACTATCTATCCACAAAAACTAGTGAATATTCGTGTTAGTGATAAGTATGGTGCAATGACTGTGCCTGCTATTAAACAAGCAATTGATGAGGCTGAAGCAGAAATGAATGGAGATGGTCGCATCCTAGTTCGTCCATCCGGAACAGAGCCGTTATTGCGAGTGATGGCAGAGGCGCCAACGGATGAGAAAGTTGAATACTACGTAGAAAAAATTGCTTCAGTTGTACGTGAAGAAATTGGATTAGATTAATTAGTAAAACGCCTGATCTCAATTGATCAGGCGTTTTTTTAGCACTAAAAAGAGGCTGGTCAGCGAAGACAGCCTCTTTTACTTTTATTCAACTGTTACTGATTTCGCTAAGTTCCGTGGTTTATCAACATCATATCCGCGCAATAAGGTTGCGTAATAAGCAATCAACTGTCCTGGAATGACAGATACGAGCGGACGTAAGAATTGATGAACGATTGGTAGGACGATCTGGTCGCCTTCTTTGCTTAACTCTTCAGAAGCAATTACAAGTGTATGAGCTCCGCGACTCTCAACTTCCCGCAGGTTTCCGCGTGTGTGAGGAGATGTCACAGCTTCTGTAATGATCCCAATCACCGGTGTACCTTCTTCAACTAGAGCGATCGTTCCGTGCTTTAATTCGCCAGCAGCGAATCCTTCTGCTTGAATATAAGAAATTTCTTTCAGTTTTAAGGCTACTTCCATTGAAACATAATAATCTTCTGAGCGTCCAATGTAGAAAGCATTTCGGGTTGTCGCCAAATACTCTGCAGCAATTTCTTCAATCATTGCTTTTTCTGCGATCATCACATCCATCGCATTTGCTGCAATCCCTAATTCCTTTGTCAGATCAAATTCTTTTGCAGATGCAATATCTTTTGCTTCACCAACCGCTTTTGCTAATACGGTTAAAGCAGCAATTTGTGCAGTATAAGCCTTCGTTGAAGCAACTGCAATTTCTGGTCCTGCATGCAAAAGCATGGTGTAGCTTGCTTCTCTAGATAGCGTTGATCCAGCAACATTGGTTACCGTTAAGGAAGGATACCCCAATTCATTCGTTTTGACTAATACTTGACGACTATCTGCAGTTTCACCACTTTGAGTTAAGTAAATAAAGAATGGTTTCTCTGAAAGCAAAGGCATATTGTAACCAAATTCACTTGATAAATGGATTTCAACTGGAATGTTCGCTAAGCCTTCAATAATCTGCTTACTTGCCCAACCAGCGTTGTTACTTGTACCACAAGCAACAATATAAATACGATCGCTGTCTAATAAGCTTTGTAGCAACTCATCCTCAATCACGACGGTTCCTGTTTCATCGGTATATTCACTGATGATCCGACGCATCGTAGCAGGTTGCTCATCGATTTCTTTCAACATATAGTAAGGGTAGGTGCCTTTTTCCATATCAGAAAGATCAATTTTTGCTTCATAGGGAGCACGTTGGATTTCATTTCCAGCGGCATCTTCAATTTCTACATGATCTTTTGTTACGATTACCATTTCACCATCATTAATTTCAACAAATTGATTGGTTTGTTCTAACATAGCCATGGCATCACTGCAGACAACATTAAAACCTTCACCTAATCCAATTAGTAACGGACTTTTGTTTTTTCCAACGTAAATCGTTTCGCGGTCATTTTTGTCAATCAAACCAAAAGCGTATGAGCCATGGATCTCTTTTAGTGCTTTACGGAAAGCTTCTTTTGTTGAAAGTCCTTGATTCGCAAAAAATTCTACTAAATGAACGGCAATTTCGGTATCCGTTTCGCCATAAAAAAGATCATCTACTAAATATTTTTGCTTTAATTCATCATAGTTTTCAATCACACCATTGTGAACTAAAACGAAGCGTTTGCTTTGTGAAGTATGCGGATGAGCATTTTCTTCGCTTGGCTCTCCATGGGTTGCCCAACGTGTATGACCAATTCCGATGGTTCCCTGCACATCTTCGCCAATTTTGTCTGCTAATTCCTTGATACGTCCCTGAGATTTCACTAAGAAATCTTTTTCTTGGTCTGCCACAAAAATACCTGCTGAATCATAACCTCGATATTCTAATTTTTCCAAACCGTTTACTAAAATACTTGTTGCTTGCTCATTTCCTACAATCCCTACGATACCACACATAATGTCTTCCTACTTTCCTATCATTATATGTTTCCGAGCTGTCTGATCATTTTTTTGTTCTTTAAATAAATAATTAAAAGTTTTAAATAATTAAAAGTTTTTGTAATGATCTGTAGAGCACAGCAACCCTGAAGCCACCCGCCGAATCATTCGATTAGCTTCTTCCTCGTCACCTTTAAAAGGCCTGGCGCTATCCTATTGGTACATTTAAGATTTTTTTGTTTTAATATCGGAAACAATGATTAATATAATATAAACTTGCCGTGTAGTCAAATATTTTTTTATTTTTATTAAATTGGTATATATGAAATTTGTGAAAAGCTAAAAAGAAATCACCCAATCTTCGGCGTTTCATCTAATGGAAGAATAGGGTAAAATAGAAAAGTATCAGTTATCGAACAGCTTCAATTGCAATAAACAATTATTGTAGACATTGTTCGTTTTAGATGATGTAATTTTTGTGTGGATATCTTTCACAAAAAAAGAGGAGGAAGTCAATTGAATCAACCAAAAAATCTTACGGTCGGAGAGTTAAGGAACTTTCTAGCACAACTTACCGATGATCCAGAAATCAATGATGAAACGAAAATCTTTCTTGATACCGGTTGGGATAGTATTCAGGAAATCAATCCTGACGCTTTAAGCGTTGAAGATGCTCAAGCATTTAAAATTGAAGATCCGCTGACGCAGGAGCTTTTTGGCGGCTACTCACTATTGGAAAAGGCCGGAAAAATGAAAGCAGAGGGTCCGATCGAAAAAGTAGTAGTTATCCGCAATTTATATTAGTATGAAAACTTTGCTTTTGAAGAAGCAATGGCTCAGGAGGTAAATTAATGAATAAGAGACGTTGGGTGGCAGTTGGTATCGCAGTAGTTTTATTGGTGTTTTCTGTAATTACGTCAACAATAGGCCCCAAAAATGAGAATAAGAAGGAACTTAGCCAAGTAAACGAACTATTGTACGGTTCGGGCGAACCGCAAGAGAAAACTGAAGAAACCGGCTCAAGCAGTAAAAAAATTGTTAAATTAGTTGTTGAAGGGACAATCGTTGATGACGGTAGTAGCGGTATCTTTTCAACAGGTGGATATAACCATGAAGCTTTTATGAAGCAATTAACTAAGATAAAAAATGATTCTTCAGTAAAGGGCATCTTGTTGGAGATTAATTCACCAGGAGGTTCAGTTTACGAGACAGCAGAGATTACACGAGCATTGAAGGAAATTCAGAGTGAGAAGAAAATTCCGATTTATTCATCGATGGAAAGCCAAGCTGCTAGCGGTGGGTATTATATTGCAGCAAATTCTGATCGGATTTTTGCTACGGAGGATACGATGACAGGATCTATTGGTGTGATCATGTCCAGCATGAATTATTCAGGTTTGATGGAAAAACTTGGGATCACGGATGCAACGATTAAAAGTGGGGCATTAAAAGATATTGGCTCTGGATCTAGACCTCAGACTAAGGAGGATAAAGAGGTCCTGCAAGCCTTTGTTGATAGTATGTATGGTCGCTTTGTCAAAGTTGTAGCAAATGGTCGAGATTTGAGTGAATCAGATGTGCGAAAATTAGCTGATGGAAGAATTTACGATGGGGCACAAGCTCTTGAAAATGGATTAGTAGATGATATTGGTTATCCAGATCAAGCACTTAAAGCTTTGCGAAAAGACAATGGATTGAATGATGCGAAAGTTGTTTCTTATACAAGTGGGACAACAAGTTTCGTGGACACCTGGTTCGGTAGTCGTCTAGCGGAGTTGCAAGGATTCAAACCTACTCAAGAAGAGTTAGTTAGAAATATTGTTGAAAGTGTGGGGACTCCACAGGCACCTAAAGCAATGTATCTCTATGGGGGTGAGTAATTGTGAGTGAGGAAATACAACAGAGACCAGCTGTCGGCCCCGTTACACAGCTGCTTGAAAAGAAGACACGTAAACCACAATTTCATCATTACCCAGATTATTTCTATACAGGATTTTGGATTCGTTTTTTTGCGTATTTATTGGATTTGCTTTGCATTTCATCTATTACTGGAGTCCTACTCGGATTCCCAACAAGCTTTTTCGGAATGACGAAGAGTAAAGAACTAGTCAGCGTTTATGGATTATTAGCGCTTTTTATCTACTTGGCATATTTTATTTTGCTGACAAAACTAAATCATGGACAAACATTGGGTAAAATGATCTTCGGTATTCGAGTAATCTGTTTTACGGAGGAAGAATTGAGTTGGCAAACCGTTTTAGTCCGTGAGGGAGCTTGCCGGTTTGTTCTGCGAGGTTCGATTTTTATGTTAGGGTATCTTGTAACGATTTTTACACCGAACAAGCAACACATTGGTGATTACTTTTCAGACACGAGTGTAGTGACATTAAATTTAATTGCAGCTAGAGAGGATTTTATACAAGAATGAATCCAATAGAATTTCCTAACAATGATCATTATTATTTAACACTTGCTGAAGAAGCTTTCTCAAAAGGGAACTTTTCACAAGCGCTGGAAAACTACAAGCTTGCTTACAGTGAAAATCCTTCCCCTAAGTTGAATCGCTTAATCGCAAGTCTTGCTTTAGAACAAGGAAAATTTGAGGAAGCTTTGGCATTTTCTGAAGAAGAGTCAGAAAGTTATCTCGAAGCACCGGAAACAATTGATTTGTATTTACAAATTCAACTGTATTCAAATAGATTTTTTTCTGCCCGCGAGTATTTATGGCGGGCTCAGAAAATGAAACAATTTACCGAAGAGCAAAAAAATCTTTGGTTATTGCGGATTGATGATCAAGAAGCTTTTTATCAAAGACAGCAGCAGGCAGCCATGAACCAGCTAGAATCAGAGCTTGAACAATTGCCGTTTTTGTCAGCAATGGAACAATTGGTATTGGTACGAAAAGTTAAGCAACTATCAGAACAGCGATTACAAACATTGGCTGAGAAATTCATGGTTGACCCTGAAATTGCTCCTTTGGTACGCAGTTACTTTTTTGAAAGTTTAGCACGGATAGGTATTAATGAAAAAATGCGTTATCTGACGATCCAAGATGAAATTGTAGAATTATCACCAGCAGCATCGGATTTTGATGAAACATTACAAGAGAAAATCATGAGACGATTGGAAAAACGTTTAACTGATGAGGATCCGATTCTTTTAGCAAATATTTTGGAGCAGGTTAAACTGGAGATGGCATTCTTATATCCGCTGCACTACTCCTTTATGAGGCCGGATGCTTGGGTTAATAGTTATTTATCAGAATACTGGAGGGAATCTGAATCACTCGATGAGGATGTAGAAATGATTCGTGAAAAGATTAAACAACTGATGTTCGATTATCATTAAAAAATGCCGAGAGTAAAAGCTTTATATTTACATTTCACAATCAGTAGTGTAATATTTAATGGTATGCAAAATGCAAGTATATTAGTATTCGGAGGGAACAAATTTGACTGCAAATTTTGAAAAAACAGGCACCAATGATGGTGTGTTAACTTTCTCAATTGAACAAACTGAGATCCAAAAAGGATTAACAAATGCATTCAACAAAGTAAAGAAAAATCTTAATGTACCTGGTTTCCGTAAAGGGAAAGTATCTCGCCAAGTATTTAACCGTATGTACGGTGAAGAAGCATTATATGAAGATGCATTGAATGATGTATTACCAGTTGCTTATGAAGCTGCTGTAAAGGAAGCAGGAATTGACCCAGTTTCTCAACCAAAAATCGATGTAGATAGCATGGAAAAAGGTGAAGCTTGGGTTATTAAGGCTGAAGTTACAGTGAAACCTGAAGTGAAATTAGGCGATTACAAAGAACTTGAAGTGCCTAAACAAGATGTTGAAGTTTCAGAGGCTGACGTAGATGCACGGTTGAAGTCTGAGCAAGAAGCGCAAGCTGAATTGGTTATCAAGGAAGATGAAGCTGCTGAAAATGGCGATACAACAGTTATTGACTTCGAAGGTTTTGTCGGTGAAGAAGCTTTTGAAGGTGGAAAAGGCGAAAACTATTCACTTGAATTAGGTTCTGGTTCATTTATCCCTGGTTTTGAAGAACAACTTGTTGGACACAAAGCTGGTGAAAGCTTGGACGTTACGGTCACTTTCCCAGAAGATTACCAAGCAGAAGACTTAGCTGGTAAAGAAGCTGTTTTCAAAGTTACAATTCATGAAGTTAAAGCAAAAGAATTACCAGAGTTAGATGACGATTTTGCTAAAGACGTTGATGAAGAAGTAAATTCTTTAGACGAATTAAAGGCAAAATATCGTGATGAATTAACCAAGCAAAAAGAAGAAGCTGCGAAAGAAGCAAAAGATGAAGCTGCTATTAAACAAGCAGTTGAAAATGCTGACATCGTTGACCTTCCACATGTAATGGTTCATGACGAAGTACACCGTTCAATGGATGAATTCTTAAACAACATGCAACGTCAAGGAATCTCTCCTGAAATGTACTATCAATTGACAGGTTCTACCGAAGAAGATCTTCATACGCAATTTGAAGGTGAAGCTGAAGGCCGAGTGAAAACAAACTTGGTAATGGAAGCAATCGTTGAAGCGGAAAAAATTGAAGCTTCTGAGGAAGATATTGCTAAAGAAATCAAAGATTTAGCAGAAATGTACCAAATGCCAGAAGAACAAATCAAACGTGTCTTAACAGAAGACATGTTAGAACACGATATTAAAATGAAAAAAGCAGTTGAATTAGTTACAGGAACTGCTGTAGAAAAGTAAGATTAACATCATCAGTTTTATATGTTATATGAGTTAATATTTATTAAAGTATGCGATAGTTTTTATCGCATACTTTTTTCTTTAAAATTCCTTTTTAATCCATTTGGATTCTTTGTCTTTTTAATGCTTTATGTTATTATAGATAAAGACTGCAATCGTGGAAACACTTGTAGAGAAAGAAGCAAGAGGTGAAAGCCATGTATGAGAGCACAGGCGCAGGTGAAACAGTCCGCTGTTCATTTTGTGGAAAGACCCAAGAAGAAGTAAAAAAAGTCGTTGCGGGTCCAGGAGTTTACATTTGTAATGAGTGTATCGACCTTTGTAAAGAGATTATAGATGAAGAATTCCATGAAGAAGCTATTCGTGAATTTATTGATGTACCAAAACCAAAAGAATTGTTAGATGTCCTAAACCAATATGTTATAGGGCAAGATCGAGCAAAAAAAGCTTTATCTGTCGCGGTTTACAATCATTATAAACGAGTGAATACTGAAAATGATGGACTAGATGAAGTCGAATTGCAAAAAAGTAATATTTGTCTAATTGGACCTACAGGTTCAGGTAAGACATTTTTGGCACAAACGTTGGCTCGAACACTTAATGTTCCGTTTGCTATTGCAGATGCGACAAGCTTGACGGAAGCTGGTTACGTTGGTGAAGATGTCGAAAATATTTTATTGAAATTATTGCAGGCGGCCGATTACAATGTTGAGCGTGCTGAAAAAGGAATTATCTATATCGATGAAATCGATAAAATTACTCGTAAAAGTGAGAATGTTTCGATCACTCGTGATGTTTCCGGTGAGGGCGTGCAACAAGCACTACTTAAAATTCTTGAAGGAACAGTAGCTAGTGTTCCGCCTCAAGGAGGACGCAAACACCCACACCAAGAGTTTATTCAAATTGATACGACCAATATTTTGTTTATTGTTGGTGGTGCTTTTGATGGCATTGAAACGATTGTTAAAAATCGTTTGGGTGAAAAAACTATTGGCTTTGGTAAAAACAATAAGAAAATTGATGAAGATGCAAGTATCATGCAACAAATCATTCCGGAAGACTTATTAAAATTTGGTTTAATTCCAGAGTTTATCGGACGTTTACCAGTAACTACAGCGTTAGAAAAATTAACGACAGAGGACTTGGTTCGTATCTTGACAGAACCTAAAAATGCGTTAGTAAAGCAATACCAAAAGTTACTATCTTATGATGATACAGACTTAGCGTTTGATGCTGATGCCTTGAATGCTATTGCTGATAAAGCAATTGCGCGCAATACTGGCGCTCGAGGATTACGTTCAATTATTGAAGACGTGATGATGGATGTCATGTTTGACATTCCTTCTGATGAATCAATTGAAAAAGTAATTGTTACAAAGGATTCTGTTGAAGGATCAGGTAAACCAATTATCGAATATCATAATGATAAGAAAAAAGCAGGGTAGGTAATAAACGAGGGTTCACAAAATAATTTGTGGACCCTTTTTGAAAGGCGTGGAAGAATGAAAGTGCATAATGCAGAGATCGTCATTAGTGCGGTCTCACCAAAACAATATCCTGAAACTGATTTACCAGAGATTGCTTTAGCGGGACGATCAAATGTTGGAAAATCCTCTTTTATTAATACTTTGATTGATCGGAAGAATTTAGCTAGAACTTCTGGAAAACCTGGAAAAACACAAACCTTGAACTTTTATTTGATTGAGAACGCTTTGCATTTTGTTGATGTACCTGGATATGGCTACGCGAAGGTATCAAAAACAGAACGTGCGAAGTGGGGAGAAATGATTGAAACATATATTACCAGTCGTAAGCAACTGCGTGCGGTGGTGTCTCTAGTTGATGTTCGGCACGATCCAAGTAGAGAAGACATTCAAATGTATGAGTTTCTGAAGTATTACGGTATTCCTGTGATTGTAGTGGCGACAAAAGCAGACAAGATTCCTCGTGGGAAGTGGAATAAACATACTAGTGCAATTAAGAAAAAATTGGATTTTGATCCCAATGATACTTTCATTCTTTTCTCTTCTGAGACGAAAATGGGTAAAGAGGAAGCGTGGCAGGCGATTGAAACAGCAATTGAAAAGAATCAAGCTTCTTAAGCTTGATCCTTTTTTTTATCATTTTGTTCATTTTTTGGTTTTAAAAACTTCTGAATATCCTCGTCTTTTTGTACTTTTTTATCTGGATCTACAGCAAACGATTCAAATAACTTATCCAAATCATCGGTTTTTTCAAATTTAAGGCCCATCTGAACACCTCCATTTCAGTTTTATCACATTCTACTACAGGATACAATTTTTTAAAACTTAGTAATCAATTTCATAGGGTTTTTTAAATCTTTACGCTATAATTATAATAGAGTAATGAGAAAGGGGAAAGCAATGGAGAAGAATCAGAAGATTTATAGTGTCAGCCAGCTCTACGATTTGAAGCAAGCCGACATCCAATCAAAAGTAAATGATTGGTTAGTCATGAGTCGTCTGTTGCTGGAACCAGATAAAATGTTGATTAATGGGCAAGAACAGATATTTGATCAGCACCAATTGAAACAGGTGATTTCAGAGTTCAGTACAAAAGAAGATGTTTGGTTGCAAATAAAAAACTCGAAAGAGGAGACGACGTTGCATCTTTTAGGTGATACGTTGTTTGAAAAATGCATACTTGATGAGGAAAATTTTTATTACTGGGAAAAAGTTTATTTAGATTATTTTAAAAATCGTTTGATCGAGCATGGTTTTTTTGCTTACATTCGCTCCTATGATGAATACCTTTATCACAACACGAGTGAACTATCGAAGCGTCGCTCTTTTGAAACGGCAGAAGAGACAAATGTGTTGCCAAAAATGAAGGGGCTTAATGGGGATATAGTAGTCGATTGTAATGTATTTCCAGGTTACGATGTTTTCTATAAGGGAGTCTGTTTAACGGCATGCTGGTGGTTATTTCTGGGCGCTCCATACAAAAAATTGTTTGCTAAACAGCTTTTGTTAGAGATTCAGCAAGTTGAACAGGTAGCTGAACTGGGCTCGGGAGTTTTCTTTGAATTATACAAGGATCCATTCCAATGGCAGGATCACACTAATTTGAGGTTTCAACAATTATTTCGTGATCAATTAGGGATCTCGCAACTTTCCTATACAAACGGTGTTGGGTTACTAAAACAACCTTATATTGAGTTTGCTTTCGAGGATACAGTTATTCAGACTGTTCAATATCAAAATGAACAATTTCAACCGACAGAGAAAAGTGAAGCGTCTTATTTTGTGACACGTACGTATAATTTCTTAACAAATCAATATCGCGTGAATCGCATGAAGGGCGGATTAAACGCTTTAGCCTATTTCCCTTGGATTGATGATGAAAGTGAACGGATGATGAATTATCATATTTTATATCCTGAGCTAACATTGGATAAGGGATTAGCAGCCTTTGAGTACTATATACGTGATTCTATCGAATTTGAGATCCAAGATATGCGGTATAAAGAATATACTGCAGTTTTACAATTATTTATTCCCAAGAAAGCATTCTTAGATTTTCCTTTAGAGGAATTAAAGTTAGCATTAAAAGATATGACGATTCATCAAGTCAGTCGTAAAAACGATTCTTTGACTTTTTCATTGGAAAAAGAGGCGAAACATTTAATTGTCTCTTTTATTGATCAAAAAAAAGTATCTGCAAAAAATCAATTAGACATACTTGAGATATAAATAAATTGGTGATTTGAGTCTAATCAAATAAGTTGTTTTGCATTTTGACGAGAGAAAAAAGGAGAGGTTATCTATGGATTACAGGTATATCAAGATTATGGGTAGTTGTTTGCTGATTATTGGTCTAATTTTTGTGTTGCCGGTTCCATCGCTAGAGATTCCTTTGTCAATTGTAGTCCTTTTTATTGGAATGATTCTTTTTGCAATTAAACCGAAAGCACAGCCGGTGAGAGCTCATAGAAAAGATCGTTGGATGTAAAAAAGCCACTCTCGAATTTCGAGAGTGGCTTTTACTTATTTTGCAACTGGCTTTTTGACTAACCCATAAATCACGCCTGAAACGATTGCACCAATAATGATAAACAATAAGTAAAGTAGTGGATGGCTTAACAATAAGACAACGAAAATACCGCCATGCGGAGCAAGTAATTTGATACCCACAGCACCGACCAATCCACCAGCTAACGCCGAACCAACAACGAAACTTGGAATCACACGAATTGGATCTGCCGCAGCAAATGGAATAGCGCCTTCAGTTACGAAAGAAAGCCCCATTACAATGTTTGTTAATCCAGCATCTACCTGACTCTTTTCAAATTTGTTTTTAAATAATCGAGTAGCAACAAAGATAGCCAACGGAGGAACCATACCACCGGCCATAACCGCAGCCATAACGATTGATCCACCTTGGGCAACACTTGTAGCTAACGTTGCAGTACCAAACACGTAAGCTGCCTTATTAATAGGACCGCCTAAATCAATTGCCATCATGCCTCCGAGTAATGCACCAAGTAAAATAGCATTAGATCCGCTTAATCCAGTTAGGAAACCATTCAATCCATCATTGATCGCTTTCATCGGAACGTTGACTAAGAGCATCAAGAATCCGGTAATCATCAAGCCAAAGAATGGATAGAAGAGAATCGCCTTGATTCCTTCTAGTGACTTCGGTAAGTTCTTAAACAATTTTTTCAAAAAGATGATGACATATCCAGCTAAGAAACCACCAATTAATGCGCCTAAGAATCCTGCACCACCAGCATTAGCTAGCGCACCAGCAGCAAAACCAGCGATTAAACCGGGACGATCAGCGATACTTGAGGCAATAAAACCAGCAAGGACTGGGAGCATGAAGCCAAATGCCGCACCACCGATTTGGTTAAACCAGCTTGCGACTTGATTGTAATTACCTAGGTTAGCTAATTCGGATTGAGGCACACCCATAAATTGATCAATCATGAAAGATAAAGCGATCATGATCCCACCACCAATTACAAATGGTAGCATATGAGAAACACCGTTCATCAAATCTTTATAAATGCGTTGCCCTAACGTACCGTTGTCGCTTTTCTCTTCATCAATTGAAGTATCTTCGCCACTAGCACGATATACCGGAGCCTTTCCACTTAAAGCTAAATTAATCAATTCTTCTGGTTTACGAATTCCGTCACTAACAGGACGATTGACTAATTCCTTCCCGTTAAATCGGTTCATTTCTACTTTTTTATCTGCAGCTATGATAACGCCATCTGCACGAGCAATTTCATCATCTGTTAGACGATGTTTGATTCCTTCTGAACCATTTGTCTCCACTTTAATGTCTACGCCCAATTCTTTTGCTTTTTTCTTCAAGGCATCCTCTGCCATGTAAGTATGCGCAATCCCGGTAGGGCAAGCAGTAACTGCTACGATGTACCGTCGATTTGTGTCTTTAATTTTTTCTTCTGCTTCCGCCTGGGCTTCTGCTTTTTCTTCTGCTTCTTTTGCTTTTTCAGCTGCATCAAAAGTAGATTGTACTTGGTCAGGAGTTTCTGCAGCTTTCAATTTAGCCACAAAGTCTGGATTAATCAAAAGTCTCGATAAAGCAGCAAGTGCTTGAAGATGCGTATCATTAGCGCCTTCTGGAGCGGCGATCATGAAAAATAGAAAGGTAGGTTGACCATCCAATGATTCATAATCAACGCCATTTTGGCTTTTTGCAAATAGGACTGTCGCTTCCTTTACAGCACTGTTTTTTGCATGAGGCATTGCAATCCCATCACCTAAACCAGTCGATGTTTGAGCTTCGCGCTTTAAAATACCTTCTTTATAAACATCAATATCAGAAATACGGCCAGCGTCATACATTTTTTGAACCATTTCATCAATTGCAGCACTTTTTGTCGTTGCTTGCAAATCCATAATCATGGCATCTTTAATCAATAAATCTTTAATATCCATCATAATTCCTCCAAATTCTATAGTGATACATATTTTAAACAGAAGCAGACAAAATAATTAGTTTACTTTAGTTATCTTGACTTCTGGTAATAATTCTTGAATGAAATCTGCTGTGGCTAAGTCATCCGAAAAAGTTGTCGCACTCCCGCAAGCAACGCCCCATTTGAAGGCTTCTACAGCATTTTTGGTTTTTGTAAAATTCCCAACAAATCCAGCGATCATGGAATCGCCAGCGCCAACTGAATTTTTAACTGAACGTTTCAACACGTTCGAACGATATATTCCTTCATTAGTAAATAGTAGTGCCCCATCACCAGCCATAGAAACTAGTGCATGTTGAGCACCTTCGTCTAGCAAACGTTGGCCGAAAGGATAGATATCCTCAACGGAATTAAAGGTTGTTTGATAGAGATCTGCTAGCTCATGATTGTTTGGTTTAACCAGCAAAGGTTTTTTTTCTAAGGCATCCATCAAATCAGCGCCAGTAGTATCGATTACAAATGAGGCTCCCTGAGCTTTGATAATTTCAATTAATTCTTGATAAAAACCAGTAGGGACACTTGCAGGTTTGCTGCCGGATAACACAACGATGTCAGAAGAGGATAAGTTTCCTAAAATCTTTTTTAAATCAGCCATTTCTTTGACTGAAACGGTGGGGCCTTGACCGTTAATTTCAGTTTCCTCGCTAGCTTTCAGTTTTATGTTAATCCGTGTATCGTCAGAAACCGTTGTAAAATTTGTTTGAATGGTTTCTTTTTCCAGCCATTCCTTAATAAAGCTTCCGGTAAATCCACCGAGAAATCCTAAGGCTGTAGAATCATTATTAATCCTTTTCAAAATTCGAGAAACATTGATTCCTTTGCCGCCCGGTAGTTTTAAATCGCTCTTCATACGATTAACATCACCAATAACTAATTGGTCGATGTGCACGATGTAATCAATTGATGGGTTTAACGTTACTGTATAAATCATACAGAAACCTCCTTCAAGGTAGTTTGTTCTGTGATTTGATCATGGATAACCAAAGGACAGGTGTCTGTGAGGATTGAAGCAGCTGATAATGGAGCAACGCTGACAAAACTGGTTTGATTGAACTTGCTATGGTCAACTAAGACAAATGCTTCCTCGGATTGTTGAATAGCCACTCTTTTTAAACTGGCTTCTTCTGGATCAGGAGTGGAGTAGCCACTTTCCCAATGGATGCCATTCATTCCCATGAAGGCTTTATTAAATCTATATTGCTTTAGTTGTTCCAAAGCTTGTGATCCGACCACTGCATCAGTTGTTAATTTGATCCTTCCGCCTAATACGATCGTTGAGATTTGTGCCTCAACTAGACGAGCAGCCAAGCCAACGGAATTTGTAACGACAGTAATTGTTCGATTTTTAAGGAAAGGAATCATTTCGGAAGTAGTGGTTCCAGCATCCAAATAAATGACGTCGCCCTCAACAAGGCTTTCAGCAGCATATTCAGCGACTATTTTCTTTTGTTGAACGTTTTTGGATGATTTTTCGATCATTCCTAATTCCTGTTCAAGATGTTGCGGACGTTTAGCACCACCATGAATCCGTTCAAGTAAACCTAGATTTTCTAATTCTTGAAGATCCCGTCTAATCGTAGATTCTGAAGAATCTAAATAGTGAATTAATTCTTGAGATTTAACCAATCCGTCCTGCTCCAACCGTTCCATAATTTTTTTGTGTCGTTCTTCTGTAAGCATTTTCAATCCTCCTTCATTTGAAATAATAGCACAAATAAATTTTTAATACAACCATAAACAGCCAAAAACATTCAAAAACGTTTAAGCGGGAAATTTTGGGTCGTCTTATTTTGAGGGAACGTTCATTTTCTGTATGATGGATAGTAAGAGGTGAAGATTATGAGCAAACAAACGATTTTACAAGGATTCGAATGGTATCTTCCGGCGGATGGAAATCATTGGAAAACCTTAGCTGAAAAAGCGAAAGAATTAAGTCAATTTGGAATTAACGCTATTTGGTTGCCGCCAGCTTATAAAGGCTCAGAAGGTGCAAATGATGTCGGTTACGGTACTTATGATCTTTATGATCTTGGAGAGTTCGACCAAAAAGGTAGTGTTAGAACAAAGTACGGAACAAAAGAGGAATATTTGAGCAGTATTACTGCATTGAAGAAAGCTGGATTAAAGGTTTACGCAGATATCGTTTTTGATCATTTTATGGGTGCGGATGAGACGGAAATTGTTTCAGCGGTTTCTTATCAGTTTGATGATCGTACAAAACCAAGTTCTGGTGAAGAAGAAATTGAAGCATGGACCAAATTTACTTTCCCTGGTCGAAAAGGTAAATACAACGAATATCAATGGAATTGGAAAAATTTCTCCGGTGTTGATTATGATGCACGTGAAAAAGATCATGCGATCTTTAATTTTGCAGACAAAGGATGGGAACCCAAAGTTGACGATGAAAATGGCAATTTTGATTACTTAATGGGCTGTAATCTAGATATGGAGAACCCAGAGACAATTGAACAACTGGATAAATGGGGAAAATGGTATCAGGAATTAACAGGTGTGGATGGTTATCGCTTGGATGCAGTCAAGCATATTCGTTTTGATCTTTTTGTTGATTGGCTTTTACATCGTCGAGAGGAAAAGGACGAAGAGCTGTTTGTAGTAGGCGAGTATTGGTCAGATGAATTGGAAAAACTACAGGAGTATCTGGATTCATCGGGAAATTTGATTTCATTGTTTGATGTTCCTCTGCACTTTAATCTATTTCAAGCGGCTTCAACCATGGGTGACTTTGACATGCGTCAAATTTTTGCTGGGACCTTAATTGAAACACGACCTGATTGGGCAGTAACTTTTGTCGACAACCATGATACTCAACATGGTCAAAGTCTGGAATCATGGGTAGAGGGCTGGTTCAAACTGCATGCTTACAGTTTGATCTTATTACGGAATGAAGGAACTCCAGTAGTATTTTGGGGTGATTTGTTTGGAACGGAGAATGCTGAGGCAGTTGGACCAGGCTTGAATCACTTGATCAAGCTACGTGAGGAATTAACCTATGGAAATCAGGCAGATTATTTTGATGATCCTGATGTTATTGGTTGGACATTAACAGGTGATTTTGACGATGCTGAATCAGGTGCAGCAGTAATTATGACAAATGCTCAGGGTGGCGAAAAAGAAATGACCATCAGTGCCATTCATGAAGGGGAAACATTTGTGGATTTACTAGGAAATAATGAAGCAAAAGTTGTTTTAGATGAAAACGGGCAAGGAGTCTTTCCTGTAAATGACGGACAAGTGTCTGTCTATGTGAATGAAAAATTGGCAAAAAGAATTCGTGGATAAACACACAACGATAGAAACATTTACTAGTAAAGCCAGTAACAATTAATATCCAAAAAGAAAGCGAACAATTCTTTTACTATCTAAAGCGATAGATAGTTGATTGTTCGCTTTCTTTTTGTAAAGTTTTTTCGAAAAATACTTTATGATTAGCTTTGGATTGCTTTGTCTTGTTTTTTTGCGATAGCTGCATCTGAACGTTCGCGAATTTGTCTTTTTATTTTCTGAGTATAGCCTTCGTCGGTTAGAATCATCAGCAAGTCGCCAACTTTCATGACGGTGTCTCCATGGGTAAGTATTTCTGAGGAACCACGTCGAATCGATATCAACAACATTTCTGTTGGCCAATTGAAATCACGCACCATTGTACCATCTAGAGTACTTTCAGCAGTAACGGGAATTTCGATAATCGTCTTATTTCCTGTGATGTTTGGAATGTGCCCTTTAAGTAATCGTTCAAGCAAAGACTCATAGATAGGATTACCACCTAACAGGTCATTGATGACATAGGCTGTTAAGGAACAAACTGCTAATGGCATCAAATGGGTGATGTTACCGACCATCTCTGTGACAAGAATAATGGCGGTTAAAGGGGCTTTCCCGATAGCAGTAAAATAGCCTGCCATTGCAAAAATGACAAAATCACGAATTAACATAGAATTCATTCCAAATGATTGATGTAAAATAGTTCCGTAAATCCCCCCGATTAAAGCACCCAATGTCAGAATAGGTAAAAAAATGCCGCCTGGAAGATTTGCTCCGTAGGAAACCATCGAGAACAGGAAACGCAATAAGAATAAAAAAAGCAAAGCAGTTAGTGGGAATACTTTTTCGCCCATCGATAAAACGATTTGATTACCGCCGCCCAAATAATGAGGGAAAAAGAGCGCGATTGGAATAATTAATAAAAATGGAATGATGCCATAAAGATGTTCTGGCAAATGTGTACGTTTATAGAATTGTGGTAATGCCAAAAGTACAATTTGATAAACGTAACCAAGAATCCCCAAAATAATTCCCAATAGAATCAATAATCCGTAATATTTCAAGGGTAAGGATGGGACATCAGCAATAAACAAAACGGGTCTTAGTCCAAAAAAGTTCAAAGAGACTAGATTTGCGGTTAATGCTGCCGTCAAAGAAGTCAACCAAATCAAAGGAGAGAAATGATGGTGGACCTCCTCAATCACAAATAACAATCCGGCAATGGGAGCGTTGAAGGCTGCAGCCAAGCCAGCTGCCGCACCACTAGAAATAAAAATCTTTTTCTCAGAAGTAGACGCTTGTGTGTATTCACCGAAGC
Source organism: Enterococcus sp. DIV0756 (assembly GCF_051710745.1). Lineage (NCBI taxonomy): Bacteria > Bacillati > Bacillota > Bacilli > Lactobacillales > Enterococcaceae > Enterococcus > Enterococcus sp. DIV0756. The sequence continues at coordinate 1,895,207 of NZ_JBIOLF010000001.1, read as the reverse complement.
CTTGACCGATCATCGCTCCTAGTTGAATTGAAGGCCCTTCACGACCCAAAAACAATCCTGATCCAACTGATAGGACCCCGCCAATAAATTTTTTCCAGAGGACTGAAAACCAGTTTAATTTAATCTCACCTTGTAATGTCCCTTCGACTTGTGGAATTCCACTTCCTTTGATGTTTGGTTCCGACTTTATAAGTAATCCCACAACAAGAGCACAGACCAGCATAACCAAGGCCCAGGGAATTAGCCAAAAAGGATTGTCATTGAACCAAAGATATAGAATAACTAGATGGTCCATGATTTCTTCGATGAATAATCTAAAGAGACTAACAACTATCCCGGCAATGGCTCCAATTAACACTCCTTTCAATATAAAATTGACTTTTGTACGATCTAAACGTTTAATTTCATGTTCGTTCTTCATGATTTCCTCCCATTTCCTTATTAAATTTAACGCGCTTTTCTGAGAAATTCAAGGATGAATCAATGAATTCGCTTTTTTAAAATGTTGCTAGTGTCGCGAAACTTTCTGAGATGCTATAATAAAAAAGATTGAATAAAGAAAGGACGTTTTGCATGCCAAACAAACAGGAGTTGTTAGCAGGGCTAAACCCTAAACAAAAGGAAGCGGTGCTTCATACCGAGGGACCACTATTAATCATGGCCGGAGCAGGAAGTGGAAAAACGCGTGTTTTGACACATCGAATTGCTTATTTAATAGAAGAAAAAAATGTAAATCCGTGGAATATTCTAGCGATCACTTTTACCAATAAAGCAGCGCGAGAAATGAAGGAACGAGTCAATGGTATATTAGGACAGGGCGGCGAGGATGTATGGGTATCAACGTTTCACTCAATGTGCGTACGTATTTTGCGTCGGGATGTTGATGCAATCGGCTACGATCGAAACTTTACAATTTTAGATAGTTCCGATCAGCTAACTTTAATGAAACGAATTTTAAAAGAATTAAATATCGATCCGAAAAAATATGATCCGCGGTCAATTTTAGGAAGTATTAGTAATGCAAAAAACGAATTATTGACACCAGAAACCTATGCTGAGCGCCAGGGATCTTTTTTTGAAGAAATCGTCGCTCGATGTTATGATGCCTATCAAAAAGCATTACGGAACAATCAAAGTATGGATTTTGATGATTTGATCATGAATACAATCCGTCTATTTGAGGATAATGAAGAAGTTTTGACGTATTATCAAAATAAGTTCCATTATCTGCATGTGGATGAATATCAAGATACTAACCATGCACAATATACATTGGTCAATATGTTGGCTGCACGTTTCCGTAATCTATGTGTAGTCGGTGATGCTGATCAAAGTATCTACGGCTGGCGTGGTGCGGATATGCAAAATATCTTAGACTTTGAGAAAGATTATAATGACGCGACTGTTATTTTATTGGAACAAAATTATCGCTCGACTAAAAGTATCTTAGACGCAGCCAACCAAGTTATCAAAAATAACAGTAATCGTCGAGACAAAAATCTTTGGACAGATAACCAGTCTGGAGAACAGATCACTTATTATCGTGCCGACAGCGAACGCGACGAAGCCCAATTCATCGTTAGCAAAATCAAAGAAGAAATTCAAACTAATAATCGTAGTTATAATGACTTTGCTGTTCTTTATCGAACGAACGCACAATCGCGGGTGATAGAGGACACGCTAGTTAAGTCCAATGTTCCATATACAATGGTCGGTGGACACAAGTTCTATGATCGTAAGGAAATTAAGGACATCATCGCTTATTTAAACATCATTAATAATCCGCGGGATGGTGTCAGTTTTGAAAGAGTGATTAATACACCCAAACGGGGAATTGGTGCTGCCTCAGTTGAGAAATTACGAAATTTCGCAGCGATGCATGACTGGTCAATGGTGGAAGCAGCGCAAAATGTTGACCTAGCCAATATTTCTGGTAAAGCAGGCCGCATGATTGGCGAATTTGGGACCATGATTGCACAATTTCAGGAAATGATTGCCTATTTGCCGGTAACGGATCTAGTTGATCAAGTTTTAGAACGAACTGGTTATTTAGACGAACTAAAGAATCAAAGGACATTAGAAGCGGAATCACGTTTAGAAAATTTAGAAGAATTTCGGACAGTTACAAAAGAGTTTGATAAACGGAATGAAGCACAAGAGGACGATGCAGCGAATGCACCGGAAGAGAAATTAGCAATTTTCTTAAATGATTTAGCGCTTGTTTCAGATTTAGATGATTATCAAGAAGAGAGTGCACAAGTTACTTTAATGACATTACATGCAGCTAAAGGGTTAGAATTTCCGATCGTTTTTCTAATTGGGATGGAAGAAAAGATCTTCCCACTCTCTCGTTCATTGATGGAAGAGGCAGAACTAGAGGAAGAACGCCGCTTAGCTTACGTCGGCATTACTCGTGCCGAGGAAAGCTTGTATTTAACGAATGCTTTTTCTCGAACACTTTATGGAAAAACGCAATACAATCAGCCTTCTCGATTTGTTGCTGAAATAGATGACAGCTTGTTGAATGCTGTGGGAATGCAGCCGCAACCTAAAACGGCATACAACAATCCATTTACTTCAAATCCAAATGCTATGAAGCCTAAGTACCAGCATGCAACTCGCGAACCAATGACGAATAAGACAGCATCTGGCGGTGAAAATGAGAATTGGAATCCTGGTGATAAGGTTCAACATAAAAAATGGGGAACTGGAACAGTTGTGAAGGTTAGCGGCAATGCAAAAGATATAGAGCTAGACATTGCCTTTCCTCAGCAAGGGGTTAAACGTTTATTGGCAGCTTTTGCACCAATCCAAAAAGTATAAACAATATTAGGAGGAATCTTCTTGGAACCAATGACCTTTCAAGCAGCGGAAAAGCGTTCAGCAGAGCTTCGTAACGAACTGAATCAATACGCGTATGAATATTACGTACAAGATCAGCCTTCAGTGGAGGATTTTGTTTACGATAAAAAATATCAAGAGTTAGTAGAAATCGAAACGGAATATCCTGACTTAGTTACGCCTGAATCACCGACACAGCGTGTCGGTGGAAAAGTACTAGAGGGGTTTGAAAAAGTTGTTCACGATATTCCTTTGTATAGTTTGAATGATGTTTTTAGCAAAGAAGAATTGATTGCCTTTGACGAACGGGTGAAAAAAGCGGTTGGACATCCGGTTTCATATTGTGTGGAATTAAAGATCGATGGTTTGTCGATCTCATTAAAGTATGAAAATGGCCTTTTTGTTCAAGGCGCAACTCGCGGAGATGGCACCGTTGGCGAGAACATCACGGAGAATTTAAAAACTGTGAAGTCAATCCCCTTACGATTAAAGGAGCCTTTGACAATTGAGGTTCGCGGGGAGTGCTACATGCCGAAAGCTTCATTTATCAAACTGAATCAGCAGCGAGAAGAAGACGGAAAAGAAGTTTTTGCAAATCCGCGGAATGCAGCAGCAGGAAGTTTGCGCCAACTCGATACCCGTATCGCCGCCCAAAGAAATTTAAGCACCTTTTTGTATACGCTAGCTGATTTCGGTCCCTTGGAATCAACTACCCAAGATCATGCATTGAATGAAATGTCTCGTCTTGGATTTCGAACGAATCCTGAACATCAAGTCTGTGAAACAATCGATGAGGTTTGGGAATATATCGAGAAATTTCATGAAATAAGAGATGAATTATCCTATGAGATCGATGGTATTGTCATCAAGGTAAATGAGTTTTCATTACAGGACGAGTTAGGCTTTACGGTAAAGGCACCACGGTGGGCAACAGCCTATAAATTCCCGCCTGAAGAAGCACAAACGACATTATTAGACATCGACTGGACAATTGGTCGGACTGGTGTGCTGACACCCACTGCGATTATGGAGCCAGTACGTTTAGCTGGAACGACGGTTGGACGGGCCAGTCTGCATAATAGTGATTACATTGAGAAAAAAGATATTCGTTTAAATGATACGATTTTAGTCTATAAGGCTGGGGATATTATTCCTGAAGTTGCGCAAGTTATTTTAGAAAAACGACCAGTCGACAGTCAACCTTATCCGGTACCGACACATTGTCCAATCTGCGACAGTGAGCTCGTTCATTTAGATGAAGAAGTGGCATTACGATGCATTAATCCAAAGTGTCCAGCACAGATCAAAGAAGGATTGAGTCATTTTGTTTCTCGGAACGCCATGAATATCGAGGGTCTTGGGCCACGTGTGCTAGCGCAAATGTTCGATAAAGGGTTGGTTACTGATGTTGCGGATCTTTATGCATTGGAAAAAGAACAATTACTAACCTTAGATAAAATTAAAGAGAAGTCAGCTGAAAATATTTTACAGGCAATTGATGCCAGTCGCGAGAATTCTGTTGAACGATTGATCTTTGGTTTAGGAATTCGTCATGTTGGTGCGAAAGCAGCGGGTATTTTAGCTGAACATTTCGGGAATCTTGAGGTCATCAGCCAGGCGTCCAAAGAGGAAATTGTTAATCTAAATACGATTGGCGAAACGATTGCAGATAGTCTTGTCACCTACTTTGAAAATGACGAGGTCCACGAACTGATGCAAGAATTAGCTGATCGTGGGGTGAATCTCGAATATAAAGGGGTCCGTGCGAGTCAATTGGCAGAAATCGATTCGCCTTTCAAAGATAAAACAATTGTTCTAACAGGTAAACTTGTTGATTACACACGAGAGGATGCTAAAGAGAAAATTCAAAATCTCGGTGGTAAAGTAACGGGCAGTGTCTCTAAGAAGACAGATATCGTTGTAGCTGGTGAAGATGCCGGAAGCAAACTGACAAAAGCCCAAAATTTAGGAATTGAAATCTGGGACGAAAAACAAATGATTCAAGCGATTGAAGAAAGTCAGACAGATTAGGTAAATTTGTCTAGAACTTTGTTGACGATTCGATTAGCGAACGGGTATTATAAAAAGGCGTTAAATCTATTAGAACGTGTTTATTTTTAAATTGTTTGAATTGAACAATTTTTCAAAAAATTTCAAGAAAAAAACGTGAATTCTAACAGAGATATGATAAAATGATTGAAAATTGACAAAAGAAAGAGGGATATTATGGCAATCAATGAAGAACAAGTAAAACATGTCGCAAAACTTGCGAAGCTTTCTTTTTCAGAGGATGAATTGACCGGTTTCACGGATCAATTAGGCAAAATAATCGACATGGTCGAACAACTTGGGGAAGTTGATACAGAAGGTGTGCCATTTACTTCCAATGTATTAGAAACAATCAACGTCATGCGTGAGGACGTAGCCGATGAAGGCTGGTCACGCGATGAGTTAATGAAAAACGTTCCGGAAAGTGAAGATGGCTTCATTAAAGTTCCGGCTATCATTGACAACGGAGAGGCTGGTGCATAATGGAAAAATTATACGATAAATCAATTGAAGAATTACACAGTCTGTTAGTTTCAAAAGAAATTACAGCCACTGATTTAACAAGTGAAACCTTTGCTCGCATCAAAGAAACAGAGAAAGACATTGATGCTTTCATTACTCTAAATGAAGAAAAAGCGATAGAAATGGCAAAAGCTATTGATGCGAAAGGAATTACCGATGAGAATGCGTTGGCTGGTATTCCAATCGGAATCAAAGACAACATTGTAACGAAAGGGCTTTTGACAACTGCTGCATCTAAGATCCTATCAAACTTCGATCCTATTTATGATGCAACTGTTATGGAAAAAGTGTACAGCTCGGATTTAATTCCAGTTGGAAAACTTAACATGGATGAATTCGCAATGGGAAGCTCAAGTGAGACTTCTTATTTCAAGACGACTAAAAATGCTTGGGATCAAACAAAAGTTCCTGGGGGCTCTTCAGGTGGTTCTGCAGCAGCTGTTGCTGCTGGTGAAGTTCCTGTTTCATTGGGGAGTGATACTGGCGGTAGTATTCGTCAACCAGCAGCCTTCAACGGTGTTGTTGGGCTGAAACCTACTTATGGTCGTGTGTCTCGTTTTGGCTTGATCGCGTTTGCTTCTTCGTTAGACCAAATCGGACCATTTACGCGTACGGTTAAAGACAATGCCTTGGCTCTGAATGCTATCAGTGGTTATGATCCAAAGGATGGTACTTCTGCTGGAGTATCTGTGCCTGATTTTGCTGCTGGCTTAACAGGCGACATTAAGGGAATGAAGATTGCCTTACCAAAAGAATTCATGGCTGAAGGGATTGAACCTGGCGTTAAAGCAGCGATCACGAAAGCGGTCGAAACCTTTAAAGCATTAGGTGCAACGGTTGAAGAAGTCAACTTACCACATTCAAAATATGGTGTAGAAGTGTACTACATCATCGCTTCATCAGAAGCAAGCTCAAACTTGCAGCGTTTCGACGGCATCCGTTATGGTTTCCGTTCAGAAGATGTTCAAAATCTTGAAGATGTGTATGTAAATACTCGGACTGAAGGATTTGGCGATGAAGTAAAACGCCGGATCATGTTAGGGACATTCTCACTATCTGCCGGTTATTATGATGCGTACTTCAAGAAAGCCGGACAAGTTCGGACATTGATCAAACAAGACTTCGACAAAGTCTTTGCTGATTATGATTTGATCATTGGCCCAACTTCACCAACAGTTGCTTTTGGTATCGGCGAAAATATCGATGATCCAATCACCATGTATTTAAATGATATCTTAACAATTCCTGTAAACTTAGCTGGTTTACCAGGGATGTCTGTTCCAGCAGGCTTCTCTGAAGGATTGCCAGTTGGATTACAAATCATCGGAAAGCATTTCGACGAATCAACTATGTATAAAGCGGCATACGCTTTTGAACAAGCAACAGATTTCCATAAGCAAAAACCAGTGATTTTAGGGGGGGACAAATAATGAACTTAGAAACAGTCATTGGGCTAGAGGTCCATGTTGAATTAAAAACAAACTCTAAAATCTTTTCACCTGCGCCCGCTCACTTTGGTGCAGAAGCAAATACGAATACGAATATTATCGACTGGGGTTATCCAGGCGTTTTACCAGTTATGAATAAAGCAGCGATCGAGTTTGGAATGAAAGCAGCACTTGCATTAAATTGTGAAGTTTCTAAAAACATGCACTTTGACCGCAAAAACTACTTCTATCCAGATAATCCAAAAGCTTACCAAATTTCGCAATTTGATGAGCCAATTGGTCACGATGGTTGGATCGAAATTGATGTAAATGGTAAAAAGAAAAAAATCCGTATCGAACGTGTTCACTTGGAAGAAGATGCTGGAAAGAATATGCACGGTATCGGCGGCTATTCATACGTTGACTTGAACCGTCAAGGTACACCATTGATCGAGATTGTTTCTGAAGCGGACATGCGTTCGCCAGAAGAAGCCAATGCCTATTTGGAAGCATTGCGTTCAATCATCCAGTTCACTGGCGTTAGTGATGTGAAAATGGAAGAAGGATCAATGCGTTGTGATGCGAATATCTCTTTGCGTCCCTATGGGCAAGAAGAATTCGGAACAAAGACTGAGTTGAAAAACTTGAATTCTATTAGCTTTGTCAAAAAGGGGTTGGCCTTTGAAGTACAACGCCAAACAAAAGTTTTACTTTCTGGCGGAACGATTCAACAAGAAACCCGTCGTTACGATGAAGGAACGAACAAAACGATTTTGATGCGTGTCAAAGAAGGCTCAAGTGATTATCGTTATTTCCCAGAACCAGATATTCCACGTTTTGAAATCGATGATGCGTGGATTGAAAAAGTTCGTGAAACATTACCCGAAATGCCGGCAGCTCGTCGTGAACGTTATGTAAATGACTTAGGCTTACCAGAGTACGATTCGATGGTCTTAACTATGAGTCGTGAAATGTCTGATTTCTTTGAAGATACTTTGAAAGAAGGCGCGGATGCAAAACAAGCTTCTAACTGGTTGATGGGTGAGGTTTCTGCTTACTTGAATAGTGAAAAACTAGAATTAGCGGATACAAAATTAACTCCAAATAATTTAGCGGGTATGATTACATTGATCGCAGATGGTACGATTAGCTCCAAGATCGCCAAAAAAGTCTTCCGTGAATTGATCCAAAATGGTGGAGATGCTAAGGAAGTTGTAGAAGCAAAAGGTCTTGTACAATTATCCGATCCAGCCCAATTGTTGCCGATGATTAATGAAGTACTTGATAATAATGAACAATCTGTTGAAGACTTTAAAAATGGTAAAGATCGGGCAGTTGGTTTCTTAGTTGGACAAATTATGAAAGCAACTAAAGGAAAAGCAAATCCAGGAGTAGTCAACAAATTACTTCAAGAGGAATTAGCGAAACGGTAGAGGGAGCTCGATCATGAGAAAAGCACGACTGATTTATAATCCCGTATCTGGAAAAGAGATCATGCGCAATAACTTAGCAGATATTTTAGATGCTATTGAAAAAGCAGGTTATGAAGCAAGTGCCTTTGCGACGACTCCTGAGCCTGATTCTGCAAAAAATGAAGCAACTCGTGCCGCAAAAGCTGGTTTTGAATTAGTGGTTGCGGCAGGCGGGGATGGAACTATCAACGAGGTAGTAAATGGGATTGCCGGATTGAAAAAACGCCCTAAAATGGCGATCATTCCAGCTGGTACCACAAATGACTATGCTCGTGCATTAAAAATTCCTCGCAATAATGTGAAAGCAGCCGCTGAAGTTATTCAAAAGCAGCAAACGGTCAAAATGGATATCGGAAAAGCAGCAGATACTTATTTTATCAATATTGCAGCCGGGGGTTCATTAACTGAGTTGACCTACGAAGTTCCTTCTGAATTGAAGAGCATTTTTGGTTATTTGGCATATTTAGCTAAAGGTGCAGAAATGCTACCAAGAATCAAACCAACCAAAATGCGTTTGATTTATGAAGGCGGCGAATATGAAGGCAACGCTTCGATGTTTTTCTTAGGCTTAACAAATTCAATCGGTGGGTTCGAAACAATCGCTCCAGATGCAAAGTTGGATGATGGAAAGTTTTCACTGATTGTCGTGAAAACGGCCAATCTTTTCGAAATTGTTCGTTTGATTACACTAGTATTAAATGGTGGAAAGCATGTCAACGATTCGAAAGTTCTATATGTAAAAACCAGCTTTTTAGATGCTAGTCTGATTGATACTGACAAAAAAATGATGATCAATTTAGATGGTGAATATGGCGGCGATGCGCCTATGCGCTTTGAAAATCTCCATCAGCATATTGAATTTTATGCGAATACTGATGAGATTGATGATGCTGCGATTCTAGGCCCAGACACTGAGAAAAGAGAAGCAGGTATTGAATTGGTCAAAGAATACGAAAAGATTCAAGATGAAGACATAAAAGAATAACAAAAAAACAATCTCATCAATCCGATGAGATTTTTTTTTGTTCAAGGATTAATGAAAATGAAGTTAAATTTAAAAGGAACTCATCCCCCTGCTAAAGCTTTCAATCATAAGAAATTCAAATAAAGAAAATAACTTCAAGCAGGTAGAAGTGCTGTAAATGAATTTTTCAGCTAGACTTTTAGAAATTACCACTAGTTTATATAACAATCTGATGATTGTACGAACGACTAAACTTTATTGGTAATCTGAATGCAACTAATCCTCAAACAACTAAATATGTTTCAGCAGATCCTCTTTTTGCAATTTAATATATTCAACAAATTTTTTCACTGCTGGAGACTTATAGCGTAACGGATTTTGTGCCAAGTAAATTGTCTGAGTAAGAAAAGGTTCCTTAAGATGAATTTCCTTCACACCAAAGTTTTCTATGATACTTGATTGAGGAAAAATTCCAATACCTAAATTTTTACTGGCTAGACTAAGAAGTGTTAAATCGTCTAACACCTCATAGGTAATATTAGGCACCATTTTTTTTTCGGCAAAGTAATGGTTTATCAAGGGACGAAGCGTACTCGGTTCATGAAAGGTAATAAAATCACAGCTCAAAAGTTCTTCAAGTGTGTAAACCTTTTCGCTTGAGAATTCAGAATGTAAGCCGGCAATAAAAATGACCGGTTGTACATGGATGGGCATAATGTCCAAATCTTCAAATTGTGCAACATCAGGAAATTCGTCATTACCTGTAAAAAAAGCAACATCGTAGTTGCCGTCTTGAAGTTGGGTTAATAAATTAACCGTATTATTTTGACTGACACGAATTTTTACGTGGCTTTTTTTTGCGTACATCGCTAACAAGTTGGGAATGAAGACGGGCCCTAATGAATAAACAAATCCAAGATCGATTCGACCACTTTCAGCGTTCGTTAATGCATACAATTCTTCCTGCGCAACATCAAGCTCATTCATTGCGCGATAAGCTCGTTGGCAGAAGAGTTTCCCAAATTTGTTCAATTGAATGCGTCTGCCAACACGATCAAAGAGTTTAACCTCTAAACCTTCTTCAAGATTGCTGATGGATTTACTTAGGGCAGGTTGGCTGATAAATAATTCATCTGCGGATTGCTTCATATTTTCAGTATTGGCTAAATGAAGAAAGTAACGAATTTGTTGAATGTTTATTTTAATCACTCCTTTAAAGATAGTATAGCTTATTTTGATAACTATTAGTTATTGAAATTAAAAAAAACGATATTAGATTTCATGGTAGCGTTCTCTTATGATAAAGAAAAGGGGGCGATGTTTTGGGAACGAAGAAATCAAAACTAATGAAAGCCAGTGAAGCCGTTCGACTAATCTCCGATGATGAGGTCGTTGGTTTCTGTGGAGCAGGAGGCGGAATTACTGAACCTACAAAAGTGATCGAGGCTCTAGCTCAACGATTCAAAAAGGAGCAGCAACCAAAAGATCTGACATTAATTCATACAACAGGACTTGGTGATAGAAATGATCGCGGGATGTCCCCACTAGCACAACAGGGGATGATCAAACGAGTGATTGGAGGTCACTGGGCGCAGTCTCCTAGATTGGCAGAAATGGCAGAACGTAATGAAATCGAAGCGTACAATTTTCCGCAAGGAGTAGTGTGCCATTTGATTCGGGCAGCAGCTTCGAAGCAACCAGGCATTTTAACCCATGTTGGGTTAGGAACATTTGTTGATCCTGATCAAACGGGGGGCCGTCTAAATAAAAAAACGATGGACCCATTAGTGAAAAAACAAACAATCGATGAGAAAGAATATTTATTTTACAAAACCATCCCGCTTGATGTTGCAATCATCCGAGGAACAACTGCGGATACCGATGGCTATATTTCCATGGAGGATGAAATCATTTATGCCGATGCATTAGTCATGGCACAGGCTGCCCACAACAATGGAGGTAAGGTTATCGTTCAAGTGAAAAGAGTAGTCAAAGCAGGGACCATTCATCCAAGGCAAGTCAAGATTCCCGGCTTCTTGGTAGATGCCATTGTGGTGGATGAGGAGCAATCACAGATGTATGTTGGTGGTGTCAATCGCTTTATCTCAGGAGATTACACTTTTTGTTCAGAATCCAGTGAGTTAATTCCGTTAAACCAGCGGAAGGTCGTTGGGCGTCGAGCACTCTTTGAGGTTTCACCTGGTGATGTTGGAAACGTGGGTGTCGGGATCGCTGATGGTATTGGGATCATTGCCAGAGAAGAAGGCGTACAGGATGCGTTCACTTTGACTGTTGAAACAGGAGCAGTCGGCGGTGAATCTGCTCAGGGAATCTTTTTCGGTGCGACTTTAAACAGTCGAGCATTGATGGACATGCCTGCACAGTTCGATTTTTATGATGGTGGTGGTCTGGATGTCTGTTACTTGAGCTTTGCAGAAGTAGACAAAGAAGGAAACGTCAATGTCCATCGCTTCAATGGAAAAATTGTTGGCACAGGCGGCTTCATTGATATTTGCCAAAATACACAGAAAGTTGTCTTTTGTGGCACATTAACAGCTGGCGGATTAAAGACGACGATCAATGATCAGCGAATCAAGATCGAGCAGGAGGGGCGCTTCAAAAAATTTATCAATAGGGTTCCGGAGATCACATTTAACGGAAAAGACGCCATTCAACGAGGGCAGGAAGTTTACTACGTGACAGAGCGGGCTGTTTTCAAGCTAACTGTAAACGGTCTAGCGTTAATCGAAATCGCTCCAGGTGTAGACCTTGAGCGAGATATTGTGCAGCAAATGGCGTTTCGCCCAAAAATTTCAGAGCCTTTAAGTGTGATGGATTCACGCTTGTTCAATGAAGATATTATGGGCATCAAAAAAGAATGGTCAGAAAATCAATTAGGAGGAAAATAAAAATGACAGATTTACCATTGAAAGTAAATGACACCTGTTCCTACACCAAAACAATCAGCGAATCCGACGTGTATCTCTACGCGGGGATTACAGGAGACTTTAGTCAAATGCACATGAACGCGGAATTTATGAAAACAACGCCCTACAAAGAGCGAATCGTTCATGGAGTACTGACGTTTTCATTCGGATGTACCGCATCCACACTAATCCAACAACAAATGAAAGCAGAGATTCCAAGTGTTTCTTATGGCTATGATAAATTACGTTTTATCAAACCAGTCTTCTTTGGAGATACTGTCACTGCAAAATATACCGTAAAAAAGGTCGATGCCGAAGCAATGAAAACATATTCTGACGTTGAAATATTTAATCAGCATGGGGACATTTGTGTGTACGCCCAGCACATTTTAAAATTTATACATGAAGAGGAGATGGATCGATGAAGTTTTGTTTTTTGGGTGCTGGAGCGTTAGGCAGTGCCATTGGCGGAACCTTGGCTCGCAATGGCAAAGAAGTTTATTTAGTGGATCAATGGCAAGAACACGTAGATCGAATGAACCAGGATGGCTTGATTTTTATTGAAGATGAAAAAGAGATCCGTATCCCGATAAAAGCAGTGACCGATCCTTCAACACTTGGAACAATGGATGTGATCGTTGTCTTGGTGAAATCATTCGCAACAGAAGCTGCAATCAAACAAGCATCACCATTGATTGGGCCTGAAACTGTCGTTGTATCTTTACAAAATGGGCTTGGTAACGAGGAAATTATCGAGAAGCAAGTTGGTTCTGAAAAAATCATCGGTGGTAAAGCCTATGTCGGTGGTGTACTGAAGGCCCCTGGAAAAATTATTCCTGGCGTTGTTGGTAAAGAAATTTGTATCGGTGAAATGACTGGTGAAACGACAGAACGCATAAAAAAAATTGCACAAGAATTCAATGACGGTGGAATCATCACAAAAATTAGTGACAATATCAAGGGTATGATTTGGGATAAACTACTGATAAATGTTGCAACGGGTGCATTGGCGGGAATTACCGGGTTGGGATATGGTGATCTCTACAAGATCAAAGAAATCGAAGAAACCGCCTTTGCAGCGATCGAAGAAGGAATCGCCGTGGCAAAAGCAAGCAATATTTCACTGAGCACTGAAAAGCCGAAACAGATTTGGGAAAAAGCGGCAGTAGGCTTGCCATATGAATTTAAAACTTCGATTTTACAAAGTCTTGAGAAAAAGCAACGTTCGGAAGTCGATTTTATTAACGGTGCAGTTGTCCGCTGGGGAAAGAAATTGAATATTGAAACGCCCGTTAATCATGCTTTGACTGCATGCGTGAAAGGAATCGAAATACGAAATGAGGTGACGGCTAATGGCTAAAGCGTATATCGAACACGTCGCCGTTTATGTGAAGGATATTGATTGGTACATCGAATTCTTCAATAATACTTTAGGTTTCACTGAGCGCATGCGCAAACAAGAGTCGGGACAACCTAAACAAGTCTGGTTGTATGGCGGAATTCAATTAATCGAGGTTCCAGAGGATCAAGCGATTGGGAAATTAGGTCATCTTGGTATCATGGCCGAGGACCAGCAAAACACACTCGAAAAAATCAAACAGTACGATGTCAAACCAATGCCGCAGGGAGATAACTGGTGGCAGTTGCCGGATGGACTGTGTATCGAAATCTTACAAGCTAACCCAGAGACTGTCCGTGATATTTTAGATGTCGTGCCGTGGCAATAAGAAGGAGAAATAAAAATGAAAAAAATATTAATGCTTCATGGAGTGAATCACAATATGTTCGGTCATCGTAACCCCAAACATTATGGGACAGTGACACTTGACGAAATTGATCAAAACATGGCAGACCTTGCCAAAGAGTTAACCGTTGAAGTTGAACACTATCAAACGAACGATGAAGGAAAAATGGTGGAACGAATTCATCAAGGCTATAAGGATAAAGTAGATGCAGTAATTATTAATGCGGGTGCTTGGACCCATTATAGTTACGCGATTCGAGATGCATTAGAAATCTTAGAAGTCCCCTTCATAGAAATGCATATGTCTAATGTGCATGCTCGCGAAGAATTCCGACACCATTCGGTTTTTTCGGAAAAAGCGGCCGGAGTGATGTGCGGCTTTGGATTTGAAACCTATCAACTAGCATTACGTGCTGCAAACCATTTAATCCAGCAAGGATAGAACTGGTAGAAGAAAAAATATTCGCCACATCAAAAGGATGGATTTAAGTTCATGCTTAAAATGGGGAATCATTAATAGAAAATTCTTATCTAGAAGAAACTTCAAGAGCATATTTCCTCTTGAAGTTTTTTTACGTGAAAGAGTATAAGCAAATGGGCATTCTTACAAAACTCTTAAGCTATCGATAACTAAGCTCACCTTGCTTTTTTCAGTAGAATTCATTAGAATAAGTAAATCAGCCTTAAAGGAGATTAACATGACCACAGTAGAAAAAAATCAAACATACACCGTCACAATTGATGACTTGTCACATGAAGGTTTAGGCGTCGCTCACATTGACGGATATCCGCTATTTATCGAAAATGCTTTGCCTGAAGAAGAGATGACAATCAAGGCAGTTAAAGTCGGCAAGAAATTCGGATATGGAAAAGTGATCGAACGGTTTACTGACAATTCAGAACGTCAGGAAGTGAAGGACCAAGATTTATTGAGAAGTGGTATTGCACCTTTAAGCCATATGACCTATGAGTATCAATTACGCTTTAAACAGCAACAAGTCGAAAAGGTATTAAAGACGATTGCGAAACTGCCTGAATTGTTAGTAACTCCTACTTTAGGAATGGACAATCCAGTTCAGTATCGAAATAAAGCACAAATTCCTGTTCAAAAAGTTGAAAATCAATTGATGACAGGTTTTTATCGTAAAAATTCACATGTATTGCTGCCAATTGAAAATTACTTCATTCAAGATCCTAAAATTGACCAAGCGATTATTACCGTAAGAGATATTTTACGACGTTTTAACGTAAAAGCTTATAACGAAAGAGAGAATACGGGGTTTATTCGCCACATTATCATTCGTCGTGGGCATTATAGTCACGAAATGATGGTAATATTAGTTACGCGTACTGAACGTTTCTTTAAAGGAATCGAAATTGCCAAAGTAATTAAAGCTGAGTTGCCAGAGGTTGTTTCGGTGATTCAAAACATTAACCCAGAAAAGACGAACGTGATTATGGGTCGTGAGGAAAAAGTATTACTCGGAAAAACAACCATCATTGATACATTATTAGGTAAAACGTATCAAATTTCACCTCAATCATTTTATCAAGTGAATACAGAACAAACGGAAGTCCTATATCAAACGGCAATTGACTTTGCTGATTTGAATTCAGAGGATATTGTTGTAGATGCTTATTGCGGAATTGGAACGATTGGGTTATCTTTGGCTGAAAAAGTCAAGCATGTCTATGGTGTGGAAATTGTGCCACAAGCGGTTGAAGACGCGAAGACAAATGCGAAGACAAACGGGATCGAAAATGCCAATTACGAGGTCGGGAAAGCAGAGAAAATCATGCCGCGTTGGGCGCGTGAGGGAATCGAGCCGTCAGTGATCTTCGTTGATCCGCCAAGAAAAGGTTTGGATGAGAAATTTATCGAAGCTTCAGTTGCAGTAAATCCTGAAAAGATTGTTTATATTTCTTGTAACCCTGCGACTTTAGCAAGAGATTTAAGAAGGTATGAAGACCTTGGTTATCATGCTGTGAAAGTTCAACCAGTTGACTTATTCCCACAAACCCACCATGTCGAATCCGTAACATTACTTGTAAAGGCGGTATAAAAAATGAATCAAAAAGAAAAAATGCTCGAACTAATCAAAAAGAAACAAGGTGGCGGACGTTCCAAGAAAATGGAAACACCAAAAAATGATCGCAAGAATATGCGCAAAGGACCAAAAATCTTTAATAAGTAAGAGTATAGAAAGGGGTATTTTCGTTGGGAAACATTTGGATGCAACGACTGACAAAATTTTATCAAAAGTATGCGTATTTAATGCGTGGACGATATGGCAGATTGGATCAAATCAATAAAGCTTTGTTAATTGTGTGGGCTGTGATGATGATTTTTGATCGTTGGATCCCCTTCTATATTGGAAACATTCTGGCGATTATTGCTTTTGCTTTGGTAGTTTATCGCTTCTGTTCGAAAAAGATTTATCCGCGAAGCAATGAAAATCAAAAATTTGTTCAATGGCTTGCTCAGGTGAAAGATTTTCTTAAAGGTAAAAAGGGCACGTATCGTTACTTCAAATGTCCTGAATGCAAGCAAAAACTGCGAGCTCCCAAAGGTCGAGGTAAAATCAAAGTTACCTGTAAAAATTGTCATACCCAATTCGTTAAGAAGGTCTAGTTTTTAAAACTAGGCTTTTTCTGATATTCTTTTAACGAGAAGGTGAGAAAATGAAATTAATTTTAGTTCGTCACGGCGAGAGTGAAGCGAATTTTGAAAATTATTGGACTGGTTGGTTAGATGTTGATCTAACTGAAAAAGGTATTGAGCAAGCCAAGGTAGCCGGTAGAAAAATAAAGGATCACGGCTTGTTAATTGATGTTGCCTATGAATCCGTATTGAAACGTTCGATAAAAACTGCACAAATGATTTTGCAAGTAGCGGAAGCAAGCTTTGTCCCAGAATACAAAACGTGGCGTTTAAATGAACGTCACTATGGGGCACTAGTAGGAAAGAATAAAGACTTAATTGCAGAGCATTTTGGGACGGCCCAAGTGAAAAAATGGCGTAGAGGATTTGATGAAATACCGCCATTGGCGAAAGAAAATCTTTTTGATCGTAGATATGACAGGTTAGACCCACGATTGATTCCAGTAGGAGAAAGTCTGCATATGACTTTACAAAGAGTAATGCCCCTATGGCAGGATCAACTTGCTCCGAATTTATTAGCTGAAAAGACGACCTTGGTTTGCGGGCACGGAAATAGTCTGCGCGCGTTAGTTCAATTTTTGGAAGACGTTCCGACTGATCAAGTAGATCAAATAGATATTCCTAATGCAACTCCGATGGTATATACATTTAACGCAGAACTAGAACTTATTCAAAAAGAAATACTATAAAATTATTATGTCGACTTAGGAAGGTTTATCATGAATTATATTTGGGATTTTGATGGCACTTTATATGACACTTATCCAATGATGTTAAAGGCTTTAATGCAAACTTTTAAGGAATTTGAGATTGAAAAAGAGGAAGAAGAGGTTTATCGAAAAATTAAAACTGATTCTATTCGTCAAATGATCATTGATTGGCAGTTACCTGCACCAGCTTTTGATCAAACGTATCATAGTTATGAAGCCCAACAAAACAAGAGTTCTTTTCCTTTTAGTGAGACAAAGGAAACTTTGGAACAACTTCAACGTAAAGGTGGAAGGCATTTTATTTTGACTCACCGTACAGTGGAGTCTACATGGCAATTACTGAAACGAGATGATTTGGATAGCCTAATTGTTGATATCATTGGAAGCGACTCTGATTTTCCGCGAAAACCGAATCCAGCAGCTATTCACTATTTTATTCATAAGTATCGGCTAGATGCAAAAAAAACTATAATGATCGGTGATCGTAAACTTGATATCGAAGCCGGCAATAACGCTGGTGTATTAACCGTTTTCTTTGATATAGATTATTTTAATCAAGATATAAAAGCGGATTATTTTATAAATAATTTAAAAGAAATGGTACAAATTTTTTGAGCAGAAAGCTATAATTGGGATAAGGGCTCAAATTCTTAAGTAGCAATTTTAAAAATATGAAACTTTCATTATTTTCGTTTAAATGATTATTTTAAATAAGGAGGTGCGAAATGGAATTACAACGCGATCAGGAGGTCGTAGAATCATTTAATTACGGATTACCTCCAAAGGACCAAGTAGTGAAGCAAAAACTGTTAATTAATTTTAGTCCATTAGAAGCAGTGGATCCTAACTATCCAGCTGAGAATAGCATTATGGGTGTAAGGATAGAATTCGTACTTCCCTTCGAAGAATTTATTATCGGAGGCGTGCTTTCTCAGGTAATTCATGTGATCGGGCGCCAAGTTAAGCAGCAAAATGATTTAACTGAAGCTGAAGCAAATGAAATGATTCGTCCAATTCTAAGATTGATCGAACGCATGGTCTATGAAATCACAGAAATCGCTTTGGATAAACCAGGCGTAAAAATCAATTTTTCTTCAAATACTATTTAAACAGAACGCCTACTTAAACCACTTCAAAAGTATTCTTTTGGAAGTAATTTAAGTAGGCGTTCTGTTTCAATGCTATCATGAAATTTTTTTGAAACTATGCAAATCATAAGACAGATTATTTTATATGAGTTATAATTTATAGGTCACTAAAATTTATGTTTCGCGCAGCTATATTTTAGGGTATTTTGTTGAAGAACGGATACCGGGAACCTTTACTTCCTTTGACAGACTTGTCATTATTGAAAGTTATTTTAAAATTCTAGTCAGTTTTTACAATTATCTTTTATTTGCTTGAGTTAGTGAAACAACTATCATGATGGGCATAAAAGACATTCCTTATTGAAGGGAATATGTAATAAATTTCTAGTTGAATGATAAAGGACTTTCGAATCGAACAATTTTCTGGAAAATTTGTTCATTAAATCGTATAAGGAGGATTACAATGACAACTCTGCTCACTGTATTAGTGATCTTAGCGTTTGTTGCGTTGATTGTTGTTTTCTATCAAATGCAAAAAAGGCATGTAAAATTTTCTAATCGTGTTTTTGTTGGATTAGGAGCCGGAATAGTTTTCGGTGGCGTTTTGCAACTGCTTTTAGGCAATGATAGCAAAGTTATTTCTCAAGCAATGGAATGGATCGGGATCGTTGGTAATGGTTATATTTCATTATTACAAATGTTAGTCATGCCTTTAGTTTTTATTTCCATCGTTGGTGCTTTTACCAAAATGAAATCCAGCAAGAAATTAGGTAAAATCAGCGCGAATGTCTTGGTTACGTTATTAGCCACGACAGCGATTGCTGCTTTGATTGGAATTTTAGCGGTTATGGTCTTCGGACTTGACGGCGCGACATTTACCAAGGGGGCGGCTGAAACCGCCCGAATCAAGGAATTGGCGGATCGTCAATCAATGGTTCAAAACTTTTCAATTCCGCAACAGATTTTATCCTTTATCCCAACCAATGTCTTCGCTGATTTTGCGGGAACACGCCCAACAAGTACGATCGGTGTGGTAATTTTTGCGGCATTTGTGGGGATTGCTTTTCTTGGCGTTCGTCGCAAAGCACCAAAAGAAGCGGATTTTTTCGCGAATTTGATTGAGAGTTTGTATAAGATTATTATGCGTATTGTCACACTAGTATTGCGTTTAACACCATATGGTGTATTTGCTTTAATGACGAACGTATTAGCAACTAGTGATTTTGAAGCAATTGTTAATTTAGGTAAATTCATTTTAGCTTCTTATAGTGCATTGATCGTTGTTTTACTGGTTCATTCTATTATTCTTTTAGGAGTTAAGGTGAACCCAATCAATTTCTTTAAGAAGGCTTTCCCAGCATTGAGTTTTGCATTTACCTCACGTTCAAGTGCTGGAACATTGCCAATGAATATTGAAACACAGACCAAAGCATTAGGTGTAGACGAAGCCACGGCTAACTTTGCAGGAAGTTTTGGTATTTCGATTGGTCAAAACGGTTGTGCTGGTGTTTATCCAGCAATGTTGGCGACGATCGTTGCACCAACAGTCGGCGTAAATGTTTTTGATTTGAAGTTCATTGTGATGCTAATTGCTATCGTAACTATCAGTTCGTTTGGGGTTGCTGGTGTCGGAGGCGGAGCAACATTTGCCTCATTAATCGTATTAGGTGCGATGAATTTACCAGTTGCTATTGTTGGTTTAGTAATTTCTGTGGAACCGATGATTGACATGGCTCGTACAGCTGTGAATGTTAGCGGTAGTATGGTTGCTGGTGTTGTTACCAGTGAACGAATTCATGAGCTGAATCGTGAAATTTTACATGATGAGAATGCTTCGATCGAAGTGAATTCTTAATACTAAGAAAGACTTGGCTAGCGCGACCAAGTCTTTTTTAGTACACTCATATTACGGATAGTGTTAGCAATACAGTTTTGCTATACAAGTAGGGACAATAGAAACGATTAGTTTAATGGTTCTGATTGATTGATAGTTATTCAAGTGAGACGCTTTGATATCTTGAATAACTGTCAATTAAAAAAAATTGTTTGGAGTGAAAAGTTTGTTTAATGAACAGGTAAAAGTAATTTTATATGCAGATGATGTGCAAAAGGCCAGCGAATTTTGGCAAAGTTTGGGTTTTGTAGAAATTAGTTTTGAAGAGCTGGACGGATCAAGGGTAGCTGAAGTGGCCATGAGCAAAACCAGTACCACGCATCTAGTAATCTACGATAGAGAATTTATTGAAAAAAATGATGATGAAGTCGTTGAACCTTCTCCCGCGTTGATTTTTGGTAGTGATGACGTCATGTCGTTATACAAAAAACTGCAAACTGTAGATGTTCAGTTAGGTGAGTTGGCTCAAATTGGTGAGGAATTTGTATTTAATTTTGTTGATAAAGATGGTAATTATTTTGTAGTGTCGGGTAGTTAAAAGCGTCTTCGATTAAAAGGAGCGAATCAAATGGAGCAAGTTTTTGTAATTGGTGATATTCATGGCGAGTACGAAATGTTCCGTGAAATCTTGAAGAAGTATCAACCGGAGAAACAGCAACTAATCTTAATCGGAGATCTCAATGATCGAGGGCCGAAAAGTAAAGATTGCTGGCTTTTAGGGATGGAACTCGTTGAGAAATATGAGGCAGTTTATTTACGTGGCAATCATGAGCAATATTTTTTAGAATTTATGGATAATCCCGAAGATTGGTTTCCAAGCTATTTGTATAATGGTGGAAAAGAAACAATCGAAAGTCTACTACATAAAGGGGCAACAGAGGAATACTCGCCGACTGAGATTGCCATGATGATTCGTAGTCGCTATAAAAAAGTTCTTGATTTTTTGGCAGAACGTCCATTGTATTGTGAGTGGGGAGATTATGTTTTTGTTCATGCTGGAGTTGATTTAACAAAAGAATGGCGTGAGACATCTCCACAGGATTTTTTGTGGATTCGCGAACCATTTCATGAAGGAAAAAATAATACTGGAATGACAATCGTATTTGGACATACGATTACACCGATGCTCTATGGTGATATGGAAACTACGGCTCTCTGGAAATCAGATGGAAAGATCGGGATTGACGGCGGGGCAGTCTTTGGTGGGACATTGCACGGGGTAGTCTTTGATAAAGATGGTATTGTCCATGATTATGAAATTCCCAATAAAGATGGTCCATGGCAACCTGACTTTTAATAAATGACTTATGGTTTCCGATTTGATTAATAACTTGTGCTATAAAAGAATCGGAGTTATCAGTAGATAAGTCGAGCGCTCGAAAACTTTCTAATTGGAAAGAAAAAAGAGCGTTCGCTTTCTTTTTTGTAAGTTCCTGTTAGAAATCCTTGCAGGTCAAAGTATCGTCTATTGTTCGACTGGTAAGAAAAAAAAGCTGCTTCATTTGAAAGTATTTCAACTGTATAAGAGGCTAATTATAACTGCAAAATCAAATAAAGGAAGGTGTGTACCCTTGTCAGATACAATAAAAGGACATTTAGCCGCAAGTTTAACTGTGACCATATGGGCGCTAACATTTATTTCTACTAAAGTATTACTAAAAGATTTTCTGCCGATCGAGATTCTATTTATTCGCTTTTTGATTGGCTTTTTTATTTTGGCGCTTATTTCACGGAAGCTTTTGCCCTTCAAAAATTGGCATGAAGAAGCTTTTTATATGATAGCTGGTTTATTTGGCGTTTTCCTATATTATTATTTGGAAAATGTAGCGTTGACCTATACTTTAGCGATGAATGTTGGAATTATTGGTTCAGTTAGTCCATTTATGACGGCTTTAATTAGTCGTTTTGTGCTGAAACAAGGAATGATTCCACGTGTATTTGTTTTAGGTTTTATCTGTTCAATGATTGGAATTTCATTGATAAGTCTTTCAGGAACATTAAATGTAAATCCGATTGGCGATGGGTTAGCATTGCTGGCAACGATTTGCTGGGCATCCTATTCCTTGATCATCAAAAAAATTAGTGGATTTGGCTATGGAACAATTGTTACAACACAACGGATATTCTTCTACGGGCTATTGTTTATGGTACCAGTTCTACTAATTTCTATAGATTCTTTTGATTTTTCACGCTTCATGAAGATGGGAAATTTCGCCAACCTTCTGTTTTTA
Organism: Enterococcus sp. DIV0756; assembly: GCF_051710745.1. Lineage (NCBI taxonomy): Bacteria > Bacillati > Bacillota > Bacilli > Lactobacillales > Enterococcaceae > Enterococcus > Enterococcus sp. DIV0756. Next base: position 1,872,676 of record NZ_JBIOLF010000001.1, on the reverse strand, counting down.
GGTATTGGTGCATCTGCACTATGTTTTGTTACTTGGAATTTCTCGGTTAAGAACCTAGGGGCCGTTCGCGCAGCAGTCTATATCTACACGATTCCCATGCTGACAACACTAGCTTCTGTGTTTATTTTGGGTGAAATAATGACGGTTAAAACATTTTTTGGAATTTTACTAACTCTATCAGGCTTGATTTTATCCGAGCTGCCTAATATTTTGCATCGACGAAAAAAATTGGAAGAATAAAAATAGATCTGCGAATGAGGTTTTAAGGCTACTAAGCAATCTTTCAAGAAGTATGATAAAATAAAAAAGATTTTGGATGAAATGAGGAATTAAAATGGCAGAAGGTTTAAACCAAGCAATCATTCAACTACTGAATAAAGAAATGACGGACTATCGTCCGCAACAGATTAATGTCGTTTTGACACTATTGACTGACGGAAATACCGTTCCTTTTATAGCGCGATATCGAAAGGAAATGACCGGTAGTCTAGATGAAGTGCAAATTCGAGAAATCGAAGAACGGTATAATTATTTAGAAAACTTAGAAAAGCGTAAACAGGAAGTATTGCGCTTAATTGACGAACAGGGAAAACTGACAGAAGAACTGGCTCAAAAAATCCAAAAAGCAGTCAAAGTTCAAAAGGTCGAAGATTTATATCGTCCATATAAACAAAAACGTCGGACAAAAGCCACGATTGCCAAAGAAAATGGGTTGGAACCATTAGCAGACTATCTGATGAGCTTCCCACAATCTGGTGATGTTTATGCTAAAGCTGGTGAATTTACCAATGAAAATGTTGCAAATGCAGAAGAAGCCTTGCAAGGTGCCCATGAAATCGTAGCAGAGCAGATCAGTGACAACCCTGATTTTCGGACATGGATTCGGACGTTTACAAAAAATAAAGGGGTATATCAAAGCAAAGTCAAAGATGCTGAGAAAGATGAAAAAGGTGTCTATGAAATGTATTACGATTTTGCTGAACCGATCAATAAAATGGTTTCTCATCGTGTTTTAGCATCTAATCGTGGTGAAAAGGAAGAAATTTTAAAAGTCTCGATTGTCGTAGAAGAAGATAAAATATTTGACTATCTAGAACGTCAGTTAGTAAAAAATAATCGGGCCATCACTGCAGAGTTTGTTTGTGAAGCTTATAAAGATAGCTATAAACGTTTTATTGGTCCCGCGATTGAACGTGAAATTCGAAATGAGTTGACGGAAGAGGCTGACGAACAGGCCATTAATATTTTTGGAGAAAACCTGCGCAATTTATTATTACAACCACCATTGAAAGGGAAAGTTGTCCTAGGATTCGATCCAGCGTATCGAACAGGTTGTAAGTTAGCCGTTGTTGATGAAACTGGAAAAGTTTTAGCGATTGAAGTGATTTATCCGCACAAACCAGCCCCGCAGGCCAAACGACAGGCTGCTGGCCCTGCATTTCAGGAATTAATTAATAAATATGGTGTTGAAATGGTAGCCATTGGAAATGGAACAGCTAGTCGCGAGTCAGAACTATTTGTAGCGGATCAGTTAAAACAAGTTCAACAAGAAGTTTTTTATGTAATCGTCAATGAAGCAGGAGCTTCTGTCTATTCTGCTAGCGATATCGCTCGGACTGAATTTCCTGATTTACAGGTGGAAGAACGAAGCGCAGTCAGTATCGCTCGCCGTTTGCAAGATCCATTGTCAGAGTTAGTAAAAATCGATCCCAAAGCAGTCGGTGTTGGCCAATATCAGCACGATGTTTCGCAAAAACGACTTTCTGAACGCTTGGACTTTGTAGTGGAAACAGCGGTCAATCAAGTTGGTGTGAATGTTAATACCGCCAGCCCACAGTTACTGCAGTACGCTTCTGGTTTAAATAAGACAACTGCACAAAATATTGTCACTTATCGTGAAGAAAATGGAGCGTTCACTTCGCGCCCACAATTGAAAAAAGTGCCTCGTTTGGGACCAAAAGCTTATGAACAAGCAATCGGCTTCTTGCGTATTCCTGAAGCTAAAAATATTTTAGATACAACGGCAATTCATCCAGAGAGCTACGATAGCACCAAAGAAATTTTGGCACTAGCTGAAGTTGATTTGAAATCGTTAGGCACGGAAGAAGCAACAGAAAAAATTAAAGCATTGCAGCTAAGTCAGTTACAGCAAAAACTTGAAATCGGTAAGGAAACGATTAAGGATATTCTACAGGCTTTACTTCAACCTGGTCGCGACATGCGGGACGAAATGCCGGCTCCTTTGTTACGTCAAGATGTACTGACAATGGAGGATCTACAAGCAGGTATGGAACTGCAGGGAACGGTTCGGAATGTGATTGATTTTGGAGCCTTCGTTGACATTGGCGTGAAGCAAGATGGCCTAGTTCATATTTCTAAATTGAGTAAAAAATACGTTAAACATCCAACAGATGTTGTATCTGTCGGAGATGTGGTGACCGTTTGGGTCGAAGCAGTAGATGTTAAAAAAGGCCGTATTAGCTTGACGATGGTCCAAAGTGATAAAAATGACTAATCAAGAGTTACAGGCTCTCGTCGAAAAGATTTCTCAGGAATCTTTTCGACGACCCTTTTGTCATAAAGCCAGTTTTAATCGCCGGTTAAAAACAACAGGTGGACGTTATCATTTAAAGAGTCACGATTTAGATTTTAATCCAGTTCTTTTCGAAAAATATGGCGAAGTAGAGTTGATCAAAGTGATCAAGCATGAGCTCTGCCACTATCACCTACATTTGGCTGGAAGAGGGTATCAACATAAGGATCTGGAATTCAAACAATTATTAAAAGCAACAGGTGGAACGCGATTTGCGCCAAAACTTGTGATAGAAAAGTATCATGTATATTCATGCGAAAAATGCGATCAAGAAGTAAAACGCCGTCGAAAGCTCGATACAAAACGCTATGTGTGTGGAAATTGTCATGGAAAGCTGAATTTTTTGAAGACGATTGAAATATAGGTAGAGAAAAAGCGCTTAAGAGAATAAAAGATTGCTATTTTTGCAGATTTATATGATAATGTGAACCGCAAACAATTTTGTACATATAAGGAAGAGGATTAAATGAATAATAAAGACACACTTTATCATTTTGTTGGAATCAAAGGATCAGGGATGAGTTCATTGGCTTTGGTCTTGCATGAAAAGGGCTACCATGTACAAGGTTCTGACGTCGAAAAATATTTTTTCACACAACGTGACTTAGAAAAAGCCGGCATTACTATTTTGCCATTTAGTAAAGATAATATTAAAGAGGGCATGAAGATCATTCAAGGAAATGCTTTTCCTGATACTCATGAAGAAATTGCTCGGGCGAAGGAACTAGGATTAGAGATCGTCCGCTATCATGATTTCATTGGTGAATTCATCCAACCTTACACAAGTATTGCAGTAACGGGCTCACATGGGAAAACAAGTACGACTGGGTTATTGGCTCATGTCTTAAACGGTTTAGCACCTACAAGTTACTTGATTGGTGACGGAACGGGGCATGGAGTACCTGATGCAACATTCTTTGCGTTTGAAGCTTGCGAATACCAACGCCATTTTCTAGCGTATGCACCTGATTACTCAATCATGACGAATATTGATTTTGATCACCCAGATTATTTCAAGAGTATCGCTGATGTATTCGAAGCATTTCAAACGTTGGCTTCACAAGTCAAAAAAGGAATCTTCGCTTATGGGGATGACGAATACTTACGAAAATTGAAAGCAAATGTGCCAATTTATTATTATGGATTATCTGAAAACGATGATATTCAAGCACGCAACATTGTACGTACAACAAATGGTTCTGCTTTTGATGTTTATCATAAAGAGAAGTTTATCGGACGTTTTTCTGTTCCATCATTCGGCAAGCACAATATTCTAAATGCGCTATCCGTTATTGCAGTGGCCTATTTTGAAGGATTAGACATGGACAAAGTCAAAGAAGAAATGTTGACTTTCTCTGGTGTTAAACGTCGTTTTACTGAGAAAAAGGTTGCTGACATGATTATCGTGGACGATTATGCGCACCACCCAGCTGAAATTAAAGCGACAATTGATGCTGCTCGTCAAAAATATCCGGAAAAAGAATTGGTAGCAGTTTTCCAACCGCATACTTTTACTCGGACGATTGCACTGATGGACGAGTTTGCTGAAGCATTGGATAAAGCGGATCAGGTTTACTTATGTGATATCTTCTCATCTGCTCGTGAAACAGCTGGCGATGTAAAAATTGAAGACTTAGGTGAAAAGATTCAAAAAGGCGGACAGGTAATCAAAGAAGAAAACATGTCACCTTTATTGGATCATGAAAATGCAGTAGTGATCTTTATGGGGGCCGGTGATGTTCAAAAATTTGAACGGGCTTACGAGGATCTGTTAAGCAATACAACACGTAACGTTCTATAACGTAAAAGAAGGGTTCCGACATTTTTTTGTCCGAACCCTTCTTTTAACAATTTTTTTGAAACGAATGATATCGTGGCTTTAGAAATCTTTATACGAAAGTATGCACAAACTTGTGTTTTAGATGCTTTCTGATAAAATAATGAGTAGAACACATTACGGAGGGAATGAATTTGTATAATATGAAGGCTCGGAAAATAGGCAAAACGATTGACGAAATTGAGGAAGGTGACTCGTTATCGTTAACGGAATCGATCGAAGATAATCAGATTCTTTTATACTTAGGATTGACAAATGATGCAAATCCTTTGTACATTCAGCACGACTACGCAAAAGAAACTGAGTATGAACGACCACTTGTACCATCGATCATGCTGATGGGGATTATTACAAGTGCGATTTCAAAACATTTACCAGGACCGGGTTCTCACGTGGTGAACTTCTCAATCAATTTTATTGATCCAGTTTTCCACTATGAAACATTAACCTTTGAATTTGAAGTAATCAAAGTAGACAAAATGAAAGATGTCGTTACTATTTCTGTCGAAGCTGTTGAATCAACGGATAACGAAGAAAAACGCATTTTAGATGCTGTGGTGATGGTGAAACCACCACAAGCACAGTTAGGAGAAGAGATAAATGAATAATCAAGAGACACGCGTTTATGGCCTAAATCGTTTCTATGGAAAGATTTATGCATTTTTGGCTTTAGGAATTGGAATTAGTGCAGTAATTTCCTATATGGCTTTAGGCCCTTGGGCTTATCAAGTTGGAAGTTTCATTCAAAACTTTCCATTAGGCTTTTGGGGGATTTGGATTGCTGAGATTGCACTTGTCATTTTCCTTGGAGTAAAGGCACAAAAAAATCCAACACTAGCTATCAGTGGTTTTATCGTTTACTCTGCTTTAAACGGTCTGACTTTAGCTGTTACGTTGGCAATGTACGATTTAGGTACGGTGACCCAAGCCTTTGTTACGGCGTCAGCTACTTTTCTAGTAATGTCGTTAGTAGGTTCTTTTACTAAACGTGATTTATCAGGAATCGGGCGAGCTGCATTGAGCTGTTTATTAGGAATTATCATTGCAATGCTATTGAATGTCTTTGTATTGCATAGTGGTGCGGTTGATTTCTTCATTTCCATTTTAATGGTCGTAATTATGTCAGGTATTACCGCTTATGATAATCAAATGATTCGTAAAATCTACCTTGGTACAAATGGCGAAGCAGGAAACGGAGTTGCCGTATTTATGGCCTTGCAGCTATACCTAGATTTCATTAACCTATTCATTTCATTCTTACGAATTTTCGGAAATAGCAAATAGAGGCGAGCAATCGTCTCTTTTTTTATTTCAAGGATTAAACAATGAGAGAAGTAATTTAATTACTTGAAGAGAGTAAAATGATTTTTCTTGTTTTTAAAACGTTAAAAGGAAAAAGAAATCTACAAAACTTGACTGCATTCTTTTCATTTCATTGCAGTCTTTGTTAAAATGAAACGTGAGCTTGTCGATATACACAAGAGGAAACTTGATTCGTTTACTGTTTTCACAATTATGACTTAGGGTTCAATTTTACTAAAAATAAGAACCATACTTAGTGATGAACAGAAAAAAATAATAGTAGGAGTCGAAGGTATGAGTGAAAAGAAATTATTATTAGTTGACGGAAATAGTGTAGCATTCCGTGCTTTTTTTGCCTTGCATAATTCGCTGGAGCGATTTAAAAACAAAAATGGCCTGCACACAAATGCGATTTATGCATTTAATAACATGTTTGAAAATGTGATGGATCGCGAAAAACCGACCCATGTTTTGGTGGCTTTTGACGCGGGAAATACCACCTTCCGAACGGCTATGTATTCTGAGTATAAGGGTGGTCGTTCAAAGACGCCTGGAGAGTTTCGCGAGCAAATGCCTTACTTACGTGAATTATTAGTCGGTTTAGGGGTTAAACATTATGAATTAGATAATTACGAAGCGGATGACATCATTGGAACCTTAGCACACAAGGCAGAAGATGAAGGCTATGAAGTTGTTGTTTTATCTGGAGATCGTGATTTAACGCAGTTAGCCACAGATAAGATCAAGGTGGATATTACGGTTAAGGGTGTTAGTGAAATCGAGTCTTATACACCGGAACATGTTGCTGAAAAATATGACGGTTTAACCCCAAATCAAATTATCGACATGAAGGGGCTTGCTGGAGATACTTCAGATAACTACCCTGGTGTAACGAAAGTCGGAGAAAAGACAGCAATCAAATTATTGAAGCAGTTTGGCAGTGTTGAAGGTGTATACGAAAACATTGATGAGCTAAAGAAAAGTAAGATGAAAGAAAATCTGATCAATGACAAGGATCAGGCCTTTTTATCGAAAGAATTAGCAACAATCAAATTAGATGCACCAGTTGAAATTTCCATTGATGAATTAGTGTATACTGGAAAAGATTTGGATAAGCTTATTCCTTTCTTTAAGGAAATGGATTTCAAAGGCTTTTTAAGCAAACTGAACGTGGAAGAAGAAGAAGTCGAGTTAGAAGACATCCATTTTGAAGTTGTTACAGAGTTCAATGAAAAAATGTTTGGCCCGGATTCAGCTCTATATGTCGAAATGCTGGAAGATAACTATCATATCTCTGATATTGTGGGTGTCGCTTGGGGTACAAAAGATAAAATCTATGTAACGAACGAACTGGCTTTGTTTGAAAATGAAGCCTTCAAGAAATGGCTAGAGACTGCGAATGGTAAGAAAGTTTATGACGCTAAGCGTACCTATGTGGCATTGAATCGTTATAGTACAAAAACTGAGGGAATCAACTTTGATGTGTTATTAGCCGCATATCTATTAGATACGAATGATAACAGTAACGATATTGCTGGCGTGGCACAATACTATGGTTATACAGAAATTCAAACTGACGACCAGATTTACGGAAAGGGCGCCAAAAAAGGGTTGCCCGAAGATGATGAAATTTTCTTTGGACACCTAGCTCGCAAAATCAAAGCCATCCATTTTCTAAACGATAAGTTAGAGAAAGAATTGGAAGAAAAGAAACAGGATAAGCTATTTTATCAAATGGAACTACCACTTTCTCGTATTTTAGCAGAAATGGAAATTGCTGGGATAACCGTTAACGCCCAAACCTTACAGGGAATGCGGGGAGAATTTTCAAAACGTCTACAGGAAATTGAAGAAAAAATCTATCAAGAAGCAGGCGAAGAATTCAATATCAATTCACCAAAACAGTTAGGTGTAATTTTGTTTGAAAAAATGAATCTGCCCGTTATTAAGAAAACGAAGACGGGTTATTCTACGGCTGTCGACGTATTAGAACAGTTACGTGAACAAGCGCCAATCGTTGAACATATCTTAAATTATCGTCAAATCGCAAAGATTCAATCAACGTATGTTGAAGGCTTATTAAAGGTGATTCAAAGTGATAATAAAATTCACACTCGCTATATTCAAACCTTGACGCAAACAGGTCGATTAAGTTCAGTTGATCCTAATCTGCAAAATATTCCGATTCGTTTGGAAGAAGGTCGAAAGATTCGTCAGGCTTTTGTCCCTCGCGATGAAAACTGGGTGATTTATTCTTCTGACTATTCACAGATTGAACTACGAGTTCTCGCACATATTTCTGGTGATGAGCATTTGAAACAGGCGTTCCGAGATGGGATGGATATCCATACTAGTACCGCGATGCGAGTCTTCAATGTCACTGAAGATGAAGTGACACCGAATATGCGACGCAATGCCAAAGCAGTAAACTTCGGAATCGTTTATGGTATTTCCGATTATGGCTTATCGCAAAATTTAGGGATTACGCGTAAGGCAGCGCAAGAGTATATTGATACGTATTTTGAAAACTATCCTGATGTGAAACGCTACATGGAAGAAAGTGTGCGTGAGGCAAAAGATAAAGGCTATGCGGCAACACTTTATAATCGTCGACGCTATTTACCAGATATCAATGCAAGAAACTTCAATCTTCGTTCATTCGCAGAGCGGACGGCCATCAACACGCCGATTCAAGGTAGTGCAGCAGATATTTTGAAGCTAGCGATGATCGAAATGGCTAAACGTTTGAAGGAAGAAAAATTACAGGCAACAATGCTATTGCAAGTACACGATGAACTGGTCTTTGAAGTTCCAGAAAGTGAATTGGAACAATTAGATAAGTTAGTGAAGGAAGTAATGGAAAATACCGTTCAGTTGGATGTTCCGTTGTTAACTGACAGTAATTGGGGTAAAACGTGGTATGAAGCAAAATAATAGAAAGCTGGGAGAGATTCCAGCTTTTTGGTTTAGGAGTGAAATATTATGCCAGAATTACCAGAAGTTGAGACAGTCAGAAAGGGGCTAGTTTCTTTAGTTAAGGGCAAGACAATTACCAAAGTAGACGTCTATTGGCCACGTATTATAGAATTTCCAGAAGTCGAAATTTTTCAACAACAATTAATTGGCGAAACAATTAAAACGGTTGATCGACGTGGAAAGTATTTAATTTTTAAATTTTCTCATTATGAAATGGTGTCACATTTACGGATGGAAGGAAAATATGAATATTTTGATCAACCGACTACTCTAGACAAACACAGCCATGTCCGTTTCATTTTTACTGATGGATCTGAGCTAATTTATCATGATGTACGAAAATTCGGTCGAATGGCTTTATTGAAAAAAGGAATGGCGAAGGAATATAAAGGTTTGATGCAGTTAGGCCCGGAACCAACAGATACAGATTTTGATTTAGCTGATTTTAAGGTTAAATTGAAGAAGGCTTCAACCATGATCAAGCCCTTATTACTAAATCAAAAGGTAGTGGCAGGCTTAGGGAACATTTACGTTGATGAGGTGCTCTGGTTGGCTAAGATTCATCCTGAACAACCCGCAAATACATTGAGCTCACAAAAAGTCGGTCATTTACGTGAAGCGATTATCGAGGTGATCGGAAAAGCGAAAAAAGCTGGGGGAACGACGATTCGAACGTATTTAAATGCGTTGGGAGAGGCAGGTCACTTTCAACAGGAGTTGCATGTCTATGGGCAAACCGGAAAACCATGCTCGCGATGCGGCACACCCATTATTAAAATTAAAGTAGCGCAGAGAGGAACACATCTATGTCCTCATTGTCAAAAACTGAAGAAGGTGTAAGAAATGAGCTTCGTATTAGGTGTCACTGGTGGAATCGCTAGTGGAAAATCGACCGTCGTTAATTTTTTTAAAACAGAAGGCTTCCCAGTTGTTGATGGAGATATTGTGGCTCGCGAAGTGGTTGAGCCGGGAAGTGAAGGATTAAACGCTTTAGAAGAAATGTTCGGATCAGAAATTCTACAAAAAGACGGCAGTCTAGATCGTAAAAAACTAGGAGCATTAATTTTTCAAAATGAGCAAAAACGACAAGTATTAAACAAAACACTTGATCCGTTTATTCGAGGAGAGATCGAAAAACAAACCGTTGAAGCAAAAAACAAGAGTGATTTAGTGATTGTGGATATTCCGCTTTTATTCGAGGGACATTATGAAGCGATGATGAGTGCAGTGGCAGTTGTCTATGTCACGCCAGAAATTCAATTGAAACGATTAATGAATAGAAATGATCTCTCCGAAAAAGCTGCTTTGGCTCGGATTAATAGTCAACTTTCACTGGAGCAAAAGAAAAAACGAGCGGACATTGTATTTGATAATTGTGATTCTCAAGAAAGAACCAAAGAACAGGTCTTAGATTGGTTAAAGAAAAACAAATTTGTTTCTTAAAGAATTCAGCGTCGTAGCTTTACGACGCTTTTTTTAGTGGACTGGTTATGGTAAACTCTTGTTATATAAACAAAATAATTATTCACATATAATTAGTGAATTTGTCCAATATAAAGAAAGTGTAGGTGGAATTATGCGTTGTCCAAGATGTAATCATAATAATTCTCGAGTAATTGATAGTCGACAGACAGATGATGGGCGAGCAATTCGCCGTAGAAGAGAGTGTGAAAGCTGCGGATTTCGTTTTACGACCTTTGAACGTATCGAAGCTGCCCCGTTATTAGTTGTGAAGCGCAATGGTGATCGCGAAGAATTTAGTCGTGACAAAATCTTGCGTGGATTGATTCGTTCTGCAGAGAAACGTCCAGTAGCGATGGAACAAATGGAACAAATCGTGGATCACGTAGAAAATCGTGTTCGCAGCATGGGAGAAAATGAAATTCTAACTAGCCAAATCGGAGAATTTGTCATGGAGGACTTAATGGAGGTCGATGAAATTGCGTATATCCGTTTCGCGAGTGTATATCGACAGTTTAAAGACATGTCAGTATTCTTAAAGGAATTACAAGAGATCGTTGACAAAGCCAAATCAACGGATGAAGAGTAGGAGGCTTTTTAGTGGCAGAAGAACTAAAACCCAGTACCTTTTACACGGTCTACGGCGAGCCACAACTTGATCAAAGCAAACAAGATGCGCTGCTTTACTTATACCAGCCAATTATCGGAAGTAAGGCGTTAAGTTTATATTTGAATCTTGCGAGTGATGTCACAATAGAAAGAAAAAGTCCTGCTTTAATGCATGCAGAACTATTAGCGGCAATTGATATTGGGTTATCAAGTATGATAAAAGCAAGAGAAAAACTTGAAGGTATTGGTCTATTGAGAACATATAAATTAGAAGATGAAAGTATAGGTATGAACTTGATTTACCAATTGATGACTCCTTCAGATTCTATAGATTTTTTTCAAGATCAACTATTGAGTTTTTTATTGATTGAAAAAATTGGGAGAACTCGCTATGATCGTTTAGTAGAAAGATTTAAACCAAAAGTTTTTGACATGAGTAGTGCCCAAAACATTACAAAGCGCTTTTTTGAAGTGTATCGTTTGGATGAAACTTCATTTGATAGTCAAAGTGATATTTTGGAGCAAACTCAGAGTGATTTTACAACAGAGGAAGAATCTAATTGGAAACTGTTTACGCAACAATTATTACAGGTATATAAGATATCTCTTACTCCCGAAGAACAGTTTAATGTCAAACAACTACAAATTCTTTATGGCTTAAACCCGTTAGACATGGCTCGTTATGTTGCAAATGCGACAGTGGCCGAAAAAGATGGATTAAATCTCAGCTATTTAAGAAAATTAGTAGATAAAGAGAATAGACCTAATCCTGCATTGAAAAGAATTGACAAAAAGAAAAATGTATCTATTAATGAAAAATTTAATTCAAAAGAATTAGAACTTATCAAACAAAGCAAAGAACTTACTCCAATAGATTTTATAAGTTCAATAAAAAATGCTAAAGGAGGCTTTGTTTATGACGGAGAAGTCACATTATTAGACAAATTGATAAAACGAAATATTTTTGATTCAAGTGTAATAAATATGATGATACATTATATTTTAGTAATTAAGAAAAACACAGGAATCAATAAAAATTATCTTGATAGTGTTTCAAATGCTTGGGCGCAAAATAATGTTAGAACCCCAGAAGAAGCTATTCTTTATATGAGAAATGACGGTAATAAACTTATAGGTAAATCACAAGTAGACAAATCGAAATCTCATCATCGAAATACTGGTTTGAGAAGGGATTTACCTGAATATATAAAAAATCCTCCAAAACCAAAAAAAGTAAGTGCAGAAAAGGAAGCGGAAGTAAAACGCAGAATGGCAGAGTTCATGAGAAGGGATGGTGATGATTAATGGAAGATGTTGGTAAAGAATTGAATCGTATAATTATGAGCCGAGGCGTCGATGGACGCTACCGCCAAATGATGGAAGAAATTTTGGATCATCCGGATGTTCGTCAATTTATTGAAAAACATAAAGATAAGCTATCCCAAGAGGATATTGAAAAATCATTTGCAAAATTGTATGAATTTGTACAAGAAAAGAAAAAGTATTTAGCATCAGATCCTACAATGATTGCACCAGGCTATGAGCCGCAATTAAGTCTGAATTTTCATTTCGTAGATGTTATATATGTTCCAACAGATGAATTACTTCGTATGAAGCGGGATGTCGAAATACGAAGCAGAATTAATGCACTGAATATGCCAAAAGATATACGTAATGCTTCAATAAGTACTGTTGATTGGACTGAAGGAAAAAATGATGCCATCGATGCTATAATGAAGTTCATAAAAGAATATACTCAAAGACCTAAAGATTTTCACAAAGCATTATATTTAGTCGGAACCTTTGGTGTAGGTAAAACATATCTCTTAGGAGCTGCTGCTCACGAGCTTGCTTTAAGAGGTTTTGAAACTACACTTGTTCATTTTCCAACGTTTGCTGGTGAAATGAAGCAAGCTATTTCTAATGATCAAGTGGGTCCTAAATTAAATTCAGTTAAGAAAGCACAGATACTAATGATTGATGATATTGGAGCTGAATCAATGAGCGAGTGGATTCGTGATGAAGTGTTAGGAGTGATTTTACAACACCGAATGCAAGAACAACTTCCGACATTTTTCTCTTCAAATACTAATATGGATGATTTGGAATCCTACCTTTCGCTTACAAAAAATGGAAATGAGGATGTACTAAAAGCGAAACGAATAATGGAGCGAGTCCGTTACTTAAGTAAAGAAATAACAGTAACTGGAGAAAATCGTAGAAACGGTTAAAAAAGAAAAAATTCTTAGAAAAAGGAAAACGTCCTATTAAAAAGCGCTATCATTTAGCACTTTTTCAGGGGCGCTTTTTTTAAGGAGTGTTATAATTACTTTTAGGATGTGAAAAAATGAATGCTAAAGATTTATCAATTCGTTTACAAAAAGCAGCAGAGTTTGTGCCACAAGATGCTCGTTTAGCAGATATAGGTTCAGACCATGCTTATCTGCCCGTTGCTTTGATGCTGCAAAGGAAAATTTCTTACGGCATTGCGGGAGAAGTTGTAGTTGGTCCGTATAAATCTGCCCAAAAACAGGTAGCAAAGTATGGATTAGAGAATAAAATTGATGTTCGCTTAGCCGATGGACTTGAAGCGGTATCGTTGAGTGATCAGGTTTCTGCTATTACAATTTGCGGGATGGGCGGTGTCTTGATTCGTGATATCCTACAACGAGGAAAAGAAAAACAACGTCTATCCGGAGAGGAACGGTTGATTTTACAGCCGAATGTCGGTGAACGACAATTACGTCAATGGTTGATAAGTGAAGGATATACAATTACGAATGAATCTATTATAGAAGAGAACAATAAGGTTTATGAAATCATCGTTGCGGATAAGAAGTCGAATCAGCCTACCTACACGGATAAAGAAATTTTCTTTGGACCTGTTTTATTGAAAACAAAAGCCCCTGTTTTTGTCGGAAAATGGCAGCACAAGTTAAACAAGCAGGAAAAGATCTTAAACAGTTTACATCAGAGTGACCAGGATGTTGCGGAAAAAATTCGTGAAGTTATGCAGGAAATTGAATGGATTAAGGAGGTACTTGCAGATGCAGGGAAGTGAGTTTATCCAGCGTTTTGATCAATATTGTCCCGAATGGTTGGCCGAAGATGGCGATCCGGTGGGTTTGCATATTGGCACCTTAAACAAAGAAGTCAATCGAATCATGATGAGCTTGGATGTTCGCCCTGCTGTTGTTGCAGAAGCGATTGAAAAGAAGATTGACCTTCTGGTTGTGAAGCATCCACCGATTTTTCGTCCGGTCTCTCGTTTAACGACAGATGATGTCCAAACTAAGATGTATGCTGATTTAATCAAACATGACATAGCGGTTTATGCAGCACATACCAATATGGACATTATTGATAATGGCTTGAATGATTGGTTTTGTGAAGCATTAGATGTTTATGATACAGAATATTTGATTCCTACTCATACGATTAAGATGAAAAAGCTGGCGGTTTATGTTCCGCAAACGGATGCTAAAAAAATGCGTGAGGCTTTGGCAAAAGCTGGCGCGGGACAGCAAGGAGATTATCACTCAACTTCATTTACTGTAAACGGTACTGGTCGATTTACACCAAATGATCAAGCGAATCCAACTATTGGTTCGGCAAATGTTCCGGAGCAAGTTCAAGAAAGCAAAATCGAAGTGATTTTTCCTGAGACGAAACAAACGCAAGTTGTGTCAGCTATGCTGAAGGCTCATCCGTATGAAGAACCGGCTTACGATATTTATCAGTTGGATAATCTAGCTGAAAATTATGGAATCGGTCGAGTTGGAGAGTTGAAGGAAGCTGTTTCTACGGAGGATTTTATAGCGAAAGTGAAAGAAACTTTCCATTTGGAAGGTTTACGCGTTATTTACCCACATAAAGTAAAGAAAACAATCAAGCGAGTAGCAATATGCGGAGGAAGCGGAGAAAAATTTTACCGGGATGCTTTAGCAGCGAAAGCAGATGTCTATATTACTGGAGATGTTTACTACCATACCGCCCATGACATGCAAGAGACAGGAATGTTGGTAATTGATCCAGGACACTACATTGAGTCCCTATGTAAAGAAAAAATGGTGGACTTATTTAATCAATGGAAAAATGAAGAGGATTGGAAGGTTGATTTCTTTGTTTCTGAGACCTCCACAAACCCTTTTTCATTTAAATAAATAGCATTAAAGGAGAGAGTAAGATGTACGAAAATTTATTACCGCGTTTTTTAAACTATGTTAAGACAGAAACTCGTTCTGATGCGACAAGCACCACAACACCAACAACTCAAACACAGGTGTCTTTTGCCCATGAGCTGATGAAGGAATTAAAAGAAATTGGCATGCAGGATATTACCTACAATGAAAATAACGGTTATGTGATTGCTACTTTGCCAAGCAACCTTGACAAAGAGGCGCGGACTATCGGTTTTATCTCTCATATGGATACAGCAGATTTCAACGCTGATGGAGTTAATCCTCAAATCGTTGAGAATTATGATGGTGAATCTACAATTAAACTAGACGCTGATGGAAAATATACATTGAATGTAAAGGATTTTCCTAACTTAAAAAATTATGCTGGTCAAACATTGATCACAACAGATGGTTCAACGTTACTTGGTTCTGATGACAAATCAGGAATTGCTGAAATTATGACAGCGATGGAGTATTTAATTGCTCATCCTGAAATCAAACACGGAGAAGTACGTGTCGGCTTTGGTCCTGATGAAGAAATCGGTATTGGTGCAGATAAATTCGATGTAAAACAATTCAACACAGATTTTGCTTATACAATGGATGGCGGACCAATTGGTGAATTGCAATATGAAACATTTAGCGCGGCGCAAGCTGAAATTACAATGCATGGTAAAAATGTTCATCCTGGAACGGCTAAAAATACAATGATCAATGCTTTGCAAATGGCGATTGATTTCCACAATCAATTACCAGAAGGCGATCGACCAGAAAAAACGGATGGACGCGAAGGATTTTTCCACTTATTAGCTTTAAATGGTAATGTGGAAGAAGCGAAAATGACTTACATTATTCGCGATCATGATCGTGATAAATTTGAGGAACGTAAGCAAATGATTACGGATCTTCAAACGAAAATGAACAGCCAGTTCGATCAAGAGCGGGTTGAAATTAACATGTATGATCAATATTACAACATGGGCGAAATCATTGAAAAGGATATGAGTGTCATTGATCTAGCTAAAGGCGCGATGGAAGAGGTAGATGTAAAACCAGTTATTGAACCAATTCGCGGAGGAACAGATGGTTCTAAGATCTCATTCATGGGTATTCCTACACCTAATATTTTTGCGGGTGCAGAAAACATGCATGGACGTTTTGAATTTGTCTCATTACAAACGATGGAAAAAGCTGTTGATGTAATTGTGAAGATCATTGAAAATAACGCTAAATAATTTTTTTCTGAAAAAGCTTTGAGGAAACTTGAAGCTTTTTCTTTTTTTGCTCATTCGTATGTGTTAGTCTATAGCAATAAAGAAAAAATGAGGCAAATAAATGAATTTATCAATTAATCGTAAATTGATTCTAAATATCTTAGTGTTTGTGGTTATGATCGGTATTATTGTTTTTGTTATTCGCGATTCGCTAAGTGATATTTTTACTGAATTAGGCAGAACTTCTTTGCCGGTCCTTTTAGGTGTGACAGGACTTGGTTTAATTAGTCAAGTAATTGAAGGGTACACGATTAAAAATATCGCGGGTGAATTTAACCCAGAATTTACCATTCGAGATGGTTTCTTTGCATCAGCATATGCAACTTTCTATCGTGTCATCACATTTGGTACAGGATCAATCGTATCTGAGGTTATTTACTATCACAAAAAAGATCTGAGGTATTCTGAAGGGACAGGGACGAGTGCTTTAAGAATGGTCACGTATAAAGTCGCTTTAATGGTTTGGGCATTGGTTTTTTTAATCGTAAAAAGCGATGCGATTCAAGAACATATTTCAAACGGGATCTTTTTGGTGTTGGCAGGGATTTTGGTAACCTTGGTGATTATTTCTGGCTTGCTGATTTTGAGTTTAAATATTAACGCTCAGGTGCTATTAGTAATCATCTGCAATCGTTTGTTTAAACGTAAAAAATTACGGGATGTCGTCGACCAGGTAAATAATCAAGTTTATTCTTTACGGGGAGCGATCAAAACGTTTATTCGTGATCGTCGTTCTGTTATTCGCGTGTTTTTCTCAAATATGGCAAAGCTGGTTGTTTGGTATTCATTACCATATTTCATTTTGGTTCAGGATTATCCTACTATTGATCTTTGGCTAACAGTGGCTTTCATCAGTTTTACGGTGATTATCGGCGGTGTGTTGCCGGCTCCAGGCGGAATCGGTGGCTTTGAGTTTGTTTATGTTTTACTTTTCCGAAACGTTGTTGGCAGGGTAGATGCGGTGTCTTCATTGTTATTGTACAGATACGCGACATATTTGCTGCCGTTTCTGATTGGGATGATTTATGTACTATTCAACAAGCAGCGACAAATCAATCATGAAATCAAAGAAGCTAAAAAAGAAGTTAACGACTAATGAGCGTTAACTTCTTTTTATTTTAGTAATGAACCACAAGTTTACCAATCATAGTACTTTCTTCTACGAATTGATGTGCCTGATAAAAGACCTCAGGTGTAAATCCAGGGATTATCTTGGTCAAAGTGCTTTGAATCTTTTTCTCCTGCAGTAGCTGAACTAGTAATGCTAAAATGGCACCTTGTGAAGCAGTATTATGATCAAAGTCTGTTTTAGCAAACATGTATTCCCAGTCAAAACTGCCAGATTTATTCTTTAATTTTGCTAGATTTAAGTCTTTGCTTGATTCAACGATCGAACCCAAGTGACCAAAGGGTTCCAACAAATCACTCATCTCTTCAAAATAACGATCAGTGGAATGAAGAATCAAAATGTAAGGCAGTGATTGATAGCCGATTTTTTTAAGTTGTTTGGTCAAATCCTTATGATGGTCAATGATATGATCAGCGCCCATTTTTTCTGACCAATCTTTACTTTCTTTGCGAGAAGCTGTCGTGATGACTGTTAATCCTGCCCATTTAGCTAGTTGAGTCGCAATAGAACCAACACCTCCGGCACCGTTGATTATCAAAATTGTCCCATTGTTTTGATTTTCATTAGGAACCAAATCCATTTTTTCAAATAACATCTCATAAGCGGTGATGAAGGTTAAGGGCATGGCAGCGGCTTCATCCGTTGAAATTCCATTAGGTAACTTTGCGACGATGCGGGAATCAACGACTTGATGTTCGCTATAGCTACCGAATCTTTTAGTGGTACCGGCAAAAAGGACACGGTCGCCGATTTCAAGATGCTTTACTGCACTCCCTAATTGAGTAACAACCCCCACACTGTCAAAGCCTAAAACGTGTGGTTGTGGCGTTCCTTTACCAGTCTGTCTTAATTTTGTATCAACTGGGTTAATAGAGGTCGCCATATTTTTAACGACAAGATCCGTTTTATTTAGTTTAGGAAGCATGACTTCGTAAGTTTCAAAATGGTTTCCGCTTGAGAGCGCAAACCCTTTTTCAAATCCAATCACGCGTGAAATCATTGAATCACTCTCTTTCTATTAATGAGAGAATTGTAGCATTATTTTGTTTTTCTTCATAATAATAAACTTTGATTTTAAAAGGTAAAATGTTTGACCTTTACTGACCATAGTTATATACTATTAATGTAAATGAATAATTATGTCGGAGGTATGCTTATGAATATCGAAAAAATGACGACAACCTTACAAGAAGCAATTGCTGAAGCTCAGCAAATTGCGGTGACAAGACATCATCAGGAAATTGACATCGCTCATGTTTGGAAAATCTTTCTACAGACTAATCACTTTGGTCGCAATTTTTATACGGACGCTGGGATTGATGTGGAACAATTTGAACGTGAAGTTGACAAAGTATTGGATGAATATCCAACTGTCAGTGGTGGCAATGTTCAATATGGTCAAAATATCAGTCAGAATCTTTTTAATTTATTAAATGAAGCTGATCAGTTACGTGAAAAATTTCAAGATGATTTCTTATCAACAGAAATTGTCATTCTAGCCTTGATGAAATTGAAAAATTATTCCTTGACGAAATATTTGAATCAGCAAGGTCTAAATGAACGCGAAGTACAAAAAAATATAGAAGAAATGCGAGGAGGGGATCGAGTGACCTCACAAAATCAAGAAGAAACGTATAAAGCACTAGAAAAATATGGCGTTGACTTAGTTCAACAGGTTAAAAATGGCAAACAAGACCCAATCATTGGACGTGATGAAGAAATTCGTGATGTTATCCGAATACTTTCGCGAAAAACCAAAAATAATCCTGTGTTGATTGGAGAACCTGGTGTAGGTAAAACAGCTATTGTTGAGGGATTGGCCCAACGTATTGTTCGAAAAGATGTACCAGAAAATTTAAAAGACAAAACGGTTTTTTCTTTGGATATGGGCTCATTAATTGCTGGAGCCAAATTCCGCGGGGAGTTTGAAGAACGACTTAAAGCGGTTTTAAAGGAAGTAAAAAAATCGGATGGTCGAATCTTACTGTTTATTGATGAAATCCATAATATCGTTGGGGCTGGAAAAACTGAAGGTAGTATGGACGCTGGGAATATCTTAAAACCGATGTTAGCTCGTGGTGAGTTGCATTTGATTGGTGCTACAACACTGGATGAATACCGTCAATATATGGAAAAAGATAAGGCGTTAGAGCGCCGTTTCCAAAAAGTATTGGTGAAGGAACCAACAGTTGAAGATACGATCAGTATATTACGTGGATTAAAAGAACGCTTTGAAATTCATCATGGTGTAAATATTCATGATAATGCCTTAGTTGCTGCAGCAACACTATCGGATCGCTATATCACAGATCGCTTTTTGCCAGACAAGGCCATTGATTTAGTCGATGAGGCCAGTGCCAGCATTCGCGTAGAAATGAATTCGATGCCGACAGAGCTTGATCAGGTCACTCGCCGATTAATGCAACTGGAAATCGAAGAGGCTGCTCTGAAGAAAGAAAGCGACGATGCTAGTAAGAAACGTTTAGAAAACTTGCAAGAAGAACTGGCTGATCTTCGCGAAGAAACGAATGCAATGAAATTGCAATGGGAAACGGAAAAAGAAGAAGTCAATGTGGTATCAAACAAACGGGCG
The DNA here is from genome assembly GCF_051710745.1 of Enterococcus sp. DIV0756. Classification (NCBI taxonomy): domain Bacteria; kingdom Bacillati; phylum Bacillota; class Bacilli; order Lactobacillales; family Enterococcaceae; genus Enterococcus; species Enterococcus sp. DIV0756. The sequence continues at coordinate 1,852,721 of NZ_JBIOLF010000001.1, read as the reverse complement.
GAAATTGATCAAGCAAAACATGAACTTGAAGATGCAGAGAACAATTATGATTTAGAGCGAGCAGCTGTATTACGGCATGGTACGATTCCTAATTTGGAAAAAGAGTTAGCTGAATTAGAAGAAAAAAATAAAAAGAATGACATCAAGATGGTGCAAGAATCAGTTACAGAAAATGAAATTGCGCAAGTGGTTGGACGATTAACAGGAATTCCTGTAACCAAATTGGTCGAAGGTGAACGTGAAAAGCTATTAAGTTTGAATAGCACCTTGCACAAACGAGTAATTGGTCAAGATGAGGCCATTGATGCCGTGAGCGATGCTGTATTACGTTCACGTGCGGGGCTACAAGATCCAAATCGTCCATTGGGCTCATTCCTATTCTTAGGACCAACTGGTGTGGGAAAAACGGAACTTGCAAAAGCTTTAGCTGAAAATCTATTTGATTCAGAGGATCATATGGTACGAATCGACATGAGCGAATATATGGAGAAACATTCTGTGTCACGGTTAGTAGGGGCACCTCCAGGTTATGTTGGTTATGAAGAGGGCGGTCAATTGACCGAAGCAGTTCGGAGAAATCCTTACACGATCATTTTGTTAGATGAAATCGAAAAAGCTCATCCAGATGTGTTTAATATTTTATTACAAGTTCTAGATGACGGACGATTGACGGATTCTAAAGGTCGTTTAGTTGATTTTAAGAACACCGTATTGATTATGACTAGCAATATTGGCTCTCAAGTATTGTTGGATGGTGTAACCGCTGAAGGTAAAATTCCTGAAACTACTAAAGAACAGGTATTAAGCATGTTGCGCGGACATTTCAAACCAGAATTTTTGAATCGAATCGATGATACAATTCTATTCACACCATTAAGCTTAGAAGATGTGAAAGGCATTGTTGAGAAAATCGTGCAGCATTTATCTCATCGTTTGGAAGAACAGGAGATTCAACTGGATATCACTGAGGATGCGAAAAGTTGGATCGCAGAAAAAGCTTATGAACCACAATATGGTGCTCGTCCCTTGAAACGTTTCATTACACGAGAAGTGGAAACGCCGCTGGCAAAAGAAATTATTGCTGGTCGGGTAATGCCGAAAACCAAAGTTTCCATCGAATTATTTGATGATCAATTGGCATTTCAGAATCAACCATTGGACGAATAAAATAATTTTGTAATCAAAATAAAATTAGAAATTAAGAATGAAACAGCATGTAATTGATCGTGCCGTTTCATTCTTTTTTCTACTGTTAGTATTTATTCTGCTAAAATAAAAAAATCAAGTGTAGAAAAACGGAAACATAACAACTTTTTCGTTACGGATGTTACGATATAATGACAAATTAGTGAATTTACGGTGTTTAAATTGTTTGTTATTTGTTCTTGCATTATACTTTTAAAGTAATTAAAAATGAAGAGCTTGGAAAGGTTTCTTGGAGGTATATAATGAACCAATTTAAAACCCGTACCGAAAAATATAAATATATGCAAACTCAACAAAGGGAAAAACGAATGAAAACGGTGAAAAGAACAGTTCCTATTCTAGGTACAGCGATGATTCTTTCACCTGCTGTTCTGACTACACACAATATAAAGGCACATGCAGCTGAAATGGGACAGACACAGAACCAATCTGCGTTTATTGAACAATTAGGTGCTTCTGCAATGCAAGTATCTGCTTCAAATGATCTTTATGCCTCTATTATGGTTGCGCAAGCTTTAGTTGAAACTGGATTTGGTACATCGCAGCTATCAGCGGCACCTTATTACAATTTATTTGGTGTTAAAGAATACAGCGGCGGCCCATCAGTTTCAATGAGTACCCAAGAATACTTGAATGGACAATGGGTAACGATGAATGAACCATTTGCTGTTTACAACAGTTATGCCGAGTCATTTCAAGCTCATGCTAGTCTTCTAACTGGTTCTTACTATGCAGGTGCACGAAAAAGTCATACAAATAGCTACCAAGATGCGGCAGTGTACTTAACGGGTCGCTACGCTACTGATCCTGGTTATGCCGGAAAATTAATCTCTTTAATTCAAAGCTATAATTTGACTCGTTTTGATACACCTGGAGCAGGAACGGCTGTTGAGACTTCAAGTCAGACACAAAATGCCTCAGCGGCTCAAAGTACTCAGCAAACAGCTACTTCAGCTAGCGGTCAATCTTATACGGTTCAATCAGGAGATTCAATCTGGGGAATTGCAGAAAAATTTAATATTAGTGTCGATCAACTATTGGCAGATAACGGTTGGAATACTGATTCAACAATCATGCCTGGAGATACAATCGTCATTTAACATTTTTGAGATGGGGCAATTTGTTCCATCTTTTTAATAGTCCTTTATTTTTCATACGGCTCATGTTTCAATGACTTGGTAATGGATGTTTTGATGGCTTCAAAAATTAGGCTGAGCTAGAGATTCCTCTTTAAAAAAAATGATATTATACAAAAATTAAAGTCGAATTTCTCGCATCTTCCCTAATTATTCGTTAAGATAACTTACATAAGGTAAGAAATGGAGCGAGGACAGATGACAAAAATTTATCAATCTATTTTGGACACAATTGGTGAAACACCAATTGTAAAGCTTAAAAACATGACAACCGATGAGATGGCACAAGTTTATGTAAAGGTAGAGTCTTTTAATCCTGGTGGCAGTGTTAAAGATCGAATTGCTTTAAGAATGATTGAAGATGCCGAAAAAAAAGGTGCATTAAAGCCCGGAATGATGATCATTGAACCTACATCAGGGAATACTGGAATTGGTCTAGCAATGGTAGGAGCGGCAAAAGGTTATCCTGTGATGTTAGTCATGCCTGAAACAATGAGTGTAGAACGCCGCAAGCTAATGCAAGCTTATGGTGCGAATTTAGTTCTTACCCCTGGTGCTGATGGGATGAAGGGAGCAATCGCAAAGGCTAAAGAATTAGCTGAAGAAAAACATGGTTTTGTCCCAGCACAGTTTGACAATCCCTCAAATCCAAAGGTCCATGAAGAAACTACGGCTAAAGAAATTGTTAACGCTTTTGAAAAGAACGGATTAGACGCTTTCGTTGCAGGAGTTGGAACGGGTGGTACGGTCACAGGAGTGGGAAATGAACTGAAACGTATGTACTCCAATATCAAGATTTATGCAGTAGAACCTGAAGAATCACCTGTATTGGAAGGTGGACAAGCGGGGCCTCATAAAATTCAAGGCATTGGCGCAGGTTTTATTCCCAGTATATTAAATGTTAACATTTATGATGAAGTTTTACCGGTTAAAAGTGATGATGCTATGGAAACTGCTAGAGAAATTGCGAAAAAAGAAGGCATTTTAGTTGGTATATCTTCTGGTGCTGCGCTGTTTGCAGCGATCGATATAGCGAAGAAAATGACTTCCGATCAAAAAATATTGGTTTTACTCCCAGATAACGGTGAACGTTACTTATCCACTGAATTATTTCAATTTAACCAATAATTTTATGAAAAATATTAATTTTTGAATCCAGCTAGTATTTCCCCTCAGATAATAGTATCATTTTAATATAGAATCAAAACAGGAGGGGCTTATATGGTAAATGAGGCAGTTGATCAAGCGGTCAAAGAATTAAAGGCCGGCGGAGTTCGCATTACCCCACAACGTTATGCCATTTTAGAGTATTTAATTGAGTACCGCAATCATCCAACGGCTGATGAGATTTTCCGTTCGTTAGAAGGCCGCTTCCCAAATATGAGTGTGGCGACAGTCTACAACAACTTGAGAAAATTCGTTGAAATTGGAATCGTTCAAGAAATGAACTATGGTGATGCAGCTAGTCGCTTTGATTTCACAAACAAGCAGCACTATCATGCAATTTGTACAGAATGTGGGAAGATCGTCGACTTTTTCTATCCTGGATTAGAAGACGTAGAGATGGCATCTAGTAAATTGACAGGTTATCAAATCAATAAGCATCGATTAGAGGTTTATGGTTTATGTCCAGATTGTCAAACAAAAGCTGAGGAGTAATCCTCAGCTTTTGTTTTGTCTAAAATAACAAAATGAAAAGTATTGCAAATGAGAAAAATCACATAAAATGATTGACTACGTTTTCAAACTTTTTATTAAAAAAACTTTTTGAAGAGAAATTAAAAAGATAAAATGAAAGTGTTCTTATTTTGAAATGCCTTTATACAGGCGTTTTTTTGTCTTTAATGGTCAAATAAATGAAGGGGCTATCTATAATAATGAGATATCAATAACACTTGGTGCATGATCGTTGCTTCTAGAATGGATTGTGATATATTAAACATGTTCTGAAGTTAAAAAACTTCAATATTAACCTTTTAGGAGTGATTTCTTATGAAAATCGGTGTAATTAAAGATCCAAAACAAGGTGAAGCACGTGTCGGAATGACACCTGAAAATGTAAAGATTTTAGTAGCAGCAGGAAACGAAGTACTCGTTGATAATAATGCTGGAGCGGGTTCAGGCTTTACAAATGAACAATATGTTGAAGCCGGCGGAAAAATTGTTGACACAGATACAGCCTGGACAGCAGACTTGATTGTAAAAGTGAAGGAACCAATGGAAAGTGAATATCACTATTTCAAGAAGGGTCAAATTATTTGGGGCTTTTTACATCTAGCAGCAAACAAAGCGTGTGTTGAGAAAATGATGGAAGTTGGCGTTACGGCTTTATCCGGTGAAAATATTTCGATCAACGGCGTTTTAGAATTATTGAAACCAATGAGTGCAATCGCTGGACGTCGTGCAGTGAATTTAGGTCAATACTATTTGGAAAAACAACATGGCGGCGAAGGAATTTTACTTCCTGGTATTGATGGCGTTGAAGCTGGAACAGTGGTCATCTTAGGTGGAGGAAATGCCGCTGAAAACGCCGCTGATATGGCTGTTGGTATTGGATGTCATGTAATTATTCTTGAAGTAAATGAAAAACGCATGAAACAATTGGAAGATCGATATAAAGACCACAATGTTGATGTCATTGTTTCAAATACTGAAAACTTAGAAGAAAAAATTAAAGAAGCAGATGTATTTATTTCTACTGTCTTAATTCCAGGAGCGAAACCACCAAAATTAGTGAAAGAATATATGGTTGAATCAATGAAGCCAGGTTCAGTGATTGTCGATATCGCGATTGACCAGGGCGGTACAGTAGAAACTATTGATAAACCAACTAATCATGCAGATCCAGTGTTCACGAAACATGGTGTTATTCATTACGCCGTTCCTAACATGCCTGGGGCTACACCAAGAACAGCAACAATCGCGTTAGCAAAAGGAAACATTTCATTTCTTAAGGATGTCAGTGTCAAAGGTTTAGAGGCTGCTTTGAAATCTGACGAATCGTTATTATCTGGTTTAAGTGTTTACAATGGTAAAGTCGTTTCTAAAGCTTTAGCGGATTCAATTGATGTCGCTTATACTGAAGTAGGAGATGTTCTGTAATGACTAGCACAATGACAAAGCTTCCTGTCACGATTGAAGATATTCATGAAGCGAAAAATGTGGTCAAACAATATGGACGGGTAACACCATTGATTCAATCAATGTTCCTAACAGCTAAAACAGGCGGGCAAGTATTTTTGAAATTGGAAAATATGCAACTTACTGGTTCATTCAAATTCCGCGGAGCGTTTAATAAAATTGCTCATTTAACACAAGCGGAAAAAGATAAAGGTGTTATCGCAGTTTCTGCCGGCAATCACGCTCAAGGAGTGGCACTGACATCTAAGCTTTTGGGGATTCAAAGTACGATCGTTATGCCAGAAACAGCTCCCAAAGCGAAAGTTGAAGCCACAGAAGGGTATGGATCAAAAGTCATTTTGCATGGTTCAGGATTTGACGATGCAAAAGCCTATTGCGAAAAAATCGTTGAGGAAACTGGAGTAACCTATATTCCGCCTTATGATGATGAATTCGTTATGGCTGGACAAGGCACGATTGGACTTGAAATCCTAGATTCTATATGGGATGTTGATACTGTAATTGTTCCTGTCGGAGGTGGCGGATTGATTGCGGGAATAGCAGTTGCAATGAAGACGTTTAATCCGAACATTAATATTATTGGGGTCCAAGCAGATAATATTCATGGAATGACGGCTTCCTTCCGTGCGGGTCATAAAGTTGGATACAAGAAAGCCCCTACGATTGCCGATGGTTGTGCAGTAGAATTTCCTGGCAATCTTACTTATGAGGTAGTAGAAGATTTAGTTGATGATATGGTGACAGTTTCTGAACATGAAATTGAACTTGCGATGAAAGACTTGATTCAACGGACGAAAATTGTTGTCGAAGGAGCAGGTGCGCTGGCAACAGCAGCTATACTTTCAGGCAAAGTCGATAATTATGTAAATGGAAAAAAAGTAGTTGCTGTCGTATCTGGCGGTAATGTCGATTTAAATCGAATCACTGACGTTATCGGTCATTTTTCAGTAGCTAATGAATTGAAATAAGCATAGTAAAAGAAGTAGCGGCATCTGCCGTTACTTCTTTTTTAAGTATCATAATCCTTTTTAAAGAGATAAATACCACTAACGATTGAAACAATTAATGCTAATAAAACGACCATGATTGATCCGATCTCCGAATCTCGCCAGAGCAACCCGCCAGTATTAATTCCCCATAAGCTGAAAATTAATGTCGGTAATGCCAGCAACAAGGAGGCTGTATTTAGGAATTTCATCAATTGATTTAGACGGTGATCCATCATACTATTGATTAGACCGCTGATGGAACTTAACATCTCTCGATAAATTTGAACGGAGGTAGTAGCTTGTTTGGTTTGCAACTCGATCTCAATCGCTAAATCACGATCTGAAGCGACTAAACTAGAGTCTAGAAGAGAATTAATCGTTTTGCTCTGCTCTTTTAATAGATTATCAATGTAAACAAGTGTCTTTTCGGTATCAGTTGTCTTTTCTAATATATTCCTGTTTGATCCGTTTGAGGCACCGCGACTGATTTCTTCAATCATTTTACGCTGTTCGTGTAAAAAAAGTAAATAATGTCGGTTGATGATCTGAATCATATGTAAAATGCCTCCGGCTTTACTAGAAATTTCCGCTTCGTAGTTGTCCAAGACTTCAGTAACCAACGATTGTTCACTTACAGTTATTAATGTATTTGATGTTAGAAAAACGGTCACAGTAGAAGGCAATGATTCAGGCTCATCAATTGATTGGATATCGATAAAAAGCATCAAACACAGTTTTTTTTCATTTTCTGTCGAATAGTTTTTAAAAAAAGAAACATCGGAGTAGTTTTCGTTTAAAGAAAAGAAATTTTTTGGTAATTCAAATAAATTATGTAATTGTTCTTTTTCTTCGAGGGTTGGATTGGAAACAGCTATCCAATTTCCTTTATTCGTCTGTGGACGAACCCCTTCCTCCGAAATTGAAAAGTAATCGATCAATGTAGAACTCTCCTTGCTTTTAATTTATTAATTTAATCATCTCAAATCCTTAGATGATTGCCAATTATTTTGAATCGTCATAATTGAACGCAGAATAAACTTCTTATATAATGGAAGAAATTTTGAGAAGGTTAAACAATCATGTTAGTCAGGTATAAATCTTCTCATTTAAATTAATTCTAGTTTACACCTAATTTGTATCTGATATAATAATTTTCATATTTCATAAACTTCAATGAAAATTTTCATTAGAAGTAAACTTATATATCGTCATAATATGGATGACAGTTTCTACCTTGTGCCGTAAACGCAAGACTATAAGTAAAAATCGTACGGTAACGTACCTTTTTTGCTTTGCAGATGAGGTGCGTTTTTTGTATTAATCAAAAAACGACAAGAAAAGGGGAAAGTATAATGAAAGAATTGACAGATCGCATCAAAGACAATGGCCGTGTTTTAGGTGAAGGTGTCTTAAAAGTTGATGAGTTTATTACTCACCAAGTAGATCCTGAATTGATGGACGCAATGGGTAAACGGTTGGCAGAGGTTTTCGCAGATAAAAAGATCACTAAAGTAGTGACAATCGAAGCTTCTGGAATTGCACCTGCGGTCTACGCTGCTCAAGCCCTAAAGGTACCGATGATTTTCGCACGTAAATCTAAGAGCTTAACGATGGATGAAGAATTATTGACGGCTTCTGTTTATTCATTTACCAAACAAGTAACCAGTACTATTTCCATTTCTCGAAAATTCCTTTCTGCAGAGGACAATGTCTTATTAGTCGACGACTTTTTAGCGAACGGCCAAGCGGCAAAAGGATTGATTGAACTATGCCAACAAGCTGGAGCAAGTGTTGCCGGAATTGGAATTTTGATTGAAAAATCTTTCCAAGATGGGCGCCAGTTAATTGAAGACATGGGAATTCCTGTTGTATCCTTAGCTAGAATCTCTTCCTTACATGACGGTAAAGTTACATTTATCGAGGAGGACGCATAGAGTGACAAGTGAGACAGGAAATGGAAAATCAGCAGTATTAGGTTTGCAACATCTTTTAGCGATGTATGCAGGAGCAGTAGCAGTACCACTTTTGATTGGAACAGGGTTAGGTTTTAACGAAGCGCAAATGACTTATCTGATTTCCATCGATATCTTTATGTGTGGGGTGGCAACACTACTGCAATTAACAGTTAATAAATTTTTCGGAATCGGGTTACCCGTTGTACTAGGTTGTGCCATTCAAGCGGTCGCACCATTGATTTTGATTGGACAAACGCATGGAGTTGGCACGGTTTATGGATCGATCATTGCTGCTGGGATTTTCGTTGTGCTGATCTCAGGCTTCTTTTCTAAGGTAGAAAAATTATTTCCGCCAATCGTAACGGGAACAGTCATCACAACCATCGGACTAACATTGATTCCTGTTGCTATTACGAAAATGGGCGGTGGCGATGCTGCTGATAAGACGTTTGGGGACCCTACGAATTTAATTTTAGCTTTCGTAACGATTATTTTGATTCTAGCTATTCAAATATTTGGTCGAGGGTTTGTTCGTTCAATTGCGGTTTTAGTCGGTTTAGTTGGTGGAACCATTTTGGCTGCCCTTTTGGGACAAGTTGATTTAGCAGCTATTGGTCATGCGCCAATGTTTCATGTTCCCCAGCCCTTTTATTTCGGAACACCAAAGTTTGAGCCATTTTCTATTTTATTAATGATTATTATTTCGATTGTAAGTATGGTTGAATCCACCGGAGTTTATTTTGCTCTAGGCGATATCGTTGGCAAAGAAGTGAAGGAGGACGATCTGAAACGCGGCTATCGTGCAGAAGGTTTAGCGGTTATTCTAGGGGGATTATTCAATACATTCCCTTACACAGGCTTTTCTCAAAATGTGGGACTAGTTCAATTATCGGGAATAAAAACTCGTCGTCCAATCTACTTTTCAGCCATTTTTTTAATTGTCTTAGGACTATTCCCAAAAGTTGGTGCTTTGGCCCAGATTATTCCTGAACCTGTCTTAGGTGGTGGGATGTTGGTAATGTTCGGTATGGTAGCTGTTCAAGGGATGAAGATGCTGTCTAAAGTTGATTACAACGATGAAAAAAATCTCTTGATTATTGCCATTTCAATTGGTTTTGGTTTAGGATTTAATGCGATGCCGACTTTATTTGCTAAGTTGCCAGAAACAGTTCAAATGTTTACAGGAAATGGAATCGTGATGAGCAGTTTATCTGCGATTATTTTGAATCTTCTATTTCACGGATATAAGAGAGAAGTAAAATAAGAAGGGAACGTAGCGTAAGCTGCGTTTCAGACTGTAGACAAAAGACGTTCCAAACTCGAAATTTGAGTTTGGGACGTCTTTTTATCTGATTTCTTTCGACATTCAGGACAAAAAAATAAAGGCTTCTTGCCTTTCCATAGCCAAGTGGCTAATTTCTTTAAATTCATTGCAGCAAACACCAGCATCGTATGCGTCGCGACTTTTTCCAAGCCTCGATACTTGGTCCAACGCATCCCATGCTTCTCTTTTGCATCCGCAAATATTCGTTCAATCGTTTGTTTTCGTTTTTTATAAATCGATTTATTCCGATCCGTTAAACGAAGATGTTCCGCTTCATCCATTAAGTCTCCCCAAACATGTCTCGTGATGACTCGTTGATGATTTTTACTTTTGGTACATTGGTTTAGCAGAGGGCAGTGGACACACTCTTTTGGATCAGATTTGTATTCACGATACCCGTCTCGAGTGACTGTTGAAAAATCGAGCATTTGATCCTGCGGACAAATGTAACAATCATAATACTCGTCATAGAGAAACTCGTTTTTTGATAATAGTCCCTTTTTCCCTTTGGGCCTTGAATAAGGCAAACAAGGTCGAAGGTTCAAATGAGTCAAAAAGTGAACAAACTTAGGTGTCTTATACCCGGCATCAGCGACAACACAATTGATTTCAGGAAAAAGTCTCTTCGATTGTTTGACGAGTTGAAAGGCGACTTGACTGTCATGAATATTTCCAGGAGTTATGATGGTGCTGAGAACAAATCCGTTGTCGTCGCATGAAGTATGGGCAGAATAAGCAAATTGTTTTTCTCGTTCACCTTTGACGTAGTAGCCACTTTCCGGATCAGTCTTACTTATTTTTCTTTCTTTCAGCTTCACTTCCTTTTCTAGGTCCAAAGTAAAAGGGCGTTTTCCGGCCTCTATTCGTTGACGATTGATCTCATCTTCTAATTCATCTTGATAGGCTTTCGCTTCATCATGGGTCATTTCCTTCGTAAACTTATGTTTATTGGCGTTGGCTTTGATGTGGGTAGAATCCAGATACAAATTATCCTCTGTTACGAAACCTGCTTTAACTGCTTGTTCTAAAATATAGGCAAAGATATCCTCAAACAACGTCGTTTCTCTAAATCGGCGGACATAATTCTTTCCAAAAGTTGAGAAATGGGGGATTTTCTCCTCGAAGGAATAGCCTAAAAACCAGCGGTAAGCGACATTGGTGTCGACTTCCTTAATGGTTTGGCGCATGGAACGGATGCCGAATAAATACTGGATAAACACTAATTTAATCAGAATGACTGGATCGATACTTGGTCGACCTAAATCGGAGTAAGCGGCTTCGACGATTGGATAAATAAAGTCAAAATCAAGTGCGGCATCAATCTTTCGAACGAGGTGATCTTGAGGAACCAGATCATCAATCGTGAGCATCGCAAATTGATTTCTACCATTCGTATTGTTTTTAGACATCATAACTATCACTCCTTGTATTCGATTTCATAAATCTATTATAAAAGAAAAGACTGTAGACAGCATCCATAAAATGGACTTTGTCTACAGTCTGGAACGTAGCGTAAGCTGCGTTTCTTTTTTATTTTCGTAAAAAGCGAACAATAGGTTAGAATTGTCTGTTAATATTCGAATTACATTTTGACTTACGAAAAGGGACTTGCTAAAATAAGCTTGAATAATGAAAGGGGCAAATTATGAATCCAGAAGTTGCAGTTATTATGGGCAGTACCTCCGATTGGGAGACAATGAAGTTTGCGTGTGATAGTCTTGATGAACTAGGTGTGATCTATGAAAAAAGGGTTGTTTCAGCACATCGCACACCGGATTTAATGTTCGACTTTGCTGAACAGGCACGCGGACGAGGGATTAAGGTGATTATCGCAGGAGCCGGAGGAGCAGCTCATTTACCAGGTATGGTAGCTGCCAAAACGACCTTGCCAGTTATTGGTGTTCCAGTCCAATCAAAGGCGTTGAATGGTTTAGACTCATTATTATCGATTGTACAAATGCCTGGCGGTGTCCCTGTGGCTACTACAGCGATCGGAAAAGCTGGTGCAACCAACGCAGGACTACTTGCGGCACAGATGCTTTCAATGTATGATAACAAAGTAGCTGAACGTTTAGAAATGAAACGGCAGCAAATGACAGAAACTGTATTGGAAAGTAGTGAGCAACTTGGTTAAATCGTTAAAACCAGGCTCTACGATTGGTATCGTAGGCGGAGGACAATTAGGCCGTATGATGGCTATCAGTGCGAAGGAAATGGGATTCCGTACGGGTGTAATCGATCCAACGGAAGATTGTCCGGCTGCGCAAGTTTCAGATTGGCATATTGTTGCTGATTATGATGATCAAATGGCATTGGAAGAAATGGCTCGCAGATCACAGGTGATTACCTATGAGTTTGAGAATGTAGATGTAGATACCATCAATCATATTCAACATTTCGCCAATATTCCTCAGGGGACTGACCTGTTAGCCATCAGTCAGGATCGATTAATGGAAAAGTCTTTTTTAGAAAACAATAATATCGTGATTGCACCTTATGCGACGATAATCAGTCCAACAGACATTCAAGATGCAATTGAAGGAATCGGTTATCCTTGTGTTTTGAAAACTACGCGTGGGGGATATGATGGACACGGACAATATGTTTTGAACAGCACTGCTGACTTAGCCCCTTCGATGAATCTATTGCGTCAAGGTACTTGCGTACTGGAAGCCTGGATTCCATTTGAAAAAGAGTTATCGGTGCAAGTGGCAGGAAATAACATTGGCGATTATGTAACATTTCCAGTAGTGGAAAATGTTCACCGCAATAATATTTTGCACGAAACAATTGTTCCGGCGGGAATTGACGCGGCTGTAGCAAAAGAAGCCAGTCGAATTGCAAAAGTAATCGCTCAAGGAGTCGATTTAGTCGGCACTCTTTGTGTAGAGTTTTTCTTAACCAAAGCCGGCGCATTATACGTTAACGAGATCGCTCCACGGCCGCATAATTCTGGTCATTACACGATTGAAGCCTGCAATATGAGTCAATTTGATGCGCATATTCGTGGAATTTGTGGTTGGCCATTGAGTGAACCCAAGCTGTTGTCAAATGCAGTAATGGTCAATGTTTTGGGTGAGAACCTGTTGAAGACATACGAACTTATTGATTTATGGCCAGAATGGCATTTTCATTATTATGGTAAAGCCATGCCTAAAAAGGGTCGTAAAATGGGGCACATTACAATATTAACCGACAGTATTCAACGAACATTAGACGATATTAAAAAGACCGAAACATGGGACTAATCATTCTATTCAATGATGTGTTTTTGAGTTTATCGTTAAAAAATTAAATGATTTACGAGGGAGAAAATTAATGATACCTAGATATTCAAGAGACGAAATGGGAAACATCTGGAGCGATGAAAATCGTTATAAAGCTTGGCTGGAAGTTGAAATCCTAGCTGATGAGGCGTGGGCAGAATTAGGAGAGATTCCTAAAGAAGATGTTGAAAAAATCCGTGCAAACGCTGGTTTCGATATCGATCGTATCTTAGAAATCGAACAATCAACGAAACATGATGTTGTAGCCTTTACACGTGCGGTTTCTGAAACATTAGGGGAAGAACGTAAATGGGTTCATTATGGTTTGACTAGTACAGATGTCGTTGATACTGCGTACGGCTACTTATATAAACAAGCAAATGATATTTTGCGTCAAGATTTGCAAGAGTTCTTAACAATTATTGGGCAAAAAGCTTTAGAGCATAAAGATACAGTTATGATGGGAAGGACGCATGGCGTTCATGCAGAACCTACGACTTTTGGTTTGAAATTAGCTACTTGGTACTCGGAAATGAAACGTAATATCGAGCGCTTCGAACATGCGGCTAAGGGTGTGGAAGCTGGAAAAATTTCTGGTGCAGTCGGTACATTTGCCAATATTCCACCATTTGTTGAAGAATTTGTCTGTGAAAAATTAGGTATTCGTCCGCAAGAAATTTCAACACAAGTATTACCAAGGGACTTACATGCCGAATACTTTTCAAGTTTGGCGTTGATCGCAACTTCAATTGAGCGGTTTGCGACAGAAATTCGTGGATTGCAAAAATCTGAAACTCGTGAAGTTGAAGAATTTTTCGCAAAAGGACAGAAAGGGTCTTCTGCGATGCCTCATAAACGAAATCCAATCGGTTCAGAAAATATGACTGGTTTGGCTCGAGTTGTACGGGGGCATTTAATTACTGCTTTTGAAGATGTAGCTTTATGGCACGAACGTGATATCTCTCATTCCTCTGCGGAACGGATTATTACACCAGATACCACGATTCTAGTCGATTATATGTTGCATCGCTTTGGTAATATCGTTAAGAATCTGACTGTGTTCCCAGAGAATATGAAACGCAACATGGAGGCAACATTTGGTTTGATCTATAGTCAGCGAGTGATGCTGAAGTTGATTGATAAAGGAATGACTCGTGAAGAAGCGTATGATTTGGTTCAACCAAAAACTGCCTATGCTTGGGATAATCAAACGCAGTTTCGTCCACTTTTAGATGCGGATGAAAAAATCACGAATGTTTTATCTAAGGCTGAGTTAGACGACGCTTTTGATTATAATTATCACCTGAAAAATGTCGACAAAGTTTTTGAACGTGTCGGAATCAAATAAAAAAACTCTTACCGCAAAAAATTTGCGGTAAGAGTTTTTTTGTACTAAGCATATGAATACACGTCAACAAAACAACTTTCATGGAGTTGTTCCAATAAGCAGCAGATTAGTTGATAATCATAAGTTTGTGAATTCAAAAGAATTTCAATACGATAGGAGTTCTTCAAGAAGGAGTGATCCTTCAATTGCCGAATGATCAATTCATCCTGAGACTGGTTAGAAAAACGTAAAGACTGCATAGGTTGCGATTGTCTTGGATGCAGTATTTTTTTTAGATTACGATAGGAATAAAAGCTGGTATTGCAGTTAATACTATGAGTGTTGTCTAAACCCAATAACGCATTTAGTAAGTGTTGTTTGTCTGTTTCTAGCATTGAATTAAGAAATTTTTCAGCTGCTACCGGCGCATCTAACATAAGCGATTCCCCCATATATATCATTCGAATTAAATATAGCACCATTTTCACAAAATGTAAACGCTCTCTTTGTAAAGGTTCTAGAAAACAAGAAAGATGCTTTCGTTAAACACGAACATTGAAAGACTTATTTCATTATAATATCCGATAAAATATTGAAAAATCTAATTTCAGTTGTTACACTAAATAAGAAATTAAGAAACGAACAATTAAAGTAGTTCGTTTATAAATGTTCATAAAAAGGGAGCGTTATGACGTGGAAAAAGGAACTTTAATCTATGAAGGTAAGGCAAAACAATTGTTTGAAACAGATGATCCAACTATCATATGGGTCGAATATTTGAATCAAGCCACTGCTTTAAATGGGGCAAAGAAAGATCAAATTAGCGGTAAAGGCGAACTTAATAATCGGATCACCGGTTTGATTTTTGATTTCTTAAAAAGTAAAGGAATTACTAATCACTATATCAAGCAGCTTTCTGCCAATGAACAATTAATTCAGACTGTTGAGATCATCCCTTTAGAAGTGGTTGTGCGAAATATTGCCGCTGGCAGCTTTTCGAAACGATTAGCGATTCCAGAAGGAGCTCCTTTAAAATCACCAATTGTTGAGTTCTACTATAAAAACGATGCGTTAGATGATCCAATGGTTATTGATGCACATATTCTTGCTCTAGAACTTGCTAGTACTGAAGAACTTACTCAGTTACGTCAGATGGCTTTAGAAGTTGGTCAGGCACTAACAGAACTATTTGATTCAATAGATATCACATTAGTTGACTTCAAGTTAGAGTTCGGTCGTCAAAAAGATGGATCGATTTTATTGGCAGATGAAGTTTCTCCTGATACTTGTCGTTTATGGGATAAAAAGACGAAGGAACACTTGGATAAGGATATTTATCGTCGAGACTTAGGTGACATCATTCCGGTATATCAAGAAGTACTAAATAGATTAGAAAAGCGAGGAGAATAAGGATGTATTTTGTAAAAGTTTATGTAACGTATAAGGATTCTGTATTGGACCCACAAGGAGAAGCAGTGAAAGGCGCAGTCCATCGGATGGGCTACAACGAAATCGAAGATGTACGGATCGGAAAATATTTTGAGATTAAAGTTGCCAAAAGTGATCGTCCTGTGGAAGAAATGATCGAAGAGGTTTGTGACAAACTATTAGCAAACGTCAATATGGAAACGTATCGTTATGAAATTTTGACATCGGAGGAAGTATAGCATGAAATTTGCGGTCATTGTATTTCCCGGTTCTAATTGTGACTTAGATATGTACTGGGCAATGAAGGAAATCATGAAAGCCGACTGTGAGTATGTTCGGTATGACGCAGAGAGTCTTGATGGCTTTGACGGTGTATTATTGCCAGGTGGTTTTTCATACGGCGACTATTTACGTTGCGGTGCGATTGCTCGCTTTGCCAATATTATGTCAGAAGTGATTCGTTTTGCTGAAGAAGGAAAGCCAGTTTTCGGCACATGTAATGGATTTCAAATTTTAACGGAGGCGGGGCTTTTACCTGGCGCTTTGCGTCGTAACGAATCGTTAAAATTTATCAGTAAAATTACGCCGCTAAAAGTTGTGAACAATCAAACAAAATTTACATCTGAATATCAAGTAAATGAAGTTATTCAAATCCCAGTCGCCCATGGTGAAGGAAACTATTATTGTGATGATGAGACATTAGCTGAGTTAAAAGCGAATAATCAAATTGTCTTTACTTATGAAGGTGAAAATATCAATGGGAGTATCGAGAGTATTGCCGGCATTACGAATAAAGCTGGTAACGTCTTAGGAATGATGCCTCACCCAGAACGAGCAATGGAGAAATTGCTAGGTTCTGATGATGGTAAGAAGTTCTTTGCTTCTATTTTAACTAATTTTGGAAAGGTGACTGCAAACTAATGATGAAATTAGAACCGACGGCACAAGAAATCAAAGATCAGCGTATTTACGCTGGTTGGGGACTGACTGATGAAGAATATCGTTTGATTTCAGAAGAGATTCTTGGTCGTTTGCCCAATTATACAGAAACGGGACTGTTCTCCGTTATGTGGAGTGAGCACTGCTCATATAAAAACTCGAAGCCAGTCCTGCGTAAATTTCCAACGGATGGTCCTCAAGTATTACAAGGACCTGGGGAAGGTGCTGGAATTGTCGATATTGGTGACAATCAAGCTGTGGTTTTCAAGGCAGAAAGTCACAATCATCCTTCAGCTGTTGAACCTTATGAAGGTGCCGCAACAGGTGTTGGTGGAATCATCCGCGATATTTTCAGTATGGGTGCACGTCCGATAGCAGTCTTAGATTCTTTACGTTTCGGCGAATTAACAACAGAAAGAACGAAATATTTATTGGAAGAGATTGTTGCTGGAATTAGTGGTTACGGTAACTGTATTGGGATACCGACAGTTGGCGGAGAAGTAGCCTTTGATCCTTGCTATGAAGGCAATCCTTTAGTTAATGCGATGTGTGTTGGTTTGATTGATCACAAGGACATCCAAAAAGGGCAAGCCAAAGGGGTCGGCAATTCGATCATGTACGTTGGAGCAAAAACAGGACGTGACGGAATTCACGGAGCGACTTTTGCTTCAGAAGAATTTGTCGAAGGTGAAGAACAACAGCGTTCTGCCGTTCAGGTGGGCGATCCTTTCATGGAAAAATTACTGTTGGAAGCATGTTTGGAGTTAATCTTAGATCATTCAGATATCTTGGTAGGTATTCAAGATATGGGTGCGGCTGGGTTAGTTTCTTCTAGTTCAGAAATGGCCTCAAAAGCGGGTTCTGGATTGAAGCTGTATTTAGATGACGTCCCACAACGGGAAACTCATATGACACCATATGAAATGATGTTATCTGAATCACAAGAACGGATGCTGATCTGTGTTGAACAAGGGCATGAGGATGAAGTGGTTGAATTATTTAAACGCTATGAATTAGACGCGGTGACAATCGGTGAAGTAACAGATGATGGGTTGTATCGTTTGTATCATCATGGTGAAGAAGTAGCTAACTTACCAGTTGATGCGCTTGCCGAAGATGCGCCTGTTTATGAAAATGAAAAACGGGAACCCGCTCGAATCCAAGAATTTGCTAATATGACTGATTTCAAACCAGAAGTGGCAGACGCAACGGAAACATTATTAGGATTGTTACAACAACCAACGATCGCTTCAAAGAGAATGATTTATGAAACCTACGATTCACAGGTTAGGACTAATACGGTTGTTCGACCAGGAAGCGATGCGGCCGTTTTACGTGTTCGTGGAACAAATAAGGCATTGGCAATGACAACTGATTGTAATGCACGTTATCTATACTTGAATCCTGAAATCGGCGGGCAAATCGCGGTTGCTGAAGCAGCTCGAAATATTGTTGCATCTGGAGGACAGCCGTTAGCGATCACGGACTGCTTAAATTATGGATCTCCTGAAAAACCTGAAGGATTCTGGGAATTATGGACCTCGGCTGACGGTATTTCGGAAGCCTGCCGCACATTGAATACTCCGGTTATCTCAGGAAATGTTTCAATGTATAACGAGACTAACGGGAAAGCTATTTATCCAACGCCGATGATCGGTATGGTTGGTTTGATCGAAGACCTGTCACATATCACAACGCAAGAATTTAAAGCTGCTGGTGATTTGGTTTATCTCGTTGGAGAAACTAAAGCAGACTTTAATGGTGCAGAGATTCAAAAAATGCAAAAGGGCTTGATTGAAGGGAAACTGATGGCGTTTGACTTAGCTGTTGAAAAAGCTAATCAGGAATTAGTGCTTTCAGCAATCAAAGCAGGCTTAGTTGAAAGTGCTCATGATTGTGCGGAAGGCGGTCTGGCAGTAGCTATTGCTGAAGCCGCATTTAACAATCAGTTAGGAGTCGAGATTTCTGTTGAAATGCCTGTCGAAAATCTATTTGCAGAAACACAATCTCGTTTTGTTTTATCTGTAAAACCAGAGAAACAAGCAGATTTCGAGGCTTTAGCGGGTGAAAAAGCAGTGAATATCGGTGAAATAACTAATACAGGTGACTTGAAGTTGACTGCGCTTGGCGGTGAAATCAACGTCGCTACTAAAAAGGCCGAAGAAGTATGGGAGGAAGCCATTCCATGTCTAATGAAGTAAGAAGTTTAAATGAAGAGTGTGGCGTTTTTGGCATCTGGGGACACCCAGATGCTGCGCGCGTCACTTATTTTGGCTTACACAGCTTGCAACATCGCGGACAAGAAGGCGCTGGAATCGTCAGTAATGATGCTGGAAAGTTGAATGGTCATCGTGGATTAGGGCTTCTTTCGGAAGTATTCAAGAATGAACGTCAATTAAGTCGTTTAACTGGCCAAGCAGCGATTGGACATGTTCGTTATGCGACAGCAGGAACAAGCAGTGTTGATAATATTCAACCGTTTTTATTCAACTTTTATGATGGTGCTTTTGCTTTAGCTCACAACGGAAATCTGACCAATGCGAAAAGTCTGCGAAAAGAGTTAGAAATTGACGGCGCGATCTTTCACTCAAATTCTGACACAGAAATTTTGATGCATTTGATCCGCCGCAGCCAAAAAGAGACTTTGTGTGAACGCATGAAAGAAGCGTTGAACACTGTTAAAGGCGGTTTTGCCTATCTAATGCTGACAGAGGAATCGATGGTGGCTGCCCTAGACCCAAATGGTTTTCGACCATTATCAATTGGTCAAATGGTCAATGGCGCTTATGTAGTTGCATCGGAGACCTGTGCGTTAGAAGTTGTAGGTGCGAAATTCATTCAAGACGTTAATCCCGGTGAAATTATTACAATCAATGATGAAGGGTTAAAAGTCGAAACTTTTACTGAGAATACGCAACACGCCATTTGCTCAATGGAATACATTTACTTTGCACGACCGGACTCGAATATTGCAGGCGTGAATGTTCATAGTGCCCGTAAAAATATGGGGCGTATCTTAGCTAATGAAGCTGAAATCGAAGCCGATATGGTCGTTGGCGTACCAAATTCTTCCCTGTCTGCTGCCAGTGGCTATGCAGAAGAATCTGGGATCCCTTATGAAATGGGTTTAGTGAAAAATCAATATGTCGCACGAACATTTATTCAACCAACGCAGGAGTTACGTGAACAAGGCGTTCGTATGAAGCTATCTGCAGTGCGCGGGGTTGTGGAAGGAAAACGCGTCATCATGGTTGATGATTCAATCGTCCGCGGCACAACCAGTCGTCGGATCGTTAATCTGTTGAAAGAAGCAGGTGCGAAGGAAGTCCATGTAAGAATTGCTTCGCCACCGTTACGTTACCCATGTTTTTATGGTATTGATATCCAAACTCGTAAAGAGTTGATTGCAGCGAACCATTCTATTGAAGAAATTCGTGAAATGATTGGCGCTGATTCGTTGTCATTTTTAAGTGAAGAAGGTTTGATTAATGCTATTGGATTAGATTTTGACGCGCCTTATTCAGGATTATGTATGGCTTATTTCAATGGGGATTATCCAACGCCGCTGTATGATTACGAAAAGCATTATCAAGCGACTCTAAAAGAAAAAACTTCTTTTTATTAGAAAGCAGAAGATCAACGAAGTGACTAAAATTTTAATGTGAATAAGGAGCGGATCTAGTGGGAAATGCATATTCCAGAGCTGGTGTCGACGTAGAAGCTGGTTACGAGGTAGTAGAACGGATTAAAAAGCATGTGAAAAGAACTGAACGTCTAGGCGTTATGGGAGCAATAGGCGGTTTTGGAGGTTGTTTTGACCTTAGTCAATTTGATTTAAAGGAACCTATTTTAGTTTCTGGAACGGATGGTGTAGGGACAAAATTAATGGTAGCAATCCAAGCGGACAAACATGATACGATCGGGATTGATTGTGTGGCAATGTGTGTCAATGACATCGTAGCGCAGGGGGCTGAACCGCTTTATTTCTTGGATTACATTGCTACTGGTAAAAATGTGCCCGCCCGTTTAGAGCAGGTGGTTGCAGGTGTTGCAGAAGGCTGCGTTCAAGCGGGATCTGCTTTAATCGGAGGCGAAACAGCAGAAATGCCAGGGATGTATGGTGAAGATGATTACGATTTAGCTGGTTTTACTGTTGGTATCGCTGAAAAAAGTCAAATGATTACTGGTGAGAAAATTCAAGCAGGCGATATCTTGGTTGGATTACCGTCCTCAGGGATTCATTCCAACGGCTATTCACTAGTTCGTAAGGTTTTCTTCGAAACAAATAGCTTTTCACTTGATGAAAATTTACCAGAATTATCTGGAAAACTTAGTGATGAGATTTTAACACCGACTAGAATTTACGTTGAAGCGGT
This sequence comes from Enterococcus sp. DIV0756, assembly GCF_051710745.1. Taxonomy (NCBI): domain Bacteria; kingdom Bacillati; phylum Bacillota; class Bacilli; order Lactobacillales; family Enterococcaceae; genus Enterococcus; species Enterococcus sp. DIV0756. The sequence continues at coordinate 1,831,634 of NZ_JBIOLF010000001.1, read as the reverse complement.
GCTTCCTTTGGTTAAAAAGGAATTAGTGAATGGGATCGCACACGTAACTGGTGGCGGCTTTGTTGAGAATTTACCACGCATGTTACCAGAAAAATTGGCTTGTGAAATTGAAATGGGCTCTTGGCCGGTGTTACCGATTTTTGAAGCGCTGGAAAAATATGGTGAGATTCCTGAAATGGAAATGTATGAGATTTTCAACATGGGAATAGGGATGGTATTGGCTGTAGCGCCAGAAAAATTAGCAGAGTTGCAAGCTGATTTGAAGGAACGAAATGAAGTATCTTTTGTAATTGGTAAAGTAATAGAAAAACAAGATTCAGCAATTGTTTTCAAAGGAGCGCAGGCATGAGACTAGCCGTTTTAGCTTCAGGGAATGGATCAAATTTTGAAGTAATTGCTCAAGCAGTAAAAGATAAAAAGATAGATGCTGAGTTGACGTTGCTTTTTTCCGATCATCGTGATGCTTATGTGTTACAACGTGGAAAAAACTTTGAGATTCCCTGTGAAAGCTTTGAGCTAAAAGAATTTCCTGATAAAAAAAGTTATGAGACAGCTTTATTAAGATTGTTACAACAATACGAAGTAGATTTAGTTGTCTTGGCAGGCTATATGCGAATCATTGGAAAAGATTTATTAGCGGCTTTTCCTAACCGAATTGTCAACATTCATCCAGCTTTGCTACCTAATTTTCCAGGATTGCATGGGATTAAGGATGCCTATGAAGCCGGGGTGAAAGAAACGGGTGTCACGATTCATTATGTGGATAGCGGGGTAGATACTGGTCCGATAATTGCTCAAGGTAGTGTTGAAATTGCAAAGGGTGATACTTTGGAGGACTTAGAAATAAAAATCCATCAAGTTGAACATCAGCTTTATCCACAAGTTCTAGCAGAAATTGCGAAAGATTTTCATCTGAATAAACAGTAAAATCATTTAGCGATTTTCGTTCTGCCTTAACATATGTAAAGAATAATTAAAAGATTTTTTACATTAGTAAAGTTAAATACGAGAAATAGCAGTTCATTAATACAAATAAGGAGAGTCATCATGACAAGAGCATTGATTAGTGTTTCAGATAAAAGCGGAGTTGTAGAATTTACTAAAGGATTAGTTCAAGCAGGAATTGAAATTATTTCTACTGGTGGAACGAAGAAAGTTTTGGACGAAGCAGGAATTCCAACGCTAAGTATCGATGAAGTAACAGGCTTTCCTGAAATGATGGATGGTCGAGTAAAAACCTTGCATCCGAAAATCCATGGTGGTTTATTAGGACGGCGAGATTTAACAAGTCATATGGATGCTATGAGTGAGCATGATATTCAACCAATTGATTTTGTTTGTGTAAATTTATATCCGTTTAAAGAGACGATTTCTAAAGCGGATGTAACGGAAGCAGATGCGATTGAAAATATTGATATCGGTGGGCCAAGCATGTTGCGTTCTGCAGCTAAAAACTTTGCATCGGTTACTGTGGTGGTTGATCCTAAAGATTATGCATTAGTTTTAGCGGAAGTAAAAAGCGATAATGAAACGTCTTTAGAAACGCGTAAACGATTAGCAGCGAAGGTTTTCCGTCATACAGCAGCTTATGATGCGTTAATCGCGGATTATTTAACTAAGCGTGTCGGTGATGTCGAACCGGAAAAAATGACTTTGACATATGAATTGAAACAAACTCTGCGTTATGGTGAAAATAGTCATCAATCTGCTGCGTTTTATCAAAATGCCTTGCCAGTTTCCTATTCAATTGCTAGTGCACAGCAATTACATGGAAAAGAATTATCATACAACAACATTAAAGATGCAGATGCAGCAATTCGGATTGCTAGAGAATTTACTGAGCCAACAGTTGTTGCATTAAAACATATGAATCCATGTGGAATTGGCAGCGGCCGGACGATTTCAGAAGCGTATCAATTCGCTTATGAAGCAGATCCAACATCAATTTTTGGCGGAATCTTAGTAGCAAATCGTGAAATTGATCTGGAAACCGCTCAAGAAATGCACAAATTATTTTTAGAGATCATCATCGCACCAAGCTTTAGCAAAGAAGCATTCGACGTATTATCAGGCAAGAAAAACTTACGTTTAATGACTTTAGATTTTAGTGATCAGACAAGTAATCAGCCAGAAATGGTTTCTGTTTTAGGCGGATTACTAGTTCAAGATCAGGACGTTGTTGAAGAAATTGCTGAAGAATGGGAAGTCGTAACGGATCGTAAACCAACAGATGAAGAGTTGAAAGCTCTAGCGTTTGCTTGGAAAGCTGTTAAGCATGTGAAATCCAACGCCATCGTGGTGGCGAATGAACATCAAACAGTTGGTGTTGGCGCAGGACAAATGAATCGTGTTGGCTCAGTTAAAATCGCTTTAGAAGAAGCAAAGGGGCGTATGGCAGGTGCTGTTTTAGCAAGTGATGCCTATTTCCCTATGGATGATAGTGTGGAATACGCTGCTCAGCATGGAATCAAAGCCATTGTTCAACCCGGCGGAAGTATTCGCGATAAAGATTCAATTGCAATGGCTAACAAGTATGGTGTAGCCATGGTCTTCACTGGTGTTCGTCACTTTAGACATTAATTCGAGGAGGATTCAATGAAATTACTAATTATTGGTAGCGGCGGTCGTGAACATGCTATTGCTAAAAAAATGTTAGAGAGTTCGCAAGTGACGGATGTTTATTGTGCTAAGGGAAACCCCGGCATGAAAAAGGATGGTATCCAAATTGTAGATATTGCTGAAGATAATCACGAAGAACTGATCTCCTTCGCTAAGGAATATGAAATTAAATGGACATTTGTCGGTCCAGAAGTTCCATTATTAAATGGAATCGTCGATGATTTTCAGGCAGCAGGGCTTAAAATTTTCGGACCGAATAAAGCGGCGGCGATGATTGAGGGTTCAAAAGAATTTGCTAAGAAGATTATGGTGGATAACCAGATTCCAACTGCTGATTACGAGTCCTTTACCGATTACGAAGCGGCTTGTGCGTATGTGAAGGAAAAAGGAGCCCCCATTGTGATCAAGGCAGATGGATTAGCCGCCGGTAAGGGTGTCACGGTAGCGATGACTTTAGATGAAGCTTTGCAAGCTTTGAAAGAGATGATGACTGATCATCGTTTTGGAGAAAGTGGAGATAAAGTTGTTGTTGAAGAATTTTTAGCTGGTGAAGAATTTTCGCTATTAGCCTTTGTTAAAAATGAACAGGTCTATCCGATGGTAATTGCTCAGGATCACAAACGGGCCTATGATAATGATCAGGGACCGAACACTGGCGGGATGGGGGCATACTCTCCGGTACCGCAAATTTCTTCAGAGATGGTCGATACAGCTGTTGAAACAATCTTGAAGGCAGCCGCTGTTGGGATGGTGAAAAATGATACACCGTTTACAGGTATTTTGTATGCAGGATTGATTGCTACTGATGCTGGACCTAAAGTCATCGAGTTCAATGCTCGTTTTGGGGATCCAGAAACTCAAGTTGTTTTACCGCGCTTAACCAGTGATCTTGCCGGAGTGATTGACGCTATCTTGAACGACCAAGAGCCAGTATTGGTTTGGAGTAATCAGGCATCAGTCGGAGTCGTTTTAGCTGCTGAAGGGTATCCAAATGATTATCAAAAAGGGATGGCGATTCCATGTTTCAATGATCAGGTGACTGTTTACTACGCAGGAGTCATTGATGATCAAGGAACAACACGTGCTTCAGGTGGACGTGTACTTCTAGTAGAAGCAGAAGCAGAAACGATTGAAGCGGCGCAAAAAAAAGTTTATCAAGCTTTAGACGGTGCTGACACTATGGGGTACTTTTATCGAAAAGATATTGGTGCTAAATCTATTAAATAAGAGAAAACGGCCAGTTGGCCGTTTTTTTATACTTAAAGGGAGTATAAAATTTTCACATAAATAAATCGCTTTACAGCAGGAATATCCATGTCCGGCTTCACGAACTAGCTTTATCGGCAATAAACAAAAATATTTCGAAATTTGAGAAACAATTTAGAAATATTTTGGTCTTATTGCTCAAAAGCTGAGCGAGTTCGCGAAGCCTTTCTTATGTACAAAAAGCTCTCAGATTTAAAAAATGACAGCTTTAATTAAAAGTGGTAAACTGAATATGAAAAAAGCGTTAGAAAAATATAGGAATTTGAAGAAAAATAAAAAGAATTAACTCATAGAGTCAATTGCATTAGTAGAAATATTTTTCGTTCCAAAGCGTATTGAAAGAGGCGAGTACTATGGAGAGAAAACGATCCAAAACGGATGATGAGAATCATGATTTAAAAATGATTCTATCCGGATTACCGAATTCTCAGTATTTAAAAATTTTATTAGCTCAAATTATGAGACATTATGATCCAACAATTAAATACATTTTCCAAAAACAAACAGGCTGGAAGCTTTTAATTGAACAATATAATGGGGTGCTTTGCCGTATTCAAATTCATGAAAACTACTTCTCTGTGGTCACACCATTTCCAGATTTCGGAATCAGCTACTTAACACCGATGGTGAAGGTAATGTCGAATGAATTCAAGGAAAAGTTTGAAGATGTGTCAAAAAATACTCAGCAGATAGAAATGAAAGTTACTAATGAAGAGGAAATGGAAGATGTTATTTTTCTAATTAGCTTACAGGCTAAAAAATTAAGGAATGCGTTGGTTTGAAAAATAAATGTTCGTGTTTTTGCGGTTTAATTTAAAATCAGCTTGCTTTTTAGATGAATATGTTGTAAATTACATAGGGCGATACTGCCCTATGTTTTTTATTGTTCACGCTTGTTACTTTAAATAAAAAATAATAATTTCTTTTTTTAAGCGTGAAGAAAAATTAAATGAGATAGTTATCTTATTCATTGGAGGCCACTATGAAAGTATTTGATTATGAAGATATTCAGTTGATCCCTAACAAATGTGTTGTGAACAGTCGCTCTGAGTGTGATACGACCGTTCAACTTGGGAAATTTAGTTTTAAGATGCCTGTAGTACCAGCCAATATGCAAACAATTATTGACGAGAACATTGCAGAGTTTTTGGCAGAAAATGGTTATTTCTATATCATGCATCGTTTTTATGAAGAAGAACGAATTCCCTTCATAAAGAAAATGCAATCTCGCGGTCTATTTACATCAATCAGTGTAGGTGTAAAAGGATATGAATACGATTTTGTAAAACAATTAGCAGAAGATAAATTAAATCCAGACTATATTACGATTGATATCGCTCATGGTCATTCAGATCCTGTAATCAATATGATCAAGCATATCAAAAAGTATTTGCCGGAAACATTCGTTATTGCCGGAAATGTAGGTACTCCTGAGGCTGTTCGTGAATTGGAAAATGCGGGAGCAGATGCTACAAAACTTGGAATCGGACCCGGAAAAGTTTGTATTACGAAAATCAAAACTGGTTTTGGAACCGGTGGCTGGCAGTTGGCGGCATTAAGTTGGTGTGCTAAAGCAGCGCGTAAACCAATTATTGCCGACGGTGGAATTCGAACGCATGGCGATGTAGCAAAATCGATTCGTTTCGGTGCAACAATGGTGATGATTGGTTCATTGTTTGCTGGTCATGAGGAATCTCCTGGCGAAACGAAAGTAGAAGATGGTGTTGTTTACAAAGAATACTTTGGTAGTGCTTCAGAGTTTCAAAAAGGGGAGAAGAAAAATGTTGAAGGTAAGAAAATTTGGATCCCTTATAAAGGTTCTTTAAAAGACACTTTAGTTGAGATGCAACAAGACTTACAATCATCCATTTCTTACGCTGGCGGAAATGATCTAGAAGCTTTGCAGAAGGTAGATTATGTGGTTGTGAAGAACTCAATTTTCAACGGTGATACGATTTAACTATTTTTAGAAAACTTTTAAAAGATTATCCTGTTTTTTGAAACTAAACAAATTAATTCAAAATGAACGATTACAATAGTAGGTAATCGTTCATTTTTTTTGTTCGCTCGAATGATATGTTTTTAAAGATCGATTGACAGTGGTGGATGATTGGGTTAGTTTTAAGTCATCCAATGGTAAGTGAGGAAAGATTATGTGGCAATTAGCAAATACAAAATCCACACCAATTTATCAACAAATTATCGAACAGATTATTTCCTATATTCAAGATGGTACGTTGCAGCCAGGAGATAAATTACCCGCGGAACGAAAATTAGCAGAATATTATCAAGTGAATCGTTCCACCGTGGTTCATGCATTAGAAGAACTAGTCAGTTTGGGCTGGGTCATTCGTAGGCAAGGCAGCGGCACCCTCGTCAATGAGGGGAACTGGGGGCGAAGTACCCATCCACGAGTAGATTGGCGTAGTTTATTTACTCAAGAAACCCATCCTAAAGAACCCTTTTTGGAAAGGGCTCAGCGGTTATTGAAGGAGCCAGATATCATCGATCTATATTCTGGAGAACTACCACTAAGTATGATCCCCGACTTCCGTTTTCCATCTTATACATGGGAAGAATTATTGTTAGAAGAAAAAAAGCAAAGTTCGTTAGGGTACCGCCCTTTACAACAAGTTATTTGTAAACGAATCAAATTAGAACAAAAAATTGACGTTTCGTCCGATCAAGTACTAATCACCTCTGGTGGTCAGCAGGCCATGTTTTTATTATTACAAGTGATGTTGCAAAGTGGTGATAGTGTTGCAATTGAAGATCCTTCATTTTTGTATTCATTACCAATTTTTGCCAGTGCTGGAGTACGGTTGTACGGTGTTGAAATGGACAAAGAGGGAATGAGAATTGATAAATTAGAGCAATTGATTTTGACAAAAAAAATTAAGTTAATCATTCTGAATCCAACTTTTCAAAATCCTACTGGAACGACGATGTCAGAAAGACGCAGAAATGAATTAATCGAACTCAGTCTCAAATACCAGCTGCCGATCGTAGAAGATGAAGTGTTTAGCGAAATGAATTTCAAAAAAATTCCACCATCTTTAAAAGAACTTGCACCACACCAGGTGATTCACCTAGGTTCCCTTTCAAAAATATTTGGTTCTTCGATCAAGATTGGATGGATTGTCGCAGATCAGAAGCTAATTCAACGCTTATCTGATGCTAAACAAATGATGGATTTCTCAATCAGCATTTTTCCTCAAGTAATCGCACATACGGCATTAACAGATCCATTATTTGAACAAAATCAGGCAGAATTAGTTGTTGCTTTAAAGCAGAAAGCCCAGGCTTTTATTGATCAGTCAAAAATTATCGCGGGTGATTGGAGTATTTCAAAGATTGAAGGCGGCATATATGTATATCTGACATGGCGACACCAACATTTAACGCGAAAAGATTGGGAGATTTTTTTACAGGAAAAATTATTGATCGCGCCCTCATTTCTTTTTAGTAATGATACAATGTCAATGAGAGTAAATTATACTCGCATGTCTAAAAAGACGAGACAAGAGTTTTTTATCAAATTGCAAGCAATCTCAAAGGAATTAAGGAGGAGTTAGATGGAAGCGCTAGAAGTAATGAATCAACATCGGACGTATCGGAACTTTGATGAAACGTATCAATTATCAGAAGAGGAGCTGCAAAAAATTTTACAAGCTAGCCGGCAAGCTCCAAGCTGGATGAACGGCCAAATGTACAGCATTATTGTTGTTAAGGATCGGGGGATTCGTGAACAACTAGTAGCAATGAATCCTGGAAACCCTCATGTACTGAATAGTTCCGTTTTTCTAGTATTTGTAGCAGATTTGAAACGAACACAAAAAGTTGCTGAACACTATGGGGTTGAGTATCGAATCAATGAAGGATTTGACCCAGTAATCACGGCTGTCACCGATGCAGCTTTAGCATTAGAAAATGCCGTGATCGCGACTGAGGCATTAGGTTTAGGCTCTGTAGTTGTTGGGACAATTCGCAAAGATATTGCTGAGGTCAGCGAATTATTAAAGCTGCCTGATTATGTATTGCCAGTTGCTGGTTTGAGTATTGGAAAGCCGAATGTGGAAATGCAGGTAAAACCTAGATTACCAGAACAAGCCGTCATCCATTATGATACCTATAAAGATTACGATTATTCTTTAATTGAAACGTATGATGAGACCATGGAGAAATTTGCTGAAGCTCGGGAAACAAAGCTATGGAGTAAAAAGTTTGCCGACTATTTTAGTAACACTCCGAATAAAAAGGTGGATGAGTTTCTGAAAATTAACAAATTTTTCGGTGTTAAGTTTGACACTGATAGGTAAGTACCTTATAGTAAGGATGAAAATTAAATTAATTGTTAGGTGAGGCTCCTATATGGACACAGGCTACTGCCCAAAAATGTCGAGAGACGCCAATGGGTATAACAGGGATCATCGTGAAGGTGATTCATAATGTAGCTGACAAATCTGTCTACGCCCTATAGTGCTAAAGCTCGACGATGAACATGAATGAAACTTTTGCGCGTGCTCATTTTCGAGTGCGCGCTTTATTTGTGTGTCCAAGTCAGTGTCTATTAGTTAAATGGAAAGGATGTGAGGGAGATGGATCATGACGATAGTCGACCGAAAAGTAACTACTCGAGGGCGACTGAGGTTGGCCTGAATTTTAGGAGGAACCATTATGATGAACAAAAAAAACCTTCTTGCTCGCAAAGTCAACAAGGATCAAGAATTGAAAAAATTAGCGATTCTGTCTGATCGCGATCTTTTTCTTAATCTGCGAACTTCTTTACAAGGATTATCTGAAGAGGATGCGCAAAGCCGTTTGGAAGAGTACGGTCCAAACGAAGTTTCGGCGCAAAAACCAACGCCAGGATTTTTATTATTTTTACAAGCATTTAACGATCCTTTCGTTTATGTCTTGGCCGCATTAGCAATTGTTTCCTTATTAACAAACGATATAGAAGCAGCTGTGGTTATGTCGATTATGATTTTGGCAAGTGTTTTAATAACTTTTATTCAAGAATATCGTTCGCAAAAGGCGAGCATTGAATTAAAAGAAATGATTGAGAATACTGCTGCCATCACACGTAATGGAGAGACAAAAGAAATTCCGATGGATGAAGTAGTACCAGGTGACATTTTAACGTTAGCAACCGGCGATATGATTCCGGCGGATGCCGTTTTGATTTGGACAAAAGATCTTTTTGTCAACCAATCATCGCTAACAGGAGAATCGATGCCTGTTGAAAAATATCTCGCAAAAGACAAAGATTTAACAGAGGAAACAACGGCTTTGGATTTAACCAATTTGGTATTTATGGGAACCGATGTTTTAAGCGGTCAAGGAAAAGCAATTATTTTAAAAACCGGTCAACAAACATTTTTCGGTGATATTGCCAAAAATGCGACGTCAAAACGTGGAAAAACTTCTTTTGACATAGGCTTAACTAAAGTAAGCAAAATGTTACTGAGGATGGTAATGATTTTATTTCCGTTAGTGTTCTTGATCAACGGACTAACGAAAGGGGATTGGAGTAGCGCCTTTTTCTTTGCAATTGCTGTAGCTGTTGGACTTACACCAGAAATGTTGCCGATGATTGTGAGCTCTAACTTAGCTAAAGGAGCCTTAACGTTATCGAAACACAAAGTCATTGTGAAAGAATTAGCCTCAATCCAAAATTTAGGCAGCATGGATGTTTTATGTACAGATAAAACTGGGACGATTACGGAGGATCGGGTAGTTTTAGTTCAACATCTCGACCCATTAGGAAATGAAAATGAACAAGTGCTAGATCTAGCATTTATGAATTCTACGTATCAAACGGGTTGGAAAAATTTGATGGATATTGCCGTTATTAATTATTTTGAAGAACAAGATCGTCACCTGCCTTATCAAATAGTTCAAAAAATTGATGAAATACCTTTTGATTTTTCTCGCCGGCGCTTGACAGTGGTGATGAAAACAGATGATCATCAATTGATGATCACTAAGGGTGCGGTTGAAGAAATGGCAGCAATTTGTAAGTATGTTGAGATTAACGGGGAAATTTTAGAATTAACTTCGGAAATTCGACAAAAGCTGCAAGCTGTGAATGAAAAAATGAATCGTCAAGGCATGCGGGTTATTACCGTAGCTGTTCGACGAGATGCTCATGATGAAGCAATCTATTCCACAGACGATGAAAAAGACATGATTTTGGTTGGCTTTATGGGATTCCTTGACCCAGCGAAGGCGTCTGCTAAACCGGCTATCAAATCACTGCACCAACATGGTGTAACCGTAAAAGTTCTTACGGGAGACAACGCAATTGTGGCACAGAAAGTTTGTCAAGATGTAGGGATTCCAGCAGATGAATATGTATTGGGAAACCAAATTGATGACATGTCAGATGACGAATTGTATCAAGTGGCGGAAACGGTTAATTTATTTGCGAAGTTGAATCCGATGCAAAAATCAAGAATTATTGAGGCGTTGCAAAGTAAAGGTCACACTGTTGGCTTCATGGGAGACGGAATTAATGATGCACCTGCGCTGAGGAAAGCGGACGTAGGAATTTCTGTGGATACCGCTGCAGATATTACAAAAGATGCCAGCTCGATTATCTTGTTAGAAAAAAGTTTAGGTGTGTTAGAAAATGGGGTAATCGAAGGTCGTCGCGTTTTTAGCAATATGATGAAATATATCAAAATCACTATCAGTTCAAACTTCGGAAATGTGTTTTCAATTTTAATTGCTAGTGCTTTCTTACCATTTCTACCAATGTTATCCCTTCAATTGTTATTGCAAAATCTAATTTACGATTTTGCTCAGTTAACAATTCCTTGGGACAATGTTGATGAGGAGGAATTGCAAGTACCAACGAAATGGGAAACAAGAGGATTGCTAAAATTTACGGTGTGCATTGGTCCAATTAGCTCAATATTCGATATTATCACTTTCTGGGTAATGTGGTTCGTATTTGGTGCGAATACTGTAGGTGCTCAAAATCTGTTTCAAACGGGCTGGTTCATGATTGGCTTAACTACACAAGCATTGGTTGTCTTAATGGTACGGACAAAGAAAATTCCTTTTATTCAAAGTCGACCAGCACCACAAGTGTTTATCAGCTTATTAATGGCAGTCGTCGTCGGAGCATTAGTCGTGCTAACGCCACTTGCTGAACAATTTGATTTTGTTCATTTACCAACGAGCTATTGGTTCTGGTATGTCGGAATCGTTATTGCTTATATGCTGGCAACGCAACTAGGAAAAGTTCTATATATAAAAATTGCTAAAGAATGGATCTGAACTATAACAGAAGGGCCTGTATTGCTCTTCTGTTTCTTTTTTTGTGAAAATAAGTAACAAATTATGGATTAATAAGGGATTAATTCTGTTTATTTTGTCCTTCTTTAGTTAGGTGTTAACGAGACATATGATAAAATTATTATTTTGCTAGCCAGCAAACTTATTGATTCTAAATGCTGAGAAATGATTATTAAAAAACTGTTGCTTAAGTTTTCACAAGCAAAAAAAGTGAAACGCTTCAATTTGTTCAGAATTATTGAGCAAGTTTGTTGTCAATTGAATCTAAAAATGCTAATTTAGAGAGGAAGGGGCAATAGCAATGATACAGATTGAGTTGCTGTTGCACTGATAACAAGACTTAATTTACTTAAGAGAGGAAAGTGTGACACCATGGCAGAAAAAGAGTTAACGATTGATTTTGAAGCCTTACTACAAGATGTAAACGCGGATTTCCCCGTGTACCAAGCGTTAGATGAGGATGGGAAAATCGTCAATGAGAACCTAGTTCCTGAATTGACTGATGAAGAACTTGTTGAGTTGATGACTTCAATGGTTTGGTCTCGCGTACTAGATCAACGATCAACCGCATTGAATCGTCAAGGACGACTAGGATTCTTCGCACCAACTGCTGGACAAGAAGCTAGCCAATTAGCCAGCCATTTTGCTTTTGAAAAAGAAGACGTTTTATTACCAGGGTATCGTGATGTTCCACAGTTGATTAAACACGGTTTGCCTTTAGCGGAAGCGTTCTTATGGTCACGTGGACATGTTGCTGGGAATAACTATCCGGCTGATTTACAAGCTTTACCACCTCAAATTATTATCGGAGCTCAATATGTACAAGCTGCCGGTGTAGCATTAGGGTTGAAAAAACGTAATAGTAAAAATGTTGTATTTACGTATACAGGTGACGGTGGTTCATCGCAAGGCGATTTCTACGAAGCAATTAACTTTGCAGGAGCGTACCATGCAAACGCTGTATTTTATATTCAAAACAACGGCTTCGCTATCTCAACTCCTAGAGAAAAGCAAACAGCCGCTAAAACCTTAGCACAAAAAGCTGTTGCTGCTGGAATTCCTGGAATCCAAGTTGATGGTATGGATCCATTAGCGGTTTATTATGTATCGAAAAAAGCTCGCGAATGGGCAGCAAATGGAAATGGTCCAGTCTTGATTGAGACATTAACTTATCGTTATGGTCCACACACACTTTCTGGTGATGATCCAACTCGCTATCGTTCAAAAGAGATGGATGATGAATGGACGAAGAAAGATCCGTTGGTTCGCTTCCGTAAATATTTAACGGAAAAAGGCTTATGGTCAGAAGAACAAGAAGAGAAAGTCATTGAAGCAACGAAAGAAGAAATCAAACAAGCAATCACTGATGCTGACCGTGTACCAAAACAAAAGGTTTCTGATTTCTTAAAGAATATGTATGAAGTACAACCGCAAAGTATTAAAGAACAAATTGAATTTTATGAAGCGAAGGAGTCGAAATAATCATGGCACAAAAAACAATGATCCAAGCAATTACAGATGCCTTAGCTCTGATGCTTGAAAAAGATAAAGAAGTTTTAGTTTTCGGTGAAGACGTCGGTAAAAATGGTGGAGTATTCCGTGCTACAGAAGGACTTCAAGAAAAATTTGGCGAAGATCAAGTATTTGATACACCGTTAGCAGAATCAGGTATCGCCGGACTTGGTTTCGGTCTAGCTTTACAAGGCTTCCGTCCCGTTCCTGAAATTCAATTCTTTGGCTTTGTATTTGAAGCAATGGATGAAATTGTCGGTCAAATGGCTCGTACACGTTACCGTATGGGAAATACACGCAATTTACCGATCACGATCCGTGCGCCATTTGGTGGTGGCGTACACACGCCGGAACTTCACTCAGATAACTTAGAAGGTTTGATGGCACAATCACCAGGTTTACGCGTGGTTATCCCATCTAATCCATATGATGCAAAGGGACTTTTAATCGCGTCAATCCGTAACAACGACCCCGTGGTCTTTTTAGAACATATGAAACTTTATCGTTCATTCCGTGAGGAAGTGCCAGAAGGAATTTATGAAGTGCCTTTGGATAAGGCGGCTGTTACTAAAGAAGGTTCTGATGTATCGATCATCACATACGGAGCAATGGTTCGTGAAGCGATCAAAGCAGCAGATAATTTAGCAAAAGAAAACATTAATGCAGAAATTATTGACTTACGTACAGTGGCACCACTTGATATTGAAACAATCATTAAATCAGTGGAAAAAACTGGTCGTGTAGTCGTGGTTCAAGAAGCACAAAAACAAGCGGGTGTTTCTGCACAGGTCATTTCTGAAATTTCTGAGCGAGCAATTCTTTCGTTGGAAGCACCAATCGGACGAGTTTCTGCTCCAGATACGATTTTCCCATTCGGACAAGCGGAAGGTATCTGGTTGCCTAACGCAGCAGATATCGAAGCGAAAGTAAAAGAAATCGTAGAATTTTAATTGCCAGTTTACTAACCTACTATGTCAATATCAGTAGGTTAGTAAAAATAAATGTGTAAGAAAAGATTGAATTTTTCTAGCAGAAAGATTTAGACAAAACTTGTGAGCTAGCTTGAAGGTTGGCAAATAGAATAAGGAGCGAAAAGACATGGCATTTCAATTTAAATTGCCTGACATCGGTGAGGGCATTGCGGAAGGCGAAATCGTCAAATGGTTCGTTAAAGCAGGCGACACGATTAACGAAGATGATACTTTATTAGAAGTTCAAAACGATAAATCAGTGGAAGAAATCCCTTCACCTGTCACAGGAACGATCAAAAAAATTATTGTTGATGAAGGTACAGTAGCAAATGTTGGGGATGTGTTAGTAGAAATCGACGCACCTGGACACGAAGATAATGAAGGGGATGCAGGTGTCGCTGCTGAGTCACAAACACCGGAATCACCAGCTGCTGAACCAGCTGCGGAAGGCGGTTCTTCTAGTGATAACGGTGGCGTTTTCCAATTTAAACTTCCAGATATCGGGGAAGGCATCGCAGAAGGCGAAATCGTTAAGTGGTTTGTCAAAGCAGGCGACACAATTAACGAGGATGATACATTATTAGAAGTACAAAATGATAAATCAGTGGAAGAAATTCCATCACCTGTAACAGGGACAATCAAAAAAATCATCGTAGACGAAGGCACAGTAGCAAATGTTGGCGACGTCTTAGTAGAAATTGACGCACCTGGACACAATGATTCCAGCGCATCTTCAAGTGAGTCCTCTGCACCAGCGGAAGCTCCGAAAGCTGAAGCAAAAAGTAACTCTTCAGTAGTAGAAGCAAGCAATCCTGACAAACGCGTACTGGCTATGCCATCTGTTCGTCAATATGCCCGCGAAAAAGATGTGGACATTACACAAGTAACTGCAACCGGTAAGGGCGGACGAATTGTTAAAGAAGACATCGACGCGTTTGTTTCTGGTGGCGGACAAGCAGCACCAGCAAAATCAGAAGTTCAAGCTACTGAGACGGCAGCGTCAACTTCAAGTGCGCCAGCTGCAAAAACAGAAAAGCCTGCGCAACCATTTACTTCTAATATGGGCGAAATGGAAACCCGTGAGAAGTTAACACCGACACGTAAAGCAATTGCTAAAGCAATGGTAAATAGTAAACATACAGCGCCGCATGTAACCTTGCACGACGAAGTTGAAGTGTCTAAACTTTGGGATCATCGTAAGAAGTTCAAACAAGTGGCTTTGGACAATGGTACGAAATTAACGTTCTTGCCATACGTGGTTAAAGCATTGACTGCAACAGTCAAAAAATACCCAGTTTTGAATGCATCAATTGATGATGCTGCGCAAGAAATTGTGTATAAAAATTACTATAACATTGGTATCGCAACGGATACAGATCACGGCTTGTATGTTCCTAACGTTAAAAATGCTGATACAAAAGGCATGTTCAAGATCGCTGACGAAATCAATGAAAAAGCCGCTTTGGCTCATGATGGAAAATTGGCTGCAGATGATATGCGTAATGGAACAATCACGATTTCTAATATTGGATCGGTTGGCGGCGGCTGGTTCACACCAGTTATCAACTACCCTGAAGTTGCCATCCTTGGTGTCGGAACGATTGCTCAACAACCAATCGTGAACGATGAAGGCGAATTAGCGGTTGGTCGTGTCATGAAACTTTCATTAAGTTTTGACCATCGTATCGTTGATGGTGCGACAGCACAAAAAGCGATGAACAATATCAAACGTTTATTAGCTGATCCAGAATTACTATTAATGGAAGGATGATAAAATCATGGTAGTTGGAGATTTTGCCATTGAATTAGATACAGTTGTAATCGGTGCTGGACCTGGCGGCTATGTTGCCGCCATCCGCGCCGCAGAAATGGGACAAAAGGTAGCGATCATTGAACGGGAATACATCGGCGGCGTTTGTTTAAACGTTGGCTGTGTTCCTTCAAAAGCATTGATTTCTGCTGGTCATCATTATCAAGATTCGCTAGATTCTTCCATGTTTGGTGTAACTAGTGAAAATGTAAAGCTAGACTTTGCGAAAACCCAAGAATGGAAAGAAAACGGCGTGGTTAATAAGCTAACGTCAGGAGTTAAATTCTTACTTAAGAAACACAAGGTAGAAATCATTGAAGGAGAAGCCTTCTTTGTGGATGATAAAAACTTGCGTGTGATTCATCCAGATTCAGCCCAAACATATTCTTTCAACAATGCGATCGTGGCGACGGGATCTCGTCCAATTGAGATTCCAGGCTTCAAATTTGGCGGACGTGTGATCGACTCTACTGGTGGGTTGGCTTTAGAAGAAGTGCCTGAAAAATTAGTCATTATCGGTGGTGGTGTAATTGGTGCGGAATTAGGTGGAGCTTACGCTAATTTAGGCGCTGAAGTGACTATTATCGAAGGTACGGCACAGATTTTACCGACCTACGAAAAAGACATGGTGCAGCTTGTAGAGAAAGATTTTAAAGAAAAGGGTATTAAAGTTGTCACCTCTGCAATGGCTCGCGAAGCAGTTGATAACGGCGATAGCGTAACCGTTCGTTATGAAGTTGATGGCAAGGAAGAAAGTGTTGACGCAGATTACGTGATGGTCACTGTAGGCCGTCGTCCAAACACGAATGACATGGGCTTAGAACAAGCAGGTGTCGAAATGACTGACCGTGGGTTGATCAAGGTAGACAAACAAGGTCGCACAAACGTTTCAAGTATTTATGCGATCGGTGATATTGTTCCTGGTGCAGCTTTAGCCCACAAAGCAAGCTATGAAGCAAAAATTGCGGCTGAAGCCATTTCAGGCAAGAAAGTTGCGGTTGATTATAAAGCAATGCCTGCTGTAGCATTTACTGATCCAGAATTGGCTACTGTAGGAATGACAATTAAAGAAGCCAAAGAAGCAGGACTAGAGGCAAAAGCCTTCAAATTCCCATTCTCTGGAAATGGTCGCGCACTATCGCTTGGTAAGACAGAAGGCTTTATTCGTTTAGTTACGACCGTTGAAGATAATGTTATTATCGGTGGTCAAATTGCCGGTGTCGGTGCAAGTGATATGGTTTCTGAACTTGCTTTAGCGATCGAATCAGGCATGAATGCAGAAGATATCGCGTTAACGATCCATCCACATCCTTCATTAGGAGAAATAGTCATGGATGCTTCTGAGTTAGCCTTAGGTTTGCCAATTCATATTTAAAAATACAAAGACGACAACGTCCTTTTTTTCAGCGGATTTTGTCGTCTTTTTTTGTATATTCATGACTGAACAGATACTTGTTTAAAATTTCTACTTAGAAAGCATATCTTGTTGATTCTTAACAAAAGGAAAGTTTTTTTCTAAAAACTTAACATTCAGAAAGTGTGCGTCGATTTTTCTATTTATAAAAGGCGATATAGCCAGCTTCAGTTGGATGATCAACGATCAAACTATCCCTTTCTTTTAATACATTAGAAGCAATAATCAAATCTGCGCCTGCTGCGACGAAGTTAACGAGCATAGTCAGAATTGCAACCGTTCCGGGATATACAAATAGAAAAATCGTGCTGGCTGTTCCTAAAACGCATAGAGGTAAGAGAACACCGAATAAGTATTGGTGCTTTTTCAATGGAGATTTACATGCACAGCTAGGCATCAAAGCGTTGATGTTAAAACGAACAGTCTGCCAGCCGTTACCACTTGAGACTGACCAACCGATCCCATGCAACAATTCATGGATAACTACAGAAATAATGACAACGCTAATAAACATAAGATAGAACGAACTGCCTGTAATTTCAGTTAAGTGTGCCCGATCAATCAAGAAAAAACGATAGATGATTCCTAAAATAGCAATAAATGGTATTGAATAGAGAATACCTATCACCGTTGCTTCCTTAGCAGTGAACGTCACATCTTTTTCTCGATAGCCTTCCTGTTTCAGCACCGCTTTCATTTTTTTGAACCCTTCTTGATACTTTTCCATTTCGTTCCTCTTTTCTAAAAAAATCCCTTTATTTGCGTCAAAGCGACTGGATAGAAGGTTTATACGCTAGTTATTATCACAAGTGATCCAACTAACCAATCAAGTTGCGAGATCATTGTTTGGGTTTGTTGTGAAACAGGATCTTTCTTGGCTGCTTTTATCTTGGCTTCAAGCTTTTTTCGATCTTCTTTTTCAATGTATTGTTTCAAGTAAGAAGATTTTTTCAGGAGGATCGCGAGTTTTAATCCATCGTAGTCCAGTTGGTTCAAGTTTTCCAAACGAGCGACCAATTTCACGATGGTATTTTCTTTTGCTAAATAACTGGTGTCGTTTATCACACTGACTTCATTGAGTTCGATCAGCGATCTGCGAATTTGAGCCACTAATTGTTTCAAGTCCTTTTCAAAGAATGTTCCGCCATAGGCGACCGCGAGTTTGTCGATCCGTTTCTTCTTTAGGATCATGATCTTATCTAAAAGGCAATTCAGATAAGCCAATTCATCAGGTAGCTCATCCGTTAGAATAATGATTTCCTTTTGATTCAGTTCGACCACACTCGCGCTTTGCAGATCAAGCAACCCAGCCATGACCAGACACATACCAACATAATAATTTAGTGAAGAAATCTTTCCTTGGCGATTCATCGTTAAAAGTAGATATTGTTGTGATAAACTAAGATTTTTCATTTTTTATACCCCTTTTTCATTTATTATTTAATTTAAGTATAGGGAGAAATCAAAGAAATTCATTTTTTCGAAACAATCTTTTCAATAATCCGATATTCTCACTAATTTTCCATGGTATTCTAGGTAAAATGGAAACAAAAGTTTCGTTCGTTGTTACATGGAGTGAAAATGGAACTTGTTTTAATGAGCAAGGGGGCAAATAAAGTGACTGGGAAAATTTTTCAAGAAATCCGGGAAAAGAAGAATCAAACGATCATGAATACGTCTGAAGGTATCGTAACGCCGCAATTTTTACGGAAATACGAACGTGATAACGGAGATATTCGTTTTTCAAATCTGATCCAATTACTGAATCGCCTCAATACAACGATCGACGAGTTTGTTTTTGAGATCGATGAAAGCATGGATTGTTGGTTTTATTTAATTGAGGAAGAAATTGATCAGGCTTATCATGCAGGAAATTCTTTTTTGTTAAAAAAATTCGTGGAAAAACAAGAGCGTTTGTATCAAGAGACAAATGAAAATCGTTTTTTGTTCGCGGCTATCATTGGTAAACGTTTCTATAATTATATTTTCTTGCCAAGCTATACCGTTGATTTGTCTCCCATTGCTGATTATTTGCGGGAAACCGAAACATGGGGGAAGTTCGAATTCTTTTTGATCACTTACAACGGAGATCTGTTTAAGCCTGAGGAAGCGTATTATTACGCGAAAAAGCTAGTCAAACAGGATCATGGCAGCTTTGAAGTACGAAAATGGCGTCATGATGCCGTACTTCATTTGGCTCGTTACTTAATCGAAGAGGATCAGTTAGCTTTAGCGGAGAAGATCTTGTTAGAATACCTAAATAATTTGAGCCCTAATCGCGATATGAAATATCTTCATTATGATCTATACGCAAAATTTGTCTATGGACTGCTGCTGATCAAGAAGAACGATCCGAAAGGTCCACGTCAGTGTGAACGGATCATCGAGATTTTTGTCGAGGACTGCGGCTATTTAAATTACGGCAACCGTTTGAACATTATCTATCAATCAACTGTGGCGCAAGTTAAAAAGGCGTAGTGAAGATAACTACTAAGTATAACGTTTATATTGTAAGGACGAGAAAAAAGAAAGGAGCTCCTGAAAAGCTATTGTGTTCAGTAGAGGACAATCCTTTTTTTGACTCGGACTTTCGTTGTGAATTCGGTAAGAGTATCCATCATGGTGATCGCTTTTTGCAAACTTTAACTGTATTTTATTAGACGGCGATGAAATTATCATCGACGCCGATGTACTGTTTGGCCCGCGTATTGGTGTCTTTACGGCCAATTATGCAACGGACTCGGAAGAGCTGGTGGCGGCTACTTTAAAAATGTTATTATTGAGGCTGAAGTGGGGTCGGGGCTAACGTTACCATCAACCAAGGTGTGACAATTGGTAAAAATACGATCATCGGTTCTGGGAGTGTCGTAACCAAATACATTCCAGCCAATGTGATCGCTGTCGGCAATCCTTGACGCGACTTACGAGAAATCACCGCAGAAGATAAAACCGGCTATCAATCAAAACGTAATCAAGTCTAAAAGCGACTTTTACAAAGCATTTACAATTCTATGGTAAACTATTTCCGAATGGGGTGTGGAGCAGTGGCAAATTATGGATATCCAATCGATGAGGATTGGTCACACGAGGAAATTACATTAGTGATCAATTTTTTAAATCAAGTCGAAGCAGCCAATGAATCTGGTGTTGAGGCGGAGGACTTTTTAAAGAGCTATCAAAAATTTAAAACAGTCGTAAAAAGTATTGGTGAAGAAAAGCGCATTGGTCGCGAATTTGAAGAAGTCAGCGGTTATTCGATCTATCGGACCCTGCAGCAGGCAAAGAAGACGACGGCTAAGCGCTTTAAAATGTAAAATAGACGAATCTTTTATTTAGGAGAGATAACGATGGAAAATGAGATTATTAGTTGGATCTATGAGGCAGCAGAAAAGATCAAAATCGGCTTAGGGGATGCGTTGAAAGTTGATCAAAAAAATGGTCGTACGGATCTAGTAACGAATGTTGATAAGGAAATCCAAGACTTTATTGTCGAAAAAATCAATACCTTTGACTCTAATGCGAAGATTTTAGGTGAAGAAAATGGTTTGGATCAAACACCAATTGATGACGGTCGTGTATTTGTAATTGATCCAATTGATGGCACACTGAATTTTGTGATGCAACAAGAAAATTTTTGTATCATGATCGCTGTTTATGAGGAAGGTGTGGGACAACTAGGTTTCATTTATGATGTTATGCGGGATGATCTTTTTTGGGGAGGCCCGAAAGTTGGTAAAGTCTATCATAATAAGAAAGAACTTTCTGCTCCAGAAAACAAAGGGCTGAGTGAAGGCTTGATTGGGATGAACGCGGCACTTTATCGCAAGAATTTTTATCATGCACAAGAGATTGGAAAAGCATCCATGGGCATCCGTGTTTTAGGTTGTGCTGGCTTGGACTTCATTGCAATTCTAAAAGGTACTCAGATTGGCTATATAAGCTCTTTAAGCCCTTGGGATTATGCGGCTGGGGGAATTATGATGGAACAACTGGGAATGACCCTTTGCGGAGCTAATCAAGCCCCTTTGCGTTTTTATGGTCGGGAATATTTTATAGGGGCTACTCAAGCAGCAATGGCTGACATTCAAGCGTTTGATGAAGAGAAAAATTAAGAAAGAGACTTTTTCTGAAAAAATGAAAATGTTTTACTAACACTCTTAACGATTTTCTGTTATAATTGTCAATCGAGTGAGTCTCGCGTTACAAGAAAAGGAGCAATTAAAATTGAATTACAGAGAAGATATCCGCAACGTGGCTATTATTGCCCACGTCGACCATGGTAAAACAACACTAGTTGATGAAATGCTTAAACAATCAGATACCCTTGATAGCCACGTTAGCCTACAAGAACGTGCCATGGATTCCAATGCATTAGAAAAAGAACGTGGAATCACGATCTTAGCGAAAAATACAGCTGTTAACTACAAAGACTACAAAATCAACATCATGGATACACCAGGACATGCCGATTTCGGTGGTGAAGTGGAACGTATCATGAAAATGGTTGATGGCGTACTGCTAGTTGTAGATGCTTATGAAGGCACAATGCCGCAGACACGTTTCGTGTTGAAAAAAGCTTTAGAACAACATTTGACACCAATTGTTGTGGTGAATAAAATCGACAAGCCATCTGCTCGTCCAGAAGAAGTTGTTGATGAAGTATTAGAATTATTTATTGAATTAGGTGCGGACGATGATCAATTAGATTTCCCAGTAATTTATGCTTCAGCGATTAATGGAACATCTAGCTTGTCAGACAATCCTGAAGAACAAGAGCCTACAATGGCTCCTGTATTCGATACAATCATTGAAAAAATTCCAGCTCCCGTTGATAACAGCGACGAGCCATTACAATTCCAAGTGTCATTGCTTGATTACAATGACTATGTAGGTCGTATCGGTATCGGCCGTGTGTTCCGCGGGAAAATGAAAGTTGGAGACCAAGTTTCAGTTATGAAGCTAGATGGTTCTATTAAAAACTTCCGTGTGACGAAAATCTTTGGATTCTTTGGATTGCAACGTCTGGAAGTTCAAGAAGCGAAGGCTGGCGATTTGATCGCCGTTTCTGGGATGGAAGACATTTTCGTTGGTGAAACAGTTACGCCTGTTGACCATCAAGAGGCATTGCCAATCTTACACATTGATGAACCAACGTTGCAAATGACGTTCTTGGTGAACAACTCACCATTTGCCGGACGTGAAGGAAAATACGTAACGTCTCGTAAAATCGAAGAACGCTTGATGTCAGAGCTACACACAGACGTTTCATTGCGTGTTGAAAATACTGATTCACCAGATGCTTGGACTGTTTCAGGCCGTGGGGAATTGCATTTATCAATTTTAATCGAAAACATGCGTCGTGAAGGCTATGAATTACAAGTATCACGTCCAGAAGTTATCGAGAAAATCGTTGACGGCGTGAAATGTGAACCGTTCGAACGAGTTCAAATTGATACACCTGAAGAATACATGGGTAGCGTAATCGAAGCATTGGGCCAACGTAAAGCTGAAATGCAAGACATGGTCCATTCAGGAAATGGTCAAATTCGTTTGATCTTCTTAGCGCCTGCTCGTGGTTTATTAGGATTTACGACTGAATTCTTATCAATGACTCGTGGGTACGGAATCATGAGTCACACCTTCGACCAATACTTACCAGTAATCCAGAGCGTAATCGGTGGACGTCGTAATGGTGCGTTAGTTTCTGTTGATGCGGGTAAAGCAACAATGTACTCAATCATGAGTGTTGAAGAACGCGGAACAGTCTTCGTTGAACCAGGAACCGAAATTTACGAAGGTATGATCGTTGGAGAAAACAGCCGCGATAAAGACCTAGGCGTAAACATCACGAAAGCAAAACAAATGACAAACGTTCGTTCAGCTAACAAAGACCAAACGTCAGTTATCAAAAAACCTCGGATTTTAACCTTAGAAGAATCTTTAGAATTCTTGAATGACGATGAATACTGTGAAATCACACCAGAAACAATTCGTCTACGTAAACAAATTCTAAACAAATCTGAACGTGAAAAAGCAGCGAAGAAACGCAAATTAGCTGTAGAATAATGAGTAATCTTAGATCATGCTTTTATAGCATGGTCTTTTTTTATTATTCCAGCAAAGTTTAGGGAAATGATGCTTGAATAAAATTCGAACAACGATAATTAGCTATTTCTTTCTTAGTAAACCTCACGATCGAATAAACAGAGAAAAACGTTATGTTTCATATTTAGTGTTTGTTTCACGGGCTTGAGTTAGGAAAGAATTGATTTTTAGCGTTTTTTGCTTAAGTTTTTGGTTTGTAATCTTTATGTAATATTAGATAGGCTGTGTAAAACTTAAAACCCGAACGAAGGGTATAGAAAAAGCTTAGTCTAGCTTACTTTTTTTCCTTTTTAAAATTTTTCTATGTTATAATGTTAAATCAAGATAGGAGGGAAGCAAAATGGAAAATATTTCTTCTGATTTTGCCATTAAAGTATTACAAGAGGATGCTGATCGAATCAAGTTATTGATTCGTAATCAAACGAATAGCCTTTGTATCTCTCAATGTAAGGCTTTCGAAGAAGTCGTCGATACACAAATGTATGGCTTCTCACGTCAAGTCTTCTTCGCTGAAAAGGTCGGTATCTTGAAGCGTGGCGAAGGACAAAAGATGCTTAGTGAATTGGAAGCAGAACTGAATCGTTTATATACGGAATTGTACGAGACTCGTCAGGATATGACGGACGCCGGCTGGGAGGCTTAACTCTTGCCTACGAAGATAAAGAAACGTCATTTTTTAGACTATAGCATTTTGATTCCATACTTAATTCTAACTGTGATTGGTCTGATTTTTGTTTATAGTTCAACATCCTATTTATTAATTACGAATAACGTGACTCCGACAAGTTTGGTAATGAATCAAGGGATTTTTTGGGTTTTGAGCTTAATTGTAATTAGTCTGATGTATAAAATGAAGACCGATGTATTGAAAAGTCAGCAACTGATCATTTTTGTGACATATCTGATCTTTATCTTGTTGATTGTCGTGCTTTTTTTTGGGGATGAAAGAAATGGTGCCAAAGGTTGGATTGATATCGGTGGTTTCACTATGCAGCCAGCTGAATATTTGAAGATCATGGTTATCTGGTATCTTTCATATATCTTATCGAAACGTCAAGAAACAATCCAAGATAATTTTATCAGCGATATGAAACGCCCCTTAATCTTAGTATTTGCTATGATTTTTTTGGTTGCCATTCAACCTGACATGGGGAATGCAGCGATTATTACATTATTGGCATTGATTCTATTATTAGCTAGTGGGGTTAATTGGGTCTATAGCTTGATTATCGGTGGTGCTGGAATTACCGGCAGTTTTCTAGTCATCGAATTTTTGACTCATTTTGGGGATAAGGTTCTTCCTGGTAAGCTAAAATATATTGCGAGTCGTTTTGAAAGCTTTAAAAATCCCTTTAAATTCGAACTCGATACCGGACATCAAATGGTCAATGGCTATTATGCGATGTTTAATGGTGGCTGGTTTGGTCGTGGTTTAGGGAATAGTATTGAGAAAAAAGGTTTTTTAAGTGAAGCTCATACGGACTTTATCTTTTCTATTGTAATAGAAGAAGTTGGTTTGATCGGCGCTTTAATTATATTAGCAATTTTGATTTTCATGATCGCGCGAATCTACTTGGTTGGGATTCGTTCGAAGAAGCCTTTCAATTCATTGATTTGTATCGGAATTGGAAGTTTGTTGTTATTACAAGTTTTTATTAATCTTGGTGGTATTTTAGGAATTATTCCTTTGACTGGGATTACATTCCCGTTTTTGAGTCAAGGAGGAAATAGCTTACTCGTATTGTCAGTTGGCGTGGCTTTTGCACTGAATATCAGCGCGGATGAAAAACGAACAAAACTAGCAATTGAGTATGAATACTTAAAAAGTCAGGAGTGAAGTGTATGAAAAAGGTATTGGTAGCAAATAGAGGAGAAATTGCAACGCGGGTTTTTCGTGCGTGTAGCGAATTAAACATTAAAACGGTGGCGATCTTCGCAGAGGAGGATCAATATTCGGTCCATCGCTTTAAATCAGATGAGGCGTATTTAGTCGGAAAAGGAAAAAAACCGATTGATGCTTATCTAGATATTGAGGATATTATCCGAGTAGCGAAAGAAGCAAAGGTGGATGCAATTCACCCGGGTTACGGCTTTCTTTCTGAAAACTTAGAGTTCGCGAAACGTTGTCGTGAAGAGGGGCTTATTTTTGTTGGACCTGAGTTGCATCATTTAGATATTTTCGGCGATAAGATCAAAGCAAAAACGGCTGCATTAGAGGCTGGAATCCCGTCAATTCCTGGTTCTGATGGTCCCGTGGACACGATTGAAGGCGTCTTGGAATTTGCTGGATCACATGGTTATCCGATCATGATCAAAGCAGCGCTAGGCGGCGGCGGTCGCGGTATGCGGGTGGCTCATGATGAGAAAGAAGCTCGTGAAGGCTATGATCGTGCCAAAAGTGAGGCCAAAGCGGCTTTTGGGAATGATGAGATCTACGTAGAAAAATATGTTGCTAATCCTAAACATATTGAAGTTCAGATTTTAGGTGACACTCATGGA
This sequence comes from Enterococcus sp. DIV0756, assembly GCF_051710745.1. Lineage (NCBI taxonomy): Bacteria > Bacillati > Bacillota > Bacilli > Lactobacillales > Enterococcaceae > Enterococcus > Enterococcus sp. DIV0756. The sequence continues at coordinate 1,806,133 of NZ_JBIOLF010000001.1, read as the reverse complement.
AATGTTTTGCATTTATTTGAGCGTGACTGTTCTGTGCAACGCCGCCATCAAAAGGTGGTTGAAGTGGCACCGTGTATTTCCCTGAATAGTGAACAACGAGAAAAAATCTGTCAAGCCGCTGTTCAATTAATGAAACATGTGGGCTATGTCAACGCCGGAACGGTTGAGTTTTTAGTTGAGGGTGACAACTTCTACTTTATTGAAGTAAATCCCCGGGTCCAAGTGGAGCATACGATTACTGAATTAATCACAGGAGTAGATATTGTTACTTCACAATTGATGATTGCGCAAGGCAAAAATTTACACAAAGAAATCGGACTGCCTAAGCAAGATGACGTGCAAATGTCTGGTGCGGCGATTCAATGTCGCGTAACAACTGAAGATCCGTTGAATGGCTTCATGCCAGACACGGGTAAAATCGATACGTATCGTTCACCAGGTGGTTTTGGTGTGCGTTTAGACGTCGGTAACGCCTATGCCGGAGCAACAGTAACGCCATACTTTGATTCATTATTAGTAAAAGTCTGTACGCATGCTTTGAATTTTGATCAAGCAATCGAGAAAATGCAACGTTGCTTAATTGAGTTCCGAGTACGCGGAGTGAAGACGAATATACCTTTCATGCACAACGTGATTAGTCATCCCGTTTTCCAAAGTGGTGATGCGAAGACGACGTTTATTGACAACACTCCTGAATTATTTGAATTTCCGCGTGTTCGTGACCGTGGAAATAAAACGATGCGCTATATCTCCGAAATCACAGTTAACGGCTTTCCAGGAATTGAAAAACAAGAAAAACGTTATTTTGAAACACCTCGCGAGCCCAAAATTGAGAAAAGAGAAATCATCACTGCGAAAAATATCTTGGATCAATCTGGTCCAGAGGCAGTTGCTAAATGGGTCAAAGAACAAGATTCAGTCCTATTGACCGACACAACTTTCCGTGATGCGCACCAAAGCTTGTTGGCTACGCGAGTTCGTACACACGATCTTTTAAATGTAGCCCAGGCGACTGGAGATGGCATTCCTGAATTGTTCTCAAGTGAAATGTGGGGTGGGGCGACTTTTGATGTTGCTTATCGTTTCTTAACAGAAGATCCTTGGAAGCGTCTGAAATTATTGCGTAAAGCAATGCCAAATACATTGCTGCAAATGCTGTTCCGCGGCTCAAATGCAGTCGGCTATTCCAATTATCCAGACAATGTATTAGAAGAATTTATTAAAGAAGCGGCTCATAACGGCATTGATGTTTTCCGAATCTTTGATAGCTTAAACTGGGTTCCGCAAATGGAGAAAAGCATTCAATATGTTCGTGATGCAGGTAAAATTGCTGAAGCAGCGATTTGTTATACAGGCGATATTTTAGATCCAAATCGTACAAAGTATAATGTTGACTATTATAAAGGCATGGCGAAGGAATTGGAATCAATCGGTGCTCATATGATTGCAATCAAGGATATGGCTGGTCTATTGAAACCACAGGCTGCCTTCCGTTTGATCAGTGAATTGAAAGAAACAACGGATTTACCAATTCATCTTCATACCCATGATACTTCTGGAAATGGACTTATCACGCTTTCTGCGGCTGTTAAAGCAGGAGTGGATGTGGTTGACGTTGCAACCAGCGCGATGAGCGGAGCAACTAGTCAACCAAGTATGAGCAGTTTGTATTTTGCTTTGCAGTACGGAGATCGTACACCTGAGTTGAATTTGAAGAACGTTCGTCAAATCAATCACTATTGGGAAGATGTTCGTCCATACTATTCAAGTTTTGAAAATGGTATTATGGCCGCTCAAACGGAAGTCTACAATCATGAAATGCCTGGTGGACAATACTCAAATCTTCAACAGCAAGCTAAAGCTGTCGGTTTAGGCGATAAATGGGATGAAATCAAAGAAATGTACCAAACTGTTAATTTGATGTTTGGTGATATTGTAAAAGTAACGCCGTCTTCTAAAGTGGTTGGTGACATGGCATTGTTCATGGTGCAAAACGAGCTGACAGAAGAAGATATCTATGATCATGGAGATGAGTTAAGCTATCCTGAATCGGTTGTCAGCTTCTTCCAAGGGGAACTTGGTCAACCTGTAGGCGGCTTCCCTGAAAAGCTACAACGAATCATTTTACAAGGCCGTCCAGCAATGCAAGAACGACCAGGAAAATTTGCTGAACCAGTAGATTTTGAAAAAGTGAAACAAGAGTTACAAGAATTGATCGGCTTTGAGCCAAGCAAGACAGATGTATTAAGCTATTTGATGTATCCGCAAGTCTTTTTAGATTATCAAAAATCTTATGGTCAATTTGCTGACGTTACATTGCTAGATACACCAACCTTCTTTACCGGGATGCGTCTGGGCGAAACAATCAATGTCCAAATCGAAAAAGGGAAGACATTAATTATTCGTCTAGATGAAATCGGTGAAGCAGATGTTGAAGGAAATCGGACGTTGTTCTTCAACTTAAATGGTCAACGTCGTGAAATCGTCGTGAAAGATGCGTCCATCAAGAGTGCGGTCCAAACTAAGCGTAAAGTTGAACCAACTAATCGTGAACAGATCGGTGCGACAATGACTGGATCAGTCTTGAAAGTCTTAGTTAAAAAAGGCGACCATGTAGAGAAGGGCCAACCATTGCTGATTACCGAAGCGATGAAAATGGAAACGTCCATTGATGCACGTTTTGCAGGCGAAGTTTCGCATTTATATGTTGAAGAAGGTGAAAGTATTTCTTCAGGCGATTTATTGATCGAAGTAAAAGAAAAATAAGCAGTATAAGTAGGAGCGTTTTCGTGTGAAAAGAGTGATTGGTTTTCTTAGTATTTTATGTTTAGTTTTGATTGGTTACTATTTACAACCAGTCCTCTTTCCGCCTACGCAAAAGCAAGTACCGGTTGAACAAAAAAATCAAGTGGTACGTCATAAGGCATTGAAGCATCAAACAATCAAGGCAGAGGGCTATGCCGAATATGTCTCACAACCAATTGAAACATTTGAACAAAAGTTTGGTCAGCCGACAAAAGTAGAAGACAGCGGCTTTTTCTTTCAAACGCGTGATTATGAGCTTGAAAGAGGCATTCTTGAAGTGAATGTAGAAGCTGGAAAAGTTAGTACAATTAAAGTGATGGCGAAAAAAGCGGATATTCAACCATTTAAGTTCGGGATGACGAGCGGCCAGCTATCCGATCAAATCAATTTATCGGCAGATTTTGCTCTGACCTATGACGAGGAGCCTGTAGCAATCGAATTGAGCGAAAATGATATGCGTTTCCGGCCACTGATCGCTTTTGACAACAATACATTTGCCATGCTTTTTTTTAATGGAGACAGCGAAAAGCTTATAGGAATGGTATATTTAGACTTAGAAAACCTTTTGCGTTTGATGCCTTACCAGATCAATAGCGGAAATCCTTTGGCAAATCGAGTACAAGAGAGTAATCTTGATTGGAATGTTTTGAATGAACAAAAACAATCACGAACTGTGGAAGCCATCAATCAATATCGTGGCTTAAACAAATTACCTAAATTAACAGTGACTGATAGAACTAGAGAAAATAGTAAAAAACTATTAAAAAGTTTTTTAACAACTCCTAAACGAGTGTTGTCTAATGAGCGTTTAGAAGAATGGCAAACGGATCAAGGAGCACACTTGAGTAATTTGTCCTTTGAGTTAACGCAAGCTGAGTTTAAGGACCTAGCTAAGCATGACAAAATCGATTATCAAAGCGGATTATTCTATTCCCCAATGGTTGATCCTTTATTCAATCTTTTTAATTGGATTAGTCGAGATCATTTGAATGAACTGTTTGACGCTTCTGAGAGGGATGTTGGCGTTGCAATTGATCAAGAAAATGTGCTAATCTTGTTGCAGGAACCAGAGAAAACAAAGGATAGTGAGTAAATTGATCATTAATGATGCTTTCTTTCGGCTAGAGGATCAGAATCAGCTGTTGATACAGGAAATTCTAGCGAGCCAAAGCTATAAAAACTATCTGCTGACAAGAAATGAAATGAATACTAGTCCAGAAGTCGCAAAGCTCAAAAAAGCGTTTCAAGCAGACAAAGATCGGTTTGAACAAATCGCAAGTTATGGCGAATATGCACCGGATTATCACCAACAACAGCGTAAAGTTCGATTGAGTAAACGCACACTTGATCTTAATGAGAAAGTCGCAGCATTTCGGTTGGCAGAAACAGATCTTCAACAATTATTGGATGAAGTTGGTCAGCGCATTGCTCAGACTATTTCTTCGGAGATCAAGGTTGATGCAGGGAATCCTTTTTTTGAAACAGGGAATCATAGTTGTAAGGGGAATTGTCATGGATAATACTGAATTTATAATGCAAAAAAGACGGGGAATAATCGTGTGGGTATATTCCTTAAAGCAATTAAAGACCTTGAAACGATATGGCTTAGTGCATTTTGTCTCAAGAAAGATGAAATATGTGGTATTGTATGTGAATGAAGAAGTAGTCGATGAAGTCGAAGAAAAACTTCAGACACTACATTTTGTACGCCAAGTGGAGCGATCCTACAGACCAGATATTGAAATGAATTTTGCAGATCGGATCGGGACAAAAGCTGCTTATCAAGTGAAAGATGATGAGGAGTTAGATGTAGTGGAAGCCAATACAAAGATTCGGTTAGCAGAAACAGTCTAAGTAAGGTGAAAAATGTCTGATTTTTTCAAACATTTTTCATCTTTTTCTTTGATAATAGGTGTGTTCGCACGTTTTTTCAACACGACGTATTTAAGTAGGAAAGAGAGGCATGTCAATCATGCGTGTAGTAGCAGGTGAATTTGGTGGACGGAAGCTAAAAACATTAACAGGGAACAATACACGCCCTACCACGGATAAAGTGAAAGGGGCCATGTTCAATATGATTGGTCCTTACTTTAACGGAGGTGCCGCCTTAGATTTATTTTCTGGCAGTGGTTCCCTTGGAATCGAGGCCGTTTCTCGTGGAATGGACCACGCTGTTTTAGTCGAAAAAAATTATCGTGCAATGGAGATTATCCGCGAAAATGTTACGATGACCAAAAATGAAGCAGCATTTCAGTTAATGAAGATGCCGGCCAATCAAGCTATCCAACAACTAGCAGAAGGCGAGTTAAAATATGATTTGGTCCTATTGGATCCCCCTTATGCGCAGCAAGAAATTGTCAAACAAATTGAGATGTTGCTCAAAAATGAATTACTGACAGCAGACGCGGTTGTCGTTTGTGAGACAGATAAGGAAGTTGTGCTGCCAAAGGTAATCGGTCAACTAATAGAACGTAAACGTCATGATTACGGCATTACTGCTGTAACTATTTATGATTGGGAGGATTAAGATGAAACGAATCGCGCTTTTCCCTGGTAGTTTTGATCCATTGACAATGGGGCATCTGGACACGATTGAACGCGGAGCAAAATTGTTTGATGAGTTAATTATCGGCGTTTTTGTGAATACGAACAAAAAAAGTTACTTTACTTCAGAGGAAAAACTTGCTGTCGTGATGGAATCAGTCAACCATATCCCAAATGTACGAGTGATTACTCAAGAGAATGAGTTAACCGTGTCTGTTGCCAAAAAACTTGGAGCAAAATTCCTGCTACGTGGAATCCGCAGTATCAAAGACTATGAATATGAGAAAGAGATCGCCTTGATGAATCATCATCTTGATCAGGAGTTGGAGACAGTCTTTTTACTAGCAGAACCTAAATACAGCCATATCAGTTCGTCAATTTTAAAAGAAGTATGGACATTTAATGGGGATGTCAAAGAATATTTGCCCGAGGCAGTTTATCGGGCGTTGGAAAAGAAGCGTGAGAATAGTGAAAAATAATAAACTTGTCAAACGATTAGCCCTTATTTTTTTAGCTTTAGTAGTAGTGGCTTGTGTGATCGTGCCGATCCCTTATTACATTGAGGAGCCGGGAGAGACGATCAATCTAAAAGAATTAATCACCGTTAATGATAAAAAAGATGAACACAAAGGTTCCTTCAGTTTAACCTCTGTAGGTATTCGACGGGCGACCGTCTTTACCGCAATTAAGGCCAAGGTTCAACCGTTCCACGAAATTATTTCGGCGGATGAACTCACTGGCGGTGCCAGTGATGATGAATACATGCAGATTCAGAAATTCAATATGGAAACATCTCAGAACTTTGCGATAGAGCAAGCCTTAAAATTGGCAAATAAACCTTATGAGATGAAATACAAAGGGGTTTATGTTTTAGGCGTCGAAAAGAAATCAAACTTTTTTGGGAAAATCACTGTCGGGGATACAGTCACAAAGGCTGACGGAAAAACCTTCACCAGCAGCGAGGATTTTATGAAATATGTAAAATCACAAAAAGTTGGTCAGGAAATGAAAGTGACTTACACACATGACGGAGAAACAAAGGAAGCGACTGAGAAATTAATTAAGCTTCCTACTGATAAAAAACCAGGGATCGGAATCACACTGACCGATCACACAGAGATCGACTCCTCAGATAAGGTAAAAGTTGATGCAGGTGATATCGGTGGACCTTCAGCAGGCTTGATGTTCACTTTGGAGATTTATGAACAATTAGTCGATAAAGATTTGCGGCATGGTGAAAAGATCGCCGGAACCGGTACAATTAATTCTGAAGGCGAAGTTGGAAGAATCGGTGGAATTGATAAAAAAGTTGCCAGTGCTGCTGCTAGCAACAATAAAGTATTCTTTGCTCCCGATGACGAAATCACTAAAGAAATGAAAAAGGCGCAGCCAGATATCAAATCCAATTATCAAGAAGCAAAAGCCGCTGCTAAAGAACTAAAAACAGATATGAAGATTGTACCAGTAAAAACGGTACAGGATGCTTTAAACTATCTAGCAAAAATGAAATAAACTTTCTAAAAGTGTTGAACAAAAACGTTCAGCACTTTTTTTTGCGAAAAATTCAACTCTTTGAAGAACCTTCTATGCCATTTGCGTATTTTAAGAGTGAAAGGGGGCACTATGAAAGACTATCTTAAAAAGTATCCATATCTAATCGGAGTACCAGTGTTTCTTATCCTTGCTGTTTTTCTCTTTTTAAATAGAGAACCTGAGAAAGAGACCATTGAGCCAGCACTTTTTTCAACGGAAAGCAGTGTAAAGGAAACATCTGAGTCTAGTAGTCAGGAGTGGTACGTTGATGTTAAAGGTGCAGTCAAAAAGACTGGGATGTATCGCATCACAGAGGGTATGCGTTTAATGGATGCGATTGACCTAGCTGGTGGTTTTACAGAAGAAGCCGATCAAAATAAAATTAATTTTTCCAAATTATTAGCAGATCAGGAGATTATTTATGTACCAAAAGTTGGAGAAGAAATCCCCTTAATCAATGAAAATGATTCAACCGGAGGGACTAAAAGCTCCAACTCAGAAATCGAAAAAATCAATATTAATACAGCAGATGCAGCAGAGTTACAACAATTATCAGGAATCGGTGAAAAGCGGGCTGCAGACATCATTAAATATCGCGAGGAAAATGGCAGTTTTCGTGCGATAGAGGATTTGACAAAAGTATCTGGTATTGGTGAAAAGACGCTTGAAAATTTGAAGGACTCGATTACAATATAAGAAAGATCGAAAGAGAGGACGAATAATTTGACGACAGAAAGAATCCCTTGGGATCAATATTTTATGGCGCAAGCTGTTTTACTATCATTAAGAAGTACGTGTACTCGTTTGGAAGTTGGCGCGACAATTGTACGAGATAAAAGAATCATCGCAGGAGGTTATAATGGATCGGTCAGTGGCGATGTGCACTGCATGGATGAAGGGTGCTATGTCGTTGACGGGCACTGTCTGCGAACAATCCACGCGGAAATGAATGCTTTGTTGCAATGTGCAAAATTAGGAATTGCAACGGATCAAGCGGAGGTCTACGTAACGCATTTTCCTTGTTTGGCCTGTACCAAGGCATTATTGCAAGCGGGAATCAAAAAGATTCACTACCTAAAAGATTATCGCAATGACCCTTACGCAATCGAATTGATCAATCAAGTGGGGGCTAGCGCTCACCAAGTTCACTTAGAGAGCAAATACTTTACAAAACTTCAGTTAGGAGAAGATGCTGCCACATTACCAAAAGGATAGAAGCACTACAAAATTATTTGATTTTGCCGATCCTGACGGCTATCTTATTGGCAAGTCTGCTTTATCAGTTTCATCTAGGATTGCTTCTGTTAATGATTGTTTTATTGATTCGGATCATCTGCATGAAAAACCACAAGCTAGTGCTTATGGTCTTTTTGTGCAGTTTTTTTATTGGGTTACGAACATATTATTATGTAAACAAGTTGGACCATATTCCAGAAAAAGTTACAAATCAAGTTATGAAGATTCAAGGGGATTCCATTAAAGTCGATGGAAATTTTTTGAAGCTAACCGGTAAGATACAAGGAGAAAAGTATCTAGTTTACTATTCATTAAAAACATCGAAAGAAAAAGCTATTTGGGAAAGGAAAATACTGCCAAATACCGCAATAATTAGTGGTGAGACAGAAGCATTTGATCGTGCGAGAAACTTGAATGGCTTTGATGCGCAGAAATACTATCAAAGTCTTGGCTTCACTCAAATTCTTCGAACTGATTCAATGAAGCCTTTTAGACAAAAGCAATTCTCGTTGAGTGAGGTTCGTCAACAATTAATTTGGCAAATTGATCAGCGCTACTCCAAGAGAGTGGCTAGTTATGTTAAAGCCTTGGTGATCGGCTACAAAGATTCTGAATTTGCTGAATACACATCTGCCTATAAAACGACGGGTTTGTTGCATTTGTTCACTCTTTCTGGCTTGCACATTCAATTTTATTTAGGTGGATTTCATTTGCTTTTGAAAAGAGTCGGATTAGTCAGAGAAATGCGTCTTGTTCTTTTGAGTTTAGTAGGACTTCTATTAATCTTTTTAACTGGAGGTAGTTTTAGTACGATTCGGGCAATTTTCAGTTTTCTTATTGCTTTTGCTTGCGTAACTGCTAATTTCCAGTTATCTAAACTTGATCAATGGAGCATAATGCTCTTTCTAGTCATTTTTTGTTTCCCTTTAGTGTTTTGGTCTGTGGGTGCACAGTTAAGTATTTATTTTGCTTTGATATTACTCTATCTTAACGACCTGAAACTTAAATCTTGGCAACAGGCACTGTTGTTTGCCATTTTTACTTTGCCACTTTTGATTTATAGCTTTAGTGAGTGGACGATTATCGGCGGACTGCTTACCATTCTATTATTTCCTTTTTTTGAATGGCTAATTCTTCCAGGGTGTTTGGTTCTTTTTTTTGGCTGCTTTTTTCCACTTCCAGGTTTTCTTAGTATCTTTATGGATCTTTTTTTTCAGATTCTTGAAAAAGTTTTAGAATCAGCGGCTTTACCTAATTTAACGATTGGGCGACCAGATTTTTTTCTATTTTTACTTCTCATTTTGCTAGTTTTATTAGTGATTGATCGTCTAAAATATCAACAAAAAATTTATTGGTTTCTGGTGGTCTTTCTGTTTCTAATACTCTCGATCTCTTTTTCGGCGAATGGTTTGGTAGCATTTGTTGATGTTGGTCAGGGCGATAGCATTTTTATCAAGCTGCCGTTTAAGCAGGAGACTTTTTTGATTGATACTGGCGGGCGATTAAATTTTAAACAAAAGAAATGGCAAGCACGACAGCAAAAACACTCTTCAGATTACAACCTTCTTCCATTTTTAAAATCTTTAGGTTGTACGAAAATCGATCACTTATTGATAACGCATAATGATGCCGATCATATGGGAGAATTATTGAATGTGTTAAACAAAGTGAAAGTAAAAAATCTTTATTTAGCGAAGGGCTCGCACATGGAATTAAAGAAGCTTCTACAGCCAATTAAAGGCACCAAGATTCATTTGTTGAAGAAAGGAGATACTGTAGGAAAGAAATTAAAATTACAGATACTGTCACCCGAGAGTAGTCAAGGTGAGAATAATGATTCATTAGTTACGTACTTTAATCTAAACCAGCAGCGCTTTCTATTGACTGGGGATTTAGAAATAACGGGAGAAGAAGTTCTGCTAAAAAATTATCCGCAGCTTAAAATAGATTTCCTAAAAATTGGGCATCACGGAAGTAACACCTCAACGAGTGAAACACTTTTAAAACAAATGCAACCGAAATACGCGATAATCTCAGTAGGTAAAAAGAATCGTTATGGACACCCAACACAAGAAACCTTAACAAAGTTGAAACGGCATAAAATTACCGTTTTCCGAACGGATCAGCAAGGAATGATCTATTATCAATGGTCTCCCATAACAAAACGTGGTGAAATAGAACTCTTAATAGATTTTCTGGATTAATCGTGGTAGCATAAATAGTCAGAGTTCTGTTATGTCTTAATCATCATAGAATCTGTAGAAGAAATTTTTTACTATTAAATTAGGAGTACTGACATGAATACACAAGAAGCCCTCAAACAAATCAGAAATGATCCATTAAAACCTGTATATCTTGTAACTGGGACGGAGGATTATTTGATTCAGGAGATTCGCCAAGCTTTTTTGGATCGAATGAAGCAAGATGATTTAGAAGAATTAAACTTCATGTCTTTTGATATGGAGGAATCTGGACTAGGAGCAGTAATTGATGAAGCTGAAACGTTACCATTCTTTGGTGATTATCGTTTAATTTTTGTTGAAAAGCCTTATTTTTTGACAGGGGAAAAGAAAAGCAGCACACCCGAACAGGATACTGACAGCTTAATGGCCTATTTGAAACAGCCGTTAGATACCTCGATCGTCGTTTTCTGGGCAACGTATCCTAAACTTGATGCTCGGAAAAAAGTAACGAAGGCCTTGAAGAAAACAGCGATGATTGATGCCGCTCCATTACAAGAACGAGAATTGCGTAATTACTTGCAACGTTACATCAGTAATGAACATGTGAAGATATCAAAAGAAGCCTTCGATCTTTTCTTACGATTAACGGATTTTGACTTATCTAAAGCAATGAATGAGATTGAAAAACTATTATTGCTGGCTGGTGAAGGAGGGACTATTACGTTGCAATTAGTTCAAGACTTGGTTCCTAAAACATTGGAACACAATATCTTTGAACTGACAGAGCAAATTTTAATGGGGGATACTGCGAAGGCCTACCAAACATACGAAGAGTTACATCTTCAAGGAGAGGAAACTATCAAGCTAACCGCCATCTTAATTGGTCAGATACGTCTGCTGCTACAAACCAAAATTTTACAAAAAATTGGGTATCAGCAGGCGAATATTGCAGAAACACTCGGTGTGCACCCTTATCGAGTGAAGCTTGCGATACAGCAAGTAGCAAAATTCCCATTAAATTTACTTGTATCTATGTATGATGAATTAGTTGAAAATGATTATGAAGTAAAAACAGGTCAAGCTGAAAAAGAGTTAAATTTTCAATTGTTTATTCTAAAAACAACCGAACGAATTAAGAATTAGAATTTTTTCTCAAATTCGTTCAATATTTATCCAGTTTGCTAAACTAGCTCGACGATTTTGTCGCGCTAGTTTTTTATTATGTTTTGGTTGCTAATTCAAAAAAATACAGCTAAATGAAAAGCTTTCTCAATTAGAGTAGATAGAACTCAAAAAACATTTGAAAAACATGTTTTATTAAAAAAATTACGAATAAAAATCCTTAGGGACTGTTCATTAATTCACAGTTTTAGGTTATGATAAAAGTGGCAAACTTCTAATATTTTTTTGAAGTTTCTTTCCAAAATGCAAAAAAGGGTTTTCATTAATTAAGGAATAATAGCCAAATCTAACTGGCTTTATTTATCCAAAATCAGATAAAAGGAAGGATGAACAAAATGACATTAGCAAAGATCGTTTATGCAACTAACACAGGTAACACAGAAGGAATATCTGAAATTCTCGAGGATGCTTTCGAAGCGAATGGGATCGACGTAGAACGCGTTGACGCGGATGATGCAGAATCAGATTTTTATGAAGATGCAGACATCTGTGTCCTAGCTACCTATACTGATGGTGATGGCGAGATTCCGTTTGATTTGGAAGATTTTCATGAAGAGCTGCCAGAAGAAGATTTATCAGGAAAAGTTTATGGGGTAGTAGGAAGCGGAGATAGCGAGTTGTATCCCGATTACTTCTGCCACGCAGCAATTGCATTTGATGAAGCTTTTGCTAAAACTGGGGCGAAAAAGGCAGCAGAAACTGTGAAAATCGAAAATGAAGCAGACGATGATGACGAAGAAGTATTGAAGACTTTTGTAAAAACGCTGATTGAAGCAGCAGAGTAAGGAATCACATTGAAAGAACGGAGTGAGGATTTGTTTAAAGTATTAGAACGCAAGGAACTGGCACCAACTGAATTTGAGATTTTGGTTGATGCACCACGAATTGCCAGTAAAGCACAACCAGGGCAGTTTGTAATCTTGCGAATTGACGAAAACGGTGAGCGTATTCCGCTGACTGTCGTTGATACAGACAAAGAAGCGGGTTGGGTACGCTTAATCTTTCAAGTGATCGGCAAATCAACAGCCCAGCTCGCGACTGTTATGGCTGGTGAAGCTTTAACGGATATTGTAGGCCCCTTAGGTAAAGCGACAGATATCGAGAATTATGGTACCGTTCTCTTAGTAGGAGGCGGAGTTGGGATCGCGGCGTTGTTCCCGATCGTAAAAGGCTTAAAGGAAGCCGGCAATCGTGTGATCACTATTCTTGGAGCAAAAAATAAGGATTTATTGATTCTTCAGGAGGACTGTGGAAAGTATTCCGATGAGCTGATTTTGATGACAGACGATGGCTCACTTGGGAAAAAGGGTCTGGTTACCGATGCAATGGAGGAAGTCTTCAAACGTGAGAAAATTTCAATGGCTTGGTCTATCGGACCAAGTATCATGATGAAATTTTGCACGCTTACTGCGCAGAAATATGATGTACCGATTTACGTTTCATTAAATCCAATTATGATTGACGGAACAGGTATGTGTGGCGGTTGTCGTGTGACAGTTGGTGATTCGATTAAATTCGCTTGCGTGGATGGGCCAGAGTTTTTAGGCGAAGAAGTCGATTGGGATGAATTTGTCAATCGAATGCAGCAGTATCGTCCAGAGGAATTACTGGCTAACGAAAGATATGAAAAGCAGGTGAGTTCAAATGGCTAAACGCAGTTATACTAAAACTCCGATGAAGGAACAAGCACCAGAGATCCGCAATCAAAACTTTGACGAAGTAGCGTTAGGGTATACTTTAGAAGAAGGCCAGCTTGAAGCAAGTCGTTGTTTGCAGTGTAAAAATGCTCCGTGTATCTCGGAGTGTCCAGTAATGATTGATATTCCTGGTTTTATTAAAGCAATTGAAGAAGGCGACATGCCGTTAGCCTATGAAATTTTAGGCCGATATACGAATTTGCCAGCAATCTGCGGACGTGTTTGTCCCCAAGAAAAGCAATGTGAAATGGTCTGTCGATTAGGACGTTCAAAAAAATTCGAGCCAGTGGCTATTGGAAAGTTGGAACGTTTAGTTGCAGATTGGGCGCTAGAACAGCCATTTGAATACAAAGAAGTGAGTGGCGATAAGGGCCGCGTAGCGGTAATTGGTTCAGGGCCTTCTGGTCTTACCACAGCAGGTGATTTAGCGAAATTAGGCTATAACGTGACTGTTTATGAAGCATTACATGCACCAGGTGGGGTATTGACTTACGGTATTCCGGAGTTCCGACTGCCAAAACGAATCGTCAAGCAAGAAATCGAACGAATCGTCGCGCAAGGGGTAAAAATTGAAACAAATGTCGTCGTAGGGAAAACGATCACAATGGAAGAAATCATTGATGAGTTTGACGCCTGCTATCTTTCTGTTGGAGCGGGGGCTCCGAGATTCCAGGGCATCAAAGGGACGTCATTAAACGGAGTCTACTCATCTAGTGAATACTTAACTCGAGTAAATTTGATGCACGGCTATCAATTTCCTGAGTATGATACCCCAGTTCAAAAATCAAAGAATGTCGTTGTTATTGGCGGTGGGAACGTCGCAATGGATGCCGCACGTTCAGCGAAGCGTTTAGGTGCAGACAACGTGTCGATCGTTTATCGACGGTCATTGGAAGAATTGCCTGCTCGTGAAGAAGAGTATCATCATTCAGTTGAGGAAGGGATCGAATACCATTGGTTGAGCAATCCTATTGAATACATAGATGATGGCAATGGACGATTAAAAGCTGTCAAATGTGTTCAAATGGAATTAGGCGAACCAGATGAATCTGGACGTCGCCGACCAATCGTGATTCCTGGTAGTGAGTTCATTATCGAAGCAGATACTGCTATCGAAGCAATTGGACAAGGAGCCAATAAAGTTTTATTAGATACATTCCCTGAGTTAGCACTGAATAAATGGGGCTATATTGATGCGGATGAAGAAACCTGTGCGACTTCGATTCCAGGTGTTTTTGCTGGTGGAGATATCGTAACAGGAGCAGCCACTGTTATTTTAGCTATGGGTGCCGGAAAAATTGCAGCAAATGAGATTGATCAATATATTCAAAAGACAAGGCAGGAGCAATTGGTTTAAGACAGAGGTGTAGATGATGAAAACAATGAAAACGATGGATGGAAATACGGCGGCAGCGCATATTTCCTATGCATTTACTGAAGTTGCAGGTATTTACCCGATCACTCCAAGTTCAACAATGGCTGAGGTCGTTGATGAGTGGGCGGAACAAGGCCGAAAGAATATCTTTAATGAAGAAGTTAAAGTAGTAGAGATGCAATCAGAAGCTGGAGCCGCGGGTACTGTCCATGGATCGTTGAAAACAGGAGTATTAACCACAACTTATACAGCTTCACAAGGTTTGCTGTTAATGATTCCAAACATGTTTAAAATTGCTGGGGAATTATTGCCAACTGTTTTCCATGTAGCAGCACGGGCAGTATCCACCAATGCATTAAGTATCTTCGGTGATCATAGTGATGTAATGGCTGCTCGGCAAACAGGTTTCTGTATGCTAGCTGAAGGAGGAGTCCAAGAAGTAATGGACCTGTCCGCGGTCGCACACTTAGCCAGTATCGAAGGCAAGCTGCCTTTCATGAACTTTTTTGATGGCTTTAGAACAAGTCATGAGCTGCAAAAAATCGAAGTCATTGACTATGATGATTTAAAGGCAATGATGAATTGGGAAGCATTAGCTGAATTCAGAAAATTAGGAATGAATCCTAATCGTCCGAATGTTTCTGGTACAGCACAAAATCCGGATATTCATTTCCAACAAAGAGAAACTGTTAATCGCTATTATGATGAAATGCCTGCGATTGTTCAGAAGTATATGAACAAGATCAATAATCTTCGTGGTACGAATTACGATTTGACGAATTACTACGGCGATCCTGAAGCAACAGAAGTCATTATTGCTATGGGATCAGCATCACCAACAATTCAGCAAACCGTTGATTATCTAAATGCTAATGGCCGTAAAGTCGGTTTCTTGGATATCCATTTATATCGTCCATTCCCAGCAGAAAATCTATTAGAAAAATTACCAACAACTGTTGAGAAGGTTGCTGTGCTTGATCGCACAAAAGAGCCAGGATCAGACGGCGAACCATTATTATTAGATGTTCAAAGCGTTCTTTACCGTCATACCAATCGTCCAATCGTCATCGGCGGTCGTTACGGCATTGCTTCAAAAGACGTGACACCAGATCAAATCGTAGCCGTTTTTGAGCATTTATTGTTACCGGCGGCTGAAATGAAACAACGTTTTACAGTTGGGATTATTGATGATGTGACCAATCTATCTTTACCAATGAGTGAAGTGTTAGATTTGACACCAAAATCAACGTTCCAGGCAAAATTCTGGGGTCTTGGTTCAGATGGTACAGTTGGAGCGAATAAACAGGCAATCAAGATTATCGGAAATAACACTGATTATTATGCTCAGGCGTATTTTTCTTATGATTCCAAAAAGTCTGGTGGACTGACAAATTCTCACTTGCGTTTCGGGAAAGAACCGATTCTCTCTACTTATAATGTAGAAGCCGCTGATTTTGTTGGTTGTCATAACAGTGCTTATATTCATCAATATGATTTAGTAAAGGGACTGAAAGATGGCGGCACCTTCTTGCTCAACACTGTTTGGGATGAAGAGAAAGTTAAACAATTACTACCAGGCCGGATCAAACGTTATCTAGCAGAGCATAATATCAATTTCTATATTATCAATGCAATGGATATTGCTCAAAAAACTGGTTTGGGCGGTCGGATCAATCAAGTAATGTCGACAGCATTCTTTGAACTGACGGATATTATGGATCATGAAACTTATCTGCCATTACTTAAAGCGGAAGTAGATGCAGCTTATGGGAAAAAATCTAGAACAATTGTTGAGCGAAACTGGCAGGCGATTGATGCGACAGTTGCTGAGTTGAAGAAGGTTGAAATTCCAACTGAGTGGGCGACTATCGAAGTGAAACCTTTGTTTAATGGCGGCGATGCAAACAAACCAGACTATATTCGTAATATTCTCGAACCGGTTAATCGTCAGGAGGGAAATCAGCTTTCTGTAAATGACCTAATCGAAAACGGCATGTTAGGCGGCGTGATGCCTTCTGGTACAGCAGCTTATGAAAAGCGCGGAATTGCTTTAGAGGTACCTGAGTGGATTCCAGAAGCTTGTACAATGTGTAATGAATGTGCCTTTATCTGCCCGCATGCAGCGATTCGTCCGTTTCTTGCTGATGAAGATGAAATGGCAGCTGCACCTGAAGGTTTCGTAACTCGCGACATGCGTGGAAAAGATGGCTTCAAATATCGTATTCAGGTGTCATTGGAAGATTGTACTGGATGTGGCCTTTGTGTAGAAGCTTGTCCTGCTAAGGAAAAAGCGCTAGTCATGAAATCTTATGAAGAGCAAAAAGAACAAGCAATGAATTGGGCATTCGCGATGACATTGCGTCAAAAAGAAAACCCAGCGAAGAAATTTTCTGTTAAGGGTTCTCAGTTTGAGCAACCGTTGCTTGAATTCTCGGGAGCTTGTGCCGGCTGTGGTGAGACACCTTATGTGAAGCTGTTGACACAATTATTTGGTGATCGCATGATGATCGCAAATACGACTGGCTGTTCTTCAATCTGGGGCGGTTCAGCACCAGCGACACCGTATACAGTCAATCAAGACGGCCGTGGCCCAGCGTGGAGTAATTCGTTATTTGAAGACAATGCTGAATATGGCTTAGGAATGCATATGGCAAATGAAACTAAACGAAATCGTGTTGCTAACAAAATTATATCTGCTTTAGCAAAAGGTCTTGGCTCTGAAGATACAAAAGCACAGATGCAGGATTGGTTGGACCATATGTTAGAAGGCGAAGGTAGTCAGCAACGTGCTGCTAAATTGAGCGCGGTATTAAGCGAAGAAACAGATCCAGAATTGCAATCTATTCTAGCTGATAGCGAAATGTTTGCGAAACCTAGCCAATGGATTATTGGCGGAGATGGTTGGGCATACGATATCGGCTTTAGCGGAATCGACCATGTTCTTGCTTCTGGCGAAGATGTGAACATTTTGGTAATGGATAATGAAGTTTATGCCAATACCGGTGGTCAAATGTCGAAAGCAACGCCATCAGCAGCTATTGCGAAATTCGCTGCCGGTGGTAAGAAGACGAAGAAAAAAGATCTCGGGATGATTGCCATGACTTATCGCGATGTTTATGTCGCACAGGTTGCAATCGAGGCCAATCCAACACAAGCTTTAAAAGCAATTCAAGAAGCGGAAGCTTATCCTGGGCCTTCATTGGTTATTGGCTATACTCCTTGTATTAATCATGGTATCCGCGGTGGTATGAGCAAATCAATCGAAGAATCTACGAAAGCTGTAGAGTCAGGATACTGGCCGCTTTATCGTTATGATCCTGTTCGTGCACAAAAAGGTAAAGACCCAATGCGCATCGACTTCAAGAAAACGGATTTCAGCAAAATGAATGACTTCTTAGAAGGTCAAACTCGATTCTCTGCTTTGCACAACATTAAGAAAGATGATGCGCTAGTAGAAGAAATGCTGAATCAAACAGTTGAAGATATGGAAGAACGCGCGAAAAGTTACGAAGAACTGACGAATAAATAAAGCATAGCGTCGATGCAGAGTGTATCGGCGCTATCTTTATGAGCACAAATAAAAAAACCGATCATTTGATCGGTTTTTATTATTTAGCTAATTTTTTAGCAAGACGTGCTTTATCACGGTTTGCTTTGTTTTTGTGGATTAAACCTTTTGATTCAGCCATATCGATTGCTTTAGCAGCTTCTTTGTAAAGATCGTTCATATTTTCAGCGCCAGCAGCAACAGCTTCTTCGAATTTCTTAACAGTAGTACGCATTGCGCTCATTTGTGATGAGTTTTTAGCGTTAGCAGCTTCGCTAGTGCGGACACGTTTGATTGCAGATTCAATGTTTGGCATGGATTTCACCTCCGAATTCAGTCTTATACGGTTAATACCGTACAATTCAACATTACTCATTATACATAAAGCCGCTTTTTAATGCAATAAAATCGTGACAAGTTTTTTTCCTTAACAGAAAATAAAGAAAAATGGGAAATTATTTCTTTGGATAAATCATAATTAATTTACACACCTAAAGAAGCAGAATCTTTTGCGATTCTGCTTCTTCCTAATGTTCTGCCTTATAAAGCGGGCAGGAGGTGCATCTGGTTTCATCTAAACTTTCGGCTTCCTTTAAGGGCATCAGCATTCTTAATCCATTCAGAATCACTAAAATGGTGCTTCCTTCATGTCCTACAACCCCTAGAGGAAGGGTGAGAAATTGAAGAAAATTACTAGCAATCAACAATACGATGACACATAGAGAGAAAATAATATTCTGTCGAACGATTCGTCTCATTTTTTTCGCTAGACGATGACTGTACATCAGTTTAGTTAAATCATTTTTCATTAAGACCATGTCAGAAACTTCCATTGCCACATCTGTTCCTTCACCCATAGCAATTCCGATACTAGCAGTGGCAAGCGCAGGGGCATCATTGATCCCATCACCAACCATCGCATTAATGGTATATTCCTCCTGCTGCTGCTTTACAAGATCGGTTTTATCAGCAGGGAGACAGCCGCCGTGATAATCATTTAAACCTAACTGTTGAGCAACATATTTCGCTGCTCCAAGATTATCACCAGTAAGCATTACTGTTTCGACTGCTTGGTCTTGGAAGTAGGAGATCACCTCAGAGGTAAATGGTTTAGGTAAATCCATTAAGGCCAAAAGTGCCACGATTTCTTCTTTATTACTAAGGACAACGACTGTTTTACCTTCATTGTGCCATTGTTCAATGAGGGGGTGCTGCTGATTCTTCAGTGGTTTACCTAATTGCCACGTCTCACCGTGATAGGTAGTTTGTAATCCGAAACCGGCTTTTTCTTCCACCTGTAGTTCCAGTGTTTTTTCATCCTTAAAGAAATTGGTAATTGCGACGGCTAATGGATGAGTAGATTGCCGTTCCATCGAGTAAAATAATTGTGGAATGACAGGTTCATCAGAAAATGTCTTGTAGTCAGTTACTCGTGGTTTTCCTTGGGTTAATGTTCCCGTTTTGTCAAAAGAGATCGCTCGCAGATCAGCTAGTTTTTCCAGTGTTTTTCCAGATTTGAAGAGGATACCTTTTTTCGCACCATTGGAGATCGCAGCAAGTGTCGCCGGAGTAGCAGAGGCCACCAAAGCACAAGGTGAAGCGACAACTAAAAGCACCATTCCACGATAAAAGCTTTCTGTAAAACTCCAACCAAGTACAAAGTGAGTCAATAGAATCATCAAAGGGACTGCGATCAGAACGATCTTCACATAAACATTTTCGATTTTCTCAATAAACGTCGCAGTTGCGCTTTGTTCATTTTGAGCGTTTTCAACTAACTTCAGAATCTGTGCAAACAAGGTATCATCGCTGGTCTTGGTCACTTCTAAAGTAAAAGCCTGACCTAGGTTGATTGTTCCGCTGAAAGCATCATCGTTTATGGCCTTTTCCACTGGAACAGATTCGCCAGAAATCGCTGACTCGTCAATTGAAGAGGAGGATAACATGCGACCGTCAATCGGGACTGCTTGGCCTTTCGGTACGAAAACAAAGTCACCGACGGCTAATTCTTCGACAGGAACCGTAATGTGTTTTTCCTCAACGATTTTAATCGCCTCATTTGGAGCTACATTCATCATAGCAGTGATTTCCTTAGTACTTTTATTAGTCGCGTATTCCTCCAAGGCACCGCTCAAGCAGAAAATAAAGGTCAGCATTGCTCCTTCAAACCAGTTTCCGATTAGACATGCACCGATTGCTGCTAACGCCATCAATAAATCGACATTCAATGTACGCTCATGAATTAGTTCGTTGAGACCTTCATAGGTTTGCTTCCAGCCGCCGCTAATAATCGCCAAGATGAAAAAGAGGGGATAAATAGATTGAGAAAGTTCAATTGAAATTCTTCCAACAATTAAAAATAGTAAACAGAAAAGGGTAGAGAGAAAAGCATTTCGTTCTTTTTTACTCATCACTTTTCCTCCTTTCAATTTGTAAGCCGCAAATGATTTCACGGGTTATCTTCACCATTATAGTACCACAGGAGTCAGTGTAAATGATAATAGAATTCGCTAATTGAGAACGAAAGTAATTATCAATTAGCGTTGAGAATGACTATCATTAGTGTTTGTTAAAGTAAAGACTATTATATCAACGTAGTAAAGAAGATTTCCTTTTTTTATTTCAATTTATAATTAATATTATTAATGTTAAATCGATGTTACCATGAGAATAAAAGTGACAGCTGATTCCATATTGAAAGCGACGTTAAATAATTAGTAAACAAAAAAATAAGTTCCAAGCTCAACGTTACGAGCTCGGAACTTATTTATATCTATACAAATCCTACATAGCAATTAGCCAATAGCCGATCAAGATAATCCCTAGAACGATTCGATACCAACCAAAAGCGGTGAAATCGTTTCGTTTAATATAATCCAATAAGAATTTGATAGCAATGACTGAAACTATAAAAGCAGTCACCATGCCGACTAATAGTACAACGATTTCGGAAACGCCAAAGCTGTTTCCATTCATCAAAAACTTGACGATTTTCAATCCACTAGCGCCAAACATTACTGGAATGCCTAAGAAGAAAGAAAATTCCGTTGCAACGAAGCGTGAGCTTCCAATGATGATAGCCCCTAAAATCGTTGCTCCAGAACGTGAAGTTCCGGGGATCAAGGATAGTAGTTGAAAGGCTCCAACAATCAATGCGGCTTTATAAGTAAAATCATTTAAATTGGTACATTTGGGTGTTTTTGTTTTATTGTGTTTTTCAACAACAATAAAGGCGATCCCATAAACGATCAGCATGATCGCTACTGGTAAGAATTTGTGGAAATGGGCCTCTAAAAAATCATCTAACGGCAACCCAATCACCGCAGCAGGCACACAGGCAATAATTACCTTAAACCATAATGTCCAAGTGTCGTTTTTTTCCTGATGCGACTTACTAGCTGAGAAGGGGTTGAGTTTATTGAAATATAAAACCACCACGGCTAAAATCGCACCTAACTGAATTACAACATTGAACATTTCGGTAAAAGCGGCACTCATATTCATCTTGATGAACTCATCCGCTAAAATCAAATGGCCCGTGGAAGAAATCGGTAACCATTCGGTAATCCCTTCGACGATCCCAAGAATAATTGCTTTGAAAATATTGGCAATAAGCATAGTTTACGTCCTTTCAAATTAATAACAATAATTAGTATACCGTTTCACCTTTAAAAAGACCATCGAAAAAAGGCTAAGCTTTTTATAAGAAAAAACTGCCGACAGTTGTCGACAGTTCCAATTTCTATTCGTCAATTTGATCTGAGATAGTTTTTCCACGTTCCATATAACTGATGTCATTGATTGCGCGGATAGAGAACTCCCCATTTTCGTAACGCAGACGGTTGATACTGCCGTTAAGTAAGTTTGCACGAACCGGCTGTTTTGAATCGATTAAGCTTAATAAGAAGGCAATCGTCAAGCCATGAGAAACGATAAGAACATTTCCGCCGCCTTGCTTTTCACGGTGTTGTGCGATGTCTTCAAAGCCTTGCCATACACGATCACGCAATTTTTCATAAGGTTCTGCCCAGTTTGCCGTGTCCGCAGCGTAAACAGCATTGGCTATTTCCTCAAAGCTCACTTCAGTCGCGAAAAGCTCATCTTCAGTCTTGAAGTTCAATACTCGCGGTAAAACGCCCCACATTTCTGCATCAAAACCACCCTCTAATGAACCAAAGCACCATTCACGAATACGTGGATCCACATGATAAGGAATATCTTTTCCATCAGGATGTTCACCTAAAAGAATGCGCATGGTTTCGATCGCTCGACCAGAATCACTGGAATATGCTTCTTCAAACTTCGTGTCTTGTAAGCCCAAACCAACATAGTGAATCCCGTCACGCCCGCTTTGAGTGAGGGGAGTGTCACACCAGCCTTGCACTCGAGCCAACGTATTAAACATTGTTTTACCATGTCGAACAATATAAAGATTTGTTTCTGCCATATTTAAAACCTCCAAAAAGTTGATTAATTAAAGAATGGATTCGTATCGATCTCATGACCAATGGTAGTTGCAGGACCATGTCCTGGATAAGCCGGCAATTCCCGTGGAAGAGTGAATAGATACGTTTTGATACTGTATAACAATTGCTGCATATCGCCAGTATAAAGATCTGTACGGCCGATACTACCCTTGAACAGAGCGTCACCTACCACTACGAAATCATCAAAAATGAAGCTCAGGCTGCCAATTGAATGTCCCGGTGTCGGTACAACTTGAAAAGTCATATCGGCAATCGTATACTCTTTCATTTCAAATTCGTATTCTGCTGGTTGAACGATCAGATCGGGCATATTATCATGGCGACCAAGACCAGAAAGATTTAAAATTGGATCGCCTAACCATTTTTGTTCCAGTGGGCTCACGTATACGGGAATCTCATATTTCTTTCGCAGCTGTTCAACTGCACCAATATGGTCGTAATGGGTGTGCGTTAAAAGAATAGCTCGCGGAGTTTTTCCAATGCGTTTGATTTCTTGAATCAACCGATCTCCCTCTGAGCCAGGATCAACGATCAATAAATTGTGTTCGTTATGAATCAGGTAGCAATTTTCTTGCGCGATTCCAGTAACAAAACCTTCGATTTGAATCATTATTTTTATTTTCCCCCTGAAAACTAAAAGTGTGTTTCTTGATTCGATTCACTATTGCTGACTCATAATGAGTATCAATAAATTTAGAATCACAAATTCCTTCTTCATTATACCTTAAAAGTAAAAAAAATGCGGCTCCCCAGAACGATTTTGACATTTCTATCAGGAATTTTGTGGCTCATTTGAATGAGAGTTATATAACGAGTATTAATTAAATGAAGACCCTATAAAAGTATTTATGCCCATTCAAAAGAATCAAAGGAAAAGAATGACGAATAAAACTTGACGAGTGATTGAAAATCTTCTATGGTGAAACAGCGAAATGATTTTGAGAATCATTGAACAGAAACAAAGAATGAGGTGAGTGTATGGTGGTCAAGAAAATAGCGATTCGCGAACTCGTTGAGTTTATCTTACGTCGCGGCAGTATTGATGAAGGAAAAAACAGTAATCATACACCTCAAGAAGGCGCCCGAATTCATCGTCAATTACAAAAAGAAGCGGGCGAAGGCTACCAAAAAGAAGTATGGCTGAAAAAGTCTCTTGAGATTGCTGAAACTGCCGTTCAAATTGAAGGACGGGCAGATGGTATCTATTTAGAAGATGAAAAAATAATTATAGATGAAATTAAAACTTCGGAAACCCCTTTTGAAGAACTTGAGGCAGGAATTATTGATCTCTATTTCTATCAAGCGATGGTTTATGCCTATATTTATAGTGAACAAGAAGAACTAACGGAAATCGGTACGCGTCTGACTTATTTTCAAACAACAGAAGAAAAGATCACGCGAAAGATTCGGACATTTAGTTTTGAAGAATTAACAGAATTTTTCAATTACTTGATTGAACGATATGAAAACTGGCTAGTTTTTCAAATGCAATGGCGAGAAACACGCAATAGGTCGTTAAAGTCATTAGCATTTCCTTTTGATACCTATCGAGCAGGTCAAAGGGAGCTGGCCGCGGCTGTTTATAAAACAATTCATGCACAGCAAAAGTTGTATGTGGAAGCGCCGACTGGAACTGGCAAAACCATGTCAACTCTTTTTCCGACATTCAAGGCGATGGGTGAAGAATTAGGTGAGCGGATTTTTTATCTAACCGCTAAAACCATTACCCGACAGGTAGCAGAAGAAACAGTTACGAAAATCACCAAAAAGGATGCTAGGGTTAAAAGTGTCACACTGACGGCCAAGGACAAGATTTGCTTTTTAACAGAACGTAACTGTACGCCAGAGCATTGTCCCTTCGCGAAGGGATATTATGATCGGGTCAACGACGGTCTTTGGGATATGTTAAACAATGATGATCAATATACACGTCCAGTCATTGAAAAATACGCCCGAAAGCACGAGCTGTGTCCTTTTGAATTGTCATTAGATATTAGTCGTTTTTGCGACTTGGTCGTTGGCGATTATAATTATCTATTTGATCCAACGGTTTATTTGCGCCGTTTCTTTGAAGAAGAGAATAAAACGAACTTAGTGTTAGTTGATGAAGCTCATAATCTAGTCAATCGTTCGAAAGAGATGTACTCTGCTAGTATTTCTAGGGAAAACATCGCGCAGATGCAAAAAGACTTAGATAAGTCCTTTAAAAAATTGAATAGAGCATTTACCAGAGTTGATAATGAGTTTGAACTAATCCATCAATCACTAGAGGGAGAAGCCTATCACCATCAGCAGGCTGCCCCTGAAAGTTTAATCAATAGTTTGTTCAAATTGCAAGAGCAGATCAAGGAATGGTTGGCAGAGAATCCCGATCATCCAGCGCAGCAGAAAATGCTGCCGGTTTATTTTGAAATTATTCGCTTTACACGTATGAGTGAATTCTACGACGATCACTATCAAACAACCGTTGAACATAAAAGCTATGATCTGATTGTAAAAGAATACTGCATTGATCCTTCTTGGTTTCTAGAGCAAACAATGGAGAAGGTCGGTAGCAGTATCCTATTTTCTGCTAGTTTTTCACCCCTAGATTATTATCAAGAGGTCTTAGGCGGGGGCGAGGATAGTTTAACGTATCGTTTGCCAAGTCCTTTTCCAAATGAAAATCGATTAGTTATGGTAGATGCCAGTATCCAAACGACTTATCAAAAACGGACTCAAAGTATTCCCAAAATCGCTGCATCGATTGAACGACTAATAAAAACGAAAACAGGCAACTATTTAGTTTTCTTCCCATCCTTTCAATACTTAGACCAGGTGGCAGATTATTTCCATGACATTTATCCAGAATATGCGATCCAGATTCAGGGTTCAAAATTGAACGAAGCAGAAAGAGAGGATTTCTTAGCAGCTTTTGTTGATCAACCTGAAAAAACGTTGATCGGATTTTGCGTATTAGGTGGCATTTTTTCAGAAGGGATTGACTTAGTTGGCGAACGCTTGATTGGAACGGTTGTTGTTGGCGTCGGATTGCCGCAAGTCAACCATGAACAAGAGTTGATCAAAGAATATTATGATGAAAAACGGAATCAAGGATTTAGTTATGCGTATCAGTTACCTGGTATGAACAAGGTCATTCAAGCTGCCGGTCGTGTGATTCGCACGATGGAAGATCGGGGAATTATTTTGTTACTCGATCAGCGTTATACCAATCCGCATTATCAAAATCTGTTGCCAGTCAGCTGGTCAGATCGAAAAATAGTTTACGGAGCAGAAGATGTAGAAAAGTCAGCACGCAAATTTTGGCAAGAAATAAAATAAAACTTTGAGTAGTGCAGGATTGAACTTTTTCCTGTAATAATTGATAAAAATATCGCATATGAAATAAAGGCCCATTTCTCAGTAATCAGTAGGTAACCGAAAGCTCTCTTCATTAAGAAGAAAGAAAAGCCGACAAAAGTGATATGCTCCCCCTATATAGGACACTGAAATATAAAGTGGCTTATATAGGGGGATTTTGTATGTCCAGAGGAAAAATGAAATTAAGTTCAGAAGAACGGCTAGCTCTTGTAGAAAGAGCTTTAAGAAATGAAGCTAGCATAAGCAGCCTGGCCAAAGAAGCACACGTCGATAGCAGTACGATAGAAAGGTGGATCACTCTTTATGAGAATGAAGGACTCACAGGTTTACTCCCTACAAAAAGGAATCAATCATACTCAACAGAATTGAAACTGAATGCGGTCCATGATTATTTAGCTGGAACATATGGTAGCTTGAGAGCTATCGCCAAGAAATACGGACTTCGTAACAAAAAACAATTAGAAGACTGGTTAAAGATATATAATACTCATAGAAACTTCAAATCAGAAAGTGGTGGAAGTAGAATGAGTAAATCCAGAAAAACAACAGTGAATGAACGAATTAAAATTGTGTATGACTGTATTATCAACGGTCGGGACTATGGGAAAACCGCGATTCAGTACCAAGTCTCTTACCAACAAGTTCGGAACTGGGTGTTGAAATACGACGAGATGGGAGAAAAAGGCTTAGAAGATCGTCGAGGGCAACGAGCGGGAAGTAAACCTGCCAGAACACCCGAAGAAGAAATGCGCGATAAACTGGCTCAACAAGAACGACGGATCAAGTTGCTTGAAATGGAAAATGACCTGTTAAAAAAGTCAGCGAGTTAGAAAGGAGGCGGGATTTGAATTAGTTCGTCATACGTTTGAATACCAATCGATCAAAGAGCTGCACGAGACAAAAAGCTATCCAATTAACACCATGTGTACCCTGCTCCATGTCACAAGATCGGCCTATTATCGTTGGTTAAAAAATCCCAAACTGCCTGAAGTGGTATTTAATGAACAGTTGGCTGACCTTGTTCGTTATATTTATGAAGCAGACAACGATAAAGGATATCGCAGAATCTGTGAAGATCTCGTGAATGATTATGGCTTTCAAGTGAATGACAAGCGTATTCTTCGAATCTGTCGCAAACTTCAAATCCAATCAACCATCAAGCATTCAGGCAATAGTATCACTAAGGCATCCAAGACTCCGTATCATATTGCGAAAAATCATTTGAATCGAAAATTCTATGCGGATCAACCGAATCAAAAATGGCTAACAGATGTGAGTGAATTCAAGTATTATGAAGGGTCCGAAGTGAAGAAAATCTATTTGAGCGCTATTCTTGATCTCGCCGATCGTCGCATTGTTTCATTTGTCATCAGCGACAAAAATGATAATAAATTAGTCTTTGATACCTTCGATCAAGCAGTCGCCGCCGAACCAACCGCTCATCCGCTATTTCATAGCGATCGCGGATTTCAATATACAAGTAAATTTTTTTGCACAAAACTAAAGAAAGCGAAAATGAAGCAGAGTATGTCTCGTGTCGCCCGTTGTACCGATAATGGTCCAATGGAAGGCTTCTGGGGAATGCTTAAACGAGAAAAATATTATCGGCGAAAGTTTATCAGTAGAGAAAGTCTCGTTGAAATGATCGAGAAATACATGAACTATTACAACAATGGTCGCTATCAACGGTGTTTGAAGAGTAAGACACCGAGCCAAGTTCATCAAGAATTATTAATGGCAGCTTAATCACTCTCCTTCTTGGACAAGCGAATAGAATAAATCCGCCTATCCAAGAAGGAGACCAGTCGAGCAAAGTTGAGGTTAAACAAAGTAAAAAACATAAAAACTGCCTACCGAATTTCGGTAGACAGTCGTCAAAATAATTTTATTCTATTTCATTGTCCACTTGACGGGGAGCCCAGCAAAAGTGTCGGCTTTTTTTAACGGTAATTTATGAATTGTACATCAATCGGTAGTTCGATATCTTTTACTAATGCGATGACCTGTTGCAGATCATCCCGGTTTTTTCCAGTTATCCGCAAGCGGTCTTCTTGGATTTGCGCTTTTACTTTGATCTTGCTGTTCTTAATCGCAGTCGTGATTTTTTTTGCACTATCTCTGTCAATTCCGTTTACTAATTCTGCTGCTTGGCGAGCATTTCCGCCTAACGCGTGTTCTGAAGCAGAAAACTGAATGTTCTTTAAAGGAACTCCACGTTTAATCAGTTTGCTGAAAAGCACGTCCTTGACTTGTTCCACTTTGTATTCATCTTCCGCTTTAATAACTAATTGATTTCCTTCTAACTTAATATCAAAGATACTACCTTTAAAATCAAAGCGATTCTTTAATTCTTTCAGGGCAATTTGTACGCCATTCTTAACTTCCTCTTTATTCAATTCCGAAACAATATCAAAGCTTGCATCTTTAGCCATAGACATCCTCCTTATTCGATTTAGAAACTTATTTTCTAAGGATTCAAATGCCAACTATCATTCATTAAGACATCCCAATCCATTTCCTATAGTTTATCAAAAATTGCTAAGAAAGCCATAATTATTCTCCAATCTAATATGGAAAAAGATTGATTATTAATGAGAGAACCTGTTACTCTATTATAGGTTTGATAATGAAAGGGGAATCACGGATGCAGAAGGTTATCAATTATACATCAAAGGATTTAACGAAAAAAATCCTTGTCATATTATTTACAGGTCTGACTGGAGCAGTTGGACTAAATTATTTCTTGATTCCAGCGAATGTTTTTTCTGCTGGTATGACTGGGATTGCCCAGATTGTGGAGCATTTGCTCTCAAATGCTGGTTTATCAATTGATACTGGGATTTTGATCTTTCTTCTGAACGTTCCTGTATTCATTTTAGGGTTTATTAAATTAGGAAAGTCGGCAATGATACTGAGTTTTGCCAACGTGATTGCGATGTCGTTCTTTACAACTGTTGTGCCTACTGGTCAAGTTACGGATAATGTGTTGATGAATGCGATCACTGGTGGTGTATTGCTTGGAATCGGTGCGGGACTTTCGTTGAAATTTGGTTTTACAACAGGCGGATTGGATATCGTCTCATTGCTATTGTCTAAAACGACTGGACGAACAGTGGGAAATTATATGATGCTTTTAAATGGTGTCATTGTTGTTGTTGCAGGGTTCTTTTTCACTTGGGAGAGCGCCTTATATACGATCATTACAATTTTTACTATGAGCACGGTCGTCGATTACGTTCATACCAGTCACCAAAAAATGACTGCTTTTATTACGACAAGTAAAAGCGCTGACATGCGGGCGGCTTTAAACAACGAACTTTTGCGAGGAATGACCGTTATTCAGGCACGCGGCGGCTTTAGTTCCAGTGAACGCGAAATGATTATGATCGTTTTTACTCGCTACGAATTATACGCATTGAAGCAAGTGGTTGCAGATGTTGATCCTCATTCATTTACTAATATTGTGGCAACAGATTCTGTTGTTGGTACTTTTTTAACTCAAGATGAGCAATTGCAGTTGAAGAAGTCACAAAGTAGTCAGTGACGATTCTTAAATGAGAATAGAGAAGGATCAATTCTCATTTACAAAAGCATTAAGATAGAGTAAAATACTTCTTGAAACTCGAAAGGAGTGGAATAGGTGGAAGAGAACACACAAAAATGGACTGATGCAGAAGTAGCTGAAATTAAAGAAACTATTTTGACTGCTTTGGAGTCAGTGATTGACCCTGAGTTGGGCATTGATATCGTCAACCTTGGCTTAATCTATGAAGTAGATTTTGAACAAACTGGGAACACTGTCATTAAGATGACATTAACGACCATGGGCTGTCCATTGGCAGATATTTTAACGGACAACATTCAGTCAGCATTATCAGAAATTCCGGAAGTTACCAATGTAGAAGTAAAACTTGTTTGGTACCCAGCATGGACAACTGACAAAATGAGTCGTTACGCACGTATTGCACTTGGGATTCGTTAATATAATAGATAATAGAAAATTTATCTCCTCTTTCATTAAGGGGAGATTTTTTTTGTTATAATTGAATAAAGGGGCGGATCTACTTGGAAGAGTATGCATTAAACGACTATTTGTCTGCAAAAAAGTCACTAATATCAACGCGAAACAAGATTCAGCAAGCGATCATAACATTAGAAGAAAAACAAGCTTCCGGACGAAAATTGAAAGCCCAAATCACTTTATCTAGGGAGCGTGTAAATGCACTGAATCTTTCTCTTGCATTGATCGAACGAGAAATTACTCGTTTGTCTTAAAAACAGATGGAAAACATGAAATCAAGTGTTTTCATCTGCTTTTTCTTTTAATATGACAGCTAGGTGTCACATTAACATTGCTATTGTCTTACATGAAAGGAAGAAGCTGGATGCAGATTGAACGGTTAGTACAGATGATTTTTTATATTATTAGCCGCAAAAAGGTCACTGCGAAAGAGTTGGCCGAGTACTTTGGGGTTTCCACACGAACAATTTATCGTGATATCACAACGCTAACCTTGTCAGGTATTCCAATCGTTTCTAAGAAAGGAAGCGGTGGAGGGATTTCATTACTGGACGGCTACACTTTGAATAGGTCATTTTTGACGAATGAGGAGCAATTGCAGGTCTATCAAGGTTTGCAGATTTTGCAGGCTTCGAATTATCCAGAGGCAGATCAAGCGTTAAATAAGATCGGATCACTTTTTAATCAATTACCTGCTGAGGATTGGTTAGAGATTGACTTTAGTTATTGGGGGAGTAGTGACGATGAGAAAATCACAATTTCTGAACTACGACGAGCGATTACGCAAAAAAAACTTTTACGTTTCGATTATTTTAATTCTGAATTACAGCGATCAAATAGAGAAGTTGAGCCACTGCGTTTAATCTTTAAATCTCATGCTTGGTATATCGTTGGCTATTGTCGCCATAATCAGGACATTCGAGTGTTCCGTCTGTCACGAATGAAAAGAATCAACGTCTTGGATGAAACTTTTGATCGAGCTTTAGCTGAAGATTTTTCGTTAGGAGACTCAACCTACAGTACCGAATATGTGACATTCAAACTACGCTTTTCACCAGAAATGGCCTATCGTCTATTTGATGAATTCCAAGAAGACCAAGTAAAGCGTTGCTCTAGTGATTGCTATTTGGTAACAGTTCAATATCCGATGAACGAGTGGACGTATCATCGTTTGCTCTCATTTGGCCCCTATGTAGAAATACTTGAACCTGTGGAGGCACGTTCAGAGTTAAAAAAGCGTGCGCTGAAAATCGCACAACAGTACAATCAAGAGGAGGATATCTAGTGGAAGAATGGGTCTATGTCATGTTAATCAAAAAAACGAAAGAATATCGGCGATTAAATAAAGCCAAACTTACCGAACACGTGGAGAACTTGCAAGAGCTGGATAACGCGGGGAAGATTGAATTAGCGAGTGCATTTAAAGGATATTCAGGAATGGCTGGGATGTTTGTTTTAAAAGCTGAAAGTTATGAGGAGGCGGAGGCGATTTGTAAAAAAGAGCCTTTGATTGTTGCTGGTTTTGCGACGTATGAGCTACATCGATTACAAATAGCCAGCAAAGAAAATAATTATTTATTGTAAGAAAGGGAGTAATTGTATGAAAGAGGGAAAGAAGTTATTTGTTCGAACCGATTTTAAAACTGGTGAAGCAGAGGTTAATGAGCAAATCGCAATGGATTCTGCGGCGTATTTAAAGCAGCTTTCAGAAGAACGGTATTTAAAAGCGGGTGTATTTGGTGATCTGTCAACAGAGGAGATCAATGGGGCAATGGTGATATTTGAGGCAGAAAATTTAGCCGAAGCCCAGGCAATTTCAGATGCGGACCCAGTATTTCAAAGTGGTCTTTATCGTTATGAATTGCAACAATGGCATGTGCTGATCGCGCCAATGGAGAGGTAATTAAAAAAGAAACGACCTAACTTGTCGTTTCTTTTTTTCTTTATAGGCTTTTAAAAAGCTTTAGCATGGCTTTTGTTCTTTTTACTGTAGGCATATTTAAAGAAGCTAATTCAATTTGAACGTCGCTTTCCGTCGCTTCTTTCAATAAAAGTAGACGGTAGATTAAACGAAGATCCTGACGCCGAACTTTTGGCAGATGCTGCATCAGAACCTGATTTAAATCTGCATTCATTTGGTTAATTCCGGTCAAAGGGTCTTTTTGAATCGTGTAATTATTTAGATAGCGATCAAACTCTTGAATTGCGGCCGAAGCTTTTTCGGGAACAAAACCATTTGCCCAAGCCGCCGCTAATAGAACGAAGCTATCTATTTCAGATAAATTTTGTTGAAAGCCAGTAATTGTCGCGTTTAGAATTTTTTCCTGTAATTCCTCAAATATCGTTGGTTCATTTTGTTTGATTCGTAAGAAATAATTGGTAAATCCGTCGCTATTCAATAAATTCAGATCAATTGCTTTAAACCAGTTGTAATAATAAGAATTTAAATAGGAATAAGTTTTCTCACTTTCGGTACGCTGAACCTGTTTTAATTCATCCATTGTTTTCATCTTCTTATCGCCTCTTTCTTTCATTTCCAACAGTATTATCTGTGTGATTGGTACGATATTTCTCTAATTGCTTCTTTCTGAGCAACTACCAATCAACATTATACTACTTTATGAGCGAGCCAATCTTTTTGTCACCTTTTTCTATTAAGCTATAATAAAAACAAGTCATAATTTTGAGAGGATACTTTATGAATGAATTAATTAATACCTTTAGTGAAAAAAAGGACGATCTCTTATCGGCGATTTTTGAGCATTTAGCCATCTCTTTAAGTGCACTATTGATTGCCATAGTGATCGCAATTCCATTGGCTATACTATTAAGCCAACGAAAAAAACTGGCAGAAGTTGTTCTGCAAATTACAAGTATTTTGCAGACAATTCCATCACTGGCCTTGTTAGGGTTGCTGATTCCCTTCGTGGGTATTGGAACTGTTCCCGCACTAATTGCACTCGTGGTTTACGCGTTATTACCCATTTTCCAAAATACTTATATTGGGTTAGCGGAGATTGATCCATCAATCGAAGAAGCTGCTGATGCATTTGGAATGTCACGAATGCGGAAATTAATGCGTGTCGAATTACCGATGGCTATGCCGGTAATTATTTCAGGGGTTCGGACTGCCTT
The DNA here is from genome assembly GCF_051710745.1 of Enterococcus sp. DIV0756. NCBI lineage: Bacteria > Bacillati > Bacillota > Bacilli > Lactobacillales > Enterococcaceae > Enterococcus > Enterococcus sp. DIV0756. The sequence goes on along the minus strand of NZ_JBIOLF010000001.1, from coordinate 1,773,028 downwards.
GGTCTTAATAATCGGAACCGCGACATTAGCTGCTCTGATTGGTGCAGGTGGACTTGGTACATTTATTTTACTTGGAATTGATCGGAACGATCCTAATCTAACGTTGATAGGAGCTATCAGTTCTGCATTACTAGCTATCATTTTCAGTACATTAATCCGTTTCTTGCAAAATCGCAGTGGAAAGGTAACTTTGATAACACTTGGCGTAATTTGCCTAAGTATTGGTGGGATTTTCTTTGCTCAAAACAATCCGATTGGTAGTGAAACTGTGACAATTGCCGGTAAATTGGGTTCTGAACCAGATATCTTAATTAACATGTATAAAGAAGTCATTAAGGATGAAGATCCGTCTATAAATGTTGAGTTAAAACCAAATTTCGGTAAAACGAGCTTCTTATTCAGTGCTGTAAAGAGTGATCAAATTGATATTTATCCTGAATTTACAGGTACTGTTTTGGAAAGTTTAGTCAAGGTACCAAAAAATACGCCAGATAATTTGTCGCCAGAAAAAACGTATCAAGAGGCCAATAAATTGTTAGGTTCGCAATTTGATATGCGCTTATTGAAACCTATGGATTATGAAAATACGTATGCTTTAGCAATGAAGAAAAGCGAAGCGCAAAAACGTGGTATTACTAAGATTTCTCAATTGCAAGGCCAACAGGATCAGCTAAAGGCTGGATTTACTCTGGAATTTATTGATCGTCAAGATGGTTATCGTGGCATTCAAGACAAATACGGGGTGAAATTAAGTTCTGTTCAGAGTATGGAACCAGCATTACGCTATCAGGCGATCAATAATGGGGATGTTGATGTGATCGATGCTTATTCAACGGATAGTGAAATTAAGCAGTACGATCTAGTTACGTTAGAAGATGATCTACACCTCTTCCCTCCATACCAAGGAGCACCCCTGATGAAAAAAGAATTTGCTGAAAAGCACCCGGATGTTGTCAAAGCGCTGAATCGTTTGGCTGGAAAAATTACCGAGGATCAGATGGTCGAGATGAATTACCTAGTTAACGTGAAGAAAGAACAACCAGCTAAGGTTGCCCATGACTTCTTAGTGAAAGAAAAAATCATTGGGGAGGATAAATAAATGGAATCAATTATCGAGTTTAAGGATGTTAGTAAAGAATTTGAGGGGAATGTTGTTTTGAAAGACTTAAACTTTCAAGTGAAGAAAGGAGAAATTTTTGTCTTAGTAGGTCCTTCTGGGAGCGGAAAAACTACCTCATTAAAAATGATCAACGGTTTAATTGAACCAACTGATGGCAATCTTTACTTTAAAGAAAAACGAATTAAGGATTATAATATTCAAAAACTTCGTTGGCAAATTGGCTATGTACTACAGCAAATTGCACTATTCCCTACAATGAGTGTGAAGGAGAATATTGAAGTCATCCCTGATATGTTGGGGTGGGACAAAGAGCGCCGGAATAAACGTGTAGATGAACTATTGAAGGAAGTTGACATGGACCCCGAACAATTCAGAGATCGTATGCCAAGTGAATTGTCTGGAGGACAACAGCAGCGAATTGGTATCATCCGTGCATTAGCCTCAGAGCCGGACATTGTCCTAATGGACGAACCTTTCAGTGCCCTTGACCCAATTTCACGTGCAAGTCTTCAAGATCTTGTATTGGCGTTGCATCAAAAATTAGGAAATACGGTAGTTTTCGTCACCCATAACATGAAGGAGGCGATGAAATTAGGAAGTCGTATCGCTGTCATGCATGAAGGAAAGTTGATTCAATGTGATACACCTGATGAAATTCAAAAGCATCCTGCCAATAAATTTGTCGAAGAATTCTTTGATGAAACCACGGACGAGGTTTATACACAAACTTTAGAAGCTTTATACAACGGCGGCTTTTATCAAAAATCAGAAATGGCAGCTCCCGAGCTTTTACCTTTAAATATTGAAACTAATTTAAGTGAAGTTTTTGATCTATTGGCTGAACAGGATGCCTTTGCGATGAAAAAGGACGGGAAAACCATAGGTATCATTAATCGGAGCGATGTCTTCCGTTACCTAAGCCAAGAATCCAGCTCCACTTTTAGCAATTAACTAAGCGGCATGAAAATCAGACTCATTTATCATGATGTTGAAAAATAAATACTTTAATAGGAATAAGAATGCCAGTTCCACTTTTGACAGTAAACTAAAAGGATTATCCTTCAAAGTTATATTGCTATAATGAAAAGCAATATCCTAGTGGAATGGTATGCGGCATGAAAATCAGACTCATTTTTCACGATGTTGGAAAAATGAATACTTTAATAGGAATAAGAAGGGTTAGTAATGGAAAAATATGATGTAATTGTGATAGGTAGCGGTCCTGCTGGAAACGCCGCTGCGTATGGTTTTAAGGATCAAGGAAAAAATGTAGCAGTTATCGAGTCAGATTTGTGGGGAGGTACTTGCCCAAATCGCGGTTGTGATCCTAAGAAGATGCTGATGAGCGGAGTAGAGGCACAAAAACGAATAGAAACAATGATCGGGAATGGTTTTGAACAAACACCAAGGATTATTTGGGAAGATTTAATGACCTTCAAACGAAGTTATACGGATAGTGTTCCCCAAAATACAAAGGAAGGACTGGACTCCGTAGGCATTGATCGTTATCAAGGACAAGCTAGTTTTATTGATGTGAATCAAATTATTGTCAACGATGAAGTTCTAACGTCAAATCAGTTCTTGATAGCTACCGGACAACGACCAGCAGTATTACCGATTGAAGGTCAAGACCTTTTGCAAAGCAGTACAGATTTCTTATCTTTGGAACACCTTCCTAAAAAAATTACTTTTATTGGAGCAGGCTACATTGCTTTTGAATTGGCTGTAATTGCTAGTGCTGCTGGTTCAGAGGTACACATTATCCATCACAACGATCGACCATTAAAAGAATTTGACCAAGATTTAGTTGCAGATTTAGTCGAACATATGAAGGAAGATGGTATTCAATTTCACTTTAATGTAGATACTAAAGCGGTCGAACTGATGCATCCACAGTATCGAATTACAGGTGAAAATTTTGAATTAATCACTGACATGGTTTTTGGTGCCACGGGACGTATTCCAAACGTTGAAGGTTTGAACCTTGAAAAAGCAGGAGTTGCATACGATAAACGAGGAATTAAAGTGGATGATCATTTACGTACCACGCAGCATAATATTTTTGCCTGCGGAGATATTGTAGCTAAAAGCCAGCCAAAACTGACTCCTGTAGCTGGTTTCGAAGCGGGATATGTTGTTAAGGCAATGGCTGGTAAAGAAGAGGCAATTGAGTACCCATTAATTCCAACAATTGTCTTTGGTGATCAACGACTTGCACGATTAGGAGTAAGCGAAAAAGAGTTATCTACTCATCCTGAAAAATATCATTCACAAACGATGGATTTATCTAGTTGGTACACCTATCATCGGATTAATGATAAAGGTGCGAAGATTAAGTTTGTTTACGATGAAGAAGATAAAATTGCTGCGATTAGTTGCTTGAGTCAACTCGCGGATGAAGTCATCAATTATCTTTTGATTGCTTTAACAAAGAAAATGACTCATGAAGAAATTGAAAAATTTATTTTTGCCTATCCAAGTCCAGCTAGTGATCTTTCATATTTTATTTAAAACAGAGGTTCCCCTCTGTTTTTTTTTGTGCAATTATGCTAAAGTTTACGAAAATACGTTCCCATGGTGAGAGTATGAAAACAAATTTAACACAAGAAATTGAAAAGGCATTGTATTATTACTGTATTGAACTTGGCGGAATCGTTGTGGAAGAGGTTACAATGCCGAATGAACAAGGAATTGTTGATACACTGGCTTGCTTCTTTAGACCCGATTCAATAGAGTGGCGTTGTTACGAACTAAAAGTTACGAAGGCTGATTTTTACTCTAAAGCAAAGCTTTCATTTATCGGTCATTACAATTATTTTGTTTTGACGGAAGAATTGTATCAGAAGGTTCAGGAGGATATCCCCAATGAGATTGGTGTCTTAGTTTACCGACCTTATACTCAGGTTGAGGATTTGCCTGCAGCTGGGACCTTCTTTGTTGCCAAAAAACCAATGAAAAGAGTGCTTCAGGTTGAAGAAACTGCTTTGACTCAGCGGTTTATGGCTTCGTTGTTCCGTGAAGTTCAAAAGGCCAAGCGGATGGCCTATGGCACAAGTTTCTTCTCTACAGAACAGCTGTATAAAGAATTGCGTCGACGTTTGGATGAGAAGGACAGTTTGCAGGAAAACAATTATTATCAGCGTTTTATTGAAGATGTTCAGTTAGCTCGAATTGAAAGTTTGGAAGAAGAGCTACGGGCTCTAGAGCAGGATTATGACTATTTACGTCAGCAAAGACAGGTTCGACGTCGTCCGACTGAACCATTGGAGTGAGACTATGTACTATCCTTATTTACGTGGAAAACAATTTGACCTGCTTGCAATTAATACCTTAATCAAAGAAGCACGCTGGTCGAAAAAAATTTATCCAATCATCGAACCGGTTCGTGATTCGGCTACGTTGAAAAAGACGATTGAATTGTTTGATCAAAAGCAGCTTATTTGCTATTTGATTACCAATCCTCAAGTTGGAACGGCCAAGCTTTTTGCAGAGAAACGTTTCGAATGGGAATTAGGAGCAGAATCCAATGTTAAACCTGCAGAGATTGTGACGAATGAAAATCCTTTTGAAGCAAAACTTTATGTGTTTAACGCACATTCTCCTCGTAAAAAAGAGCGCTTAGCGATTGAGGAAAATCGGTTGTCTGTTATCCCCGATCAGGGACGTTTTAGAATTTTAGATGTGCCAAATAAAATTTTACTCAGAGAAGCCTTTCAAGTGAAAAAAAATGTTGCCAATTACGCTGAAAAGGTGGATGATTTTTATAGCGATGAACACCTCTATCTATCCCCTGAATCACAGGGGTTCAGTGATTACACAATCGAAGGTAGCCGTTATTTTGACAAAGGTGGACCAAGTCGTGCGATAGCGATTCACATTAGCTATTTTGATGCGTACCTTAATATTAGAGTTAAACATTTTGTTTCTGATAATAATGAAAATGCCCAAAATCAAAGTGGCAAATTCTTCGAAGCATTAGAAAAATTATCAGAGTGGTATTCTCGAAATCAGGATCAGCTATTGCTGACACTTGGTTTAGAAGAATTACTGCGCTATCAGGAAACGCAAAAATTTCCCGGATTGGGAACGATTAAAAAATGGTCATTGGCACATCATTTAGAATTAATCGGAGCCTTCTTGGAATACGGGGATCATTGGCAGAAAGGATGGAATAATCATGGGATATGAAGAGGAAGATTTTATTGTTAGGCAAGCGAAACAAATGGGTGAACTCTTAGGAGGCATCGTTGGAAAAAAAGATGCTGAAACAATTTTAGCATTTGGGAACGAAGCGAAGACTAGCGAGCTGAAGGAAGAAGCTTTTGATTTCCGGTTGAGTACGATTGAGGATGTGCCAGCAATCGGTGTTATCGTCAATCAAGCGAAGAAATATTTGAAGGAACAAGGATCACCACAATGGCAAAATGGACACGAACCTCATGCAGCGGTGATTCGCGAGGACATCAAAAAAAAAGCCAGTTATGTACTGACTTTAAATGGTGAAATCGTTGGAACCGTTGCTTTGATAGCTGAGAAAGACCCTATTTATGAAGCAATTGACGGAAAATGGCAAGGCAATGGACCTTATGTATCATTACATCATGTTGCAGTTAGCCAAAATTATCGTGGAAAAGGGCTTGGCAAGACGCTCTTAACTTCAGCGATACAGCAGGCGCAGCTTTTAGGCTTGGAGGACATTCGCATCGATACCTATCCCGCTAATCAACCAATGTTGACTTTAATCAATAAATTGGGATTTGTTTACTGCGGAATGATCTGTTTCCCTTTTGAGCACGGGGAACGAAAAGCTTTTCAACTACTTCAGAGCCTGACGTAATTGATGCAGCATATTGTCTAAGGTGGTTTCACCATTGATTTCGATTAAATTGGGAAATTTTTTCAAACGATCAAGGCTTTTTTGATCCTCTTGAAAAATCGCTAAACGACGCTGTAATTCTTCAGCAGTGGCTCTTTTTTCCAGACGAGTGATCATCGTTTCCTGTGAGATATTGATCCAGATGGGCACCATTTGATCACCGAAAATCCGGTGCAGATTGATAAATCCAGTAGTCGTTATTGGATCGTAGCAATCACCTGCAGCTAAGGCGTCTCTTAAAGTCGCTTTGGCAATACCATAGAATTCTTCATCGTAAACATCAAACTCGGCAAATTGATCTTGATTGACCATTTGCTTAAATTCTTTTTTTGATACAAAAAAGTAATCGCGACCATGTTGCTCACCCTTGCGAGGAGCACGTGTCGTATACGAAATAACTTTTTGTTCAGGGGCAAAAGCTTTTTCAGCTAAACTAGTTTTTCCTGAACCGCTTGGTCCAATGAATAAGTAACAATGATTCATCATTAACACGTCCTTTTTTATAGTATAAAGAAATAGGACGAAAGAAGCTAGGGAGGGGACCCTATATGGAGAGAAGTACACGCACTAAAAAACAATCAAACAAATACTTGCCGTTCATTATCATTGGTATTATTATTTTGCTTGCTGCCGGTTTCTTTGGAGTACGCGCCTATCAAGCAAGTCAGGAAAAAAAACAAGGTGAAGCAACCGTTCAGGCATTTGTAAAAAGCCTGCAAAAAGGTAATTATCAAGATATCACTAAAAACTTGAATGCAGAATCAGTTAAAGCCAGTGGGTATACGAAGAAACAAGTAGCCGAAAAATACCAATCGATTTTTTCAGGAATCAATGCTTCGAATATAAAAATGAAGGATTTAACCATTGATAAAAAAGATAACAGTTATCAATTTGCCTATGAGCTGTCAGTCAATACGGGTTTCGGAAAGTTAAAGAATCAAAAATACACTGGAACCTTAACAGCTGATGGGAAAGAAATAAACTGGAAGCCAAATCTGATTTTCCCTGGTATGTCTGGTAAGGATAAGATCACTTATTCCGTTGATCCTGCCACTCGTGGTGAGATCCTCGATCGTAGTGGACAAGGCATCGCTACAAATGGGACGGTTTATCAGTTGGGAGTGGTCCCTAAAAACCTTGGTACAGGAGAAGAACGTTCAGCAAAAATCGCTGCAATTGCTAAGAGCTTAGATATTACTTCGAAGGAAGTGGAATCAGCCTTAGCTCAAGGATGGGTACAAGAAGATTACTTCGTACCACTAAAAACATCCGCTGATGCACCAAAAGACGCGGCAGATGGTTTAGAAGTTAGAGAAACAACCGGGCGGACCTATCCATTAAAGGAAGCAGCAGCACAGCTGATTGGTTATGTAGGGAAAGTAACTGCTGAAGATCTGAAAAAAAATAATGAGCTTGCTAGTGAAAGTTTGATTGGTCGCAGTGGATTAGAGATGGCATTAGATAAACAGCTGCGAGGAAAAGATGGTGGTTCTTTGACTATCACTGATAGTAAAGGAACTGAGAAAAAAGTCTTACAAAAAATCGATAAAAAAGACGGCGAAAATGTCAAATTGACGATTGATAGTCGCGCACAACAAATCGCCTATAGCGGGTTAAACGGCCAGCCTGGTTCAAGTGTTGTGATGGCTCCTAAAACGGGCGAACTATTGGTTGCGGCTAGTTCACCAAGCTTTGATCCAAATAAAATGACGAATGGTATCAGTCAAGCTGACTACGATGCGTATAGCAATGATAAAAACCAACCCTTTATGAGTCGTTTCGCCACAGGGTATGCACCTGGCTCAACATTTAAAACAATTACGGCTGCAATTGGCTTAGATGCAGGTACGCTAAATCCGAATGAAGAGCTAACGATCAATGGGTTAAAATGGCAAAAAGACAGTTCTTGGGGTTCCTATCAAGTGACGCGCGTATCCGATGTAAGTCCAGTCAATTTGCGAACGGCACTAGTCTATTCGGATAATATTTATATGGCGCAAGAAACTTTGAAAATGGGTGAGAAAACATTCCGAGCTGGATTAAATAAATTTATTTTTGGAAAAGATTTGGATCTGCCGATTGCAATGGACAAAGCGCAAATTTCCAGCAAAGATAGCTTTGACTCAGAAATTCTACTAGCAGATACTGGCTATGGACAAGGTCAATTGTTGCTGAATCCTATTCAACAGATTGCAGCTTATTCTGTCTTTCCTAACAAAGGAACAATGGTTTATCCTAAGCTAATCGCTGATAAGGAAACAAAAGACGAAAAAGAGGTAATTAGACCAAGCTCTGCTGAAACAGTTACTGCTGATATGCAAGCGGTGGTTAGTGACGAAAATGGTACTGCCCACAGCCTAGCGGCGCTAAATATTCCATTAGCAGCCAAAACGGGTACGGCAGAAATCAAACAAAAACAAGATGAAAAAGGACAGGAAAATAGTTTCCTTTACGCTTTTGATACGGAAAAGCAAAATTATTCAGTGGTTGAATTCCTTGAGAATAAACCTGAAGGGACATCTGCGACGGATCTTTCTAAAGATTTGTTGACTTATTTAAACCAAACCTATCAATAAAATACTTGTCTGAAAAGCCGTTGCTTGGTAAGATAACCAAGAAGGACGGTGTCTTATGAACAAGCGACAACGAAAAAAACAAGCCTACAAACAATATATTCGAGCAATTTTTGAAGGCTACGAAAAAATGCTGGAGGATAACAGCATCAAAGAATTACACTTTAGCTATCTAAAAGAAACGACTTACTTGGAACGTGATGACCAAGAGAAGATTCATTTTACAACTAAAGAGAATTGATTCTTGAAACTTCTCAACAGAAAATGTTGAGAAGTTTTTTATATTGAAACCATAGGAAAATAATTTTTTCCTCCACCTTAAGACTGAAAAAATACTTAAGAGATTCTAAGCTTGGTAAATAATTAGTTAAACAGAAGAGTTTTGAGTTAGTAAACAAGGTCAAATCAGCTAAAATGGGATTATCAAGAAACAGGAGGCAATAGTATGAAACTTCATAAATATATTTTATTGGCAGGTATCGGACTCTCTTTAGGAGCAGGATTATTAAACAGCTCCAACGCTCATGCTGATTCTGATGATGGAGCAATTAATGAACGTTGGGGAAAACCAACTTTTGTTGCTGGAGCAGGATTGAACCAGCAGCAATTAGACGAAACGATGAATAAATTAGGAATCACTCAAGACAGTGTCAAAATGGAAAAGGCCACAGGTGCTGATTTAGTTAAATATTTGGGTTATGGTAGCGGTGATGACAGCGTAATGTTGAGCTCAGTCGTTGTGAATCGTGAAGATCTAGGAAAAGGAATTAATGTTAAAATCTTGACGCCGCAAAATATAACACAAATTACAGCCGACCAATATAAAAATCCGTTAGTTACTGCGGGTATTACTGATGCAACGGTTAAAGTAGCAAGCGTAGTAAAAGTGACAGGGGAAAGTGCTTTGACCGGTGTGTACAAAGCGTTTGAATCAAATGGCGAAAAAGTTGATCCGGAACGGGCACAATTAGCCCAAACAGAACTGGATACAACTTCAGATGTATCACAATCGGTTGTTAACAAAGCGAATGAGCAAAGTCAAAATCAAAACCTTTCTGATAGTGAAAAAGAAAAAGCTGATGAAGCCTATAAAGCGCAATTAAATCAAACTTTAGTAGATATCAAAAAGGAATTGGCTGATCTCAAGGAAAAACAAAGTGAGTTAGCCACTAAAGAAGATGTTGAGAAAATTGTGAACGATGCATTGGAAAAGAATAACCTTTCCCAATATGTGACTAAAGACGATATCAATAAGTTAGTTACACTAGCACAACAATACCAAACAACAGATGGAGTGCTGGATAAGGAATCCATTCAACAGCTGGACAAAATCAGTGATGACTTCAAAGGAACTGTCAATAAGGTTTCTGATCAACTTGGAAAATTTGGTGATTCGCTCAAAGGTAAATTAGAAGAGAATCAAGGATTTTTTGCAAATTTATGGCAGCAAATTAAAGATTTCTTTGGCGGATTAACAAATTAATTAAAAAGATTGTGTCATTTTATTAAACTGACACAATCTTTTTTTACACTCGCTAACAGTTTATACTTATCATTATCCTTCAGCTAGGGTAAAATAGAGGAGTGGTTTCTGATTTTAAGGGAAATATGTAGGTATTTTCTCTTTCAATGAAGGGTATCAATAATAATTATGGTAATATTTATTATATAGTTAACTAATAAAAATGAAGGAGGGTCTTAGATGGAGACTCCAGAGAAACAGGAAGAACTTCAAACTGAAACTTCATTTGATTCAGTGAAGGAATCTGCTTCCGATGTGTTAGGTGGGTTGATGGGGCAGATCAAACGGTTGGAAGAGGCAATGAAAGAAGAACGTATGGGTGACGTTTACCAAATCTATTGGCATGAATTGCCAGCCTCAATCCAACAATCCAGTAATGCCAATCATGAGATCGATAATTTTTTGACAAGCAAATTGGATCAAGAAATTCAGAGGACGTTCCCATTTATGATCATGCGGGAGGTTGTCTCACCAATCTTGATGAACTATCAAATAGGCAGCTATTATAGAGATCGCTCAGTGTTGCAAGTGGATGCGACACAGCCAACGATAAAAATATTACCTGAGATTCGTGATCAATGGGAAAGGGTCATGAAGGGTGACTATAAAGAGCAATTATTAGCGCTTCAGAATCAACAGGATGACTTTGATGCGAAAACAATTGCTGCTCAATCAGAATTAAGAGAAATAAACGGTAAAATTGCGCATCAGGAAAAACTAAAAGCAGAGCTTGAAGAAACAAAAAGCTTCATGAATCGAAAAAAAATCGAAGAAGAAATTGAAGTTATTGATGACAAGCTTAAGGAATTAAAAAAGCAACGAAGTGAATGGACGCCTTTTGTTGGCGATCAGTTATCAGGAGAATCCCAAAAAATTGCATTGGAAAGCAAAATTGCCCGTCTTGAACTAGAACAGGCAATTGCATTAAAAGAATTGCGTTTGATTAAGAAACGTTTCGGCGGATTAGAGGAAATGGATGCCGCACTTGAGATTTTCATCAAAGATTTCTTAAACAGGGGGGCGGAATAAATGTCTGAAGAAAAGAACAAAATTAACCAGATCTATGATACTTTAGTCGACTCTGAAGAACCCGGCTTAAATATTCGTGAGAAGGAAATTCTCCACCCTGATGATGAACCGACGGAAGAATCTGTGGAAGCTTTTAAGGCGACACCTCAAGCTAAATCTGTTAGCGATTCTTCACTTAATTATTATGATAATCGGAATGAGAATTATCAGGATTTATTGCGATTGATAGATGATGCAGAAAAAGAAATCGCTGATTTAAAGTTTAGAAAAGTACTGATGGAATCTGATTTTCCGACATTGCTGGACTACTTCAAAAAAATATTTATTGGTGAAGAATTTTCGATTTCAGCGATCGCTAAGGGCGCTTTATTAGAGTACATTACCTTTGAACTGATTAAGCCGTTAGAAAATTATGGGTTGTATCTTTCGACAAATGACTTTTCTACCTGGGAGAGCAAACATTTCAATCTTTCTTATCGTTTGACAAGTGCGAATGTAATTAAATTTAGTTTTATGATGCCGACCTCTGATGGCAAGTTTCGAAATGAAAAAATCAAGTTAATGGAAGTTTATCCTGAAACGATGAAAGTAATCGTTTTGGACGACGCTGTATTAACCTTGTTAAAAGATTGCTATAACAAGCATATCTACACAAGTGGTCAAAATTCAATGTTCAGCCGTGAAATGAATGACGTTATGGCCCATATGAAGGAACTTGGATTCGAGTTCGATGACAACTTATTAGACAATAGTAAGCCATTGGATCTATCCGTAGACCTTCATCACAAGACTCCGATTGATGTCTTGGACAGAATTTTTATTACAACTATGAACAATGACAATTATGACTTTAAAAAGCTTAATGAGAACAGTTACCTAATTGCCTTAGACGGAAATCAGACAGTGACGATCGAACAAAGTCCGACAGAGGAATCAAGCAGTCTAAAACTAAATACCGATCGTAAAAACAAATCGTTGATTGAATTTTTTGGCAGCTATCCTTTCTTAGTTCCGTTGACGATTACTGAATAAGAATGAAACAACACATGTTGCGCCAAAACTACTTTGGAGGATATGTGTTGTTCTTTTTTTTGAATTTCTTTGAATGTTCATTTTGCTCTTTGTAAAAAATTAATTTTTCGGCGCTTTTTTTAGAGGAAATCACGTTCACTCGTGAAAGTCCGCAAATCCTATGATATACTTTGAAAGTTGATATGAAAGAGTATCAGTTTACCATGTTTGAAAGAGGGTAGAGAATGTGTGTGGAATTGTAGGATTTATTGATCGTTCAAATACAACGCAAAAAGAACAAATTGTTAAAAATATGATGGATACAATCGTTCACCGTGGACCTAATAGTGCGGGGCAATTTATTGATGAAGGTGCCGCTCTAGGGTTCCGTCGTTTAAGTATCATCGACCTTGAAGGTGGAACGCAACCAATCAAGAATGAAGATGGTACCAAAATTATTACCTTTAACGGAGAAATTTATAACTACCAAAGCATTCGTGAAGATTTGATTGCTAAGGGCCATATTTTTACTACGCATGCAGATACTGAAGTACTATTGCATGGCTATGAAGAGTACGGGATTGATTTATTACAAAAAGTTCGCGGGATGTTTGCTTTTGTGATCTGGGATACGAAAAAACAAGAGTTATTTGGTGCCCGTGATCATTTTGGGATCAAACCTCTATATTATACAATCATGAATGGAACTTTTATGTATGGTTCAGAAATCAAGAGTTTCTTACAGCATCCAAATTTTGTCAAAGAACTGAACAAGGAAGCCTTAAAACCTTACATGACTTTCCAATACTCAGCATTGGATGAAACCTTCTTTAAAAATGTTTATCGGATCAAAGAAGGCCATTATTTCATCTACAAAGATGGTAAGTTGGACATTCAGCAATACTGGGATGTGAAAGAACAAGAAACCAATATGACTTTAGAAGAAACCGTTGATTTAATTGATGATACCGTGGTGAAATCAGTTGAAGCGCATCGAATTGCCGATGTTGAAGTTGGTTCATTCTTGTCATCAGGTGTGGATTCAAGTTATGTAACGGCTGTTTTACGCCCAGAGCATTCTTATTCGATTGGATTTGGAGATAAATCATATAACGAATCAATTGAAGCTAAAAAATTGGCTGATTTGATTGATTTAAATAATACTTCTCGTGTGGTGACCGGCGATGAAGCCTTTGAATACTTCCCATTGATTCAATACCACTTAGATGAACCGGATTCTAACCCTTCATGTGTACCGTTATACTTCTTAACCGAACTTGCTAGCCGTGACGTACGAGTGGCATTGAGTGGTGAAGGTGCTGATGAATTGTTTGCGGGTTATCAAGCATATGGTATGAATACAAAGTCAAAAGCAGTTAAGGTCGTTGCTGAAGGCTTGAAAAAATTACCAAAAGGTATGCGTTACTCGATCGCGAAGGGATTGAAGGGCAAAACCTTTAAAGGCGCATTGCATTTGTATACTTCTTTAGCACCGGCCGAAGAGTTCTTTATTGGTCAAGCGAAGGTCTTTGAAGAAGATGAAGCTGTTGACTATTTACAGCCTGAATACCAACAAAGTCCAACGATCAAAGACATTGTTGATGTTCATTACGAAAAAGTTCAAGATATGTCTGAGATCAAAAAGATGCAATACTTGGATATGCACCAATGGATGCCAAAAGATATTCTATTGAAGGCTGACAAATTAGCGATGGCTAATTCGTTGGAAGTTCGGGTGCCATTACTCGACAAAGAAATGATGAAAGTTTCTGAAGTCGTGCCCACTAAATACTTGATCAATGCTGAAAATACGAAGTTCGCCTTCCGCCAAGCGGCAGCACGTCACTTACCAGAGGAATGGTACAACCGTGAAAAACTTGGCTTCCCAGTACCGATCAAGGATTGGTTACGAGAAGAGAAGTTTTATCAAATCGTCCGTGATGTGTTCACGCAAGACTTTGTCAAAGAATTCTTTGATCAAGAGAAAATTGTAAAACTACTAGACGATAACTTTGCCGGAACAGCAGATGGTCGTCGTAAAATCTGGACGATCTACACATTCTTGACTTGGTACCAAGTGTATTTCATCAATGATGGTGTAAAACCCGTTCCAGCAAAAATTGGTTAATTTCAATTAAAAATTGACAAATGTCTAATGCCACGTTAGACTAGCAATAAGGAAACTTAACAAAAATTATGAGGTGTCTTGGTGAGTGTAGTTATTTAATTTGGAGTAACTTGATAGCGAAAAAAAGACTGTTGATACAGGTTTATTTCGCATGCCAAATTAGATGATACCTATCAAAGCTAATGAATATCTATTCAAGCTGTGAAGAGGAATCTTCACAGCTTTTTTTGCGACTTCCACTGTGCACTTCAGCGCACCTAGTGGAATCGTATGCGTACGAAAATCGAATTATTCTTCCGTTTTTTGGAAAAATAATTCCTTATAGGCGAGCTAGCTGTGAGTCAGTTTATCCGTGCTCATGATAGTTGATTAAATCGTATGCGTATGAATTTCATAATGATATTTTTGCTAAGTTTCCAAGGCTTCGATGGGTGTCTTTTCAATCGAAAGGAAGAGACCATGAATAACGAAACATTTACAAAAACACAATTTAACCAAATCAAACAACAACTAAGCAGTTATGCAATTAGTAGCTTTGGCAAGAAGTTGATAGAAGCTACCCAACCGCATTCAAAACTTTCAGTTGTCGAAAAGCGATTGAATGAAACAACTGAGGCTAAAAAATTACTTGACAGTAATTTACACGTACCATTTATGGGATTGCAAAGTATCGAACATATCACCAATCAGCTTGAAAAAGGATTTGTTCTAACACCTCAAGAATTATTAGAATATGCCGATTTTTTACGAAGCCTACGATTGATTCAACAATTCTTTGAGAAGAACCAAAGTATCGCACCGACACTAAATCGTTACGCTCAAGGACTAAATGATTTTAATGAAATTGAAGCGGAGATTTACCAAGTGATTCGCAATGGTCGGATCGTTGATGATGCTAGTCGCGAGTTACGTCGTGCGCGTCGCGATATTGCGGAAACACAAGATAAAATACAGGATCTTTTAAAGAAATTTATTCGTCAAAATAAAGAAAAAATGCAAGAGGCGATCATTACTAAAAGAAATGATGTCTTCACTGTGCCGATTAAGGCTGCGTATAAGAAGCAAGTGAAAGGCACAATTATTGAGCTTTCTAGTAAAGGAACAACCGCTTATATTGAGCCAAGCAATGTCAGTCGTTGGAATGAGCAATTGATCTATCATCGAATGGTAGAGGAGGCGGAAGTTTATCAAATCCTTGCGACTTTGACGGGGTTACTTGCCGAGGCTCTACCTTTGATCCAACAGAACATTGAGATCATCTCGGAATTTGATCATATCTTTGCTCGCGGAAAATTTAGTCGTGAGTTAAAGGGGATCACTCCAGCAATAAATGGTTATGGCTACATCCATTTGATATCCGCGACTCATCCATTAATTGAAAACGCCGTCCCACTAGATTTAACGATTGGTGATGACTATCGCGGATTAACGATTACTGGACCAAACGCAGGCGGGAAAACCGTCGTATTAAAAACGGTTGCCTTAATGACTTTAATGACGATGATCGGATTACAAATACCCGCTAAAGAGGGAACTGAAATAGCGATTTTCGATCAGATTTTCGTTGATATCGGTGACGCTCAAAGTATTGAAAATGCGTTGAGTACTTTTTCAGGACATATGCAAAATATTTCTGAAATTCTGCGACAAACGCATAAAAATAGTTTGATTTTATTAGATGAATTGGGCAGCGGAACTGAACCAAATGAAGGCGCGGCATTAGCGATCGCTATCATGGAAGAGTTTTATCAAAAGGGGAGTATTCTAATAACTACTACTCACTATGGTGAAATTAAACGGTTTGCGGAACAGCATCCTGATTTTATTACCGCAGCAATGGATTTTGATGCTGAGCATTTAACTCCAAAGTATCGTTTATTAATTGGTCAAACCGGAGAAAGTAATGCTTTGTGGATTGCTAAGAAAATGGCGATCTCTGATCAGATTCTCGCTAAAGCGCAGAATTACTTCTCAGATCGTCATTACAACCTTGAAAAGAAAACCTTCAAGAAGAAAGCGAAGAAGTTGGCTTCTGAGGCGGTTGAAATGACTTATTATAAGGGCGATAAAATCTTTTTATTGGAACAACAAACATCAGCTCTTGTTTATCAAGAAGTACCATTCACAGACAATGTGACGGTCTTTTTGAATGATCAATTTATCGAAGTACCAAAGCGACGAATTAAGCTTGAGTTCCGAGCCAGTGAACTTTATCCAGCGGACTATCCACTAGAAAATCTATTTGAAGACTTCCATACACGTAAAGAACGTCGAGACATTGATCGTGGATCGAAAAAGGCCCAACGTAAATTGAGAAAAGAAGCTTTGCAAAGAAGACAAGACTAAATAAATCCTCCAGTCAAAAAGACTGGAGGATTTATTTTACTCATATTGCTGATAGGATTTTGTTTTATATAGTCCAACGGTAGATTTTTGATTATTTTCGCTATATAAACTAGAGGACTGTGCTCCTTTTTGTCGTTCTATTTCTTCTAACCGTTCTTTCTGATTACGATAATCATAAGCACTGGGATCAATTGATTTTAAACCACTGTCTTGATAATACCTCAATAAGTCACCATTAGTAATTTTATCAGAAGTTATCAGTTGCTCATCAACCCCCTGATTCAGCTCTACAAAGGTTTTCTCTTGTTCAGGTGTTGGCTCATCAATTACCTGTGCCGTTTGATTATCATACATCTTCCCACCATAGAAGGTATATTGTGGAGTAACAAAGTCTCCGTCACGAAAGGCGACAACTTGTTTGTGTTCGGGTGAGAATAGATCCTGACCCAATTGCAGGTAGTTCTTCGAATCGATTCCCAATAAATGAAGTAGAGTAGGGAGAGCATCGACTTGTCCACCATAGGTGTGATTTATGCCGCCATTTGTTGCTCCAGGAACATGGATCATGAAAGGTACGCGTTGCAGCTGAGCGTTGTCAAAATCTGTCCAGCTGTCCGAATCTTTTCCAAGCAAAGGAGCTAACTCCTTATTTCGTGTATTTGAGATTCCATAGTGATCACCATATAAAACGAAGATCGAATTATCATAAAGGCCGCTAGCCTTCATATAATCAAAAAATTCTTTTAGAGCAGTATCCAAATAATTAGCAGTAGCAAAGTAGCCATTAATTGTTTCATCCTTCGTATTAGCGACAGGGAATCCATCCTCATCATTCTTAAAGCGAGAATAAGGGTAATGATTGGAGACTGTGATAAATTTCGCATAAAAAGGCTGCTGCAAATGCTCTAAGTATTGAACTGATTGATTTAAAAAAGGTTTGTCGTGCATGCCGTACTGGAACGAATTATCATCATTGATATCGTAATAAGAGGAATCAAAGAAATAGTCAAAGCCTAAATGTTTATAGGTTTTATCGCGATTCCAAAATGAAGCCGAATGTCCGTGAAAAACAGCAGAGGTGTATCCGGCTTTTTGACTTAGAATATTCGGAGCGGCTTCAAAGGTATTTTTATCACCCATTTGCGTGAATAATGCTCCTTGATTCAATCCGAATAAAGAATTTTCCATTAATGTTTCAGCATCTGAAGTTTTTCCAGCTTTTACTTGATGGAAGAAGTTGTCAAAACTATAGGTACTTTCACCGTGATACAAACTATTTAGAAATGGCGTCACCGTATGATTAACCCCATTCTCATCAGGCAGCTGATAATCAATCAGAAATTGTTGAAAGCTTTCTAAGTGAATGTAAACCACGTTTTTCCCTTTAGCAAGACCGAACATTGAATCATTTGGTTCCGCATAATGCTCATTCACATAGCTTTTTACTTCCTTCAAATCATTCGGACTAGCTTCCGCCCGGATTTGGTTATTTTGAAACGTTTGATAACTATCATAAACGGTAAAAGCATTGACACCAAGATATTTTACTAAATTTTCACGAGAAAATTGACGACTCAACAGCCCTGAGCGATCAATTTCAGCCAAGAAAATATTCCCGCTGCATATTAGTAAGGAGAGAGCAGAAAGAGCGGCCGCTTTACGAAATCGCGGATGTTTTTCCTCCACGATAATTTTCTTCTTAAAAAGTAGAACAGGTAGAGCAAACAAGTCTAAGATATAAAAAATATCATACCAGCGAAACAGCCGGACGGCACTTTCACCTAAACCGGTTGAAACCTGGCCAGCGCCAAGCATCGTATTAATCGTAATAAAATCCGTAAACTCACGATAATAGACCGCATTAGAGAAGAGCCAAATCGACAAAATTCCGTAAATAATAAACAAAGTCGTATAAGCGACCTTTGAGCGTTTGATAAAGAGCCCAATGCTGATTAGCAACATCGAAACACTTAACGGATTGATTAATAAAATAAATAATTGCATCGGGTTTTGAATTCCCAAATGAAAATCGACGACATAAGCAAACATATTTTTAAGCCAAAGCAAACCAATTAATAGGCTGAAGAAGCCGATTCTAGTATTTATAAAGTTACTATATTTTTTTAAACGAGACATTTGCATGCTCCTCATCATTATTTTCCATATACTTAAATAGTTTATCGGTTTTTTAATTGGAGGTCAAACTGATCACGGTAAAATCCATTGATATACCAGCATTTCTATCTATTATCTCAGAGAATGTAAGCAATTCTTAATAAACGCAATTTACCAGTTAAAATGATTCTTATATTGGAGTTCTCAAAACTGCTGAATCATCATACAAATGCTATAATGTGCGAAAATGAGTAGGGAGATGAACGAGCCTATTTAAATAGTTAAATAAAATTCAGATTGAGGAGGATGACTATGAAAAAAATCATTATTGCAGGTCTTTTTCTTATTTTATTAGGCGGCTGTCAGTTCGATTCATCAAATAAAAGGAACAGTCACACGGAAACTTCTTCGTCAAAAATGAGGATTTCTTCTGAAACAATAGAAAGTAAAGCATCTAGTGCCCAACAGCCAAAGGAGGAAGAGGCTATGACGTACAATCCAGGAAGTTTGTTACAAGCAGTGTCAACAAATAATCTTGAAAAGACTATCGACATTCTTCAATCTTCTTCATATCCAATTGACGAAGTAAATGATAAAAAAGAAACGCCTTTGATGATTGCTGTGCATAATAACCAAGTGGAAATCGCTAAAAAGTTGGTTGATGCTGGTGCGAATATTAATTATCAAGATGCTATTCAAGACAGTCCGTATCTATACGCAGGAGCAGAAGGTAGAACAGAAATTTTAGCTTATATGCTAACTAATAGTTCGCCAGATCAAGCCATTACCAATCGTTTTGGCGGAAATGCACTGATTCCAGCAGCTGAAAAAGGTCATCTGGAAAATGTAAAAATACTTTTAAATGATGGCCGAGTGAATATCAATCATCAAAATAACTACGGCTATACAGCATTGATCGAAGCTGTTGCATTAAGAGATGGTTCACAAGTTTATCAGGACATTGTAGCCGAATTATTAAATCATGATGCAGATCCAAACATTGCTGATAATTACGGTAAAACAGCAAAAGATTATGCGAATGAGTTCGGTTACGGAAATATTTCTAAATTGTTGCAAGAAAATAGTTAGTTAAAATAGAAAATGAACGGTTCATTATTGAAGCCTAAATAAAGGAGCTTAAACAGCAGCTCCTTTAAATTTTTTATTCTAGTTTACATAATATACATTAAACAAAGTTAAATAGAGTTTTTTAGTAAGTAGACTTTTTAATTTGGATGTCTACTTTTTGGTTATTTAATCTATTTGTAATATTTCAACTATGCTATAATGCTATTAAAATCTACTGTTTTGTGAGGAAATTATTCGTGAAAAAAGATACTTTTAGATTTCTTTTCATTGGGATCTGTTTATTAATCTACTTTTTTAAATACTCTAATGAGCAAGTTTTATTTTTATATTCAGGAATTTCAGCAATTATCATTGCTTTTTTAATTGAAATTATTCCATTTATTTCGAAAATTAAACGCTTTGCTAATGCTGAATTAAGTTCGATTGATTCTATGTCAGGAATCGAATTTGAGGAATATATTGCTTACTTGCTTGAAAAACTTGATTACCGCAATCCTAAATTAACTCCAGCTCAATCCGATCAAGGCATTGATATAATTACAAACAAGGATTCTGTAAAAATTGGAATTCAATGTAAGCGCTGGAAAAAGAAAGTTGGTAATAAAGCCGTTCAAGAGGTTTACTCAGGTATTGGCTTCTACTCTCTCGATCAAGCGATAGTAGTTACTAATAGCTACTTTACCGATTCAGCCAAACAACTTGCTAAGAAATTAAATGTTGAATTATGGGATAGAAACAAATTAGTTAGTCTAATCAGGGAATCAAAAAGAGCTAATTCTTAGGTATCCACTCCTTTTCAAATTCAATACTATGATAATCTATGAATTCTTTTATTTGCTCTTTTATCATAATTCTCTGGTTGATATTCATTTTAAAATCATTTGCCATTTCTATTTGTTTTTCAGACATTTGTTTTTTTCCACGTTTTAATATATAGTCAATTAAAAGTGGATCATCACCGAGCGCTTCAAAAAGAGTTGCTACTGATGCACATATTTGTGTGTCAATCCAGTCTTTTGTACGTAAAATTGTCTTTTCGGGAGCTGTTAACGAGAGTCGAATTTTGTCAACGCCATTAAGGAATTTATCCCACCATCGACAATTTTTCCATTGCGTTCGGTGTTTTTGTGTGCCCTTTTCTTTAAAACACAAATATCGATTCAAAACCCCTTTAATGAATATTCCTATCTGCAACTCATTATTAACGATAGTCTCTACTGCGGCTTTAGCTCTATCTCCCCTCAACTGTACTTCTGTTCTTTGCCAAAAGTCTATTTCGCGATTAAGAGCATATCCTTTATTCACCCTTTCAGCATATTTATCATAAAAACGAATGATGACATCTGTTTTACCAAAATATATAGTCTGACCATTAGTTTCCCCATTTTTTAAAATAAATTCTTCGAAATTTCTTGCAGTTTTAAATCTACTTAAAACACACCCACGCCTAATGCAACTTTCAATTTGTTTGAGTTTAAAATATCCATAAAAGTCATCAATTGCTACATCAAGACGAGTGATATTCATTTCATAGCCTAAAACATATTCAAAAAAATCGCTCCATCCCCATCCTGTTTCCTCAAAAGTCTCCTCGAATTGTCTGCAACCTTGCCCAGACATATTTAAAAATATTCCCATGTTATCTGAATGACCATCAAAAAAGATTTGGATATTTCCCCAAATTGCACTTTTTGAATAACCGTTGATCCCTTTTTCTTTAACATCAAAAAGTCCTTCTGAAACACAAATTATTCCGCACAATTCTTGCCAATTTTTGCAATTGAAAAAAGTAGCGGAAAACCAGTCAACACAAGATGTTAATGTGTTAGTGTTTGGAGTGATAACCCCCCTGTTAGAACAGGGGGTTGAATCCTGAAATTCAGTCTTCAATTTGAGACACTTCCTTCCAAAATATAACGTTCAATTCTCCTGATATAAAAATGAGGTGATTTAGAATTTCCTTTATTAGTTAAGCCAAGTTCGATTCGAACACGATCCCATCTAGAAAACTCTGATAGATCAATGCTTTTCCTAACAGGAAAATTGAAGTTCTCACCTGAATGAGGTATTCTCAGTTGAATAGATTGAGCCATTCTATCATTTAAACCGAAAATAAAGATTTTATCCACGAAAAAAAATTCATGTTCTGTAAACATACAATCAACCCTCTCACGTTAAATTTTCAAACTGAAGTTTGAGCGCCCTACCTCGGCGCCTCCGGTAAATGATTCATAAAAATAAGGATAAACCCCTCCTCATTTTTCCAAATCATGAATTTATTTTTTTTCACTCTCATATATAACTGTACCTATAATCACCACCATCATCACAACAGACCAATAACAACATAGTTCATAAAATTGCATAGTCCACCTCCTAATGACGAACGAAAACGAATGCCAGGCGTGACGTTTGTTCGTGTTCTATTAACTTTCAATGTTAAATGCAACTAGAATTCTCAACTAATTTCCGAACGATTGAAAAAAGCTTGAATAACTTTTTCGTCCTCTTCTACACGAGTATCCAGAGAATCGATCACAGCGTAACTATCATAAGATTCTCGGATAGTATCAGTTTGAATAAAGTTTTTTCTACGCCAGCAACTCATCTTATTTTTCTTATCAGGATTAGCAATAAAATATTCGTACTCAATCGGGTCATAGTATCGTTCGAAGGTCCAACGACCTAGTAAAGTTTTACAGGCTACAACCTCAAAGGTTTGTTCCCTAATTGCCTTGGCCACTCGTGTAAATACTTGACTAGTGGCCAATATTTTTATACCCTGTTTCCGCTGTTGTGTGATCGTACGAAGAATAGTGATTGGAAACGATCTTGTTTGATTGTCGAAATCGTTTTGTATCTCATCCCAACCGATCACGACACCACAATAACCATTTTCACGAGCTATTTTTGCAATAGTAGGCAATTCCGCCAAGCTGGTTAAAGAAAAATCTTCATCCTTGTACCCAAAATTAGTAGCAATCAATAGCTTAGAATACTGTTCTCTATACGTAATCAAATCCTTTACCATTGACATAGTTTTCCCTGAACCTTGCACACCACTATAAAGACGCAAGCCATACTCATTGAAAGGCTTTTTCCCTTCTTTAATAAGCTGATAATACCTATGCATATCGACGATTTTCCATTTTATGAACTTTAGTATTTTCATCGTGTAATTCCTCCCTTAAGAGATTTTTTTCGGCAACGTTTAAATATACTTTTAAATAAGCGAGCTGACACTCACGCGGGCGTGAGCCTCAGCTCCTGCTTAATTGATAAAAGGGATTTTTTTAACGATCGCCATAAAAATATTTTTTAAGAAGACGAAATTATCTCGTATGACAACTACTGAAATTATCATTAAAAGAACTTTTACGTCTATCAAAATATCTATATACTTAAATACTTTTCCTAACTCGGCAATGTATCCCAGATTAAAATCAAAATCGAATGAGGGAATCAATCCTATAATGAAATCAATGACGCCAAATAAAAGTTCGAACAACATTTCAAAAATCATTCGATCACCTCACCCCTAGAGTGGAACCAATGATACATATCAATTAAGAAGCCTAGCAGTACAAATCCTGTAGCGAACCCCCTTATTATTGGAGCAAAATCATTTAATTTAGAAAAAGGAAGCCTAACGTCACCCTCAAACATACCATTCAAATTAAATTGTTGATCCTCGATTTTAGTTTGAACGCCGAATAAACCTTTAAAAATATCAATCCAACCAAAGACGAACGGAAATTTTATCTTGATAGAGTCGCCTGTATCGTCAAATTTTTCATGAATAAAATCCAGATTTTCAGGAACGATCAAATGAATTAGATCATCAAGTAATCCTTTTAAAAAGTCTAAGACCTGGCTCAATAAAAAACCTACTTCTTGAATTGCTGTTTCCAACACAGTCCCTAGAGTTTTAATTGCTGTCTCTAATAGACTCCCAATAGTTTGTATTAATTCCCTAATCCAGCCAGAACCATCCTCAGAGCCGATTTTTTCATAAATATCAGCTAGCCACCCAATAATAAATTGAAAATATAACTCAGCAGTTTTGAAATGTTCCTCTTGGAGTGATAGATAAGTAATAATCGTACTCAAATTTGTATTAGTTGTACTCAATTGAGACGATATGAAACCTAAATTCGAATTGACTTGTCCCAGATTACTATTGACCAAACCAAGACTGTTAATCACTGTCATTAGATTAGTGTTAACGGTATTCAATGCAGTTAATACATAAGTCAAATCATCATGTATCTTGTCTAAAAGTGCGTGTTGCATTTCTAACCAATCGGTTAGAAGTAAAAGCAGTTTATTAGTCGTATTTTGGCTTTCTAAGAGCGTCACAAACCATTCCTTTAACAAATCTTTTGTTTCTTCGAAACCTGCAACAATCGAGTATCTAAGTCTATAAATGGAGCTCTCTTTGTTGTCCATGTCAAAATAGTGTTTCATGATTAACGCAAAATGTGATCTAGACTCTTGAAATTGATTCTTGAATAGTCTTACTGCTTTTCCATCATTCTCACTGACTGAACCTCCGTCATAGTGTTCTGCGTCCCATAAACCTATGTTGTCACTACTTGCTTTAACAATTGCAGCGATAATGCCCAAAAGCTCAATTTTTAAATTGTCAATTGCTTCTTGTTGAGCATTATGAAGCTGATACAACTGAAGAATACTAGCAGAATTAGCCGTTAGAATAGCAGAATGTGAATCTAAGGAATCTTGTTGTGTATTATGAAGTTGATATAATTGTGATATTTGAGATTTATTTGTACTCAATGTTTCTGTGTGGCTATTTATTATTTTAGAATGCGAATCTAAGGAATCTTGCTGTATGTTATGAAGCTGATACAGCTCGCTAAATTTCAAACCCGCAGAGTTTAGAGAGTCAGAATGACGTTCTAAAATCTTTTGGTGTTCGTCTCTTAATTGATAAAGCTGATTGATTGAACTTGTATGTCTACCAAGCACTACACCTTGATCATTAATTAAACTGTATATTTGACTGAACTTTTCTCCAGCATTGTTTAGAGATTCGGAGTGACGTTCAAGAACCTTTTGCTGTTCATTTCTTAATTGATAAAGTTGATTAATTGAGTTAGCATGTTGTCCTAAAACAACACCTTTTTCATTGTTCAAACTATAAAGTTGTCTAATACTAGCACTATGAGAATCAAGTGACGTCTGTTGAATATTATGCAAAGAATAGAGTTCGCTTACTTTGCTGTTTAAACTTGTGGTTAGCGTCTTTAAAGAGCTTACGTCTGTTTCAACGACTGTCAATCTATTTGCTACTCTATCAATACGTTCATTCGCCTTAGATATTTTTAGGTTGATCGTAGTAAAATCGTCCCAAACAAGAGAACGAAACGAATAGAACTCATTTCTTAAATATCGAATTTCATCTTGCCAAGTCGTTGCAAAAGTTGTTATTCCTCCTGAATTTTTTTCTTTTTCAACAGGTTTATCTTTTGAGCCATCAAGTGAAACATTCGAATTTGAATCTTCTTGCCCATTAGAGTTTGGAGCAATATTTTCGTCAAAACTAGAAACACTAGAAGAATTACCAACTCCATTAATACTGCTGTCACTGACTGCATTGACACCATTATTAACGCCAGAAACGGCGTGAACAGGTAAGCTAAAACAGCCAAAATAAAGAATAAAAAAACCGCACCGATCACTTTAAAGACTTTTTTCATTTGCATATATTTTCTTCCTTTCCTACTTCGTCAAACATGTGTTGAGATCCCAACACGTTACTCAGCTACTTCAATAAAAAAAGCTAGGCTACATTAGCCTAGCCCAAACGATTTAACCTTTGACTGCTTTTTTACCAAATCGGCGGATGTAGAAAATTGCAGCACTGAAAGCGGCAATTACTACGCCAGCAATAATAATGACACTAGCATTAGCTGACATGATTCCAGTAATTCCATCTTGAAACCACTTAATTTGATCGCTAAGGTCAAGCGTCGGAAAAGTTGGCATAGTTGCGCCTAATAGAAAATAATTCATAATTATTACCTCCACATTTTATCTAAATACTTTTTTAGTTATCTCGGAATAAACAAATCCGCCTAGTTTCAATACTGCATAGGCGCCTATACAAAAGAGAAAACCGGCAAATGCGAGTGTCCCAAGAGAAAATGAGTTTTCTTGAACCAGCGTGCTTGAATCTTGTTGCTCGATTACTGTTTGAAGATTTTTATTCACAGATTTAACCTCTTCCAAAACGTCTGCTTGATCTTCACTTAAATTCATTTTGCCCACTGCTTCACTGGTCTTTTTCAACTCACTAACCAATTCAGCATGTCGTTGCTTGTCTTGAAGCTCGTCTGCTTCCTGTTTTATTTTTTCTGCTTCGAGTGACTCAGCCGTTTTAACAGCCTGCTCAGAATCTAAAGTGGCTTGCTCGGAATCCTTAGTGGCTTGTGTCTGTTTATCCTTCAAACGATCTTCCTCACGAGCTTTCATTAAGGAAATTAAGTTATATGTGTTTTTGTTCAATTGCTTTAGCTCGTTTAGAATTTCATTGTCTAGGTTTTTTTGATGTTCATCCATATTTCTTATGAAGGATTAACAGCAAGACAATTCATTGACGTGCTGTAGCCCATTTTGACGGCTTTCAAAGTGACTTTGCATGGTTGGTTTTCTGATACTTTTTGTTGAAATTCTTCATCTGCAAAAAATTCTAATCGTTGATAGTTTTCTGTATCAATAATATGAACCAGTTTGTAAGGATTGCCTTTACTACTTACTTTCTCTTCAACTTTCTCGAAAATTAACTTTCCTGCGCTAATAAACATTGGCTTTCTCCTTTCTTCATGTTCTTCTCTTTTTTAACCTTTATCGGTTATAATGTAATTATAAGCGTATCAAAACCCTATAATCAACCTAATCAGGGTAACGAAACGTGTTATTATATAGAGAGAAAAAGGAGTGTGGAGCATGAACAAATTGGATGAACATAAGATGATTGTTGACAGAATATTACAATTAGCTCATGATAATAACATAACAATAAACAAGCTCGCCTCTTTATCAAATATTAGACAATCAACGTTGAATGGAATAATTAATGAAGAAAGAATTCCTAATTTATCAACATTATCTAAAATATGTGGTGGTTTGAAAATTTCCCTAAAGGATTTCTTCGATTATGAGCCATTCAATAAAAAATAACACCTCAAGTGAGGTGTTATAATTTTATGAGTTAACGGTAATATACATTAAACAAAGTTAAATGCTTAAAAACCAGACTTATTGAATCCATTAATTCGCTGATTTGTATTTGAATCACTTTTGGGATTATCGTGTACTTTTAGTGCTTTTTCCTATATTTTTTGTAAATTATCCATTCGAAAATCATTTTCCTTATTCGTTTAACAATTTTAACCTGAATTGCTTTTCAAATTTTCGTTTTGATATCGTTGATCGTTGAAAAAAGTTCACGATAATCTTTTGAGTACTTTTTGTAATATAAATTTTCCATAATGATTTTTGTAGATTTTTTCGTTAAACGTCAATTTTACGAGTTTTTAAACAATTTTTGATTCATTACATAAATCTATTTTTTTAGTGAATACGTTTTCGTAATAACGTATGTTTTCTAGTTTTTTTGATAAGTAAAAGAACTATTGCGTAAATGAACGTTAGAAAGGCCGATGGCTTATTTAGCACTATTTTCAACAAGATTCCCCGCTCCTCCTATTTATTTATAGCCTTGATCCTCTCATAGGCTTCTTTCATATCTACAGCTAAATAATCGGCTGCGCTTTGATCCACCATTGCCCTTGTTTCCTTATAGGCAATCGTTGTAATACCGGCTGCTTTAGCTGCACAGATCCCATAATAAGAATCTTCAATAGCAATGACCTGATCTGAATTGACATTTAGCTTTTGGAGCGTATTTAGATAAATGGTTGGATTCGGCTTGCTTTCTTCAACAAATTCACCGCTGTAGATGACGTCAAAGTATTCTTTGATGCCACAAGCAGCTAATACTTCGATAATATGCTCATAAGTTGATGATGACGCTACTGCTAGTGAAATACCATTGGTCTTCGCCCATTTCAAAATCAAGAGAATATCACTACGGAATAGTTCGCGATAATCGATTGTTTGATAAGCGATCGCATTGTATTCTTCAAACCGCTGTTTAATCTCATTCAAAGAATCCTTGCTACCAATAAATTCTCTTAGCGTTTCATAAAGCATGTTGTAAGATTGACCAATCAATTCATCAAAATTGGTTTCTGCTGGATTGATTGAAGGGTTTTCTTTTTTAATGAATTCTTGTTGAATTCGAAAATCTTGAAATTCTGTATCCACGATCACGCCATCCATGTCAAAAATGATTGCTTTAAGCATTTAAATGCCCTCCTTCAATTATCTATAGAAAATTATGGCAAACCTTTTTAGTAAAAGCAAATGGATAACCGCATTGAAACACAAAAATAGCCAATTACGTAGTCACTCAACGCAGTTGGCTATTTCTTCATTTTTGCTCGTAAAGCCTTTATTTTTTCAAGTGTAATAATTTTCGATTGCGGTTCGGAATTCTTTTCTATTTCCTCTTTACGTTCTTCTACTAATGCGATTCCACGATGCTCTGCTCGAAAAATATTTCGTTTGATTTCTTCAACTTGTTTTAGTTTATTTATCGCTTCAGACTTGTATCGTAACAAATCTTTGATTTTTCTCTCATGGATTCGTTCAGTTACCTTTTCATCAAAATAACATGTAATCGCCACGTTAATGACCAGAGCAATCAATAAAAAGTTGTCTGTTACACTGGAGCCATCAAGATAGCCGTTACTGAATAGCCAGATAACGAAGCAAATCAACGCAATCACGCTAAATACCTGGTAAACTCTTAAGGCTTTTTCTTTTTCGGTACGATCAGCAAATATGGGTTTTGCTTCATAAAACAAGGCAAGATAAAGATTGCGCGCTTCAGCAAATTCGGGTTGCGTTTTTTTCGCTGTTTCGTACGCTTCTTTCTTAGCGAAACCTTGTTCTTTCATATAATACTTCGCAATTTTTCTTTTTCTGATCATTTGAACCCCCTCTTCGATTCTAAGATCATGGATATTTTGAAGATTCATAAGGCTGCTCCTTACTCACGGAATTCGATGTTCGGCAGTCTCTATTTTATCATTAAGTCAGTAGAAAAACTAAGAAATTATTTAATATTTTTCGCCTCGTCTGAATTAATAAAAGAGAAATCCACCCAGACAAGGATTCTTGTCGAGTGGATCAAATATTTTATATTTTATTTACTGCTTCTTTGATTGGTGTATCTCCATCGCCCATCAGAATCACTTTTTTAATGGTGTTATCTTGTTCAAGGATTTCGGCTAAAACAGCAGCGACGTTTTCAATCGAATTCTCTGATTTTTTGGTGATGGTTGTAGTTATTTTTCCACTACCAGGGGTTTCTTTTAGGCTACCTGGTTGTAGGATTGTATACTCTAAATTTGTTTTATCAATCAACCAATTATCTGAGAAGAATTTTGAAATGTTGTAATCCGTCAACGCATCACTCCATTTTTCTGGCTGTAAAGCAAATAGTGAACTTAAATGAATGTATCGCTTAATCCCCTTCTTCTCCACTGCTTGCATTAATTTTACAGCTCCATACAAATCTGTTTGTAAAAGATCTTTTCCTCGTGATCCGGCAACAAAATACACGGCTTCAGCATCCCCTAATGTATCTGCAATTTCATCTACAGTACCGTGTAAATCTAAATGAACTGGCGTAACGGAATCGCTGATTTCAATATCTTCGTCACGACGTGCTCCAGCATAAATGGTGTGTCCTTTTTCGACTAAATCTTTGATCAGTTCTTCGCCAACTCTTCCTGTGGCTCCAGCAATAAATAATTTCATCGACATGATCCCCTTTCTCATCAGCTATGCTAACGTATTTTGTGATTCGGTACAAGGAATTGCTCTCACAATTGGATGAGATAGAAAACAACCAATTGGCTGTTTCTTTTTCAACTTACAACTTTATAATGAAATCATTAATTCAATTTGAGTTTAAAGATTGACGGTATTTATACGTCTTACTATGAGGAGTTTTTTATGACGAAGACAGTATTAACGATTGCGGGATCAGATACACTTGCTGGAGGTGGCTTGCAATCGGATTTAAAAACATTTGAAAATTATCGTTTGTTTGGATTGACTGCAATTACCTGTATTGCCACTATGAAGAATGAACAGTTTGAAATCACTGATCTGCCGACTGAACTATTAAAGGATCAATTACGTACGATAAAGGAAAATCTTTCTATCGATGGCATAAAAATTGGGTTAGTTCATCAACTAGAATCATTGGAAATTGTCAAAAACTTTTTGAGAACGTTTGATGGTCCGATTGTATTAGACCCAGTAATGGCATTTAAGGAAACGAATCGTGTGTATAGTGATGCTTACCGCGAAAAATTGATTGAGCTCTTTCCTCATGCTGCAGTTATTACACCTAATTTAAAAGAAGCGGAAATTTTGAGCCAACAAAAAATTTCTAATTTGACTGAAATGGAACAAGCAGCGGAACGGATTATCGCACTAGGCGCTCAATCAGTAGTGATCAAAGGTGGTGAACGTTTGTCTGGTGATCTCGCTTCGGATCTCTTTTACGATGGGCAGAAATTTGAAAACTTCTCCAAGCCGAAATTGGCAAACGTGACAATCAATGGTGCTGGGTGTACCTTTGCTTCTGCTATTGCAGCAAATCTTGTTTCAGGCAAGACATTGATACCTGCAATCAGTGAGAGTAAAGAATATGTCTATCAAGGAATCAAAAACGGCGTTCTTTTGAAAAATGGCGAAGGCAATGTTTGGTTCGGTGATAGTGTAAAATCGGAGGTGATCGTGTGAAAACAAAAGAAATGACAAAATTGGCAATGATGGTAGCATTGACTGTGACCCTCTCAATCCTTTTCATTATCCCGATTCCTGCTACAAAGGGATTTGTTACACTCTGTGAGGTGGGAATTTATGCTTCCGCCCTGCTTTTTGGGCCAACCGGCGGCTTACTGGTCGGTGCCTTAAGTGGTGGTCTGATTGATTTAATTTCTGGATATCCTGAATGGGCTTTTTTCTCGATTATGATTCATGGCGTACAAGGCTTTATTCTTGGTTATCTGTATCAAAAATACCCTAATCGAAGAGGACTCTATTCGGGGTTCCTATTTGCGAGTTTATTCATGATTGTCGGCTATGCTTTAGCAACTGCGCTATTATTTGGCTGGCCTGCGGGTTTGGCTTCATTGCCAAGTAATCTCGTACAAAATATTTTTGGTATCGCGGTGACAGTCCCTCTTTATCACGCGTTGCAAAGAGTGCTACGTCACCCTCAATATAAATAGTTTAAATAGAAGGAAGTTATCCAAATGGAAAAAGAAAAAATTCAACAAGATTTAGCAACAATCGTTAATGATGTTTTAACAGAAGCACAGCTTAAAGCTGGGGATGTTTTTGTTTTAGGCTGTACGACCAGTGAGATCGTTGGCGGAACGATCGGAAAAAATTCGAGCCAGGAAGTTGGCCAATGGGTTATTGAAACCTTGAAAGCGATTCTTGATCCTAAAAAGATTTACTTAGGCGTACAAGGCTGTGAACATATCAACCGCGCAGTTGTTGTCGAGAGAGAAATCGCCGAGAAAAAGGACTGGGAAATCGTCTCTGTGAAGCCAGCCCTCCATGCAGGCGGCTCCTGTTCGGTTGCTGCCTTTGAGCAATTTAGTGATCCTGTAGAAGTGGAGCATATTGTGGCTCAAGCAGGAATTGATATTGGTGATACGTCAATTGGTATGCACGTTAAATATGTTCAAGTACCAGTTCGTCCTTCTATCAAGGAACTAGGCGGTGCTCATGTGACAGCTTTACGCAGTCGCCCAAAATATATTGGCGGCCCGCGCGCAACCTATTAATCTATCAGAATGATAAGTAATTTTAAATTTTAGTTTACAAAAGAAAAGTCAAACACCGATGTACTTAACGCTTGAAAAGTATCTCAGTGTTTGACTTTTATTAGTGTTTAAACAAAACGAGCAATTAATTGGAGTAACTGTTGAGGCAGCGTAGAGATATCTGAAATATCAACAAAGTTATTTTCACCATATAAGGCGCGCAACTGCTCCTTGTCTTCGCCAATAGCGCATGCAATAAAGAGAATGCCTTTACGCTCATAGTCAGACAAAACATCTTGAATATCTTGGCGAGCTTTTTCGCCAGTATAGTCCGGTAAGGCTTTCGGCTGTCCGTCACTAATGGATAGTAAAACCTTTGTATCTGCGGCTTGCTGACTCAATTTTTCTGCTAACAAACGCAACGGTACACCGTCTCGATTGTTTTGCCGTGGTTTCATTGTAGATAGTTTTGCTGCCATAAAATCGTAGCTATCGTCGAATTCCTTGTAGGAATAGATCGAGGTCTTTTCCCGTTGACTAAGATCGGCAGAATCACCATAGAGCATCAGTGGAATATTGGTTTTTTCTGCAAACAAACTGAGTGCAACAGCAGCTAATTTAGCATTTTGCATCCGATCATCTCGTAGCATTGAACCTGATTCATCCACACGGACAGCTAATGCCAAAGAAGGATTTTCACTTGGTGGATTTTTCTTATCAAAATTGCGCAAATCACCGTATGCAACATGACTTGGATTAAAACGGGCACCATAATATTTCCCGCTGGAAAAATCGTTGCTGACCTCTTTATTCAATAGATCATTAATCACACGACTCAAGCTTTCTACTTCTGGTAAAACCTGTTGTGTTAGTTCCTGCCCATTTTTGATAGCTTCCTCATTAATTGTAGGTCGATGAAGAATGGTGCCTTCTTTTGCGTGAATCGTTTCCTTCAGGCTTTCACGAATCTCACGATTTCGTTTTTTTCGTTTTGTCTTATCGATTTCAGCCATTTC
Organism: Enterococcus sp. DIV0756; assembly: GCF_051710745.1. Lineage (NCBI taxonomy): Bacteria > Bacillati > Bacillota > Bacilli > Lactobacillales > Enterococcaceae > Enterococcus > Enterococcus sp. DIV0756. The sequence continues at coordinate 1,740,261 of NZ_JBIOLF010000001.1, read as the reverse complement.
TTCTAGCGACATCGCTGAGCCGATTTTGTCCTCCTCATCAATGGACGCGGAGGTGCTTTCGCCTTCGTCCGCATTTTTGCTGACTTCCTCTGGAATTGTTAAGGCTTCGGGTTGTTTATCCTTTTCAGAGGTAGCTTCCTCTAGCTTTGTTTCTTCATTTTCTGTCGATGCGTTAGCTTCTGTAGCTTCATTTTTCAGAGTTGCTTCCTCTGCTTCTTCTAAAATATTCCGTTGATCAGCTTCAGCTTGACTGATTTTTCTGCCCTGCTTCAATTTCTGTTGATTTTTTACCTGTTGAAGATCTGTCAATAAACGGCTGTGTTCCAATGCCTCTTGTAGTATTTGTAATTCCGTCTCATCTGTCGTCAGTTTATATAAAACCTTAGGGAAAATACTTTCCAAAGGATTCTGGCCTTGCTTTAAGCTATTAACCCAAAAGAAATAGGAACGCATCCCTGCAACTCCTTTAATCGCGTTTGCCTTAGCTGTTTCATCCAACAGACGAATGATTTTGGCCATAATTTCTAAATAATCGTAATCAGCAAAACCAGTCTTGGCGATTGCCCGATCAATCATTACTTCAATCGTAGGAAGGTCCATTTTTTCCGCATGTTGCACTCGATCTCGCAAAGATTCGTTTAGCGGTCGATTTCCTTGATAATTTCGGTTGGTGGTGATGATCACTACACAATCAGGATGCCGGCGAATAATTCCTGTTGGTATGTTCAAGAGCCCATTTGGCTCCAAAGCAGAATTCAACGCCACCAAAACCGAGGCATCACGAATAACGGTTGGTTCTTGTATTTCAAGCAAATATCCCTTTTGCATTGCGCGAACAATCTCTGAAGGATAAAACTTGTATTCGACACTTGTAGGAAGCTCCTCCTGATTTGTTCGTTCGATCAGTTTACTTAAGCGTTGCTTTGCTTGATCGGCACTGATTTGAAAATGAGTTTCAATTACCGACAACACTTCTTGTAACGAGTCGGTTTGATAAATAGCCTCCAGCAATTCTTGATCTTCGTCATCATCTGTTGAGACGACTGGTAATAGCGCGCCAAACACATCTGTTTTATCCATATCAGCAAAACAAGTCACCTTGGTATAAGGAAGCTGCAAATCTGCGGATAAGGCACGTGCAAGTTGGGTTTTCCCCGATCCCGCATCCCCTTCTAGCAACACGTTCATAATTTTCATTTCAGGATCAAGCCAGTTATTTTTAATTTCTGAGGCAATTCGCACTTCTTCCTGACTTGTTTTATGACTTGTTGGTTTGCGCCAAATCATTTGTTCTTCAACTTTGGTAAACTTTCGTCCTTCTGTAACGACAAAAGTATGCTCCATCTTTACTCACCTCATCTTCTGTTTTAATAGCCTAGTTCGTCTAAAAGACGTTTTAAGGTACGATAACGTTGTGCGATTAAATCCCCATCTTTGTTCATCGTATCGTTAAATAGAATAATATCCTCATCAATCTTTGGATTATCCGTATCCACTTGAACCTCCATACGTCCTCCTTGTAAGCCGAGAATTTCTACCTTGGGGTTCTCAGGATCATAGAATTTTTCATAGCGATAGGCATCTTGCAGATAGATACTGGATTGTGCCACTAAAATCGCCAAATCTAGAATTCGCGTAATCGGCAATTCCTCTGATTGTCGCGACCATTTTTCACCAGTATGACGCCAAACTTTTCCAGAAATATCTACACGTCCGCGATCATTCCATTGCGCCAACCCTAAGGTTAATCCCTTAGCATCGCTATCCCAAGCATGGTGTCCATCGATTTTATCGTAATCCTCAACTAAAAAAACGGGTTTATGTTTTAAATTTGTCGGTATTTTCATTGTAACTCCTCCTAATCTGTCATTCGTCTTTAGTAAATTACTAAATTACTAAACTACTAATGAAAAAAGAATACGAAAAAAGAAAGGTTTTTGCAACTAACTCAATCTCTAGGAGTTCATTTTTGAAATGCGCAAAAATGAGTTTTATTTTCGTCACGTATACCATCAATCTAAACAGCTCGTTTTGTGATAATCAAAGGAATTAATTGTATTCTCTCAAGCTAAGTAAACTGTGAAAAGATTTACTGGCAACTAACTCACTTTAAGGAATTTATTTTTGAAATGCGCAAAAATGAGTTTTATTTTCGTCGCGTGTACCATCAATCTAAACAGCTCGTTTTGTGATAATCAAAGGAATTAATTGTATTCTCTCAAGCTAAGCAAACTGTGAAAAGATTGACTGGCAACTAACTCAATCTCTAGGAATTCATTTTTGAAATTCACAAAAATGAGTTTTATCTTCGTCACGTATACCATCAATCTAAAGAACTCCTATCGGTGGTTTAGATTGTGAGTTGTTTAGTGAGCATGAGTCTAATAAACTATGAAAGAAGAAAGGATTGATTGATAAGAAAAGCGTCATACTCTTTCCAATATGAAAGAGTATGACGCTTCGACTTTCTTTTTGTTAAGTATTTGTTCTTCAATCATAACATTGTAAAGCTAATCATTATTTTGCGACACCAAGTGCGATGGCTTTGTCGCCTAAATGAGTGCCAATTACCGGCCCGAAAGTCCCAATATCAATCGTGGCATCGGGGTACTTCTGACTGAGTTTTTCATACTCCTGCTGGGCTAGTTCGGGGTTATTTCCGTGGATTACGAAAATCCGTAACTCATCAGGGTTATTTTGGCGGCGTTCCTCAATAATTTCTTCCGTACGTTGCAATGCTTTTTTTAATGAACGGATTTTCTCCGCCAAAACGATCTTACCGTCTTCAAAGGTAAGAATGGGTTTGATCTTTAATAATCCGCCAATAATCGCAGCGCCATTTGTCAAACGCCCACCACGTACTAAGTTATCCAAGTCATCGACGATAATATACGCATTGGTGGTATCACGAATCTCATCTACTGCTGCTAAGACGTCATCCAATGATTTTCCTTCATCGCTTAATTCTAAGGCTTTTTCAACCATGTACCCCATGGGAACACTGGTGATTTTTGAGTCATAGGGAATGATCGTTAATCCGTCGATATCTTCTTTAATTGCCGTTAAGGTACGAACAAAGCCTGAAATTCCTTCTGATAAATGAATACTGATGACCGTATCATAGCCCTGTTCCTTGATTGAGCGATATAATTCGAACACTTCACCAAGTACTGGTTGTGATGTTTTAGGGAAGTCTTTACTACTTTTCAACTTCTGATAAAACTCTTCGTACCCGATATCCACTCCTTCTTCAAACGGCTGGCCGTCAATGATGACTGGTATCGGTATAATGAATAAATCTTTATGATTGCGTATACGTTCATTCAGATAGGCGGTACTATCTGTCACGATCGCTAATTTCATAATTGTTTCCTCGTTTCAATCAAAATTTACAATAATTATAATATAGCACACTCATAGATTCATGGGAATCAAAAATCCGATTACTTCCCTAAAAAGTCTTGAACGGCTTGGGCATTTTGAGTGGTGTCGACTGCTAGTGCACTACCAGCATTTGCCGTATCAATGTAAGACCATGAGCCGTCAATTGGCAGAGTCAAACGTTCAATACCAGCTGCTGCCTTAGCAAAGTTGAATAGATTTGCTAATACGAACGTATTTGGCATATCGGTCGACAAGTATCCCCAAATTTTACCCGCCGCATAAGGTCCTCTTAATAAGACTAGCGGATTTTTTAATTGACCAAAAACAGATTGCATCACTTGCTGTTGTCTTCGAACACGCCCAAAATCTCCCTCTTCATCCATTCGGAAACGAGCGTAATTTAATAAGGTGTGTCCGTTCATCCGTTGAGGCCCTTTTGTGATTGGCTCATCAATGTAGGCACTCATATCCTTTTCAGCATCAATTTTCACACCACTTGGAAAAAGAGCGTCTACCCCTTTCTCAAAGGTCTGAAAATCGACCATCGCATAGTAACGGCAATCAATTCCAAAATTCTCTTTCAGTGTCTGACGAACCAAATCAGCACCACCGTAGGCGTAAGCCGCATTCAGTTTATTTTCACCAACACCAGGGATATTAACATACATATCCCGCATGAAAGAAACAAGCTTAGGTTTGCCGCGCCCATCAACTTGCAGCACCATCATTGAATCAGAACGTCCACTGATGTTGTCGCGAGTATCGCTACCCAACAGCAAGATATTTTTTGTTCCATTTTCTGAAGCTGCCCCGTTAAACTCTTGTGTCTCCATTTTAGGCATTGACGAATCCGTCTTTGCCGCGATATTGCCCACGCCAAAAGCCACAACAGAGTAGCCAAAAAGCGCCACTAAGATCATGACTAGAATTTTTTTCCAGCTACGTTTTTTCTTTGGCTTCTGTTCATAAGGATTTTTTGATTTTCGCTTAAAAGGATTTTTGATCACTGGTAGTTTGAAATTGGGACGCGTCTTTTTATTTTTAGACTCCTGGTAATGATCCTCGTAATAAAACTCTTCTTCAGATTCTATCTGAGGCTCTCCTGTTTTTTCAAAATGAGTTTCCTCAATACGCGTTTTTTCACTCTGGTTTTCTTTCTTCATCTCACGACGAAAGCCAAAAGGTTTTTTCTCTTCCTTTTGACTTTCCTCGTGGATTTTTTTATATTTGTCCATTCGGCTCATAGTGCACCTCTTCATCTCAATACTATTAGTATTAAAATAGCAAATCATTCAGAGTTTGTCTTATTTTTCACCAAAAAAATTAGAAAACCTTAACTACTAAGATTTTCTAACGTTTGGAAAATAAGTGGTGTAATTACCGATTAGTTTCACTGTAAAATTCTGTTCTTCAAATTGATGCAATACTTTCTGCAGTTTGTCTTCTTCTGGGGTTTCAAAGTCAATAATAAAGAAATACTCTCCCAATTTCGTTTTCTGCGTTCGTGATTCGATTTTCGTCAGGTTAATCTTCTCAGCTGCGAAGATCGCTAAGCATTGATACAAGGCACCGGGATGGTCAGAAGCCAGATCAAATAGAACGGTCGCTTTATTCATTCCCTGAGCTAAATTGCTGCTTAATGGCTGTTCACCTAACACCCAAAAACGGGTTTCGTTTTCACTGATTGATTGAATATTCTCCTGAACGATCGTTAAACCGAATCGTTCTGCAGCAGCTCGTGCTCCAATCGCGGCATACCGTTTTTCTGGATTATCGGCGACTTTTTGAGCCCCTTGCGCAGTGGAACCTATTTGTTCAATGTGGACCGTTGGAAAATGATTTAGCAAAAATACCTGTGATTGAGCCAGAGCTTGCTGATGACTGCAAATTAATTCGGTTTTTTCCCATGAATCTGCATGACTAGGATGAACCATCAATTGTTGCTGAATCGGTAGAACAATTTCTGCCTGGATCGTTGGCAGTGTTTGAAAAATCAAATCCAGCGTCGGCAAAACGGATCCTTCGATCGTATTCTCGATTGGAACCACGCAATAATCTAAGGTTCCTTTTCTTTGTTCTTCCAGTAATGCAGTCAGAGAATCGTAAGGAAACAGATCCGCCTCCTCGAAAAAGTTTACTGCTGCACTATAAGTGAATGACCCTTTAGGTCCTAAATAGCCAACTTTCATTAAGAATTAACCCCAACTTGTTGAAGAATTTCGCTGACAATTTCTTTCGGCGTCTTCTCTGAAGTATCTACGGTAATTTTTGCCAGTTTTTCGTAGAGTTTTTCTCTTGAAAAGAACAGTCGTTTTAAATCACCGTCATCATTCTTTATTGCTAGAGGCCGGATGTTAACCTTGTCCTCACGAATTCGTTTAATAAGTACGTTCGCGTCAGCTTTTAAATAGACAACTAATTTATCAGCTAAAACTTGTTGATTTTCTTTTTGCAAAATGACGCCGCCACCAGTAGCGATCACCGATTCCTCACTTAGTGCTTCTTTTAAAAGATTGGTTTCATGCTCACGGAATGAGGCTTCACCATGTTCTTCGAAGTATTCGCTAATTGGTTGTCCGATCCGCTCGACTAAGATATCATCCATATCCACTGCATGAGCATTTAGTGTTGTACCAAGTTCTTTACTAATAGTCGTTTTTCCGGCTCCCATAAAACCGATCAAGACAATTGATTCCATAAAACATTCTCCTTTTTCCTTTTACTGTGAAAAGTTGGACTGAATTTTTTGATTATACTGCCGCAAATTCTTCTGCATAGTTTCTCCTACTACGCTTCGATCAATGAATATAAATCTGTGAAAAAGTTTGGATAAGAAATGTTGATGGCTTCTGGATTGTTCAGTTCAACAGGATCTTTTGTCAATAATGCGGCAATTTGCAGCATCATTCCGATTCGATGGTCTCCGTGACTTTCGACGCTTCCCCCATGTAATGGCGTTGGCCCGTGAATGATCATGCCATCCTCTGTCGTTTCGATCTTAGCGCCTAACTTATTCAGCTCTTGTGCTGTGGCATCGATCCGATTGGTTTCTTTGACCTTTAATTCCTGTGCGTCGCGGATCACGGTCGTACCTTCTGCTTGAGTCGCTGCTAAGGCAATGATCGGCAACTCATCAATTAAACGCGGAATAATTTCTCCGCTGATCTCAGTGGCCTTTAAGTCTGCGGTCTTGATCAACAAATCCGCTGCTTGATTTTGCTTGTCTAAAGCGACTTGTTGGATGTCAGCACCCATTTCTTTAAGAACATCTAAAATCCCAGTCCGTGTTGGATTGATTCCTACGTGATTCAATTGCAGATTGCTATTTGGTATCAAGCTTGCTGCTACGAGATAGAAAGCCGCTGATGAAATGTCTCCTGGAACGGTTACTTCTTGTCCAATCAATTGCTGTCCGCCAGCTACTGTGATGGTTTTATCATCTACGGTAATCTCACCGCCGAATTGTTTGATCATTTCTTCTGTATGATTGCGTGATTTCTCTTTTTCAAAAATAGTAGTCGTACCTTTTGCTTGTAATGCGGCAAAAAGAATCGCCGATTTTACTTGGGCACTAGCAATTGGCATTTCATAAGTGATCGCTGATAACTCACTACCTTCTACTTCAATTGGTGGATACTCGCTACCGTCTTTTCCCTGCAAGCTGCCGCCCATTGTTCTTAGCGGCCCCATGACTCTTTCCATTGGCCGCCGATTTAATGAAGCATCGCCGGCGATTTTTGAATGAAAGGACTGACCTGCTAAAATCCCTAAGACTAAACGCATCGTCGTACCGGAATTTCCTGCATCTAGGATGTTTTGCGGCGCTTGTAGATGGTCAAAGCCTTTCCCCTCGATGATGATTTCCTTTCCATCATCGCAGATGTCCACTCCTAACGCTTTGAAAACAGCGATAGTACTCATACAGTCTTCAGCTCTTAGAAAATTGTGGACCGTTGTCTTCCCCTGACTAATCGCACCAAACATAATGCTGCGATGAGAAATAGATTTATCTGCTGGAACAGTCAATGCTCCTGTTAACCCTGATTTAGCTTTTAATAGTTTCATTTGTTCAACTCCTCCTGCGACAACGAAAATCCGCTTCTTCAATTAATGATTGGCCTTTTTCCAAATCTGTTTGATTCTTAAACGATAGTTCTAGAACCCCGAAAATATCTTCTCGTGTTTCTTGGATCTTTAGGTTGATAATAGAGATTTTTGCATCACTGATAATCGTCATAACCTTAGCGATCGCTCCGGCGATATCTGGAATATCAATGTAAAGATCGTAGAATGCTGGGATAACACCGCGATCCTTCGTAGGTAGATGATCACGTGAATGTTTTGCTTGACTAAAAAAGTCATAGATCGCTGGTTGATCTTCTTTTATTAGGCTTTCGCGAATCTTAGACATCTCATGCTGCCAATCAGTAATCAAACCCAGTAAGGTCCCGCGATTGGTTAGTAGAATATCTGTCCACATCTGCGGATCAGAGGAAGCGATTCGCGTAATATCACGAAATCCGCCAGCCGCGAGCTGTGTCGCTCGTGGGTATGCATCTGTCAGCTGATCACTCATTTTAACCAAACCTGATGCCACGATGTGTGGTAAATGACTTAACACACCAACGATTTCATCATGAGAGTCAGGTTCAATCACTACGAACTTTGCCCGGGTCGGCTCTAGTAATTCCATTAAAGGTTTAACGTCGATCCCTTCAGGCGGTGTCAGAATGTAGTAGGCTTCTTCAAAAAGATTTGGATTTCCTGCTTTGACGCCAGATTTATGCGAACCCGCCATGGGGTGACCCCCGATAAAAGTAAATGGTAAAGTTTTGGCTAATTTCATAACCTCATTTTTCGTACTTCCAGTGTCAGTGACAATCACTGATTCTTTCAACGGTAAACGCGCTAGTTCATGCAAATAGTGCAATGTAGATAAAACGGGTACGGCTAAAATAATCACATCCATCTCAGGTGCCTTTTTAATAGAAGAAACTTGGTCGACTAAGGCAACTTCACGAGCGATTTCACGAGTTTCAGCTGAATAGTCCCAACCAAACAACTCGATGGATGGATTTTTGATTGCTCTGCAAAGTGAAGCGCCGATTAAACCAAGTCCTAAGACGAACACTTTTTTTCTCATAGACGTACCCTCTTTTCTTAAAAGTTTTTGATTGCTTCACGGTATTCTGCTACCGCTTGCTGCAATTCATCAATTGTATCTGATGAGAATTTTTCTAGAATTTCTTCTGCCAATACTGTAGCAACAACGTGCTCCGCTACAACTGAGGCAGCTGGAACAGCCGTGCTGTCTGAACGTTCAACGCTTGCTTTATACGGTTCTTTCGTATCAATATCAACACTCATAAGCGGCTTGTATAATGTCGGGATCGGCTTCATGACACCGCGAACAATGATTTGTTCACCATTCGTCATCCCGCCTTCGAACCCGCCAAGATGATTGCTTGTTCGGCTGTAGCCCTCGTTCCAAACGATTTCATCCATGACCTTTGAGCCAGGCTGACGAGCGGCTTCAAACCCAATACCGAATTCCACCCCTTTAAAGGCATTGATACTTAGCATGATTTGCGCGATCTTACCATCAAGCTTGCGGTCCCATTGAACGTAGCTGCCTAGTCCTGCTGGCACATTATCTGTTCGAACTTCCACGACACCGCCAATGGTATCTCCTGCCTTTTTGGTTTGATCAATCAATTCTTTGACCGATTCCTCCACCGATGCATCTACCATATTGACTTCAGATGTGGCCGTTATCGTTTGAATCTCTTTCACACTTAATTTTTCTGGTACAGTCGCTTCAATTCCGCCAAGTACTGCAACATGACTGGCAATTTCGATATCTACTGCAGCTAAGATTTGTTTAGCTAACGCTCCCACGGCAACCCGCATCGTGGTTTCACGAGCTGAGGAGCGTTCCAAAACATTTCGCAGATCGCTGTGATGGTATTTCATCCCCCCAACGAGATCGGCATGGCCTGGTCGTGGTTTTGCTACCCGACGTAATTTTTCTGCTTTTTCTTCGACTGGTTCAACGGACATAACTTTCTGCCAGTTTTTCCAATCGCGGTTCTCTACGATCATGGTAATGGGTGACCCCAACGTCTTCCCATGACGAACGCCTGATGTAATACGAACTTGATCCTTTTCGATCTTCATTCTCCCACCACGACCATACCCGCCTTGTCTGCGAGCCAATTCTTGATTAATTGCTTCAACGGAAAGTGCAAGTCCGGCTGGAACACCTTCGATGATCGTTGTTAATTCTGGTCCATGAGATTCTCCAGCTGTTAAGTAACGCATAAACTACTTCCCTTCTATTAAAAAGTCTTTGATTTCTGTCATGTTGATTTTTTTGATGTAGGCTTGCCCAATTTCCTTTAGTAAAATAATGTTCAAGCTGTCTCCTCGAGCCTTTTTATCATGCGTAATAGCCGCATAAAATTTTTCAGCCTCCCAAGGCTGGTATCTACTTGGTAGTTGATATTTCTGATTCATGGCAATGATTTTTTCGGTTGTACCTATTGGAGAGAGCCCTTTTTCTTCTGCTGTTCGGGAAATTGTTACCATTCCGATTGCAACTGCTTCTCCGTGGCTAATTTCTCCATATCCAGCGGTATTTTCAATTGCATGTCCAATCGTATGACCAAAATTCAATAATAAACGTGAACCGTTATCAAACTCGTCTTCTTCCACGACGGTTTTTTTCACTTGCAAGGCCTTCTGGATGATTGCTTCGCTGTGGTCTAAAAGATCTTGGATTCCTGTTAGTTTCTCAAGATCGTGCCAGAGTGACGCATCGCTGATCGCACCGCACTTGATGATTTCTGCGATTCCTTCGCGAACCCGCAATTCAGGTAAAGAATTCAATGTTTCTGGATCAATCAACACCCCGTCTGGTTGAGCAAAGGTCCCGATCATATTTTTGGCTTTACTAGAATTGACCGCTGTTTTGCCGCCAATACTTGAATCGACCTGCGCCAGCAAAGACGTGGGAATCTGCACAAACGCGATGCCTCGCATATAGGTAGATGCGACAAAACTGGCGAGATCTCCAACAACTCCTCCACCCAGAGCGATGATGGCATCGCTGCGAGTGAATTGATTATCCGCTAAAAAATCATAGATAGCATTAGCCATTTCTAGTGATTTGCTGCTTTCGCCTGCTGGCACCGAATAATGACATACTTCGTAGTTTGTTAATTGCTGCTGAATGTTTTCTCCGTAAATTGGAAAGACGTTCTCATCACTAATAATGGCGATTTTTTTATTTTGCCAAAGTGAATCAATCCACTCCCCAACTGAGTCTAAGGCATAGCGTTTTATAATGATTTCATAGCTTTTTCCTGGTAGAACAATGTCCATGAAGGTTTCCTCCCGCTTAGATAAGTGTCGCTTCTTTGTTCAAATCTTTGATTTTCTTCATCGCGTCCACCATAACTTCCACTTCACTCATCATTTGTAGGTAATTTTTTTCATTCAGTGATTGTTCCCCATCTGACCAAGCATGTAATGGGTCGGGGTGAATCTCTACGATCATTCCGTCAGCTCCAGCTGCGACTCCTGCACGTGCCATTGGAGCAACTAGATCCCAAACGCCAGTACCGTGACTTGGGTCAACGATAATTGGGAAGTGACTCAATTTTTTGATCAATGGGACAGCACTTAAATCAAACGTGTTTCGTGTCGCTGTTTCGTATGTCCGAATGCCTCGTTCAATGAAGATAATGTTTGAATTGCCTTGAACAGCAATGTATTCAGCGGCGTTCAACCATTCTTGAATCGTCCCTGAAATCCCACGCTTCAAGCCGATTGGTTTGCCGGTTTTACCAACTGCTTCTAATAGACGGAAGTTTTGCATGTTGCGAGCACCAATTTGAATAATGTCGGCGTATTGACAAACAACATCGATATGCGCTTCGTCCATTACCTCTGTGATCACCTTCAAACCATGTGCATCTGCAGCTTTACGCATGATCTTCAAGCCCTCTTCACCTAAGCCTTGGAAAGCGTATGGAGAAGTCCGTGGTTTGTAAGCACCGCCGCGTAAAATTTTTGCGCCGCCAGCTTTTGCCATCCGTGCTGTTTCCATGATTTGTTCTTCACCTTCTACCGAACAAGGGCCAGCCATCGTTACGAAGCTACCGTCACCGATTTTTACACCATCAACGTCAACGACTGTATCTTGTGGATGGAATTCTCTTGAGGTGATCTTGTAGGTATTTGAAATCGCCACTGCACGTTCAACGACGCTGTAAGCTTGGAAAGGGACATTTTGGATAATCTTTGGGTCACCTAAAAGACCAAGAACTAAACGATCTTTCCCATGATTGATTTGTACGCCTAACCCCTCTTCTTTGATGCGAGATAAAATTGGGGATAATTCTGATTCTTGAATTCCTTTTTTAATAATTAAGATCATAATAATAACTTCCTTCACTTTTTATTTTTTGATTTCGTTTTCCAATAACGGTTGGATTTGATCGACGGGCATTTCCTTGCCTGTCCATAATTTAAAGGCGGCAGCACCCTGGAATAGCAGCATTCCTAAGCCATTAACAGCAGTTGCTCCAGTCGCTTTCGCTGCTTTTAAAAGTTTCGTTTCACCTGGATGATAGATGACATCGAAAACTGGTAAGTCTTTTCTTAACAATGATTCATCCGGTAACGGCATTTGATCAGTCTTTGGTGCCATTCCGATATTTGTTGCATTAACCAGTAAACTGCTTGACGCTAAGGCATCAGCCAATTGCTGTTGATCTGCTAAATCGTGTAGTTGGATTTGACAGTTGGTTTCCTCTGCAATCGTCGCAAGTTTCGGTTCAATTTTTTGATAGAAATCATCCTTGATGTTGAAAACATCAATAGCTGTTACTCCGTCGATCGCCGCTTGAGTGATAATCGCAGTTGCAGCGCCGCCAGCTCCAAGAATCGTCATTCTTTTTCCGATGATTTCAATCCCGTTTTGTTTCAAGCTTTCCATACAGCCGATTCCGTCTGTAATATGGCCGATCAATTTCCCATCTTGATTCACGATGGTATTGATTGCTCCAATTAATCGAGCCGCTTGACTAAGCTCATCTACATATTTGATGGCTTCCATTTTGTGAGGCATCGATAAATTGACTCCCAACATTTCAAGATCACGAATGGCTTGAATGCTTTCCCCAAGTCTTTCTGGCTGGACATCAAAGCTTAGATAAACTGCATCCACCCCTGTTGCTTGAAACGCTGTTGTTTGCATGATTGGTGAAAAGCTGTGTCTTGCAGGTAGCGCATATAACCCGGCTAATCGTGTCTTTCCTGAAATTTCATTTTCCATCTTTCCTCACTCCTTCATTTTTTCTTTTTTTGTTGCTTGTTATAACTCGCAGCTAGCTCGACTTATGGAAAGTCATTTTTCTAAAACCATCCATCCTCGTTTCACATAAGATTCCACTAAAGTGCTAGTCTCTTTTGATAGCTCAAATCCTTATCAATGGGAAACTAACAATATAAACTGTGAAAGTGGAACCCGAAAAAAAGGCCCACTGTAGAAAATCTACAATGAGCCTAGTCTCCCAAAAAATACCAAAAGAAAAGCCACTATAGATTTTCATCTATGTGGCGTTAAGTCGAACTTAAAATCCTTAGCCATCATAGATACAAACTTGTTGTCGTTTGCATCCATGAACCATGAACACAAACCTATCTAAAATAGCTAAAGTAATAATTATTCAGTTGTGTGTGCGCACTCTTATTCTTATTCATAAAAATCGCTCCAAACTGATTTAAGATTGAACTTAGTATAGATTTGTTTTTCACATAAGTCAACCCATTATTTTAATTTTCTGTAAAAAAGTTTTTTTTACATTACTTCAGCTACTGTGTCACTCTCTTCAAACAGTAGGAATAAATCCGCCAATGTCATGCGTTTCTTCTCTTCTCCACTGATGTCCTTAATGATCTCCCCTTTTTCCATCACGATCACACGATCGCCGTAATGCAACGCATCCTCCATTTTATGGGTGACCATTAAACAGGTGAGATTTTCTTCCTTGATTCGTTGATCGGTCAACAACATTAATTGCTTCGCAGTTTTCGGATCAAGTGCAGCTGTATGTTCATCTAGTAATAGTAAATCTGGTTTTGTGATCGTCGCCATCAATAAACTCAACGCTTGACGCTGACCACCAGAAAGGAAGCCTGTTGGTGTATCGAGATGATTTTCTAGCCCATTTCCAATCAATTGGCAAAGTTCGCGATACATTTCCTTCTTTTGATTCAGCTGGCGCTGCCGCAAACGGCGTTTTTGACCACGTTTTTCTGCTAAACCTAAGTTTTCTGCCACGGTCAAACGAGGAGCGGTGCCCATTTTTGGATCTTGAAAGACTCGAGCGATTGAGCTTGCTCGTTGCTCTTCGGACAACTTCGTCAAATCCTTGCCCATCACTGAAACAGTGCCGCTATCCAATTGCAGGCTGCCGGAAATACTATTGAACAATGTACTCTTTCCTGCCCCATTTCCGCCTAAAACTGTAACGAATTCCCCGGGAGCGATCGTTAAGCTGACATTATTTAAAATCTTGCGTTTGTCGTTCATGCCGTTACTAATGGTTTTGCTGGCATTCTTTACTTCTACAGCGTTCATCTGACTACTCCTCCTTCTCTAATCCCGTTTTCAAATTTAAGGCTTCTTTTAAGCGTGGAATCATCAAGCACAATGCCAAAATGATTGAAGAGAAAATCTTCAAATAGGTGGTATCTAAACCAGCTTTAATGATGACTAAAATTAATAATTAATAAATGATACTGCCTAAAACAATCGCAACTAACCGTTCAATGAAGGTCACTTCTCCGTACAAGACTTCTCCGATGATAATGGAAGCCAAACCGATAACAATCACACCAACACCTTTACCGATATCGGCATAACCGTCATTTTGGGCAATTAATGCACCAGATAAGGCAATCACACCATTTGATAAGGTTAGGCCGATGACTTTCATACGATCGGTATTGATACCAATTGAACGTGCCATATTTTCATTATCTCCAGTGGCGATGTAGGCTTGACCGAAATCAGTAAAGAAGAAAAATAATAGCAGTCCTACAATGATCACGATTGCGATCAGCCCTAGTAGGACGATGTCAAAATGATCCGGCAGGTTTAAATTCGTAAAGAAGTCCTGGATTTTAGGCTGTTTTAGTAAGGAAAGATTCGGTGTTTGCATGATGAATAACATTACCGAATTTAGTCCTGACATAACAAGTATTCCAGCAAGAATGACTGGGATTTTTCCTTTTGTATAAAGCATGCCAGTAATAAAACCGGCACACATTCCTGCAACAATTCCTAGTAAGGTCGCAAAAATGGGTGATACGCCATTGGTGATGGCTGTCACACAGACGGCACCACTTAGTGGGAATGACCCTTCTGTTGTCATATCGGGGAAATTTAAGATGCGATAGGTCATAAAAATCCCTAATCCTAAAATCCCCCATAAAAATCCTTGTCCGATTGCTGAAATAACCATCTGTCTACTCCCCTTTAACTACTTCTGCTTTTTCTTTGATTTTTTCTGGAATCGTAATTCCTAATTCTTTCGCTTTTTCTTCGTTGATGATCATGTCACCATAATCAATCACATTTACCGGAGTGCTTGCAGGTTTTGCTTTGCCGCTTAAAACATCCGCCGCCATTTTTCCAGATTCCACACCTAGATTAAACTGGTTCTGACCAACTGTCGCAATTCCGCCTTCTTTTACCATATTGTCTACGGATACAAATACTGGTTTTTTCGCTTTGTCTGATTCATTGATCATCGTTTGGAAAGCACTGGCGATCGTATTGTCTTGCGGGATGTATAAATAGTCGGTTTCTTGACAAGCTTGCTGTGTGATTTGAGCAATATCATTGCTTGAACTAATTGCGTATTTCTTAACCGTTAAGCCATCCTCTGTTGCACGTTTTTCTGCTCGTTCGATTTGTGATTTTGAATTTTCTTCTGAAGATGAATAAATCATCCCGACGGTTTTTGCATCTGGGAACAGCTCTTTTGCCATATCTAATTGCTGATCCACCGGTGTTAAATTATTGACTCCAGTGATATTTCCACCTGGCTTCTTAAGGTCTGTTACGAGGCCTGCGCCGATCGGATCGCTGATGGCTGACATAATGATTGGTGTGTCGCTGGTGGCATTCGCTAATGCTTTAGCAGCTGGTGTAGCAACACCGACTAACACATCAGATTTTTTTTCTAATAATTGCTGACTCATACTGTTTAATTTGCTTTGATCCCCTTGACCGTTTAAAAATTCAATTTTGATATTTTTTCCATCTTCATAGCCTTCGTCTTTTAAGCCTTTGATCACTCCGTCTTTGATTTGATCTAACGATGGATGACTGATGAATTGTAAAATTCCGACCGTTTTCAGTTCTTCTTTATTATCTGTTGCCGCGCCTGTTTGACGTGACCCCATTTGATAAGCAAAAACCCCGATTAATACAACTGCTAATGCGATGATTGACCCGATAATCCCTTTATTTTTCATGATAGTTTCCTCCGATTTTTGATTTTTTCGTTGAGCTAAAAACAGTAAAAGACAACTACCCAAAATTTCACGGTAGTTGTCTTAAAAAAACAAAAACCGCATAGATGGTCTCTATGCGGGAATAAGCATGAAAAATATCCAGCATAGATACAAAATTTAGAAGTTGTCTAAACGTTGTATCTATGAGTGAATTCATAAATACAACTTATCTACGCCAGTTTTGCCAGCTATTCAATTGATTAGATAAGTTTGCCTTTTTCATGAATGCCACTCCTTTTTTTAATGTTGAAGTTAGTTTAGCGGAAAAAAAATGGAGTGTCAACTCTTTTTATTAAAAAAAACTCATTTAATTTATTTGAACTCTCATTTTAATTTTTAAGGTTCCACATCGGCAGTCGATTCAGCTCAGGAATAAACTCATTGTTTAAGTCCTTCAAGCTCTCAACAACAAAGCGATTTTTCTCTTTGCCATTATGGAAGAAAATAAAGGTTACCTGTCTCGGATCTAGTTGGTATTTCTCAGCGATTGTTTCACTATCATAGACGATTGGGTAGTAGTAAAACTGACGGTTCAACATAGGATTTTGATCAGGATCATCAAGAATCGTCATAACGTTGTTGAAGGACGTCCCATCTGGCTGGCTAAACATAATAGAAATGGCTTTGGTCTCTTTTATTTTTTGATCCACCTTTTGATATTCCAGTGGTATGAGGTGATCTGATTGTAAAGAATCAAAAACAAGTTCGTTTAATTGGTCTTGTCGAATCGCTTTTTGAGCAAAAGCTGCTGAAGTAGAAAAAATGATGGCAAATACGACGAGACTTGCTGCAATAAATAAGGATCGGCGTTCATTTTCTGAGACAACAATAATAAATTTACGCCAAAAAATAAGGATTTTCTCTTTTACTATCGCTAAATATCTTTCCATAATAACGCCTCCTTACTTATCATTATATTATTTTTATCTTAAGAGCGCTACCACTAGCGATCAATTTAGATTTTTTGGCGTATAAGCAAAGAAAAATCTGTTCTATATTGGATTGTGAGCGCTTTATTTTAATGCTATTATAATAATAACAACTTTTTTGAGGAGGTTTTATGATGAGCAGTATTGAACATTTTTCGCATAAGGATATCAATAAAAAGAATCGACTCTTTTCCAATATTCGCAGTGTGATCGAGACGGCATTCTATGGAAACAATGTGACACGCATTCGTCATCTAACGGATGCCTATGCGTTGGCCAAGTCTAGTCCTGGAACGATCACGACTGATCTTGATGTCGCCTATACTAGTCGCTTGCAATTGCCTACAGATGCCAAAGTTTTAGTTACCAATGATGGCCAAATCGTTGGTCGGACTGCAGCCGCACGTCGAATCATTGGTCAAAAAGGGATTAATGCTGATTTTTACAGCGAGCTTTTGCGTGAAGCTGTTTTTCAGGCACGGTCGAAAAAATTCTATTCAGGCGAAGTCATTGTTGGTCTAGATGAAGAATTTACAGTCAAATCCCATTTGATGATTCCTGCCGATTATAGCCCGAACCTCTACTCTTATTTATTGAACTTTCAAATCGGTGATGCCAAACATCTTTTCTATCAGCAATCGGACGAGATTCATACGGGTGATATTTTCATTTTTGCTGATCCAGATTGGGAGCACCCCGATTTTCCTGATGGTGTGGTGGTGATTGATCCGTTGCATAATTGCGCCGGTATCCTGGGCTTGCGTTATTTTGGAGAATTAAAAAAAGCGACCCTCACCCTTGCTTGGGCAACTGCTCATCGAAATGGCTTTATCGCTTGTCATGGCGGTATGAAACAGTATCTATTAGAAGATAAAAAATACACGATGGCGGCATTTGGTTTATCTGGCTCAGGAAAATCCACCATTACTTTAGCCAAACCGAAAAATAAAGGAGAAGTCCATGTTCTCCATGATGATGCTTTCGTTATTTCGAAAGAAAAAGGCTCAACAACCGCTTTAGAACCGGCTTATTTTGACAAGACACAGGATTACCCAATGTCTAGTGAACAGATTAAATATATTGTCACCGCACAAAATGTTGGTGTGACACTCGATGAAGAGAACAAGAAGGTTTTGGTAACAGAAGATATTCGTAACGGAAATGGGCGTAGCATCAAGAGTCGATACGCAACACCTAACCGAGTCGATCATATTGATGAAAAAGTCGATGGTCTGTTTTGGATTATGAAAGACGACAGCCTTCCGCCGTTGATCAAAATAGAAGATCCTTCCCTCGCCGCTGTTTTTGGTGCAACCTTAGCCACGAAACGCTCAACGGCCGAAAATGTTGTTGGAGAAGTAGCTGATCAATTGGTGATTGAACCGTTTGCAAATCCGTTCCGTTGTTATCCTTTACAAGAAGACTATCAGGATTTCAAAGACTTGTTCCAAAAGAAAAAAACGGATTGCTACATTTTGAATACCGGTGACTTTAAAGGACGGAAAGTGACGCCAGAAGAAACCCTTGGCAGTATTGAAAAAATCATAGACGGCACAGCAGAGTTTAAACCTTTTGGCCCGTTAAAAGAAATTAGCTATCTGCCGGTTAAAAAGCATGAGCCAGACTTTAATAGTCATCACTATTTGATTCACTTAATGACCCGACTGGAGACTCGTTTGGCTTTTGTACAGTCTCGTAAAACCTATCAGGGCGGCTATGACCGCTTGCCAAATGAAGCCGAACAGTTACTTTTATATTTACTGGATCAGCTTCATAACTACAAAGAAACGATTACAGTCTAAGCTTTTGCCAGTGACTTACTTGGTCACTGGCGTTTTTTTGTTTATAATAGAGCTATTATGAATAGAAATGAGGGATAAAAAATGTCCTTTGATGGAGTTTTTACCCATGCAATGGTACGAGAATTGAAGGATCAACTCGTTACTGGAAGAATATCCAAGATTCACCAACCTTATGAAAATGAAGTCGTTTTGGTGATTCGGGCACAAGGAAAGAATCGTCGTTTGCTGCTTTCCGCACATCCGAGTTACGCACGAATTCAATTAACTGAAATTGCTTATACAAATCCTGACAATCCGCCGAATTTTGTGATGATGCTGCGAAAACATTTGGAAGGCGCGATTTTAGAGGATATTCACCAAGTTGAGAATGATCGTGTGGTTCACTTCACCTTCAGTAAGCGGGATGAATTAGGTGATTTGCAAAATATCGTCCTGATCGTTGAATTAATGGGACGTCACTCAACGATTGTCCTGTTGAATAAGCAAACAGGTAAAATTCTGGATGCCATTAAGCATATCGGCCATTCGCAGAATACTTACCGCTCCATCCTGCCTGGCAGCGAGTATATTGAACCGCCGAAGCAAGAGCAGCTGAATCCCTTTCACGCAACCAAGGAGCAAGTGTTTAACCTCCTTTCTACCGCAGAGAATTTAGATGGTCGCTACTTGCAACAGCGTTTCCAAGGTTTAGGACGAGACACCGCTGACGAGCTGGCTTACCGTCTCAGCGAACGTCCAAATGAGAAAATGGTCGTTTGGACTACGTTTTGGGAAATTGTTCAAACGGCACTTGCACCCACACTGGGAGTTAAAAATAAGAAGGAGTTCTTTGCGCCGCTGGCCTTTAAAACCTTCGAAGAAAGTACTGCTTATGATAGTTTAAGCGCCCTGCTGGATGCTTTTTATGGGGAAAAGGCTGAAAAAGATCGCGTTAAACAGTTGGGGAATGATCTCATTCGTAAAGTTGAAAATGAGATCAAGCGCAATCAAACCAAGTTAGCAAAGCGCGAAAAAACTTTGAGAGATTCAGAAAACGCAGAAGAGTTTCGTCGTGATGGTGAATTACTGACCACCTTCATGGCGCAGGTCCCACGGGGAGCGGAAAGTATTGAATTACAGAATTACTATGAGGACAATGCGCCAATAACGATCAAATTGAACCCTGCATTAACGCCTAATCAAAACGCACAGAAGTACTTCCAGAAATACCAAAAGCTGAAAAATGCGGTCAAATTGATTTACGATCAAATTGCTGAGGCTAAAGACGAAATTGCCTATCTTGAATCCGTCTTAGCTCAATTAGAAATCGCTGGACCGATGGATATCGAAGTCATCAAAGAAGAGCTGATTGCCAGTGGCTACTTAAAGAAGAAACGCAGCAAGAAAAATCGCAAGCAGGCCCCTTCTAAACCAGAACGCTTTGTTGCGAGTGATGGAACAGAAATCTTCGTTGGAAAGAATAATCTACAAAATGATCAATTGACCTTGAAGCAAGCGCGGAAAAGCGATATTTGGCTGCATGCCAAAAATATTCCTGGCTCGCACGTCATTGTAAAGAATGATACCCCTAGTGAAGAAACATTGCTAGAAGCTGCTGAATTAGCGGCCTATTTCTCAAAATTCCGGCAATCGGCACAGGTCCCGGTTGATTATGTCGCAGTTAAACATGTTCATAAACCGAATGGTGCTAAACCGGGATTCGTGATTTATGAAAATCAAAAAACATTGTACGTGACACCCGAAGAATCCGTTGTTGAGCAATTACGAAAAAATGGAACAGCCTAATCTGGCTGCTCCATTTTTTTGTCCTAGTCTTTTGTCAATTTCGTACGAATTTTGACCCCTAATATATCCAAGAAGAAGTTGAAAATTGGGATACCGACAATCAGTCCCCATACACCTAAAAATTTTTCACTAACTAATAAAATAACGAAAGTATAAAAAATCGGCAATTTTGTCCGACTCGACATAAACTTCGGATTCAAGATATAGGCCTCAATACAATGAACCACCACGATCAAAATCAATACGTAAATGACGGTCTGTATTCCCCCGGTTGAATAAGCAATTAGCGTTAACGGAATACAAGAAAAAATCACTCCAGCAACAGGGATTAAGCTTAAGAAGAAAATCATGATCGCTAATGTCGGCAATTGCGTAAAACCAATCAGCCCTAAACCAACTGTGGTAATCACTGTATTGACGATCGCAATCAATAATTGAACTTCCACGACGACACCGAATGTTTCAACGAAGACTCTGGCAAAGTAAAACAAATCCTGGAAAAACCATGCATAATTACTACTCAAAAAATTCTTTGAAAACAGAATCGTTTTCTCCTTCTCTACCATGAAGAAAAAGCTCAGTATAAACGAGACAATAAAAGCGATGGCTAGGCGACCAACATTTTGCAGTTGTTCCAAAATGATTCCGGCTCCACTTTCAACCTTGTCTTGCCAATTATGGTTTTTAAAGTAATTCGAAATAAAATTCGTTGCAACATCAGAGTTAAATTCTTTATGCTGATAGAAATGAACGATTGAATTGTAGGTTGAAACGACTTGATCAATTAAAATGGTTGAATATCTTGAGATTAAAAGATATAAAAGCCACAATTCAAACAGATAAAGAATGGTCGCCAATAAGAATGTCGGCGCCTTGATATAACGTTGAACAAATTTGACGATTTTGACCGAGATCAACGTGAAAATAAACGTTAACAATATCGGTGTCATAAAATCTCTAACTAAAAATAAAATGAAGATGACCAGCGCTAAGACTGTGAATCTTCGTAAACGAAGATTGCCTATAAAGTTTTCGTACATACAAAACCCTCTTATCATTTAGATGTGTTTCTTACATGTTGGACAGAACAATAACAAATTCCTCAATCTGCTAACTATTTCCATCCAAACTAATAAAGTTGACGACATGCAAGTTTAAAAATCTACTGAAAATACTATACCATTAAACGTCATTTTGGGCTTCTAATATACTTATAAGAGAAAAATAGCATGAGGGAATTAAAAATAGACCACTAACAATCCTGTTACTGGCCGTTAATACAATGAATAAAAAAACATCTTTTTCAATATGAGGTAGAGCAAAAAAAGCACCCGAAGATGCTTTTTAGTTAGTTCAACCAGTTCTCAGGATCTTTCCGCCATTTTTTTAGCAGCTCAAGCTGTTCCTGATTGATGTAATTTTCTTGTAAGGCACTTTCAATCAAGGTTGAATAGTTGGTTAAGGTAACTAATGGTGTGTTGGCCTCTTCGAAATTCTTCTTGCCCTTAGCTAGCTCATAGGTGAAGATTGCTGCAACTCCTAAGACATCAGCGCCTTCGCGTTTTGCCGCGGCGGCAGCTTCTAGGACACTGCCTCCGGTTGAAATTAAGTCTTCAATCACGACCATCTTCTGGCCTTCCGTAATCCGACCTTCGATTTGGTTGCCGCGGCCGTGATCTTTGGCTTTACTGCGAATATAAACCATTGGTAAATCTAGGATTTCCGCTACCCAAGCAGCGTGCGGGATACCTGCCGTTGCTGTTCCTGCGATGACTTCTACATTGGGGAATTCTTCCTTGATTTTTGCTGCTAGGCCTTGCGCGATGGCACGGCGTACTTCTGGATAGCTCATGGTTACACGGTTATCACAATAAATAGGTGATTTGAGTCCGCTGGCCCAAGTAAAAGGTTCGTCGGGACTTAAAGAGACTGCTTCGATTGATAATAAGTCTTTGGCGATTTGTTCTGCGATCATTTATGCTTCACCGTTCCATTCTTTTTTGATTTGTAAGTAACTTTCATAAGGATTTTCAGCTTGGGTGATGGGTCTTCCCACTACGATATAATTTGAGCCGATCTCACGGGCTTTTGCCGGTGTCATTACGCGTTTTTGGTCGCCAACGCTCGCCCCTTTCGGACGAATTCCCGGCGTTAAGCAGATGAAATTAGCATTTGTTGCTTGATGGATTTTTTCTACTTCATGTGCCGAACAAACAACGCCCTCTAATCCAGCTTTTTCTGCACATTTTGCGTAATGCAGCACGCTTTCTTGCAGACTGACCTCGATTAGCTGATCCTCATGCATTTGTTCTTCGCTGGTAGAGGTTAATTGGGTAACCGCGATTAATTCAGGAATTGTTTGATTCTCTTTTGTTCCTTCGGTCAGCCCTTGCTTCGCCGCTTGCATCATTTCCACACCGCCGGCTGCATGGACGTTCGTGATTTTCACGCCCATCTTCGCGATTCCCCGCATTGCTTTTTGTACGGTATTAGGAATGTCGTGGAGCTTCAAATCAAGGAAAATGTCATGTCCTTGACTACGTAGAAAATTAACGATTGCTGGTCCTTCTTGATAAAAAAGTTCCATCCCGATTTTCACGAATAGTTTTTCGCTGATGGGAAAATGGGTTAAAAAGGTGTCAATTTCCTGCTTTGAAGCGAAGTCAAAAGCAATAATCGGTCGATTTTCCATTAGAACCCTCCTCTAGTCTCTTGTCTTAGCTGCTCCAAGGATTCAATGCCAAGTTCTGCCATTCTGATCGGCAGTTCTTCGATCAGTTTCGGACAAATATATGGATCGGTAAAGTTGGCTGTTCCAACTGCTACCGCACTTGCTCCGGCCATAAACATTTCTAAGACATCATCAACGGTTTGTACGCCGCCCATGCCGATAATCGGCAGTTCGCTAACGGCAGCCACCTGGTTGATCAGCCGGATTGCGACTGGTTTGATGGCTGGACCGGATAAGCCGCCGGTTCTATTCGCTAATATTGGTTGGCGCGTTTTTAAGTCGATCCGCATACCAAGTAAGGTATTGATCATAGTGAAACCATCCGCCCCACCTTTTTCAATGGCTTTAGCGATCGGTACGATATCGGTCACGTTGGGACTTAATTTGACGTAGACTGGAACAGTGGCAACTTCTTTAACTGCCTTCGTTAATCGATAAGCAACCTCTGGATCGGTCCCAAAAGCGATTCCGCCGTGTTTTACATTGGGGCATGAAATATTTAATTCGATGGCTTTGACGTTTGGTGCGTCACCGATTTTAGCGCAAACTTCAACATAGTCTTCTTCGCAAGCACCTGCCACATTGGCAATGATGGGCAGTTCTTGATACTTTTCTAAACTTGGTAGGATCTCTTCTAGCACGACTTCCATGCCAGGATTTTGTAGACCGATCGCGTTTAGCATCCCGCTTGGTGTTTCCGCTACGCGCGGAGTTGCATTTCCAAAGCGTTCTTTTGGTGTAGTCGCCTTGATCATGATGGCGCCTAATTGATTCAAATCATAGTAATCCGCATACTCCTTGCCAAATCCGAAGCATCCGCTTGCCGGCATAATCGGATTCTTCAGGTCTAATCCGGGTAACTTCACTGCAATACTCATTAAAAGATGACCTCCCCTGCTTGGAAAACGGGCCCGTCTTCACATACTTTGACACTCTTGTTTTCATCCTCAGGTACATGACAGACGCATGCATAACAGGCGCCCATCCCGCAAGCCATGCGGGATTCTAATGAAAGCTGCACATTGGCGACTTCGCTGTATAATTGTTCGACTGTTTTTAAAAGACCGTTATTGCCGCAAGCAAAGACCGCGTCTGGTTGGCGTTCTTCTGCCAGCAATAAATTACCGACATTGCCTTGGATACCGAACGTTCCATCATCGGTTGAAAATTGCGTCTCACCTAATGCTTGGAATTCATCTGCATAATAAACCACTTCCTGTGTACCAAAGCCTAAGAAATGGATAACCTTTACCCCTTTTGCCTTAAGCTCTTTTGAAAGCTGGTATAAAGGGGGAATTCCGATCCCGCCACCCACGATAAAGGCAGTGTCTCCGGCATTCAAGCTGTCGATCTCAAAACCATGGCCTAGAGGTCCCATCACATCCAGCTGTTCGCCAGCGGACATTTCAGAAAAATAGCTGGTCCCATCACCTTCGACACGATAAATGATCGTGCAAGTGCTTGCGGATTGATCGTATTGATTAATACTAATGGGACGGCGCAATAATAAATCACTTCTTGGTACGCGAATATGCAAGAACTGCCCCGGCATCGTCATTTCTTTGACTAATTCTCCGGTTAAAACCAGTTCATAGATTCTCGGTGCTAACTCTTGTTGACGAACAATCGTCATCATTTCCTGCTTCATAACGGCCTCCCTATAAATCGCCAGAGTGAAGCATGCTCCACTCTGGATGAATTAAATTTCTTGGATTGAAAATGCGCGTGATTCCATGACTCTTAAGATGGCATCCGCTGTGTCTAAGGATGTGAACAATGGCACACCGTGCTCAACTGCTTCGCGGCGAATGATAAAGCCGTCTTCGGATGAATTTTGGCGATTTTTATCGGTCGTATTGATGACCACTTGCGCTTTGCCCGTGCGAATCAACTCAATCACATTATGATCGTCTGATTCAGAGATTTTCGCGATTCGCTCCGCACTTAAGCCATTTTCTTCTAAGAAATTGGCTGTTCCTTCTGTCGCAACTAAACTGTAGCCGACAGCCTTGAAGCGTTTTGCCAAATCTAGCGCTTCATCCTTGTTTTCATCAGCTACCGTGAATAGGACTGCACCGAAATCTGGTAAATGTAAGCCAGATGCTGCGAAGGCTTTATATAGAGCTTTTGCCAAATTACGATCAGTTCCCATGACTTCACCCGTCGATTTCATTTCAGGTCCTAAGTAAGTATCGACCTTTTGCAGCTTCGTGAAGCTGAAGACTGGTGCTTTGACGTGGACCATGTCGCTTTCAGGATAAAGGCCATCTTCATAGCCTAGTTCTTTCAGGCTTTGGCCTAAGATTGCTTTTGTTGCGATCTGCGCCATCGGGATATTCGTGATTTTACTCAAGAATGGCACTGTACGACTCGCACGAGGATTAACTTCGATGACAAAGACTTCATCGTTATGGATGACAAACTGAATGTTCATCATGCCGATGCAGTTCATGCCTAATGCTAACCGGCGTGTGTAATCTTCAATCGTTGCCTTCAATTCATCGGAGAAGGTTTGTGGCGGATAGACCGCCATCGAATCGCCTGAGTGAACCCCTGCGCGTTCGATATGTTCCATAATTCCTGGAATCAAGACCGTTTCGCCGTCACAGATGGCATCTACTTCACATTCCTTACCGACTAAGTAGCTGTCGACTAAAACAGGATGTTCAGGAGAGGCTTTAACCGCGTGGGCCATATAGTCTTCCAAATCGGATTGGTTTTCAACGATTTCCATCGCCCGTCCGCCTAAGACATAACTTGGACGAACCAAGACTGGATAACCGATTCTTTCAGCGATCTTAACTGCTTCTTCCGCGCTCGTTGCTGTATCACCTGGCGGTTGCGGAATGGAGAGACTTTTCAGCACTTGTTCGAACTGATCACGGTCTTCCGCGCGGTCTAAATCTTCGATGGTTGTTCCTAAAATTTTAACCCCATTGTTAACTAAAGGTTCAGCAAGATTAATCGCAGTTTGTCCACCGAATTGGACGATGACCCCGATCGGTTGTTCTAACTCGATTACGTTCATCACGTCTTCAAGAGTTAACGGCTCGAAGTAGAGCTTGTCTGAGATGGAGAAATCAGTCGAAACAGTTTCTGGATTGCTGTTCATAATGATCGCTTCATAACCAGCTGCTTGAATTGCTTTTACCGAGTGGACGGTCGCGTAGTCAAACTCCACTCCCTGCCCGATCCGGATCGGACCTGAACCAAGAACCAGGACAGATTCTTTGTCAGAACGAACGCTCTCATTTTCAAATTCGTAGGTACTGTAAAAATAGGGCGTTTGGGATTCAAATTCTGCCGCACAAGTATCTACCATTTTGTAGACTGGAACGATTTTTTCGGCAGTTCGGAATTCACGCACTTCATTTGCTGTCATATCCCAAAGCTGCGCGATTTTTACATCGGCAAACCCATTTTGTTTGGCTTTCTTCAATAGCTCAACATCTTTTTTGTTTTGAGCTAAAGCTGTTTCTAGTTCAACGATATGAAGCAGCTTATCTAGGAAGAAGAGATCGACTTTGGTCAACTCATTGATTTCTTCGATTGAATAGCCGCGACGAATGGCTTCAGTTAGATAGAATAAGCGATCATCTTGTGCCTTGACCATTTTTTCAGTTAATTCGTCATCAGTCACTTCGCTTAGTTCTGGTAATTCCGCATGGTAAGTTCCAATTTCTAGTGAGCGAACGGCCTTCAATAATGATTCTTCGATGTTCCGGCCGATCGCCATGACTTCACCAGTGGCTTTCATTTGTGTGCCTAAGACACGTTCGCCGCTTTCGAATTTATCAAAGGGCCAACGCGGAATTTTTGCAACGACATAATCTAGGGCCGGTTCAAATTCTGCATACGTCGTTTCTGTTACTGGATTTTTCATTTCATCCAGCGTCAAGCCTATCGCGATTTTTGCTGCCAGCTTCGCAATTGGATAACCCGTTGCCTTACTTGCTAGAGCTGATGAACGAGATACTCGCGGATTTACTTCGATTACATAGTAGTTGAAGCTATGTGGGTCAAGAGCCAGCTGCACATTACAGCCGCCTTCGATTTTCAAGGCGCGGATAATCGATAAGGAAGCGTCCCGCAGCATTTGATATTCGTAGTCAGATAGTGTTTGGCTTGGTGCGAAGACGATCGAATCGCCAGTATGAATACCAACCGGATCAAAGTTTTCCATGTTACAAACCACGATCGCGTTGTCCGCTGAATCTCGCATCACTTCATATTCGATTTCCTTGAAGCCAGCGATAGATTTTTCAATCAAACATTGCGTCGCTGGTGAAAGCTTCAAGCCGTTTTCAGCGACAGTCCGAAGCTCTTCTTCGTTGTCACACATCCCGCCGCCGGTTCCGCCAAGTGTAAAGGCCGGACGAACGATGATCGGATAACCGATGGTATTGGCGAAGGCAACCGCCTCTTCAACGGTATTCACGATTTCAGATTCAGGAATTGGTTGGTTCAACTCTTCCATCAATTGCTTGAACAAGTCGCGGTCTTCCGCTTGATCGATCGCTGACAATTTTGTTCCCAGCAATTCAATTTTTAACTCATCTAATATGCCTGAATCTGCTAATTCCATTGCCATGTTCAAGCCAGTTTGCCCGCCTAATGTTGGCAGGATCGCATCTGGTAATTCCTTGCGCAGGATGCGAGAAACAAATTCGAGCGTGATTGGTTCGATATAAACACTGTCCGCGATTTCTTTGTCGGTCATGATCGTTGCTGGGTTTGAATTCACCAGAACAACTTCATAGCCTTCTTCTTTTAACGCTAAGCAAGCTTGTGTGCCGGCGTAATCAAATTCCGCGGCTTGTCCGATCACGATAGGTCCAGAACCGATCACCATGATCTTTTTAATATCTGTACGTTTTGGCATTTATGCTTGCTCCTTCCATGCATCCATCATTTCCATAAACTCATCAAATAAATGAACCCCGTCATGTGGTCCCGGCGCAGCGTCTGGGTGATACTGAACGCTGAAGGCTGGGTAATTCCGATGACGAACTCCTTCAACCGTGCCGTCATTGACCTCTACGTGGGTCACCATTAATTTTTCTGGATCAATTGTTTTTTCATCCACTGCAAATCCATGATTTTGTGAAGTAAAATCGATGCGACCTGTAGCGATTTCCCGCACCGGATGATTCAATCCGCGGTGTCCAAATTTCATCTTATAAGTATCCGCTCCGTTGGCTAATGAGAACAGCTGGTGTCCAAGACAAATCCCGAAAATCGGCACTTTTCCTTGAATCTGCTGAATCATTTCGATTGCTTCAGGCACATCTTTGGGATCTCCAGGGCCATTAGTCAGCATCACACCATCCGGACAAAGGTCTAAAATCGTTTGAGCATCTGTGTTATAAGGCATCACAGTCAAATTGCATTCACGACGTGACAATTCGCGCAGAATACTGTGTTTTAAGCCGAAGTCGATCACGACCACATTACGGCCTACGCCTGGGCTTGGGTAAGGCGTCACTGTCGAAACTTGTGCAACTTGGTTCGTTGGTAAGACCGTTGCTTTTAGTTGGTCAAACGAATGTTCAAACTGATCGGCTGGATCAACAATGCTGCCCTTCATGGTTCCAACGCTGCGTAATTTTTTCGTTAATGCGCGAGTGTCAATTCCGGAAATTCCTGGAATCCCTTTACGCTTCAAAAATTCGTCTAGCGTCATTTGGTTGCGCCAGTTGCTAGCTAAACGGGCATGTTCTTTTACGATCACGCCTTTACAGGTGGGGGCGATGGATTCATAATCATCGCGGTTCACGCCATAATTTCCGACCATTGGATAGGTGAAGGTAATGATTTGTCCATTGAAGCTTTGGTCCGTAATCGTTTCTTGATAACCGGTCATACTTGTGGTGAAAACCACTTCGCCGACCACATTTGCTTCAGCGCCGAAGCCTTCCCCTTCAAATACTGTGCCATCTTCTAATATTAAAAGTCTTTTCAACGTCTTAGTCCTCCTTGTTGTATACCAACTGACCATCCACGAAGGTCATCAGTGTCGCACCCTTGACTGGCCAGCCAGTGAAAGGCGTGTTCACTCCTAATGAAGCAAATTTTTTGTCATCGATTTTTTCTTCGTGACTAAGGTCAAATACCGCGATGTCCGCTGGCTGACCAATGTTTAAGGTTCCTACCGTCATTCCGAAAATCTCTGCTGGCTTGACTGCCATCCAATCAATTACTTGTTCTAAAGTAAAGCGTCCTGTTTCAACAAAGTGTGTATAGATTAATTGGAAAGCTGTTTCACTGCCAACGATTCCGAATGGTGATTTCAAGAAGCTTTGATTTTTCTCTTCGAAGCCGTGAGGCGCATGGTCCGTTGCGATACAATCGATCGTACCGTCAAGCAAACCTTCGATCAAGGCTTCGCGATCCTCCACCCCGCGTAACGGTGGATTCATTTTCCAGTAGCCGTGATCCTCTGGAATATTTTCATCGACTAAGATCAAGTGATGCGGAGAAACCTCTGCGGTTACGTGCACACCGGCTTTCTTCGCGTCGCGGATGACACGCACGCTTTCTTTAGTAGAAACGTGGCAAACATGATAATGCACGCCGGTTTCCTCTGCTAAGATCAAGTCTCTAGCGATTTGCGAAGATTCAGTCGCGCTCAAAATCCCTGGTAAATCAAGCTTTTCACTGATTTTTCCGTGATGCATCACGCCGCCGAATAATAAGGATTCATCTTCGGTGTGAGCGACTAGCGCCATATTATTTTCCGCGGCTTCCTTCATGGCTAGATACATGGTTCCAGCTGTTTGTACTCCTACTCCATCGTTCGTGAAGGCGAAGGCGCCGGCTGCTTTCAAGCCTTTTTGATCGGTTAAGGTTTCGCTGCGAAGCTCTTCTGTAATCGGTGCGTATTGATGGACTTTTACGACTGCATCCTTATCAATAATCGCTTTTACGTCGTTGAATTTTTCGACGGTGTCAGGAACTGGATCAAGATTCGGCATCGCGCAGACTGTTGTGTAGCCGCCGCGAGCTGCCGCTTTTGAGCCATCCTTGATGGTTTCTTTATAAGTAAAGCCTGGTTCTCGTAAATGAACATGAACATCAACTAAACCTGGTGTGATTAATTGATTGTTTGCGTCGTACTCTTGATCAAACGAAATGTCCGAAAAGTCTTTGCCGATACCGGCGATAATCCCGTCCTCTAGCCAAAGGTCACATGCCATTGTTTGATTGTCTTTTGTTACGATCTTTCCATTTTTAATTAATGTTTTCATATTATCTGCCCCTTTACGCTTTTCCATTAAGTACTGCTTCTAAAATAGCCATCCGAATATAGACACCATTGGTCATTTGCGGAACGATTCGTGATTGTAAGCTTTCAACTAAACTGTCCGCAATTTCGACATCGCGATTCACAGGTGCCGGATGCATGATGATCGCTTTTTCTTTCAATTGTTTCCCGCGTTCAATCGTTAACCCATATTTTTGATGGTACTCTTCCTTCGAAAAGCTTTCCTGTCCATCATGCCGTTCGTGCTGCACTCTTAAGAGCATCATGACATCCACCTCAGGTACAAGCTCATCTAATGGACGATAGGTCCCATAGACATCAAAGCTTTCGTCGTACCATTCTTCCGGTCCGGAAAAGAACACTTCTGCACCTAGGCGTTTTAACATTTGCATATTAGATTTTGCGACACGCGAATGGGTAATATCTCCTGCAATCGCGACTTTTAATCCAGCAAAGCGGCCAAACTCTTGATAAATCGTCATTAGGTCAAGCAAACATTGCGTTGGATGCTGCCCGCTGCCGTCCCCGCCGTTGACGATGGAGCATTGAATCGTTTTGCTTTGAATTAATTCATCGTAGTAATTTTCATCCCCGTGACGAATCACCGCGACATCAACACCTAGTGCCGACATTGTTAACACAGTATCGTACAATGTCTCGCCCTTTTGAACCGAGCTAGTTTTGGCGTCAAAATCAATCACATCAAGTCCGAGTTTTTTCTCAGCGACTTCAAAACTTTTATGGGTCCGGGTACTGTTTTCAAAGAAAAGATTAGAGACAAAATATTGGTCCTTGTGGGGTGTCCAGCGCGCACCTTGTTTGAACTGCTGCGCTCGGCGAATCAGTCCCATTACCTCTTGATCGGTTAGAGCTTCGACGGTCAATAAATGTTTCAGACTGATCTCTTCAGACTGGATGATCATGAAATTTCCTCCTTTAATTCCTAGATAAAGTGATTATTTCTCGCTACGTGCCTGTTCCGGCAAGATTAAGTTCAAGATAATTCCTAAAACTGTGGCTAATGCCATGGCAGATAAGGTGAAGGTACCCGCTTCAAAGACCAAACCGCCAATACCGATGACAAGGATGGTTGAAGCGATCAATAGATTCTTTTTCTTATCAAAGTCAATTTTGTTTTCAATTAAGATTTTCAATCCGCTGGCTGCGATGACTCCGAACAAAATGAAGCTGATGCCTGAGATCACCGGCCCCGGGATACTTAAGATCAAAGCACTGAGTTTGCCGACAAATCCTAGTAAGACTGCGAAGACTGCTGCACCGCCGATAACGAATACGCTGTGTACGCGAGTGATTGCAAGGACACCGATGTTTTCGCCATAACTGGTTACTGGCGGTCCGCCAACTAAACCTGCGACGATTTGTGCTAATCCATCGCCCATCAAGGTACGATCCAAACCAGGATCTTCGAAGAAGTTACGTTTTGTTAGCTTGTTCAAGACCATCAAGTGACCAATATGCTCAGTCATAGTGACAAAAGCGATAGGCGCCATCGTGGTAATCGCATTGACGTACAGCTTTGGCTGATAAGTGGCAAATGGTACGCTGAAAGCGGGCATTGCCAACCATTTTGCGTCGATGATCGGTTGATAATCGATGATGCCGAAGATCATTGCCGTTACATAGCCGCCAACAATTCCTAACAGGATTGGGATCAAGCCTAAAAATCCGGTGAAGAACATGTTGAAGAAAATCGTTAAGGCCAAAGTAATCAAAGCGACTAACACATATTTGAAGCTGTATTCGCCATTGTTATACATCGCATTTTGTGCGGCGTTGCTGGCTAAGCCTAAGCCGATAACCATGACAACTGGTCCAACGACGATTGGCGGTAGGATTTTATCCAACCAGCCAGAGCCGATTTTTTTTATAATGAAGGAAACGATCAGGTAAACCAAGCCGCAGGTCAAAGCACCTTGGGCGACTGCCGGATAGCCGTCACTCTTCATCAATAATTTCATCGCTGCAATAAAAGCGAAGCTGCTACCTAAGTAGGCAGGGATTTTGCCTTTGGTTACAGTCAGGTAAACCAATGTTCCTAGACCTGAACTTACCAGTGCGATACTTGGATTGATTCCGACTAAGATCGGTACCAAAACCGTTGCACCAAACATGGTGAATAAATGTTGAATACTTAAGCCGACCCAGTGTCCTGCACTTGGGCGATCGTGAATATCTAAAACAACGTCATCATTATGAAACTCTTGCATGAAACTTCCTCTTTCTAGTATCTAAACAGTTGTCTAATTAGTCTTCTTTTTGAATTAAGATGCGATCTTGTCCGTCATTTTCTTCCATTTCAACGACGATTTCTTCCGTTAACGCTGTTGGAATATTTTTTCCAACGTAATCCGCGCGGATCGGTAATTCACGATGGCCGCGGTCAACTAAAACGGCTAATGAGATACGGTTTGGACGTCCTAAGTCAATGACAGCATCTAGCGCTGCGCGAATCGTTCTGCCGGTGAACAATACATCGTCAACCAAGATTACTTCCTTGCCCTCGATTGAGAAAGGAATGTCTGAAGAATGCAATTCTGGTTCAGCTTCCGCTACATCCACATCATCTCGATACAACGTGATATCTAGTTCTCCAACTGGCACATCGATGTGCTCCAACTGTTTAAGGCGTTCAGCAATTCTTTGTGCGATAAAGATTCCGCGGGTTTTAATCCCGATCAAGACAATATCCTGAACTCCTTTATTTCGTTCGATGATCTCATAAGTGATTCGAGTCAATGCCCGTTTCATTGTTACCTCATCTACAACTTCTTTTTTATGCATCCTGTTTCCTCCTTATTTGTTTTAATGAATTAATTTTTCAGAGAAAAATTAGTTCGATTCAAATGCCGTATATCATTCAACTAGAGTGTTCACTCGGATGATTGGCTCAGCTTTTGGAACTAGTTTCTCTTCTTAAAGTAAACTGCGAAAAGTTGAACTGACATCCTTAAATTTTCCAATAAAAAAACTCCTACCCGTAGTTAGGTAGGAGGAATGTTATCGACTTCGTCAAAACGATAGTGTTCACCTAGGCGCACCTAGTCCAAATCACTATCTACTTCCTTCTTAGCCTCACGGGACTACTCTTAAAGGATTACTATTTAGTTATTTATTTCTTACTACAGACACTATACTATTCCTTATTTAAGAAATCAATCTTTTTCTTTTAACTGCTTCAAAGTTTTTTTGAAAATTTCTGGCAGCGGTGCTTCAAAGACCATCATCTCGCCAGTTGTCGGATGTTCAAAGCCTAATAATTTCGCATGTAAAAATTGCCCATTGCCCTTCAAGGTTTTCTTTGGTCCGTATAAAGGATCGCCGGCAACCGGGTAGCCGATATACTGCATGTGGACTCTGATCTGGTGCGTCCGGCCCGTTTCTAACTGTAACTCAATCAGCGTGAAGCCTTCAAAGCGTTTCAAAACTTCGAAATGTGTCACAGCCGGTTTGCCGTCTTCGATCACAGCCTGCATTTTACGATTGACCTTCGAACGACCGATCGGAGCCTCGATGCGACCCTTTTCATGAGGAATCTCGCCATGAACCAGCGCTACATATTTTCTTAGCGACGTCTTGTCCTTAAGCTGTTTCGCTAACGCTTCATGGGCGCGATCATTTTTCGCGACCATCAATAAACCAGAGGTATCCTTATCAATCCGATGAACGATTCCTGGACGAACCACATCATTAATCGTTGAAAGATTTTTGATTTGATACAACAATCCATTCACTAACGTACCATTCGGGTGACCAGCAGAAGGATGGACCACCATGCCCTGCGGTTTGTTCACAATCACCACATCCTCATCTTCGTAAACGATCTCCAAATCAAGATTTTCCGGCACCAGATCCAATTCCTCTGGTTCAGGAATCTCGATCAGAACTTTATCGCCTGCGTTCACCTTGTAATTCGCTTTGACAACTTTACCATCAATCGAAACATGCTGCTCCTTGATCCACTGTTGAATCTGTGAACGGGAAAAATCAGCCAACCGGTCATTTAAGACCTTGTCGATCCGACCAGTTTCTTCTTTAATAATTACTTCAATTTGATTATCCATTTTTCTTGTCTCTCTCATCTAATAGAATATAAATAAAAATCATGATGACACCAACGACTAAAGCCATGTCAGCGATATTAAAAATCGGAAAGTTGATAAAATCCAAGCGGAACATATCCACGACATAACCTAAGCGGAAACGATCAATAAAATTACCGATCGCACCAGCCAAAAAGAAGCTTAAGCCTAGAGTCAACCACTTACTCTCATGTAAATGTTTGACTAAATAGTAAAGCACCGCAACGACAGCTACAATGGTAATAATAATAAAGAAAATCTGCTGGCCTTCAAATAAACTGAACGCACCGCCGGTATTGCGGATATGTGTTAAGGACAAAACATTTGGAATGATCGATTGACTATCACCAAAATTATACTGATTGACGATCCACCATTTGAACCATTGATCCAGCGCAATGATTCCTGCGCTTAATAATAAATAAATGACTAACAAGCTTATTGCTCCCCTTCTTGACTATAAATATCCCGTGGACGAATGATGCCTAACAGATTGCCATCCGAATTTCCATCTTTGGTAATCAAAATCGCTTCTAAAATGGCTTCTGTTTGAAACATTTTTTCTACCTCAGACACTTTCGTATCAGCAGAAACAAATTTAAAATTCGCCCGTTTGCCATTTGCCAGTAATAAATCCTCAGCCACCCGTCCCTTAAGACTGACCGAACCAGACAAACTGGCCTGCGCAAAATAAAATCCGATGGTTCTCAAAGTGATCAAGCCCATGAATTTCCCAGAGTCATATACCGGGAACTGCGAAAACCGTTTCTCCGTGATAATTTTCATGATTTCTACCAATGGCAGACTTCGCTCAAATCCAGTGACCTTTTTGCCAAACCGCGGCAACACCTTTTCCGGACGCAGCAAGCTCTCTTCGATTTGTTTAATTCGTTTGACGGCCCACTCATTTGGCTCAGCAATAACAAAATCATCCGCTACCTGATCATGCACAATCGCATTGCGTAATTGTGCTAATTGCAATAAATCATTCTCGCTTCCGCCAATGATATTGTCGCGTCGTTTTGACAGACGACGAACCGCTTCGCTAAAACTCATATTCGCGGGATTGCCCAATTGGCGTTTTAGTTCTTTTTCAATCCGATTAAAGGTACTTAAAAAAATATCTGCCCGTTCTCCCATTCGGCTGCTCCTTATTCCTTACTAGTGAAATCATTTTTTAAATCCAACGAACTAGATTTTCTAAACAATTTAAAAAAAACTATTTTCGATTCTAATTCAGATAAAATCCGATAGCTCCAGTATAAGTGAAAAAAAGCGTGATGGAAAGTCTCAGGTATGAGGAAAAATAAGAAGACAACATTCAGAGGAGTGTTTGAGGATTCAAGGTAAAGGGAAATTACTTGGCTCGTTGACTATTACGCAACGAGTTAAATAAACTAGAAAAAAATCAGCCTCGCCAAATAACCCGCTAGTTCAGCAGGTTTAAAAAATCATAATTAAGTTTAACCACAACAACAACTAGGCCTAATTTTGTTAGTTGTTCGCCTTATACCAACGTTGGATTTCTGATAAAGCAAACAGAAATGATGCTATAGGTGCTGATTGTTTCTTTGTTTAAAAAGGATCGATTAGCTGTTCATTCTCTCAATCAGCACAAATCGATTGTCTTCAATCCAAACATCTGCCAGCTCAGCATCGACGTGCATACAAGTGACCAAAATAGAAGTCGTTTGTTGATCATTCAATTTTTGAAGATCAATTCCCGCTGGTAACCCAATTTTTTGGATCAAAACACCTGGCTCCGGTCTTTCTTCCGTGATGATCAGATCTTCTGGGATTCGAATCGGATTTTCTTCAGCTAAGGCTTTGGGTTGTTTCTCCTGTAGGGTCTTCTCATCGTTTTGTTTATCAAAAATCTCTGACTCAGTGGTTTCGACAAATTTCGCCTCAACCGCCTTTTTAAAAAAGCCAACGCCCTCTTGATCAAACAGATCAACAATCGCCAGTTTTCCTAAGGAAGACTTGATTTTTTCTGCTGATACATCCCGATCAACATTTTGGATACTAAAACGATGGTATTTTCCGTTGCTTTTTTCATATTTAACTTGTAGTCTGATTCTCGTCTTACTTATACTCTCCATCCCCTTCTGCTTATTCTGGATAAATCAGCTTCATGAACCGACTAATCCTTCCAAAGGTATTTTAACGAAGTGTTCATATAGCTTTGGAAGCTTTTCACCAATGAAATGTTTAATGGTAAACAATCTACGTGACAAAACTTTCCATTCTTTCTTATCAAAGTATGCTTCGAAGAAAACAGCTAAACGGCGTAATAAACGCGTATTTTTCGTTTTCATAAAGATATGCTTAACGATATCAACTGTCATAAAAGAAAAATCATCGCTGGTTAATTCTTCTCGCACTTGCAGTACAAGTAAAAACTCCAACGTATCCTTGACATCACCAGTCTCAAAATAATACTCGCTGATGCGCTTTTCTAATGTCTTACGCTTCAGTGAAAAAAGCTGATTCTTATCTAATAAATGCTTCTTCATAATCCTCCTCCTCTCTTTTCATAATTTGATCTATATTCAAGTATCTGCTGCTCTTCTTTACTTACTGTGCACCGCAAGGGTCAAAAGAGAAGCCGCTCACTATTATTTTCTTAGTTGAGAATGATTCGTAATTATCTCACGCTTAAAAGATAGCCCTTTTTTCAAACGTTTACATCCCTAAAAGTTTATTCCCTTTTAAACATAATGATTATCATTGTTAAATACTTTGATATATCAACTCTCAATCACTTTTTAAATAACAATAAAAAAGTTGAATATCTGTTAAAAAGGCTGTTTTCTCTACCTAAACACGCTAAAAATCCTCAACATCGGTTAAAATGAAGAGGATTTTTTATACATATTGAATTAAAATTGACCTATTTTAGTAATACAGAGCTGATAATTTCAACACCTTTTGCTAATTCATCATGACTGATGGTCAACGGTGGCAGCAAGCGAAGTACGTTTTTTCCAGCCTTGATGGCTAAGAGTTTTTGCGCCTTTAACTCTTGGATTGCCTGCTGTAGCGTCTCTGGTGAATCCAACTCTACACCTACCATCAGACCTTTTCCCCGAACCTCGAGGACTTTATTAGATTTCTTGCTCAATTTGGTGAGTTCATCCATCAAATACTGACCTTTAGCCGCAACTTCTGCTAAAAATTCCGGCTGATTGATCTCGCCTACCACGGTGTCCGCCACACTCATCGCCAGATTGTTTCCGCCAAAGGTTGTTCCGTGAGAACCTGGGCCAAAAGCTTCGGCTAATTCGATTTTTCCTAACATCGCACCCACCGGGATGCCATTAGCTAAAGCTTTGGCGATCGTAATGATATCTGGTTCGATCTGATAATCCTCAAACGCGTAGAAGGTTCCTGTTCTTCCCATACCGGTTTGAATTTCATCAATAATCAATAAACTGCCGTTTTCATTGCATAATTTTGCGACTGCTTGAAGCCACTCTTTTTCTGCAGGGACAATCCCGCCTTCTCCTTGAATAACCTCTAACATAACTGCGGCTACATCATCAGTCAACTTCTCTTTTAAAGGAGCTAGTTCATTATAAGGAAGATAGTCAAACCCTTCGACGATTGGGAAAAAACCTTCTTGCAGCGCCGGCTGTCCCGTTGCACTCAAAGCCCCGTAGGTTCGTCCGTGGAATGATTGCTCAAAACTAAGAATTTTCGAACGCCCAGTGGCCTTTCTCGCTAATTTAATCGCCGCTTCATTGGCCTCGGTTCCACTATTACAAAAGAAAGCTAAATAATCCTTTCCCATAGTCAATTTTTCAGCTACCTGCTCTTGCAGATGATTGGAATACAAATTTGAGCTGTGCCAGATTTTATCCGCTTGCTCAGTCAAGGCCTGCATCACCTTAGGATGGTTATGACCTAAATTACTGACAGCAATGCCGCTCATAAAATCCAAATAGCTGTTTCCATCTTGATCATAAACATAGCTTCCTGAACCATTCATTAGATCAATCGTATCCCTTGCATAATTTGGAAACAAATGACTCATGCAAAGACCCCCTCCTTTACGATCACAGTACCTGCACATTCGATACAATTGGTAATGTGAACTTCTGAAACGCCGTTTTCTAACGCATCAACGGCACTATTTAATTTAGGGATCATGCCCCCAGTAATTACTTTTTCGGCTTTCAGCTGATCGACTTCATGGATCGAAATCTTTTCAAGCCATTTGTCCTCTTGCTTCACTCCTGGTACATCTGTTAATAAATACAGCGCATCTGCTTCAAGGGCTTCAGCGATTTTACACGCAGTATCATCTGCATTGATATTAAGCCATTGACCATTTGCGGTCATGCCCAGAGGCGCGATAATCGGAATGTAATTCTTATACAAAACCCCTTCAATCGCCGCTGGATTGATCTCGGTGATTTCGCCGACATATCCTAATTTTTCTTGATCAATAAAAGTCCCTTGAATCATATTATCGCTGGAGGCATTAAGACCGATCGTACCAAAGCCTTGTTGTTGAAATAAAGTCGTAATGGTCGGTTGAACCTGACCAATCAGTACCATTTGCGTCACTTTTAACGCCTGTTCAGTTGTCACTCGTAAACCATCCTTGATCATAACCGGAATGCTTAAACGCTCCATCATTTCCGTAATATAATAACCCCCACCATGAACAACGATGATTTCATGACCGTCAGCTTGCCAGGTCTCAATTTGCTCAAAAAAATTATTTGTTAAATTATCACTGGCCACACCGCCAATTTTTACGACTATCTTACCCATTTTTTTCGCTCCCTATACTCTTATGTGTGATACAAAGCATTTACTTCGACATATTTGTAGGTCAAATCACAGCCCCAAGCTTGTCCGCTTTGATCACCGATATTTAGATCAACGGTAATATTGATTTTTTCTTTTTCTAACGTTTGTTTCATCAACGCTTCGTCAAATTCCTGCGGTTGACTATTCTTTAATAATTGCTGGTCACCAATCCACATATCGATTTTTTCTGGATTCGTATGTGACCCCGCATAACCAACTGCGCAAATGATTCGTCCCCAGTTGGGATCTTCGCCAAACATCGCTGTTTTTACTAAACTAGAACCAACGACTTTCTTCGCAACTAATCGTGCTTCGCTGCCGTTAAGTGCGCCGACAACCTGTGCTTCGATCAATTTCGTCGCGCCCTCGCCATCCTTAGCGATTTTTTTAGCTAATGTTTCACTGACTAGTTGAAACATCGCAACAAATTTCTCATAAGCTTCGGAATTCTTTTCAATCACTGGATTTTCGGCTAAGCCATTGGCTAAAACTAGCACCATATCGTTCGTGGATGTATCCCCATCAACAGTGATTTGATTGAAGGTGGTTTCTGTTTTATCTGCTAAGATTTCCTGCAGCAACTCTTCTGAAATTTGAGCATCGGTGGTAATGAATGCCAGCATCGTCGCCATATTGGGATGGATCATTCCTGATCCTTTGGCAACCCCAGCCATAGTTACCTGCTGTCCGTTGAATTCCTCGGTAATGACGATTTCTTTCGTCGCTGTGTCAGTCGTCAGGATGGCCTCGTGAAAGCCATATGGCTGTTCTTGTTTCTGCAAATCAATGCTGCTAATTCCTGCTTCGATGACTTCCATCGGCAACTGTTTCCCAATCACTCCAGTAGAAGCAACCGCGACATTTTCTTGTGGGATCGCTAACTGAGCTGCTGTTAAGGCTTGCATCTCTTTCGCATTTTCTAACCCAAGTTTTCCGGTACAAGCATTGGCCACGCCAGAATTAACTACCACCGCTTGAATTTTGGCATCCTTCATTGCTTCTTTGGTCACAAAGATTGGTGCTGCTTTGACTTGATTTGTTGTGTAAACGGCCGCAGCGTTAGCAGGAACCTCTGAATAAATCACGCCTAAGTCTTTCTTCTCTTTTTTTAACCCTGCATGTAAGCCAGTTGCATAAAAGCCTTTAGGACTGGCGATTGTTCCATCTATAATTTGCATATTCTTCACGCTCCGACATTTTTTATGGATAAATTGGTACGAGATTTAATCCGGTAGTTTCCGGCCAACCTGCTAAATGATTTAGATTATGAACCGCTTGGCCAGCGGCCCCCTTCACTAAGTTATCTAATACTGTAACAACGGTAATAATATTGGTGACTTCATTATAAGCCACACCGATATCACAGAAATTCGAACCGACAATTTGACGTAAATTGGGATAAACATCTTGATCCTGAACACGAACAAAAGGTTTTTCCTGATAGAAAGTTTGGAATAGCTCCAAAACCTTTTCCTGTGTCAACTTTTCCTTGCTACGCGCATAGGTCGTGATAAAAATGCCGCGAGTTACTGGAATTAATGATGTTGAAAACTGAATGGCTGGAATGTCTTTATTCCATTTCTTTAACTGCTGCATAATTTCTGGGATATGTTGATGACTATTCATTTTGTACAGGGTCATATTTTCATTGCTGTTGACAAAATGACTAGATTCCGACAAATTCTTTCCAGCTCCAGAAAGTCCAGATTTTGCATCCACTATGATTGAATCTTTTTCAATGACTTTTTGTTGAACCAACGGTGCCAGTGATAACAACGTTCCAGTGGCATAGCAACCGGGATTGGCAATTAATTTTGATGAAGGTTCTGTATAAAAATCTGCTAAACCATAATGAGCGTTTTGCAAAATTTCAAAAGGAGCACTTGAATTTTTATACCATTTCTCATATTGCCCATCTGTTTTTAATCGAAAATCGCCCGAAAGGTCAATGACGGGAAAGTCAGCCTTCACAAATGTTGTTGCTATCTCTTTTGAAATACCTGATGGAGTAGCAAAGAAAACTAAATCTGACTGCTCCATGATTTTCTTAGAGTCAATTGGTTCCAAAGGAAGGTCCAACAATCGATTTAAGTGCGGCAAATACTCATCAATATCTTTGCCGTTCTGTGAATGACTATGAATGGAAGTTATTTCTACCTTAGGATGCTGCAACAATAGTCGCACCAGTTCAACACCACTATAACCAGTCACTCCAATAATCGAAACTTTCATATTAACCCCTCCTTTTGCTACTAATGTATGAGCTTTCTTACACATGCCACGCTAGGAATCTACGAAAGCAGAATGCAATCATGGCCCCTGTGAAAAGTATCTACTATCCTTGGAATTGAATAATAATACGATTAGAAAACTACTATTTGTGAAGATTATACGTGTACTGTTTATACAAGTCAATGGTTTTTTATAAATTATTTTGCATATTTTCGATAAATTATGCAAAATCAGCTTTTGAATATGCAAAAAGGCGTATACACCTGTTTTTACAAGTGTATACGCCTTTTCTCATTTTAGAATAATCCGATAGCATTGCCTTTTTCATCGACATCCATATTTAAAGCTGCGGGCTTTTTAGGCAGTCCAGGCATTGTCATAACATCGCCTGTTAACGCGACTACAAATCCAGCACCGATTTTTGGTACAAATTCGCGAATCGTTACATCAAAATCAATGGGTGCACCTAACTTGCTTGGATCATCGGATAAGGAATATTGCGTCTTCGCCATGCAAACAGGCAGACGATCCCAGCCGTATTTTTTAAAGCTGGCCAGTTGTTGTTTTGCTTTCTTACTATAGATAACTTCATTTCCTCCGTAGATTTCACGGACGATTGTCTCAACTTTTTCAGTTAAATCATCGTGCTCTCTGCTGAAGATTGAATGGAACTGGTTTTCTTCAGTCGCAATTGTCTCAACAACTGTATTTGCTAAATCAATCCCGCCATCTGGTCCTTTTTCCCAAACACTGGCTAATTCAACCTTGACACCTTCCTGCTCACAAAGCTCTTTTAACAGTGCGATTTCTTTATCGGTATCACTAATGAATTCGTTGATAGCGACAACCACCGGTAAGCCATACTTACGCATATTACGAATATGTTTCGCTAAATTGCTAAAGCCTTCTTTCAATGCGTCAAGATTTTCCATGCTTAAATCCGACTTAGCTACGCCGCCATGCATCTTCAATGCCCGGATCGTCGCTACAATTACCACTGCATCCGGTGCTTTGCCCAAGCTTGGTACTTTGATGTCTAAGAATTTTTCACCGCCAAGATCTGCCCCAAAACCAGCTTCAGTCACCACATAGTCCCCGCAATGCAGAGCAGCTCTTGTAGCTAAAATACTGTTACAGCCATGGGCAATATTGGCAAACGGTCCGCCATGGACAAAGGCC
The DNA here is from genome assembly GCF_051710745.1 of Enterococcus sp. DIV0756. Lineage (NCBI taxonomy): Bacteria > Bacillati > Bacillota > Bacilli > Lactobacillales > Enterococcaceae > Enterococcus > Enterococcus sp. DIV0756. Next base: position 1,697,443 of record NZ_JBIOLF010000001.1, on the reverse strand, counting down.
GGTGTTTGATAAATGGTTTGAACTAAATTCGGTTTGATAGCGTCTTTAAGAACTAACGCAAGAGCCCCTTCGATTTTCAAATCACCTACTGTTACTGGTTCACGCTCAAACGTATAAGCGACCACGATATTGGCTAAGCGATTTTTCAAATCTTCAATATCTGTCGCAAGACATAAAATTGCCATGATTTCACTAGCAACCGTAATATCAAAGCCATCCTCCCGAGGAACCCCGTTGATTGGTCCGCCTAAACCAACCGTAATATGGCGCAGTTCACGGTCGTTTAAATCCACCACCCGTTTCCAAATCACACGTCTGGCATCGATGTTCAATTGATTCCCTTGGTGAATGTGATTATCAAGCAAGGCTGATAAAGCATTGTTCGCCGTTGTGATCGCGTGCATATCACCGGTAAAATGAAGATTGATATCCTCCATCGGTAATACTTGCGCATAACCACCGCCTGTTGCACCGCCTTTAATGCCCATCACAGGGCCTAAAGAAGGCTCGCGTAAAGCAATGACTGTTTTCTTGCCTATTTTATTTAAAGCATCTCCTAATCCAATCGTTACCGTTGATTTTCCTTCTCCTGCTGGCGTTGGATTGATCGAAGTGACAAGAATCAGTTTTCCTTCTGGCTGTTCTTTCATCCGGTCTAACGCATCAAACTCAATCTTTGCCTTATATTTGCCATGTAACTCCAGATCATCAAAAGATAAGTTGATTTTTTCTGCGACCTCCGTGATTGGTGCTAAAGTCGTCGCTTGAGATATTTCGATATCAGTTTTCATAAAAACTCCCTTTCCCGAACGTTACTCAGAGAAATACACTTTTTTATTCGTTCCTTTTTATTATAACGAATTTTTTCAAGAAAAACACCACTTAGAATCACCAAACTCATTGATTCGCAATTTTTGTTTCCATCACGTATAATAAAACCAGCAATTGCAAAGGGGTGTTGCGTAATGAATAGTGGCATTGTTAAATGGTTTGATGAAAAAAAAGGGTATGGTTTTATTACCTACGAAGAAAATCAAGAAGTTTTTGTTCATTTCACCGCGATTGAAAACGAGGGGTTCAAAACACTGGATCCTGGTGACGAAGTTGAATTTGTAATTGTGGAAGGTGCTCGCGGGATGCAGGCAGCTCATGTAAAAAAGAAATAAACGAAAAGATCAGTCGTGACTGATCTTTTCGTTTTCTTCTCTGATTTCAATTTCAGGATAGAAGCTCATGAAATCTTTTATAAAGGCAGCTTTTCTTTTTTTTCGCATGGCGAAATGAAAGGAAGCGCCACTGAGTCCTTTTCGCTGGATGATTACCCCGTCTTTACAGGGGGTTAAATAATCGATATGCTCCCGTAAAAGCGTCTCGCGGCGCCATAATCTAGCAAAGCGAACCCTGATACCAGACTCATCAATCGTTAAATAACGATGAAGACCAACAATCGCAAATAGAATTGCTATGCCGATAACAATATTTCCTTGTAAATATGGATGGGTCTTCTCCAAAGTCAAAATTAATCCGTAAAAAAGAACAATAAAGGTCAACGACCAATAAATGATGCTGATTGACAGCTCTGGTTGCCAAAAATAGCGTTTTTTCTTCATTCATCTACTCCTACTCTAAAAAGGATGGTCATTATGTTAAAAGTTTATACAGATGCTGCTACGAATACCGAAAAAAGCGGTGGAGGTATCTTAATTATTTCTGAAAAGCAAACACAGCTCGCATTCTCGATGACTGAGACCAACAATCACCAAGCTGAATTTGCTGTCATTCTCCGTGCATTACACTATTTAATTGATCAAGGACTGAATGATCAAACGATTTTACTTCATTCAGATAGTAAAACTGCAATAAAAATTTTAGACCAAGGTCAGACAAAAAACAAGCTCTTCCAGCCATATTTATCAGAGTTTAATGAATTAGCTCCGCAATTTCCTCTACTCGTCCTTCAATGGATTCCGGAGAGCAAAAATAAAGGGGCGGACAATCTTGCCCGCCAAGGTTTGCGAAAAAAACTATAAAACAGGTGATAATAGGCGCGAAAAGCGTTGCTTGAAATTTAACCAATGTGATTGGTTCGCAATCATTTCATCAGTCAATAGGATGCAATCCTTCATATCATCTTCAAAAATCTTTCTAAACAGCTGAGCAATCTCTGGATCATAAATAAAACTGCTGACCTCAAAGTTCAATTCATAGCTGCGGATATCTTGATTCGTAGAACCAAAAGTGGCAAGTTCATCATCAACCACGATGGTTTTAGAATGAATGAAGCCATCTGCGAAGTGATAGATTTTTACTCCTCGTTGATGGAGATAGTTGGCGTAGTATTGCGTCGCGCGATAAATAAATGGATGGTCTGGCATATTCGGGATCATAATTCGTACATCAATCCCTGAACGCACTGCGATTAAAATGGCTGAGATCATCGTCTCGTCGGGAACAAGGTATGGACTTTGAATCCAAACACTTTTTTCAGCAGCTAAAATCAACCGTACGAAACCATCTTTAATAATTTGTTCGCTGGAATCAGGACCATCTGCAACAATTTGCATAGGAACCCCTTTTTCGATCTGCTTTTGCGGCAAAACAAAATATTCTGGCAAATAACTCATCCGATTAGTCTTATCTTTGACAGAAGCATTCCAATCACGAATAAAGATTTCCTGCAGGGTAAAACTTGCAGTTCCTTCTATTCTCCCGTGAGTATCACGCCATCTTCCAAATCGTTTCGATTCTCCAAGGTACTGATCCCCTACATTAAAACCACCTGTCCAGCTAATTTGTCCATCGATAACCACAATTTTCCGATGTAAATGGTAATTTAAGCGAGTCTTAGCCAAAATATTTCTTGAAGTAATAAAAGGTGCGACTTTTCCGCCATTTTTAATCAAGGTCTCAAAAAACTTTTTATTCGTCTTTGGTGACCCCCATGGATCATAGATCATCCGAACTTCCACACCCTGAGCAGCTTTATCCTCTAAAATCCGCATAAAGCGATTACCGATACGGTCGTTGAAGAACGCATAGTATTCAACATGAATCGTACTTTGTGCTTCCCGCAAATCCTTGAACAGGCGTTCAAATTTCTCCGTTCCATCTAAGAAAAAATCCAATTCATTTCGGATCGCCAACGGTGATTCGTCTAAATTTTTGAAATATTTTACTAGTGCCGTTGCAGCAGGATACAATTGATCCGGCTCATTATAATCTACATGACGATTATCGTGTTGGATAATTTCGTTGATTTCCTTAACACGGTCTTCATCCTCTTGTTCAAACAGATACATCGTTTCCCCATCGATGCCTCGTCCACAAAAAGCGTAAATCAAAAATCCAATCACAGGTAAAAAAATTAGGGTCAATAACCAGGCCCAGATTGTCGTAATATTTCTTGGCTTACGAAACACAGTAATGATTGCCCCTACCAAGTTGACAATAAAAATCAATAAAATAATTTGCTCAATAATTCCCAAATGGTCCCCTCTTTTCAGAAAATATTTCTCTCATTTGAATTATACCCAAATCGCCTTATTAATAAAAGAAAGTCGCTGGGGAATCTTCATTTTCTCATTAAAAAGACAGCACCACAAGGATGCTGTCTTCAAACTCATAAAACTAAGCCAACCAATTTGCTACTTCTGCTAATGCATCCGTTAGACCAGCTGGATTTTTCCCACCGGCTTGAGCCATATCTGGACGGCCGCCACCGCCACCGCCAACTTTTGGTGCAATTGCTTTGATTAAATCGCCAGCTTTTAATCCTTTTTCATTGGCTGCTGGACTCATTGCTGCCAACAGATTTACTTTTTCACCTTGAACGGTTCCTAAAACTAAAACATCTGACAAGGCTTTTTGTTTCCATTGATCCGCCAGTTGACGCAATTGATTCATATCTTTCACATTGACTTGCGCGGTAATCACAGTTGTACCGTTGATTTCCTTAACATCTTTGAAAACATCGCCAGCTTGTTGATTGGCTAGTTTGGTAGCCAACTGCTCATTTTCTTTTTGCAGTTCGCGAAGTTGTTGCTGTAGTTGTTCAGTTTTGCTAACAACCTCTTTGATTTGTGGTGATTTCACAATTTGTGCGACTTGCAACAGCTGTTCCTCTTCTTCACGGAAGGCTTCATAGGCTTCTTTACCTGTTAATGCCTCAATCCGGCGAACACCAGCACCAATCCCCGATTCAGATACGATCTTGAACAAGCCGATATCTTCCGTATTAATGACATGTGTTCCCCCACAAAGTTCGATCGACCAATCGCCGATGTTGACAACACGCACATCATGGCCGTATTTCTCACCAAATAATGCCATTGCACCCATATTTTTCGCCGTATCGATATCGGTTTCGATCGTTACCACTGGAATAGCTTCCCAAATTTTTTGGTTGACGATTTTTTCCATTTCTTTTAGTTCGACTGCTGTCACCTGACCGAAATGGGTAAAGTCAAAACGTAAATGCTTGTCTGTTACTAATGAACCGGCTTGGTTCGCGTGATCGCCTAACACTTCCTTCAAGGCTTTATGCAGGACGTGAGTCGCTGTATGGTTTTTGATGATCTTATTGCGGTATGCAGCATTGACCTGCAAGAAGTATTTTTCGCCTTCTTTTAATGACGCAAGGACTTCAACGGTGTGTAGTGCTTGACCATTTGGTGCCTTTTGCACATCGGTCACGTTAGCGATGATTTGGCCCTCGCTATCGACGATGATCCCAATATCCGCGATTTGTCCACCCATCTCAGCATAGAACGGTGTTTCCGCAAAGATCAAGCGTGCTTCGCCTTCACCGACCATGTCAACGATCGCATCATCCTTTAGGATCACCAGCAATTCGCTTTCACTTTCCAAATGATCATAGCCGACAAATTTGCTTGCTACCTTGATATCGCCTAATAAAGCGGTTTGAACACCCATTGATTTTTCTGTTGTACGAGCAGCCCGAGCACGTTCTTTTTGTGCCTGCATTTCCACATCAAAGCCTTCATGATCGACTTTTAAGCCTTCATCTTCTGCGACTTCTTCTGTTAATTCTACAGGGAAACCAAACGTATCGTACAATTTGAAAATAACTTTCCCGTCTAACGTTGTTTCGTTTTTCGCTTTTAATTCAGCTAACACATCGTTCAGCATTGATAAGCCGTCATTGATGGTTTCATGGAACCGTTCTTCTTCTGTCCGAACGACTTTTTGAATAAAGGCCTCTTGTTGTTTTACTTCTGGATAGTAGCTGACCATGATCTCGCCCACCACTGGAACGAGCTTGTACAAGAAAGCTTGATCGATGCCTAATTTTTTGCCGTGCATGACCGCACGACGCAACAAACGACGTAAGACATATCCACGTCCCTCATTTGACGGTAACGCACCATCGCCGATCGCAAACGCTAATGAACGAATATGGTCCGCAATGACCTTGAATGACACATCCATTTGCTTATCCACGCCATATTTCTTGCCGCTCAATTCTTCAACCTTGCCAATAATTGGTAAAAATAAATCTGTTTCAAAGTTAGTTGGTGCATCCTGAATGATCGAAACCATCCGTTCAAGCCCCATCCCCGTATCAATATTTTGATGTGGCAATGGTTCATAGGTGCCCTGTGGAGTGTGGTTAAATTCTGAAAAGACCAGATTCCAGATTTCTAGATAGCGTTCGTTTTCGCCGCCAGGATAATTTTCTGGATCGTCTTCAGCTAAATCGTTAAAGGCTTCGCCGCGGTCATAGAAAATTTCTGAGTCGGGACCGCTTGGGCCAGCACCAAGATCCCAGAAGTTGTCTTCAATTTCAACCACATGGTCTGCTGGAATACCGACTTCTTCTAACCAGATGCGTTTTGCTTCTTTATCTTCAGGATAAACCGTTACATACAATTTATCTGGATCAAAGCCGATCCAATCAGGTGAAGTTAAGAATTCCCAAGCCCATTCAATGGCTTCCACTTTGAAATAATCACCGATCGAGAAATTTCCTAGCATTTCAAACATCGTATGGTGACGCGCAGTTTTACCAACATTTTCAATGTCGTTTGTCCGGATAGATTTTTGTGCATTGGCAATCCGTGGGTTTTCTGGTACGACGCTACCATCAAAGTATTTTTTCATGGTCGCCACACCTGAGTTGATCCATAACAACGTTGGATCATTTACTGGAACTAAAGATGCACTGGGTTCGATCATGTGCTCTTTGGTCTTAAAGAAGTCTAAAAACATTTGGCGCACTTGCGCGCTTGATAATTTTTTCATCTGTTCTCCTCTTTTCTCAAAAAAATAAAAACTACCACTGCAGTCAAGGACGAAAACTCGCGGTACCACCTTGATTGCAATGATAGTTTGATCATTACCTCTTCAGCTCGTTAACGCTGAGCAGCGTTGATTTTTCAATCAAAAGTTGCTGGGAGCAATTTATCATACGCCACGTGCAGCTTTCAGCAATCGTGCACTTTCTGTGGAAGCGAAATTAATAAACCATATCCTTTTTAGAGTATAGAAAAAAGTCCGTCAAAAGTCAAACTAGATCTTGATTAAAATCGCCTTACGATACAAATAGTCGCTTGGTGAAAGAATCTCCTCATGCAGCATGGTCGTCGTATTGCTGTAGTAACTAGATAATGGTAGAAAATCAACGATCGGAATCCCCACATTGTTTTTCTTATTGGTCAGTTTCAATACGCCGGGATCTTCCGTAATTTCAAAGCGTTCCATCGAGGTATCGAAAAATAGCCCGAACATATTCTCCTGCTCCATCATTTTTCGGACATTCTTCCCACGATAAGGGTCTGTGACATTTAAATCATTCCCCCAGCGGAATAACCGTCGACTGCCTGCCCCATTGACATATTCCCATTGATCCTCTGTCAATAAGTCAAAATTCTTTTTCCGAATTTTTTTTCGTAAACTTGTATACGTAAGACGTTCATGACTAAACACATGATAACTATCAGAATTTGGGACCATTTCAATGTACCAGCGATCTTCTTTCAAAACGTTTTTTGGAAATGACCAAGTCATGCTCTCTTCCGGGGTCAGGGTTGGTGACAAAATCTCTTTGATTTCTTGCTCATAGGTTGAAAATTGATCCGCTTCTCCGGAGAAACTTCCAGTCACAGAATCATAAATCCCTAAATAACTTGTTCCAGCCGGCAAAGCATACCGTTGCACGAACATAGGTGGAATCTGAACCTTACGCAGGCTGGTTGTTTTATCATTAATCAATTCCCCTAGCGAATCTACATCGAAGAAATTGTATTGTCCTCTTAATTCTTGCGGAATAATAATTTCTTGCTTATTTGGTGCCGTTTCTAATAACGACAATCCTTTTGTTCCTAGGTTCCAACCGAGAATCGCATCCTTATTCCCAGGGATAAAGACAAACTCCTCTTCATCAATCAGTAATTGGAACGTTTGACATTTAATGCCGTATAGTTCAAAATCTTTTAATTCAATATCTGAAATCTTCATTAATGGATTGACAAAATGAAGCAAAAGCTGGCTTAACATGGTGCGTTTCTCCTTTGGATTCAATCGTTTCCAATAGGACCAGTCTAATTGATCTAACAAGTTCATAAATCTTTCTGCCTCCTCCAACACTCATATGCTAGAATTATACCATTATCATATAGAAATGAGGAAAAAGATGATGGATTATTTTGGCGCTTTGCCAGAACTACAAGCCGCGGCCTTTTATTTACGTTATCAAGTTTTTGTCTTAGAACAAAATATCTCAGCTGAGTTGGAATTTGATTCATTAGATACGCCGGATCGCCAATATCTTGTTTTCTTTGAGGAACAGTTTCCAGTTGCGACGGTACGTTATCAAAAGCTGGATCAATTAACATTGAATCCAGATCGCTTATGTGTCCATCCTAATTATCGTCATCAAGGATTGGGAATGAAGCTTCTAAAACAAATCGAATTACGAGCGCTACAAGAAGGCTGCCAGTTCTCCATTCTTTCGGCTGAAGTTAGTGCTCAGTCTTTTTACGAAAAAGCTGGCTATCGTGTGGTTTCCGATATCTTTGAAGAAGACGGCATTCCCTGTGTCAAAATGCAAAAAGAACTTGTATCGGATTAATAGATACAAGTTCTTTTAATGTTTACTTCTCTAAAATTTTAGGAGTTTGAACGTTTCTTATTCTTCCGTGCACCACGTTCTTCTTGACGGCGCGCAACACGACGCTTTTGTTTATTTGATTCTGAAATCGCACGATCAATCTTTTTCTTGTAGCCTGGTTTGATTTTTTTCTTTGACTTCTTAACCAAACCAATCAACGTTGGATCTAGCTCATCTTTTGATTTTTCCCGTTTCTTTCGACGGTTACGATCATAAGTATCAACAATCTCTCCATTTTTGATTTCTTTTGGCTGGAAGGTCACACCAATATTTTCAATCAAGCTGATATCATTTTCATCACTCGGTCCATATAAGGTAATGGCCGTACCAGACAAACCATTCCGGCCGGTTCTGCCGACTCGATGGATAAAGAAATCTAAGTCCTGCGGTACCTCTGCATTAATCACATGAGAAACCCCTTCAATATCGATTCCTCGTGCGGCTAAATCTGTCGCCACCACATATTGATAATCAAGGTTTTGAACCTGACGCATGACACGTTTCCGTTCTCGTGGTGAAATATCTCCGTGGATCTTAGCGACTTTCAATCCTTGTGCTTTTAGGTAAGCACTAATTTCATCCACATGCTGTTTCGTATTAGCAAACACGATGGCTAAATACGGATGGCCAATCGTCAATAGTTGATAAATCAAACGATTTTTATCTTGTCCCTTCGTGGAAATCAACCAATTTTCGATCGTATCAGAAATTACCGCTTTCGTCTTAATTTCTTCAATTACTGGATTTTCCATATATTTTAATAGGAACGGACGTAATTTTTCTGGAATCGTCGCTGAGAAAACCAACATTTGTAAATGCTTTGGTAAACGTCCAGCGATTTGATCGACTTCGGTCAAAAAGCCCATATCCAAAGTCATGTCCGCTTCATCGACAACAAAATATTCTGCGGTATGAACTTTTAACGCTTGCTCATTCATCATATCCAAGATACGACCGGGTGTCCCGATAACCACATGAGGTTGGTGCGTCGTCAATTTAGCAATTTGTCGCTGTTTATCAGTTCCGCCGACAAAATTGGTTACACGAATTTCCGAAGGTGAAAACTGTGCAATTTGGATGGCAGCTTGGTATATTTGTGTTGCTAATTCGCGGCTTGGTGCTGTGATGACGATTTGAACCTCATCCTTTGCAGCATCGATCTTGTCCATTAATGGCAATAAAAATGTATGGGTTTTACCTGATCCTGTTTGGGATTGTCCAACAACGTTTTTCCCCTTTTTAATTAGTGGAATTAATTTTTCTTGAACCGCAGTTGGTTCTGTAAACCCCTTATCCTTGATAGCCTCAAGAATAAACGGCTGGAAATTAAATGATTCAAAAGTTCTCATCTTATACCTCTTTCTTTAGCGTACTGATCGTATAGGTGTGACTCGCTTTATCATGGAATAGGCGGGTTTTTCTTCTTATGAGAGCATACAATAAGTTGAATAGAAATAAAAGTAAAATTCCTAAACTCATAAAACCAAATGTGACGTAGGCGATAAAAATTGAATGATTATTAAGGGGAAAATTGGTCATTGTAAAGACAAAAATCTGCATTAATCCATTAAGCAGTAGATAAAAAGCACTATAGCGTTTCACTAAGCTCCAGAATCGAATATGCTCCCGATTCTCTTCAACAACTTTAATTCGTACAATCTTTTTACCAACTGTTTGTCCGTTCCAAAGGTACATGACAACCATAAAGTAGAGAATAACCTCTAATGTGAAGCTAACAATCGGGTAGTTCAATAAGTCTTCAAGTGCCACTGGCACGAAGTTTGCGAATAGGCTCAATAGACTACTGAAGAAGCCGATCACTACCCAGTCAATTACCATCGCCATAAATCGTCTCAACAATGATACTTTTTGCCCCTTTACTAGTGATTCTGAATCCAACTCGCTTCTCGTCGGCAGGAAGAACGTGAATAAAGGGGCACAGATAAAACCAAAAGTGCCTCCCAACGTATTATGCAATAAATCATTCACATCAAATAACCGATAAGGGCGCGGATAAATGAAGTAGAGTCCGCTCAATTGGGTTAACTCAAAAAATAGTGACAAACAGAAACTCGCCAAAATAGTTTTCCAAATTGAAAGCTTGAAATAATAGCGGCAATAAACGCCAAATGGGAAAAGCAGGAAAATATTAAAGACCGGTTCCAAAAAGACACTTTGTTTGATTGCTGGTAAATAGGTACTTGGATTATTTAGTTGCAGTACCGTTTGATTCATAAAATTGTGCCACGACTGAAATAGATGAAGCTCGTAGCGTGGGCCAGTCATCTTCGCTACCGCACTAATATCTGGCAATGGCAAAATGACTAAATAATACGCACACAATAAATAAAAAACAAAAGAATATAAAATGACGCTTCTAAGCTTGCCTAGTTCGCCATACTTTCGATAATAATAGATCAAGAATGGCGCAGTAATGATCATTGCCAAAAACGGAAAAGTGATTACCGCAACTTTGATTGGAAAAATGTAACTGTTCATGAAAAAACTCCCTCGTTTAATTTTATACAATTTGATTTATTTTTTTGAAAAGAATCTACTTTTTCATACACGATCAATCATTCGCCTAGATAGCGTTAGTCATTTGTCTTTCTGATCGGCTTTCCAAAGGAACACAAAGTGGTTACCTAATATAGTTTAAAATATCTTTTTTTCAAAAGCGAAGAAAATGATTGCGGTTTTTATTCTTATTACCATAGTCCAATGTTCACGAAAGCTTTGTTAATTTTTGATACGAATCCAATCAAACTTCTGAAAGCCAGAAAGTTTCCAGAATCTAATCTCTATTACAATTTCTTATTGCTCATCCTCTCATTATCCAAGCTTTTTCTAAGTTGTGGTAAAATAGATACAAATCAAAATATGTATTCGATATGTTTTAAGGAGGTAAAATAGATGCTTAACCCGCTTTTTGCGTTTGGCGTTCCCGCGGCTTTGATGGTCGCTTATATCATTCTTTTTTTTACTAGAAAAAAGAAAACGAATGACTATCGTCGTTTTGCTCTAACATTGATTGCTGTTTTTTTAACAACTTTCAGTTATCAAGTCTATAACTATAGCCAAACGATTGTCTCGTTGACCTCTGTAGAAAGTTTTCAAAAAAACTTTGGTTACAGTCAAGGTCGCTTGATCGTCCCTTTTCTATTAGGAGCAATTCTCACCGTTATTAATGTGTACTATCTTTTTCGTCAATTCAGAAAAAAAGAATAACAGGTTTTCCTGTTATTCTTCCAAATCAAAAAATTTGATTTCTACATTATTTAATAATTTCAAGGTATTCAAATCTAAGTTAACCCACTCTTTCGAGGCAGGTTGATAATGATTTTCCTCGAAAGAAATCTCAATTTCATTTAAAAGTTGTTCTGGTGTTCCAAAAAAGCTTTGTTTTTTTTCAAGCAAGACACTAATCAGTGTGGGATTTTCTACTAAAAAATAATCCTCTTGATATTTATATAAAATAATTTGATAGGTCTTTTTTGTAAGCCCGCAGCGAATGGCAAATAATCCTTCAGACAAGCCAGGCATTTTTTCTAAAACTTCTTCGGGACTCAGTATTTCACGATGTAGCATTCAGAGTTCCTCCTAACCAACAATATTATAGGAGAAAAAGAAGTTCTCTGGAAATGAAAAGGCTTGTTTAAAGGATATTTTTATTTTAATCTTATTATTTTCGAGTCCTATTTATGATAAATTCCACTCATCATAAAATTTTTTTAAAAACTCTTTCATAAAAATCAGACGTTCTTGTGCTTCCTTTTCGCCTGCTTGCGTATTCATTGTGGCGGGAAGCTTAAACAATTTTTCGTAAAAATGGTTGATCACCGTACTTTTTTCACGATACGCTTGTTTCGTCTTGAATGTTTGAGGTGCAATATTCGGATCATACAGCGGACTTTGCGTGTGTCCTCCATAATAGGCCGTTCGCAAAATACCGATCGCTCCTAATGCGTCAATACGATCAGCATCCTGTACAATTTTGCCGGATAACGTCAGATCCGCTTTTCCCTCCTCCAGTTCTTTAGAAAAAGAAATGTTTTCGATGATTTCAAAAATTTCACAGATTTCTTCGACAGAAAAGTTCTGTTCTTTTAAAAACTTTTGAAGGTTTTCTTTTTCAACTGCTACATTTTCAACTACCTTGTCGTCAATGACATCATGTAAATAACTGGCAGCTTCAATTATTACTGTATCCTTAAGACCTTCTTGTTCTGCCAACTTCTTCGCAATTTTCGCTACCCGATCCACATGGTAAAAATCGTGTCCACTGCGATCATCGCCAAGCTTTTCTTTCGCGTATTGACGAGTCACATTTACTTTATTCTGCTTCATTACGTGGTCTTCTCGGTGGACGTTCGCCCCAATATTGAAATAGATCCGTACGTATCGCGCCGTTGTATAACTTTCTTTTTTTGGTTGCTTTCGCCCCGTAAAACTCTTCAAAGGCTAAATCACTTGTCAGGATGTATTTACTCCACGTCTTTAACGGACGGAAAACATCACCCATTTCGCGATACAATACACGCACTTGCTCTTCTTCCCCTAAACGTTCTCCGTAAGGTGGGTTGGCTACAATCACACCATATTCCTTTTCTGTTTTAAAATCTTTGACCGCTTGCTGTTTAAATTGGATTGAATCACCTAATCCGATTTCTTCTGCGTTGGCTTGAGCAATCTCGATCATCCGACCATTGATGTCAGAACCAGCGATATCTAATTCGATATCATAGTCAGCCGCTTCATCCGCTGCGGTACGAACTTTATCAAAAACAGCTGGGTCAAACCAATCCCACGACTCGCAGGCAAAGTCACGATTGAATCCTGGTGCAATGTTGTGACCAATCAGCGCCGCTTCAATACATAAGGTACCTGATCCACAAACTGGGTCATAAAATGGACGATCTTTTCGCCAATTAGTCAACATAACTAATGCCGCTGCCATATTTTCTTTTAAAGGAGCGCCCCCTTTTTCCAAACGATAACCACGTTTAAATAGGCTTGGGCCTGTTGTATCTAATGTCAAAACGACGTGATCCTTTAACAAAGCAACCTCCAACTGAAATAATGCTCCTGTTTCAGGTAATGGCACACGAGCAGGACGATGATAAACTTCTCTTAAGCGTTCAACAATCGCTTTTTTGGTAATTGATTGACAATCGGGCACACTGTACAATTTCGATTTGATTGACCGCCCAGCCACTGGAAATTCAGCGTCCATTGGTAAATAATCTTCCCATGGAATTGCCTTAACTTTTTCGAATAATTCGTCAAAAGTATATGCATCAAACTCATCAACAATGATTTTTACTCGGTCAGCTGTCCTTAGCCATAAGTTGGCAGTAGCGATCGTTTCCAAATCGCCTTTAAAACGGGCACGCCCATTTTCGACTTGGCAATCAATACCCAAGTCCCGTAACTCTTTACCTACTAGTGCCTCGATACCTGCTGCGGCAGTAGCAATCAGGCTGTATTGTTTTTTCATAATAGCTCCTTTGGTTTTTTCTTTATAGTATTAAGTTCATTTAAGTTGAAGTGTAAAGTAAAGCAAGTCTATAAGAGGTACTTTTTATCCACAAATCATTCTACTAAACAGTATGATCAATGAATTTATTTTGCTAATGTCAGTTCGGTTTTTGACTACTATAAAAGCAGAACTGACAGCTATTTCATTTTAAGGTATTCATTTTTCTAAAGACCAAAAAAATGAGTTCTATTTTCTCTTCGCGTACGACTCCACTAATTGCGCTAAATGTGAAGTGGGATTCGCATCTAGCTCAATTCAATGGATTGCTTTTTTCAAAGACCGAAAAAAGCTTTATTTTCGTACGCATACCATCCAACTAAATCACGCGTATCAATATAAAGTTTTAAGCTTTTTTTATCAATCCGACTTGGAACTCTGCGAAAAGTTGGACTGGCAGCTATTTCGTACTAAGGTAATAATTTTTTTCAAAAAGCGAAAAAATTAGTTTTATTCTCATTTCGCATACGATTCCACTAATTGCGCTAAAGCGCAAAGTGGAACTCGCAAAAAAAGACCTTCACAACGCAAAGTTGGAAGGCACCCTGAATTGCTGCAATTTTCTGTAAGCCATGTTTTGTGCGACGATCAACTCAGGGAAGTGTGATCGTCGTGGTAATCATCTATCTCCGGCAAAAATGCCGTCTCTTTCATCGTTCATTTCCTTAGAAAAAGCGCCCCTACCATTGTTTGGGTTGCTCGCTCGAGGGGTTTACCGCGTTCCACCATTTTGATTTCTCAAAATGCTTCGTCACTGTGGCACTTTCAAGAATACTCAGACATAGATTGCTCCTTAGCCTTTTTTTCTGCCGTTACTCCATAAAGAAGTACCTTAGCTTATGGTTTCGCTAAGCACGAACACTACAGACATCTCAGTCTGTGCGAGCATGGACTTTCCTCAGCCTGCGTAGTGCAAACCGCGATCACCCAAAAATTGCATCATTCAAATTAAAACTGACGAGTTTTCTCGATATCGTTTTCGTCTTGAGTGTAGCTTTGACCAAAATCAGAAGCTGAAGTTTGGTTTGCTGCTTGTTGATCGAGTTTTTTACCAAACACTTCTCTTTCAAGATTTGATAAACGTTTCAAGATATCAAAGTTTGTAACAGCTGAACTCTTCGGCGCTGCCTCTTTCACACGTGAAGGTGCTGGCTGAGCTTTAGATAGTTGTTCAACTTTAGCTTTCAAACGATCATTTTCTTCTCTTAGTGTTAATAATTCTTTGTTATAAGCTTCATAATCTTTAATTACATTGTCCAAAAATTCGTCGACCTCAATCGGATCGTAACCACGCATTTTTGTTTTAAATTCTTGCTCCAAAATATCGTTAGGAGTATAGATTACATTCGCCATTTTTCCACCTCATTAGCTCTTATCTTAATTTACTTTCCTATATATTCTAGCTGATAAACCTAAGGAAATCAAACACTATCCCCAAAGTCTGAAGAATTTTCTAAATCATCCATTGTAATTGTAAGCAAATCGTAGGGATTTTGCTCCTGAAATTTTTCTACATCAGCTAAAAAGAATTTGCTTTTTCCAGGATACTCAGTATCATAGACGACTAGCGCCGCTTCTGTATGTTGCAATAAAAAATTTATATGATTTTTAAATTGTCCGGGGTTCTGATACGATTGATGACTGACTGCATCCACGAAATCAGCTGTTTGTACGAGTTCGCTTAAAAGTAATTGATTGTGTTCTTTCCAGTTATTTCCAAACTCTTCAAATGGGAAAATAATGGCTAATTTAATTTCCGGATACTCTTGCTTCAGATCATTGATCACCTGTCCTGCCCAAATTTCTGTTCCGAGGCTACCACTAATCATGACCCATTCCAAACCATTTTCAATCAGTGCAGTCAATTCTCTTTTTAAAACATTCTTAATGACTTGCACACGAGGGTCTTGTTCACTGAAAATTCCTAGTTCGTAGCTTTGATATCCTGTTACGTATAGTCGTTGTATTGTTTCATTCATTGCATTTTCCTTACTTTCACTTAAAAATAAAATATCTTTCAAAAAAATTTGCTATAATAGCAAACAGGAGTGTGATGAAATATGGCCTTTCACTACCCCAATGGTCAGCTATTTTCACAAAAGAATCCAAGAGAACGCCCATTACAAAAAGAAACGACGTTTGCTAATCGCGGCATGCGCTTTGAAGAAGCAATCAATCAAAGCAACGAGTACTACTTAACTCATGATAAGGCAGTTGTCCATAAAAAGCCAACACCACTTCAGATTGTTAAGGTCGATTACCCTAAACGAAGTGCTGCGGTGATTAAGGAGGCTTATTTTAGACAGCCCTCTACAACTGACTATAATGGTGTTTATCGCGGATACTATTTAGATTTTGAAGCAAAGGAATCAAAAAACAAGACCTCCTTTCCACTCAAAAACTTCCATCAACACCAGATCACTCACATGCAGCAATGTTTAAAGCAGGATGCGATTTGCTTTGTTTTACTTTGGTTTTCAAGTTTGAATCGTTGCTTTTTTCTTTCTGCTGAAGAACTGGTAAACTGTTGGAACGAGCAGGAAAATGGGAAAAAATCAATACCGCTAGAATTAATTGAAACAGTTGGTATCGAGATCACACCGCAAATTGCTCCAAGAATCCCTTATTTGGATGCGGTGGAACAATATCTTGAAAAAAGGAGTTAATCAAATGGCTAATCCCTCACGTTCGCAAAAAAAAATGCGAACCTCTCAAGGAAAGGAACCTAAATCAAAAACTAAAAAGAATCGCCATATCGGTCTGAAGATCGCTATCGCAATCGTAGGGGCGCTTTGCGTGGCATTGTTAACCGGTATCGGTATCTTTTTCTACTATGTAAAAGATGCACCAGCTTTGAGTGAAAAAAAATTAGAAGCAACGGTATCATCTAAGCTTTTCGACAGTAACGGAAATATCTTTGAAGACCTTGGTGCCGAAAAACGCGAAAAGGTCAGCGCAAACAAGATTCCACAAGAATTAGATGATGCGATCGTATCCGTCGAGGATCGCCGCTTTTTCAAACATAATGGCGTTGATCCAGTACGTATTGCAGGCTCTGCTTTACACAACCTTACTAATAAGGGTGGTTTGCAAGGCGGAAGTACCCTGACCCAGCAACTGGTCAAGCTTTCTTTCTTTTCAACAACGACTGAGGAAGCGGATAAAACCTTACGTCGAAAAGCCCAAGAAGCATGGTTGGCCATTCAACTAGAGAAGAAGCATTCGAAACAAGAAATTTTAACCTACTATATAAATAAGGTTTATATGGCAAACGGCCTGTATGGGATGGAAACAGCTGCCGAAACTTATTTCGGTAAAGAATTGCAGCATTTGACGATCGCGCAAACGGCGTTATTGGCGGGGATGCCGCAGGCACCTAATTCTTATGATCCTTATAAACACCCGGAAGCTGCCAAGGAACGTCGTGATACAGTACTTTACACGATGCTAAACAACAAAAAGCTTTCTCAAAAAGAGTATGATGCAGCCATCAATGAACCAATTGATCAAGGTTTACTTCCTTTAGAAACAGATAATCAAGAGCGCAAAGTGGCGGATAATTATGTGAAAGAAGTTATTGCTCAAGTTGAAGATAAAACTGGGAAAAATGTTTACACTGACGGCCTAGATATCTACACGAATCTAGACACTGATGCGCAAAATCGACTTTACTCGATTGTAAACGGAGATGAATATGTCCAATATCCGGATGAAGATTTACAAATCGCTGCTACCTTGATGGATAGCAAAACTGGAAAAGTGACAGCTCAAATCGGAGGTCGAAACATTGCGGACGATGTTTACTTAGGCTTGAATCGTGCGGTAAGTACAAACCGCGATTTTGGTTCAACGGTTAAACCTATTACTGATTACGGCCCAGCTATTGAATATGAACAAAAATCCACTGCTGAGCGGATTGATGATCAGCCTTATTATTACGAAGGAACAAAAACGGCCGTTAAGAATTGGGACAACAGCTACCAAGGAAATATTACGTTGCGTCAAGCCCTGTATAATTCTCGAAATGTCCCAGCTGTGAAGCTTTTCAATGAAGTCGGACCTGAAAATGTGTCGAAATTCTTGAAAAATTTAGGTATTCAATATAAAGAAATTCAACAAGCGAATGCAATCTCAAGTAATACGGAAACCCAAGACGGAACGAAATATGGCATTTCCACGGAAAAAATGGCAGCAGCCTATGCTGCTTTTGCTAATGGTGGTACCTATAACGAACCACTATACATCAATAAAATCAAATACCAAGATGGCTCAGAGCAAACCTTTGAAAATAAAGGAAAAAAAGCAATGGAGCCCTACACTGCTTATATGATTACAGATATGTTAAAAGACGTAATTACCAAAGGAACCGGAACGTATGCACAAATTCCTAACCTATTCCAAGCAGGTAAAACGGGAACGTCAAACTATACGGATGATGAATTGGCGAAGATTCCTCATTATGGATCAATTTCACCAGATGTCATGTTCACGGGATATACGCCCCACTATTCCTTGTCTATATGGGCTGGATATGATAAACGGTTAACGCCAATCACCACACAATCGGAAAACATTGCACAAGAGGTTTACCGCGAGATGATGAGCTACGCCTCACAAAATGTCTCAAATGAAGATTGGGTGATGCCTAACGATGTTCTAAGAATCGGGAACGAACTCTACGTTAAAGGAGCTTCATCGGTTCCAGCACCTAGCTATTCCTACCAAAGTTCTTACTATAGTAGTAGTACGTTTAATGAATCAACGAGTTCGAGTAGCAGCAGTGTAGCACCTGAATCAAGTTTGTCAGAATCGTCAACAGTGGCTCCGCCGGCAAGCAGCAATGTTCCACCGGCAAGCTCAACACCGGTGCCATCTTCATCGGCCGCCGAACCCCAACCATCTCAACCGTCGTCAAGTAGTCAGCCTCCTACACAGACACCGGCTGCTCAAAATGAACAACCGAGATCTAGCAATTAAAAAAAAGCCGCTCGAATCACTTTCGAGCGGCTTTTAGTCTGTCTTTTCCATCTTGACACATATCCAACAAAGGACAAATTTCACATTTAGGAGATCGGGCGGTACAATGATATCGACCAAAGAAAATTAAGGTGTGATGACTTTTCACCCATAGTTCCTTTGGGATTTTTCGCATCAATGTTGCTTCAACCTCTGTGACGGAAGCATTTAATTTACATATTCTTAATCGCTTAGTGACCCGTTCGACATGCGTATCAACTGCAATCGCAGGCACTCCAAAAGCATCGCCAAGGACAACATTTGCTGTTTTTCTGCCAACGCCGGGTAATTTAACTAACTCTTCTCTAGATGCAGGAACCACGCCCCCGTAATTGTCCAGCAGCATTTTTGCACAAGCCTTGATGTTTTTAGCTTTATTCCGATACAAACCAATCATTTTGATCTTTGTGATAATATCTTCAATGGGTGCTTGAGCCAAAGCTTCCGGCGTTGGATAAGCTTCAAAAAGCGCTGGTGTCGCTTTGTTAACCGAAACATCTGTCGCTTGGGCACTTAAGATCACTGCGATCAATAGTTGGAATGGTGACTCAGAATGAAGCTCTCCGACTGCATCTGGAAACATATCATACATGCGCGACAAAGCTTCCATTGTTTTCTCTTTGCTAAGCATCCGGGTCCTTCCTTTCTAACCAATTATATAAAGAGACTTTTGGTAATTCTTCAGATTGTTTTTGTTCTTCCTCTTTTTGCAGCAAAATTTGTTTTCGTCGTCGTTGCTCTTCTTCTACTTGGGCCTTTGATCGAATATTTTTCTTTTCCCAGCTTTGCAGAA
This sequence comes from Enterococcus sp. DIV0756, assembly GCF_051710745.1. Classification (NCBI taxonomy): domain Bacteria; kingdom Bacillati; phylum Bacillota; class Bacilli; order Lactobacillales; family Enterococcaceae; genus Enterococcus; species Enterococcus sp. DIV0756. The sequence continues at coordinate 1,677,970 of NZ_JBIOLF010000001.1, read as the reverse complement.
CCGTCTCGATATATTTAAAATTATACGCTTGATTCAAGACAGCCTCCTGTAAGGCTAATTCAATCAAGGCAGGCGAATAATGATCATCGTTCAGCCAATAGCCAATTTTTTGATATTCAATTGGTGATAATGGTCGCCCAAATTCTTGTTCGAAAGAGCGCAGCATTTTCTTTTGTGCTGCCAAATCATTTTCTTCCTCTGCTTCAAAGCGCTGCTGCTCTTTCAACACGTCTAATTTATCAAAAGCTGGAAGTAAATTGTAATGATCACTTTGTTTTCCCTGTTCATCTCGTGCGGTTTCAAGCGAAACAAATTCCATCTCAACAAGTGTGTTCAATGCGGAATAAATCTTTTCAGTCGTACTACCCATATTTTGAGCAATTAAAGTCAAATCAGGAAAATCTTCTCCTGCTTGATGAGCCGCATAAAGCTGCAACCATAACATAAATTCATCGGTTTTCAATCCCAGTTTTGTATAATTTTGTAATAGCAGGTTGGAAATCGTTGTCTCTCCACCTGCTAAATAATCTTTCAATGAAATCATTAAAAATCCTCCGTTCACTTTTTTAGTTTACACTAAAAAATCAGGAAGTCCAATAGTACCAGAGAGTTCTTAGTGGACAAAAAAACAGGAAGGTCTCCCCTCCTGTCGTTTCATTATTTTACTTCAGCTAATGCTGCTTGAGCCAACAGATTCAAGTAGTTCCACGGACGGTCAAAATGAGGTTGGAAGAAGAAATCTTGTAATGCTAGGTCTTCTAAAGTCATTCCGTTTTGGATTGCTACTGATAGAGTATTGGCTGACTGAGTAATGTCATATTTTGATAAAAATTGCGCGCCTAAGATCTTGTTCGTTCCTTTTTCTGAAACAATCTCCATCAAAACTTTTTCAGTTGTCGGCATAAACTCTGGACGATAGTTATCCTCGATCACTGTGACGTTCGCATCAATTCCATTTAGTGCGGCACTTTCCTTCGTTAATCCAGTTGAACCGATTGTCCAGCCAAATAGATAAAGTCCTGAAGTACCTTGCGTCCCGCGATACTTCATTTTTTGTTCGACTAGGTTTTGTCCAACTAGCATTCCTTGACGGACAGCATTCGTTGCTAACGGAATATATTGATCTTGTCCCGTTGGATTATAATGAACCACGGTTGAATCGCCTGCAGAAAAGATATCCGGATCACTTGATTGCATATATTCGTTGACAATAATTGCACCACTTGGCAGCATATCTACTTTTCCTTTAAGCAATTCTGTGTTAGGACGGAATCCTACACAAAGAATCACCATATCCGCATCAAACTCTTTACTTGCTGTTACAACCTTTTTAACGGTACCAGCTTCATCAGCAATAAATTCATCAACATTTTCACCTAATGCTAGAGTAATGCCACGCTCAACCAATTCTTTTTCTAATCGACTTGTAAACGGCTCATCCAAGTATTTATTTAAAATTCTAGGAAGCCCGTCGATTAGTGTTACTTCTTTACCGGATTCAGCAAATGCTTCGACTAATTCGATTCCGATATATCCACCACCGACAACTACTACTTTCTTGGCATCTTTCGCTTGCTCAATAATAACATTTGCCTGGTTATAGTTTTTGCATAAAAGAATATTTTTAGAATCAATTCCTTTGATTGGCGGGATAATCGGCCAAGATCCTGTCGTAACAACCAATTTATCATAATCAACAATTTTTTCTTCATTTGTTTTTAGGTCTTTTGCTGTTACTTTTTTCGCATCTGTATCAATGTTTGTTACATCGTGTTCCATGTTCACTTTTGCACCTAAAGAAGCAAGTTCTTCAGGATTAGAATAAAACAGACCTGCTGGGTCTTTAACGACTCCACCCACATATAAAGCGATTCCACAAGATAAGAAAGAAACGTTGTCATTCCGTTCAAAGACTGTTACATCTGCATCTGGGTGATTTGCTAAAATATTTTTAACGGCCGCGGTACCGGCATGTGTACATCCTACTACTACTACTTTCATTGTCATCCCACTTTCGTTGTTTCGTTTTTTGTTTGCAAACTTTTGCACAAGGACAGTATAACAGAATTTATATTCTGTCTAAATTATTTTGCTCACAGATAAACATTTTTATTCTTCTCAAAGAATTTTTGTAACCGTAATAAATAAAAAAATCAAACAGATAAAAATATTTTTATTATGTAAACAATTTTTTTATACAACTCTCTTGCTGTTTGCCCTCGTTCTATAAATTTAAAAGTAAAAAAACTGAGAAAGTTTCCCTTCTCAGTTTAGACGTACTATGATTATAATTCGTTAAAAGTATTTACGACGTTTTCAACGGTAAAGCCAAATTGTTCTAAGACATAATCGCCAGGTGCAGATGCGCCAAAGTGATCAATGCCGATCATTTTACCATCTGTTCCGATATAACGTTCCCATCCAAATGGTGAAGCTGCTTCGATCGCTACACGTTTTGTGACTGCTTTCGGTAAAACAGACTCTTTGTATGCCTCATCTTGCGCTTCAAATAAATCAAAGCTTGGGAGAGAAACAACAGAAACGTCTTTTCCTTGGGCTTTTAATTCTTTTTGGGCTTGAACGGCCAAGTTCACTTCAGAACCAGTGGCGATCAAGATACCTTCTGGTGTATCTGACTCAGCTTTAGAAATTACATAACCGCCCTTAGCTACGCCTTCTTTAGCCATAGCTTTGCTGTTCGGTAAAACTGGCAAGTTTTGACGACTTAATACTAAAATGGTTGGTTTGTTTTTCGTTTCTAAAGCTTGAATCCATGCAGCTGAAGTTTCATTACCATCAGCCGGACGAATGACCTGCACATTTGGCATGCAACGAACGCTTGCTAACTGTTCGATTGGTTCATGCGTAGGGCCATCTTCACCAACTGCAACAGAATCGTGGGTTAACACATAAATAACCGGTAAGTTTTGAATCGCTGACATCCGAACTGCTGGACGTAAGTAATCAGTGAAGACAAAGAATGTTCCACCGTACACACGAGTGCCACCATGCAGGTGAATCCCATTCATAGCACTTGCCATCGCAAATTCCCGAACACCGAACCAAATATTGCGACCTTCATAGGAGTCAGGTTGGAATTCTTTTTCATCAGCAATTGTTGTGTTGTTTGAACCAGATAAATCCGCTGATCCGCCCCAGATGTTTGGTACAGCTTTCGCAATTGCTTGGATCGCATCTTTACTTGATACACGACTTGCTTGAGCCGTTCCATCTTCATAAACTGGTAAACTTTCTTCCCAGTTTTCTGGAAGTTCCCCTGCAAAGGCCATTTTGAATTGTTTCGCTAATTCAGGATGGGCATTTTCATAATTTGAAAACATAGCATCCCAATCAGCTTCAGTTTTAGCACCTTTATCATTAATTTCTTCCTTAAAGCGTTTAGCTACTTCTTCTGGAACGGTGAAGTCAGGATATTCCCAACCATATACAGCTTTCGCAGCATCGATTCCATCTTGTCCAATTGGAGCACCGTGAACTGCTGAGGTTCCTTCTTTTGGTGAACCGAAACCAATCACTGTTTTAATCTCGATCAAGGTTGGTTTATCCGTTTCAGCCTTCGCTTCATCAATGGCCTTAGAAATTGCTTCTAAATCATTGCCGTCTTTAACTAAAATATGTTGCCAACCGTAAGCCTCATAACGTGCACCAACATTTTCAGTAAAGGCTTTTGACGTTGGGCCATCTAATGAAATATCATTTGAATCATATAATACAATTAGTTTACCAAGCTTCATATGACCAGCCATAGAACTAGCTTCGCCAGAAACACCTTCCATCAAGTCGCCATCACCACATAAAGCGTATGTGTAATGATCGATTACATTAAAGCTGTCACGGTTGTAAGTTGCCGCTAAATGCGCCTCAGCCATTGCCATCCCAACAGACGTTGAAATACCTTGACCTAAAGGACCTGAAGTTGCTTCTACGCCATCTGTATGATGGAACTCAGGATGACCGGGTGTTTTACTTTCCCATTGACGGAAATTCTTTAAGTCGTCAATTGTTACTTGATAGCCCGCAAGATGCAAAAGACTATAAAGCATTGCAGAACCATGTCCTGCTGATAGAATGAAGCGGTCACGATTTGGCCAGTTTAATGACGTTGCAGGGTTAACATTCAAATGTTTTGTCCATAAAGCATACGCCATTGGAGCAGCCCCCATTGGTAAACCTGGATGACCTGAGTTTGCTTTTTGGATTGCTTCAATACTTAACGTTCTGATTGTGTTTACACCTAGTTGATCGATTTTGTCGAACAAATTAGTTCCTCCTTTTTGGTCATAAATACTTTAATTACAGATTCATTGTAACCGATTTATTTTAACATTTCAATCACTTAACCAGTAAAAGATTTATTTTCTGTTGTGCAGGCCTTTTTCTTTTTGGATCTTTTTCAATTTCTCTGGAGTAACATCGTTGCCTTCAGGATCAACAACTTTCATTCCTTCAATGTGGTGACGCATTCCACTGCGAAAAGAAGAAATATACTCTTCTCTTAAGACTTTCTGCTCATGTGCTTCTGCGTCTGTTAATCCGACTGTTTTCTTTTTCTTTGCTAACTCGTTGATGCGTGCAATAGTTTCATCATTAATCATCTTAAGCACCTCTTTTCCCCTTCTAATTATACATAAAAAAAAATAAGTTGAAAGTACCAAGAAATACGAACGCTTGTTTGATTTGTTTGAATAACTATGCTACACTAAAAAAACGAAAGAAGGTGCGGGCATTGGCAAAAAGAACGGAAACAAAACAACTAGAAGTTTTACGTTTCATTCATGAACGCGTTGAAGATAAAGGTTACCCACCCACTGTTAGAGAAATCGGAGAAGCTGTGAATCTTTCATCTACATCAACAGTTCACGGCCACTTATCCAGATTAGAGAAAAAGGGTTGGATTCAACGGGACCCAACAAAACCTAGAGCAATCGAATTAACCGTAACTGGTTTAGAAAAAATTGGAGTAACTCCGCAGGTCATTCCTATGTTAGGTGTAGTTACCGCCGGTGAACCAATTTTAGCAGTAGAGGAAGCTTCCGACTTCTTCCCTGTTCCTCCAGATCTTTCTAGCGAAGAAGGCAGCTTATTTATGTTGACGATTCGCGGTGAAAGTATGATTAACGCAGGTATCTATGATGGTGATCATGTCATTGTCAGAAAGCAATCAACAGCCACAAACGGCGAGATCGTGATCGCTATGACGGATGAGAATGAAGCAACCTGTAAGAGATTTTATCGCGAAGCTGATCATATTCGTTTGCAACCTGAAAATGATGAGTTAGCACCGTTGATTTACGATAATGTTTCTATTCTTGGTAAAGTAGTTGGCTTGTACCGAAACCATATTTATTAATCGGAATTGATTTCCGATTATTTTTTTCTTTACAAAACGAACAAACATTCGTATAATAGAAATACAAACACACGTTCGCGTATTTATATATAGGAGTGATTATTGATGAAAGCAGTAAGAAGATTTGGTTTAATTATCGCCGTATTGTTGCTAGGATTATTGATCGGTAAGTTAGGTTCTTTAGCTACGGTCGTCATTTTCTCTGGTTTGTTTCTTGTCTGGTTCATGTTGTGGGATGAACGGAAGTATGCGCAGCATTATGCTGAGCGTCAACTCGATGAAGAAGAGTTCGAGGATGAACAATACTATAAGGAACCAGCCGAAGATTTTTATTACGTGACTTACGATCATCATTATCACAAGTCCGCTTAAATTGTTTTACAAGCTGCTAATTTTTCTAGCAGCTTTTTTGACTATACAGGAAGAAGCAATTCACCCATGAATAAATTGTTTACAGCAGGTATATCTATGTCCGGCTTCACGAACTAACTTTTCTACGCATGAAGTTACTGCTAAACTCCATTAAGCAGAACTAGTCTATCGACAATAAAAAAATATTTCGATATTTAAGAAGCACCGATTAAGTACCAATCAACATCAGTTCTCTTCGATCACTATGTTTCTTGGCAATTTAGAACGAACTATTTGGGTCTTGTTGCTGAGACACACAGGGATTGCTTACAGAGCTAATCTGGTACTCAAAAACTGAGCGAGTTCGCAAAGCCTTTCTTACGTTAAATTCAAAAAAACTACAAAAAATGAGCTGAAGAAAATTCTCCAGCTCATTTTTTACTAATAGTCCATCAAAGTTAAGATATCATACCCTTGAATTTTATCGCGGCCATGTAATTCTTCTAACTCAATTAAGAAAGCGCAGCCGACAACGACACCACCAAGTTTTTCAACTAGTTCAATTGTGGCCTTAATCGTTCCGCCAGTTGCTAGTAAATCGTCAGTGATTAATACACGTTGTCCTGGTTTAATCGCATCACTATGAATCGTCAATGTATCTGTTCCATATTCTTTTTCGTATTCTACCTCGATCACTTCACGAGGCAATTTACCAGGCTTGCGAACAGGCGCAAAGCCTAAGCCTAGTTCAAACGCCACAGGACATCCTACAATGAATCCACGGGCTTCTGGCCCCACAACCATGTCAATTTGTTTTTCTTTCGCATAATTCACGATCTGTTTTGTTGCTTCGCGATAAGCTTCACCGTCAGCCATAAGGGGTGAGATATCACGGAAAATGATCCCTTCTTTAGGATAATCTGGGATACTAGCAATATAATCTTTCAAATTCATTTCGGTATTTCCTCCTAGCTTTTCAGCCAATTTCTAATCGTTTGAATATCATTCATCAATAAAAATTCTTCACTATCAATTCGAGCCATGCGTTTCTGGTAAATCTTACTCTCTTCAAAAGCACGAGTTTCTGGTGATTCAACCATTTGTAAAACGCCGTCGTCTATTGTAACAAATTTCAGCTCGGAAAACACGTGAATCATAAATACTAATAATTTTTCTGGAATTCTTAAGTAATTCGAAACAACTTTCAGTTTAAAACGAATATCTACTCGCGGTTGTTTTTGAAAAAATTGGTATAATTTCGCAAATTGATCGCGCTTCGGCATCCCATTAAGATAAGCGTCATCAGGACTGTAAAGAAATAAATAAATTCGCTCAAAGCGTCCTTTATTTGTGATTTCCTTCAACAGATTTCTTTGATCTGGACAATCGAGAACAACTAGTTGATCGTAGTCTGTCCAATTAATTGTTTCATCATATAAAGACACTGGCTTTTGTAGTTCTTTCGTAAAGAATTTCAGGCTTTTCGTTTGAAAAGCTAAATAAAGAACGTTTTCGCCTTCAATTTTTTGATTCCACGTATATTTTGCTCGGCGATCAACCACCTGTAATCCGTCAGATGCAAAATCAATCAAACGAAGTTGGACTTTTTTCTGACCGTTCCATTCATTAATCTCTAAATCTCCGACAAATTTTGTCTCTGGCTGTTGAATTTCTTCACTTTCATCACCAAAACCAAAACCAATTGCATCTAGCTGACTATCTTCATTTTTCAATGAAAATTTAACGTGTTGCTGATCGCTGCCAATACGCTTAAATAGACTGACATTTCCTTCAACCAAGAAATGTGGTGCTGGATTATCTGTTCCAAAAGGCGCTAATTTTTTTAATTCTTCAACAAATTTTAGATTAATAGTCGATAATGGTAATTCTTCATCAATTAGGAGCCCGGAGCCCTTACTTAAATCAATTTGTTCAGCAGAGATGTAGTCATTCATCATTTTCTGAAGAACAGGAATGTTCTCTGCTGGCATAGTTAATCCTACAGCTGCAGCATGTCCCCCGAAATGAGTAAACTTAGAACGCATGGTATTCAACATACCAAACAAATCTAAAGCTTCAATGCTTCGTCCTGATCCCTTCGCAACCCCATTTTCATCTATTGATAGAATGATTGTTGGGTGTCCCGTCTGCTTCAAAATATTTCCAGCAACAATTCCTAAGACACCGGGATTCCACCCTTCTGCAGCAATCAAATGAACAGCATCTTCTGGATTAATTAATGCGGCCGCTTCAGCAGTTGTTTCTTGTACGATTTTTTTCCGTTCATCATTGATCTGATTTAATTTTTCGGCTAGTTGATGTGCAACCTCTCCATCAAAGGTTGTCATTAATTCAACAGCGGGATTAGGATCACCTAAGCGACCAATAGCATTTAGCCTTGGTCCCACACTGAAACCAATACTTGTTTCATCAACCTTTTGCAAATCAATACTGCTAATTTTCAGTAATTCTAAAAGGCCTAAACGCTGTGTTTGTTTAATAGCCTGTAAGCCAAGCTTCACAAGATTACGATTTTCCCCGGTCATTGATACCAAATCCGCAACTGTTCCAATAGTAACCAGATCCAACATCTCTAATGGTACTTCCTCCAATAATGCCGTCGCTAATTTAAAGGCAACACCTGCCCCAGCTAGCTCCCCAAATGGATAATGCCCGTCTGGATGTCTAGGGTGCACAATGCAATAGGCATCTGGCAAAACCGGCGGCATCTCATGGTGATCAGTTACAATTACATCCACTCCTTGCGAATTAGCAAAGTCAATCGCTTCGTTCCCCGCAACACCATTATCTACGGTAATGATCAATTGAGTTCCCTCATTGATCTTTTCTGCGAACAACTCTTTATTTGGACCATAACCGTGGATAAATCGATTCGGCAAGACGTAATGAACATCTGCACCAATCATTTCCAACGATTCTAGCATAATTGACGTACTAGTGATCCCATCCGCATCGTAGTCCCCATAGATCAAAATCCGTTGCTCTTCCATGATAGCGTTTTGAATTCGTTCGACTGCTTTATCCATATCATGCATCAAAAACGGATCATGAAGATCGTCGATATTTGCTCTCATCAATTGCGAAAAATCGTTCATTGTATGTATATTTCGATTCCATAAAAGTTCAGCAAACATTTCGCTGTATCCTTGACTCACCATATTTTCTTTAAAGGTGGAATCTATTGGAGTCGCGTCTCTGAACTGCCAATCGAAGCTTGATTTTTTCACTGTATCACTTCCCAACCGTATTAGTATAGCAAAAAAGAAACGGACAAGAAAGAGAAGAAGACCTTAGTTTTCTAACTAAGGTCTTCTTTCTTAATCATAATAATCAATTGGCTGTTTCTTCTCATGGTCATTTTGAGAGCTTTGCATCGAAGCCAAAGCTTGATCTTTCTCTTTTAAAAGACTTTCGTAATTTGCTTTCAACACTGCGATTTCATTTTCTTGTTCACGTTGGAAAGCTGCTTTTTCTTCTGCCAATTTTTTTTCATTATTCGATTCGTAACTTTGAATTGTTTCCTTTAATTGTTTAATTTCTTTACGTTGTTGAAATACTGTCGCACCGGAAGTTAAAAAGACAACTAACGCTCCTATTAGAGCCGATCCAATAATCACTAAAACAAGTGAAGAGTAGATTTTCTTAATTAAGAAATTCACTGGGACCTCTTGGCTATTGGAAAGCGCGAAGATTACAATCAACAAGACTAAAATAAATCCTAAAAAAACTTTCCATTGTTTTTTCATTTGGCCTTCCTACTTCCTGTTAAATAATCCACCCGCTAGAAAATCCCCGATATGTGGGAATAGGGTATAAAAACGACTAGCCCCTTCCATGATGAACGGACGATTAATCTCACGTGTCGGTTTACCCATTTTATTCACGATTGTTTTAGCCAATTTTTGAGGATCTAAGACGATCCCATCTAAATTTTCTAAATAACTACCGCTTGGATCAGCCTTATCGAAGAATTCGGTAGCGATTGGTCCCGGATTAACCGTTGTTACAAAAACATTTGCCGGCCGCAACTCTAGACGTAATGCATTTGAAAAACCCAGAACCGCGAATTTTGTTGCTGAATAAACTGTAGATTTTGGCGTCGCCATTTTTCCTGCCATAGAAGCCACGTTGAAAATATGCCCGGATTTATTATTAACCATAGAAACAGCAATTTTTTGTGTAAAATACATCATGCCTAAAACATTTACATCAAACATTTTTTTTGCGACATCTAAGTCAAATTCAACGAAACTATCAAACAGACCAAACCCTGCATTATTTACCAAAATATCGACATTTCCCACTTCATCTGCGATTTTTCCGATCACAGTTTCTACGCTTTCTGGGTCAGCGATATCTAATTGAAAAGCGTAGGCTTCTTTGCCGCTTAACTCACTACAGTGTTCCCTTACTTGACCAATCAAGTTGATCCGTCGAGCACATGTGACAACAATTGCTCCGCGTTTAGCTGCTTCGTAACAAATTTGCTCGCCTAAGCCGGCTGATCCGCCAGTCACTACGACTACTTTATCGGTTAAATCCATCAAGCTTCCTTCTTTCTTTTAATGTACTATTACATTCTTACGTGATTTTTATGAAAATGGAACATCAACAACATCGAAATCTTTTGCGATCTGTGTATTTGGAAATATCTCACGAGCCTCATCTTCTAATTCTTTCGCTTCTTTGGCCAGATACCTTGCAGAAATATGCGTCAAAATTAGCTTTTGTGCTTGCGCTTCTTTGGCAATTGCTGCTGCCTGGTGGGTAGTCGTGTGGAAGTAAGCTCGAGCAAGTTTTGCTTCATTCTTATTAAAGGTACTTTCATGTACGATCACATCACTAGCTTTAGCGAATTCCGCGGATCGGTCGGTAAATCGGGTATCACCAAAAATGGTTACGATTCGTCCCTTTTTACTTTCCCCTACAAAATCTGTTCCGTCAATCACTCGTCCATCAGATAAGGTTACCTTTTGACCTTGCTTTAACTTCCCGTATATTGGACCAGCTGGAATACCTAACGCTACTAATTTTTCTACCTGAAGCATCCCTTCATGATCTGCTTCTTTCACACGAAAGCCATAACTATCAATTCCATGATCCAATCGCATACATTCAACAGTAAATTGCTTATCTTTAAAAATGACCCCTTCACTCAACTCGATGAACTTCAACGGATAAGCTAAGTGAGTTTTTGTCACTTGTAATGACGTTCGTACATAATTTTCTAACCCAACTGGACCATAGATGGTGATTGGTTCCTCACCACCCTGAAAAGAACGGCTACTTAATAAACCAGGTAACCCAAAGATATGATCACCATGCAAATGAGAAATAAATATCTTTTCGATTTTACGAGGTTTAATATTTGTTCGCAAAATTTGCATTTGCGTTCCTTCACCACAATCAAATAACCAAATTGCATTTCGCTCATCTAATAACTTTAAGGCTAGACCACTAACATTTCGATGTTTTGCGGGTACACCTGCGCCCGTTCCTAAAAATTCTAATTCCATAATCTTCCTGACTTTCTATCAAATTAACCTTATTTTAGAAGAAAGTCCTGCTCAGTGCAATCTAAATAGAGAATTAATTCTTTTTCCGATTTTGATTACTCTTCTAAATTATTCTTTTCCTCAGTCTTTGCTTTTTCTTTAGAAGCTTTTGCCATCTCTTGCGTCTTTTTAACTTCATTCTCAACTTCTTCATAATCAAGACGAGTGATTTCTCCACCAAGTTCCATCATAACCAATTGATTTAACGGACGATTATCATCTTCTTCTGCAATTAAAAGCAATGCAGTATCTCCCTCGCCGATTTTATCAATTAAAAATTCAAAAACACCAGTAGCTTCTCGAACTTCCTTCGCATCCTGTGTAGCGCCAATCATTCCTCCGGTGAACCAACCCAATAAAATACCGATTGGACCACCAAGAATGCCGACCATCATACCGATTAAACCACCAGTGGAACTTTTGTTACTGCCAGTGAAATCTAAAAAATCTTCAATCTCAAATTTGTGTTCGCCATCATCAGAATGATGTACAACAGCCATTTGTTCCCCTTTAAATGACTTATTCATGTGTAGCCGTTTAGCCTTAGAGAATGCCTCATAGGCTTTTGATTCAACATCGAAGTTCATAATGATTACTCGTTTTTCCATTAATTTTCGCTCCCTTATTCGTTTGATTCTAGTTTAGCAATAAAAAGAAATTTTGGAAAATAGTATGAGTTATCCTTTCGAAATTTATTGATACAAAAAAGATTGTAGAGACTACTCTAAGGAGAATAGTCTCTACAATCCAAATTGACAATTAGTTTCCAGTTTTAATTTCTTCCATAATACGATCATCAATAATGTAGTGATCAAAGAAAACTTTTGATAATTGATATCCCTCGCCCCAATTCGTGCGAATGACATCATATTCAACACCATCGATTTTTAACTTGTTGCGTAAATGTTTGATAATCGTTGATAAACGAGTCATATGACTTGCGGAGTCGCTGTCACCCCAAATTTTTACTGCCAAATCATTTCGGCTAATAGGTGCTTCTTTCGTTGAAATCAATGTACTCAACATTTCACGTTCAGAACGTGTTAAATTCCACAATGGAATTGGACGTTTCTCTTGTTCGTTTTCTTTTTGTTGTGTACGCATACCAAAACCAATTGAATAAACAGATTCTTTCAATGTTTTCTCAGCAAGTTTCTCTCTTAACCCGCTAAGTGTTTCATCTTCAAGGAGCCATTCATCAACACCTTGAGACTCCCAATCTGCTTTTTCTTCTTTTTGAGGCATCCGATCTGTTTCTCTGATGATCGTGAATTTTTCACCGACCTCTTCAAGAATTATTGATAACTCTTGATCAGAAATTGTTTCACTAACAATTAAAACATCAAAAAAGCTCATTACTTCTAATGGTACTTGCTTCGCTTGAAGCATTGTTAGTAATTTTGCTGAACTTAAAACTTCAATGTTTAGACGTTGCAGCTTTTCAACTAAAGGTCTCTCAACTAAAATATTGTGCGTTAAAATTAATACTTGCATCACATTATTCCCCTTTTTTATTATTAAAAATAAGTTTCCAACCGATTGACTAGGAAAGTTTTATTAATTAACAATATAATTATTACTTGTTACAATGTTAGTTTACACCGGCGTGGTCTATTACGCTACCCAAAAGCTTATATTTCAGTACTCACAATTAGAATTATTGATAAAATTTTTGGGTTAAAAAAACTTTTCTTAGATAAAATAATTCAATAGTCATATTTAAACAACACTTTTTTGAATCATTCATAAAAATTTAGAACATATAACTCCAGTAATTTTATTAAGGGCTTAGTAACAAAATAAATTCTTTTGTCCAAATAAAACCGATAACAGCGTTGTAAAAATAAGATTTAATCACTTTAGCATCTCTTTCACTCTCAATCGAAACCATTTAAGAAAGATCTTAAGAGGCCATTTTCTTTTAATTTTATCAGTTATTGATACTTACAAAAAAATAGCGATTAAACTAGTTAAAAATAACACGTTATTTTCTATTTTTTTATTCTCATTGTTTTTTTAAAATCTCAAAATTCTTCAATCAATAATTTCTCTTAAAAATAAATTAATAATTGACAACATCTTTTGTGTTGGTTTTTTCAAATTGGTCTATTTATTGATAATTAAAAACACTTTCTTTTAGCTTTCTTCACACAAAAAAGTACCGCAAAATGAATTGCGATACTTTTTTTGATAGAGTATTTTTATTTAATCCACAAATTCAAATTCAAATTTATCGATTCGTACGAGATCGCCATCTTTTGCTCCTCGAGCACGTAATGCCTCATCGACGCCCATCGAACGAAGTTGACGAGCAAAACGCATAACTGTTTCATCGTGATCAAAGTTTGTCATCTTAAAGAGCTTCTCTAATTTCTCGCCACTGAGTACCCAAGTTGCATCCGGTTCACGAGTGATCGTAAATTCTGGTTCGTTTGATTGGAAGCCATAATTAACTGTATCTTCTTCTACTTCCTCGTCATACAACAAGAATTCTGGTGTCACCTCTAATAGATCCGCTGTAGCATTCAACAAATTATCCAATCCCTGCTTTGTAATCGCTGAAATTGCAAAAACAGGAATATCATCGGCAAATTCATCTTTCTTGTCTTTTTTCAACGCTTCTTTAAACTTCTTCAAGTTTTCTTCCGCATTTGGCATATCCATCTTATTGGCAACAATAATTTGTGGGCGCTCCAACAAGCGTAAATTATGTGTACTTAGCTCTTTATTAATCGCTTGGTAGTCTTCATAAGGCTCGCGACCCTCCATTCCGCTCATATCGATCACATGTAAAATGACACGTGTGCGCTCAATATGTCGTAAGAATTGAGTTCCCAAACCAACACCTTGCGATGCTCCCTCAATCAAACCTGGTAAATCAGCAGCTGCAAAACTACGTCCATCACTGGTGGTGACCATTCCTAAGTTAGGTACCAACGTAGTGAAATGATACGCTCCTATTTTTGGTCGTGCTGATGAAATGACTGAAAGGATCGTTGACTTTCCAACAGAAGGGAAACCAACTAAACCAACATCAGCTAAGACCTTCAATTCTAGTTCGATATTTCGTTCCTGACCTGGTTCACCGTTTTCTGCTAACTCAGGCGCTGGGTTTCTTGGAGAAGCAAAACGAGTATTGCCTCGCCCACCTCGCCCGCCGTGAGCGACAATCAATTCTTGACCATTTTCAATTAAGTCACCTATTAAAGCACCAGTATCGGCATCACGAACAGTCGTTCCAGGTGGGACGCTAACATACGTATCTTCAGCTCCACGTCCGTGCATTCCTTTACTCATTCCGTTTTCTCCTGGAGTGGCTCTAAAATGACGATTATAACGAAAATCCATCAATGTACGTAACCCTTCATCAACGACTAGAATCACATCGCCGCCTCGTCCGCCATCGCCGCCGGCTGGTCCGCCATCAGGTACGTATTTTTCACGACGGAAAGCAACCATTCCGTCGCCGCCTTTACCAGCTTTGACATCAATTGTTACTTGATCTAAAAACATGGACATCTTCGTGTCCTCCTTCACTCTTTATTTTATTGACTACTGAATCTCCACATTAAACAAAGTCTCGTTTATTGTAGCTAGATTACGCGAAAAAGTCCATTCTTATTGATAGAAGCTTAAGAAAAAAATTGGTGGGCTCTCTTTTTATAGTGATTTTCCTATAAATATATTTCTCAGGTAATATCTTTTGACAAAAAAATTGATGCGTTGCAAAATGAAAAATGTAAGGCATCAAGCTTTGCTTGATATTAAAAAGGAGGAACTTTTGGTTATGACAGTAAAAGTAGGTATTAATGGATTTGGACGTATTGGTCGTTTGGCTTTCCGCCGGATCAAAGAAGTATCAGACGATATCGAAGTAGTAGCAATCAACGACTTAACAAGTCCTACAATGTTGGCACAATTATTACAATTTGACTCAACACATGGCACATACCCTGGAACAGTTACTGCGACAGAAGATTCAATCGTTGTTGACGGTGAAAAAACGCGTGTATATGCTGAACCAGATGCAAGTAAAATCCCTTGGGTAAAAGAAAACGGTGTTGACATCGTGCTTGAGTGTACTGGATTCTATACTTCAGAAGAAAAAGCACAAGCTCACTTAGACGCAGGTGTTAAACGTGTCGTTATCTCAGCCCCAGCAGGTCAAATGAAAACAATCGTTTACAACGTAAATGATGATACTTTAGATTCTAACGATAAAATTATTTCAGCAGGTTCTTGTACAACCAACTGCCTAGCCCCTATGGCTTACTTCTTAAATGAAGAATTCGGTATTGAAGTTGGTACAATGACTACCGTTCATGCTTACACTTCAACTCAAATGTTGTTAGATGGACCGGTTAAAGGCGGTAACTTACGTGCTGCACGTTCTGCTGCTGATAATACGATTCCACATTCAACTGGTGCTGCTAAAGCTATCGGCTTAGTAATTCCAGAATTGAACGGAAAATTACAAGGACATGCACAACGTGTTCCTGTTGTTGATGGTTCATTGACTGAATTGGTATCAATTCTTAAAACAAAAGTAACTGCTGATCAAGTCAACGAAGCGATTAAGAAACATACCGTTGATAACCCATCATTTGGTTACGACGATCGCGAAATCGTTTCTGGTGATGTCATCGGAACTACTCAAGGATCAATCTTTGACCCAACACAAACTGAAGTAACTTCAGCGGGCGACTACCAATTAGTTAAAACAGTTGCTTGGTATGACAATGAATACGGCTTTACTTGCCAAATGATTCGTTTGTTAGAAAAATTTGCTAATTTATAAAATTCGAGTAGCATTCAAGGAGATCATTTTTGATCTCCTTTTTTTATTGGGCATTTCAATAAATTTTTTGAAGCAAAAGTCACCTTTTTTTCATAGGAACTGACTTAAAAGTTTGTTATCATAAGAATGATAATAAGTTTGAAAAGGAGAATTATATGCAATTCAAAAAATTAATGATCGGTGCAAGCTTAGCCTTGTCGATCGGATTATTCGCCGCTTGTGGCAGCGATAATGCTACGAAAGATACAAAAGAAAGTGCCACAAAAACAACGGAATCCAGTGTAGATTTAAATAAATTGGATTTGCCTCAGTTGAACGATAAAGTTACTGATGATGAATACTTAGTGGAACTTGTTACAACTGAAGGAAACATAAAGATCAAGCTTTTCCCAGAACAAGCACCAAAAGCAGTAGAAAACTTTGTTAAACATGCTAAAGGTGGTTACTATAAGGACACACCTTTCCATCGAGTGATCAAGGACTTTATGATCCAAGGCGGCGACCCTAAAGGTGATGGTACTGGCGGTGAAAGTATTTGGAAAAAAGGCTTCAAGACCGAAGATTCCAAGCAACTTTATAATATCCGCGGTGCGCTTTCAATGGCACGAGCAGAATCTCGCAGCAGTAACGGCAGTCAGTTCTTTATCGTAACGAATAATGAAGATCAGAGTGACGGTTTAGCGATTCAATACTATCCTGAAAAAATTATCGAAGCCTACAAAAAAGGTGGCGCACCAAAATTAGACGGTGAGTACACCGTGTTTGGTCAAGTCACTGAGGGTATGGATGTTGTTGATAAGATTGCAGGCGGTGAAGTCAAGGACAGCGGTTCTGGTGAAAAATCAACACCTGTTGATCCGGTGAAGGTCACAGAAGTAAAGGTCTTGCAAGAACCGAAGAAATAGTCAAAAGAACCGAATTTTCTTTAATTGAGAGAATTCGGTTCTTTTTTAAATTATTTTTTTTGATCTTTGTCTCCAACGATAAATGTGAACTCACATTCCGTTACGACTTTATCTTCTACTGTTGCCCATGCCTTTGCCGTGCCCACAGGACCTTTGACTTTCTGAATATCAAAATTCAAAAATAATGTGTCTCCAGGTCGTACGAATTCTAAAAAGTTTGCCTTATTGATACCGCCAATATAGGCTGTCTTCCCTTCAAACGCTGCTGATTTCAAGATTAGCAACGAACCTGCTTGAGCAAGTGCTTCTACAATCAATGTTCCAGGCATAATTGGTTCACCTGGAAAATAGCCTTGGAAGAAATCTTCGTTCATAGTTAAGTTCTTTACCGCTGTGATATGCTTCTCGTCTTCAAACTCTGTGACCGCATCTAAATAATAAATGGGAAAGCGATTCGGAATCGCAGCCATAATTTCTTCGACATTCATAATTTTTTCCATTTTGCACCTCTATGAATATTTTATTTGATTATCAAACTATCATATTCTAACAGTTTAATCAAGACGTATTAGAACAATTGAAAAAATAGTTTGACAATCAAAGCTTTTTACAACATAATGAGAGCATATTATTTTTTATATTACTTAGGAGTGTGTCATTTAATGTCTATCTTAACTGGAAAAAAAATTGTCGTAACTGGCGTAGCCAATAAAAAAAGCATTGCCTGGGGATGCGCGAAAGCCATTGCTGATCAGGGAGCAGAAATCATCTACACGTATCAAAACGATCGTATGAAGAAAAATTTAGTGAAGCTAGTTGGCGAAGATGCCAACATGTTTGAGCTTGATGTAGCAAGTGACGAAAAGATTGAAGCAGCATTTTCTATCATTAAAGAAGAATTTGGTTCTATCGATGGTTTAGTTCATTCGATTGCTTTTGCTAATAAAGAAGAATTGTCTGGAAATGTTACTGAGATCACGCGAGATGGCTTCCAACTAGCGCAAGATATCAGTGCCTACTCATTATTAGCAGTATCAAAGTATGCTGCTCCGTTAATGACTGATGGCGGCAGCATCGTGACAATGACTTACATGGGATCTGAGCGTTCGATCCCTAACTACAATATGATGGGAATCGCAAAAGCGGCATTAGAGGCTGAGGTTCGTTATTTAGCCACTGAATTGGCTCCCAAAAATATACGGGTCAACGCAATTTCAGCAGGAGCTATTAAAACCTTGGCAGTAACAGGTGTAAAGGATTATCAATCATTGTTGAGTCTTTCTGAAGAACGTACACCAGATAAGGTCGCAGTGACAATTGAAGAAGTTGGTAACTCATGTGCCTTCTTGCTTAGTCCTTTAGCTACTGGAATCATCGGTGACATTATTTATGTCGATAAGGGTGTACACTTAAGCTAAATCTTTCTTACGTATAAAAATCGCCGTCCTTAAAGAACGGCGATTTTTATTATCAATGATTAAACTTCAAAAATCCATCCCTCTGGTGACTCGACGTCGCCAAATTGTATTCCTACAAGCTCATCATATAATTTTTTCGTTACAGGCCCTACTTCTGTCTCGCTATAAAAAACATGGAAATCTTCCCCATTTTGAATTCCGGCAATCGGCGCGATAATTGCGGCGGTACCACAGGCTCCAGCCTCGGAAAACTTATCTAGTTCATCTAGGCGAACATCCCCTTCAATTGCTTCCAAGCCAAAACGTTCTTTTGCGAGATAAAGCAATGAATATTTTGTGATACTTGGCAAAATCGATGGTGAATCCGGTGTAATAAATTGATTATCATGCGTAATCCCAAAGAAATTAGCAGAGCCAACTTCTTCAATTTTCGTATGTGTTGCAGGATCTAGATAGATGCAATCAGAAAAGTTTCGATCGTGCGCAATTTGTCCCGGTAATAAGCTTGCTGCATAGTTCCCACCGACTTTAGCAGCCCCTGTACCAAATGGTGCTGCCCGATCATATTCGGAGACAATAAAATTACTCGGTGTCAATCCTCCTTTGAAGTATGGCCCTACTGGCATACAAAATACACCAAATATATATTCAGGAGCCGGAACAATCCCGATGTTCGGTCCGACACCAATCAAGTATGGTCGTAAATACAAAGTTGCTCCTGTACCATAAGGTGGTACATACTCTTCGTTCGCTTTTACCACTTTCTTCACTGCATCAATGAATTTATCCTCTGGTACAGCTGGCATCTGCAAACGTTCAGCGCTCTTGTTCAAACGTTTTGAATTTTCATCCGGTCGGAATAAATTAATTTTTCCATCCTTTCTTCGATAAGCTTTCAAGCCTTCAAAACATTCTTGTCCGTAATGGAGACAAGTCGAGCCTTCATTAATGGTGATTGTATTATCCTCAGTTAATACACCATCATCCCATTGCCCGTTTTTCCAATGAGATATATAGCGGAAAGGTGTCTTGATATAATCAAAACCCAATTCTTCCCATTTTATATTCACCATTCTATCATCCCCTTCTTATTTAAATGTTAGTCTATCATTTTCTCACACCGTTGTCATGATTTTTTTCAATTATAATGAAATGATATCTTTCATCCCTCGGTCGACAGAAAAGCGAAAGATTGTTACACTGATTTTATTAATTTAATAGGAGTGCATTATGTTTTTATTTACAACGCAAACAGTGGATTCAAGTACTACCAATGTAGTGGATCAAGCAACCGAACAATTATCTGCCTGGCAAAAATATTGGCAATCAATTGATTGGGATCGTGTCTTTTCTGTTCTGATTCAAAAAGGAATCACTATTCTTGCAGTCTTGATCTTGTTTTATTTGATAAGAAAAATTGGAAGTTTTTTAATTAATCAATCCTTTGATCGACAGAAAAAGAAAATGACCGATAACGCTACTCGGATTGAAACAATCCATGCTTTATCAATGAATGTGTTTTCTTACACACTTTTTTTCTTTTTCCTATATTCAATTTTGGATACGCTTGGTATTCCAGTGGGATCACTTCTAGCCGGTGCTGGTATTGCTGGTATTGCCATAGGATTAGGCGCTCAAGGTTTTACGAATGATATCATCACTGGTTTCTTCATTATTATGGAACAACAGATCGATGTTGGTGATTATATCCGATTAACTGACCTGCAAGTTGAAGGTACTGTGACCTCTGTTGGTATTCGTATGCTGCAGATGAAATCCACAGATGGTACCGTTCATTTTATTCCTAATCGTAACATTACAACCATCAGTAATCTTTCTCGGGCGCACATGCAGGTTAAAGTAGATATTCGAATTCAACCAGATGAGGGTTTCGATAAAATTAGTCAGTTGATTGAAGAAACGAATAAAAAGCTGGCTGAGGAATTTAAAGAGGAAATATTTGATGGGCCGACTCTTTTTGGAATGGTTGACTTAGGTAACAGCAATTACGCGATTCGCACAATTCTATATGTTACAAACGGGAAACAATACAAGTTGCAGGAGGAATTTTTGACTGCTTATGTGAAAATTTTAAATCAAAATGGTTTTACTATTCCAAACGATCCGATTGTGTTAGGAAAATAAAGAAGTTCGCTCCATGTATATTCATGGAACGAACTTCTTTATTTTCCAAAGGAGCTACCGTATTTTTCTTGATACCCATAAAATCCGAGCCGATACAAATCAACTTCTCTTTTCGCTTCGATCATACTGTCACCGATTAATTGTAAAGCAAATTCGGTAAAATCCAAAGCTGCCGTTCCATTCGCAGTAACAAGGTTTCGATCAATGACCGCTAACCTTTCTACAAAGTTCTCAGGAGACTGATAGTTTGAAAAATCCTGCCAACGAATACGAGTATTTCCTGTGTGTCTGTATCCTTCTAAAAAACCATGAAACGCTAAGTAATCCACCGCACCGCAAATAGCAGCAACTGGTAACCCATTAGATAGTTGTTCATCGATCATTCGATAAAGATTTTGATCTTGGATATCCCAAGAATTACCACCAATCAGAACGAGTAAATGATGCATTTGATCAATTTCAGAAAAATGTAGATCAATCATCGTTTTTAACCCTCCAATGGATCTTACTTGAGGTAAATTTGAAACAGTTTCAATTTGCCAATCGTCTCTTTGATTTAGAAGACTCAGTAAATAGGCAGCTTCCCAATCGGCGTACTCATCTAACAGGACAAATAAAGCTTTTTTCATTCTATCTCTCCTCTCCGCTTTGTTAAACATCTTTAGTCTAACAAAATTAAAAGAGGAATGCTTCTAGTTTTGAACAGTTTATAGCAATTTTACCAACTAGCTTTTTTAACCCCAGGAATCTGGCCCTTATGAGCCAACTCACGAAATTTGATGCGAGACATGCCGAATTTTCGCATGTAGCCTCTTGGACGTCCATCGATTAGGTCACGATGTTTTAGTCGATTAGGGTTCGAATCACGCGGTAATTTCGATAAACCTTCGTAATCGCCAGCCTTTTTTAAAGCTAAACGCTGTTCTGCGTAATGTTCAATTAACGCTTGTTGTTTTTGCATTTTAACAATTTTAGATTTTTTTGCCATTCATATTCTCCTAATTGATTAATCAATCGAGCTTAACCGTAACGGTTACTATTTAAACACTTGCTTGATAAAATTAGCATGATTCATTGTTATTGTCAATTCATCTGTATTCTCACTATGTTCTCAAAAAACGTATGACGAACTATCTCCGCTTTTGAACAACTGATTGCATAGCTTAAGTTGAAAAGCTCGTTCGTAATCCGGACATGGAGAAGCTTGCTTTAAAACGATGTATTTATACTCTCCTAATCGATCAGGTATAAAAGTACAAATGAAAATTGTCGCTAAACGGAATCTCATATTTTGATACGAAAAGCATAAAAAAATAGTCATAAAATACCTAATTAAATGGGAATATCCATATTTGGCCTAAAGGATACTATTTTATAAAAAGACTACTTTTTACACTATAATCCTAGTAGTAAAAAAAACAGACCCTACGTCCATTATTTGAACGTAAGGTCTGTTTAATCGTCAATCCAATCTCCTGTTTAGGAGCTTTATTAGTTTGAAGAATTAGCGTGGAAAATTAATTGAGTTTCAGGATTTTTCCGATGAAAAGCATGAAAAGTATAGTTTACCGCTTTTAAAATTTCTCTGCGAGTCACGATTCCGCAGAAGATTCCATCGTGATCTAATACTGGCAAGAAAGAAGCATCAACCAATAAATGTAAAATATCTTCTAATTCGGCATCCGGTCGCATCACTGCAACATCCGTCTTCATAACATCCGCTACAGTCAATTCTTCTAAATTGGATGTATCAATACCATCGATCCCTAACATTTTTTTTACAATATCATTCAAGCTTAGCAAACCTACAAAATGATCCTCTTTATCTAAAACAGGGATGGTTGAATAACCAGCCTGTGACAAAAGCAATAGCGCATGTTCTAATGGATGTTCCTTCATCACATTAGCCACATTCTCCGCTGGAATCATCATAGTTTCCTCATGTTCCATCATTAATTGTTCAATTGCGGGACTAATCATATGACGCCTCCGTTCTAATATCTTCACCTTATTTTACCGTAACGGCAAAAAGAAAGCGGTATTTCATCAAAAATTTAATAAAAATTAGGAACTAACGTTCAAAAACAGCGCTCAGCTCTTCAATCTCCTGATGCGCACGATTGTAATATTGAATACGATATTCTGCCTCTTCGCTGTCAATAATCGCATAACTAGGAATCTGAATTGGCCCTCGCGGCTGTGAAATACTCCCCGGATTCACGAATAAAATATTTTTATCAAGCTCAGCCACTGCTTGATGGATGTGTCCGAATAAGGCAATATTTGCTCCAACTTCTTGCGCTTGTAGAGAAAGCATTGTCAATCCAAAGCGAACATTTGATAAATGACCGTGAGTCATATAGATAACATCATTACCAACTGAAACAATCTGTTCCTTCTTATACCCAGGGTCATAATCGCAATTACCAGTAACTACAGTAAAATGCTCCCATAGCTCATCATTGGCTTTCAACTCTGAATCACCACAATGAAACATATGATCTACCCTATCAACATAGCGATTAACAATTTCTGTTAAAATATTACGGTCACCATGGTTGTCACTCACAACTAGATACTTCATTTATTTCCCTCCAACCATTCTTTCCAGCTTCTTTCTAACTCTTTTACAGCCATCCCACGATGACTGATTTCATTCTTTTCCTCAGATGTTAATTCAGCAGATGTTTTATTGTAGCCAGGAACGATAAATAATGGGTCATAGCCAAAACCATTGTCTCCTTGAGGAATTCGAGCAATTTGCCCATCCCAGTCCGCTTCCACCACTAAACTTTCTTTTTTAGGCGCGGCAAAAACTAACGTACAATGAAAATGAGCAGTTCTTTGTTCATCTGGAACGTCGGTCAACTCATGCAATAACTTCGCATTGTTTGCCGCGTCGCTTTTTCGTTCTCCGGCAAAACGAGCAGAAAATATTCCTGGCATTCCATTTAAGGCATCCACTACTAATCCAGAATCATCCGCTAAAACAGGTTGTTGTAGCAGTTGAGCAATCGTTTCAGCTTTTAAACGAGCATTTTCTTCAAAGGTTTTCCCAGTTTCCTCAACATCAGGCAAATCAGGATAATCTAGTAGTGTTTTCGTTTGATACCCCTCTTTTGCGAACAAGGCGGCAAATTCTTTCGCCTTACCTGGATTACGTGTCGCAATAACAATCGTCTTGTCTTCCGTTTCCACTTCATCAAAAAGTGTCTCTTTTTGGTAGGCTATTAATTCAGCAATCCCTGCTTTTCCATGTAGAATCAATGTATTCAATTCATCGTCGTCAAAGGTCGCTTCTTCCCCAGTTCCTTGAATTTCTACAAAACGGCCAGATTCTGTCATTACCAAGTTCATATCGACGGCTGCCGAAGAATCTTCCTGATAATCCAGATCAGTGACAACCGTTCCATCTGGCAACATTCCGACACTAATCGCTGCTAAATGCTCTTTAATTGGATCTTCTAGTAACTCACCACTCGCTAACAGTTTGTTAACAGCTAAGCGTAATGCGACAAATCCTCCTGTAATGCTTGCGGTTCTCGTTCCGCCATCAGCTTGTATCACATCACAATCAACGATAATACTGCGTTCGCCTAATAGCTCAAGATCGATGACAGCTCGTAAAGAACGACCAATCAGACGCTGAATCTCCATGGTACGACCGGATAGTTTTCCTTTCGCGCTTTCTCGTCGATTACGTGTATTTGTTGCTCTTGGCAGCATACTGTATTCAGCTGTAACCCATCCTGTTTCACTACCACGTAAAAACGGCGGTACTGAATCTTCTAATGTTGCTGAACAAATAACTTTCGTATCACCAAAAGAAATGACCACTGATCCTTCAGGATGCTTAAAAACATTCGTTTCGATCTTAATCGGTCGTAATTGTTGAACTGTTCTTCCATCGTGTCGCAAATTATTTTCCTCCTAAATCAATATGTGTCACATCTAAATCTCTAATAGCTAACCATTCACCAGCGATATCCTTAAACATTTTTGGTGAACCAGTCGTATAAAACATTCTCGCCTTATTTTCAGTTTGTTCGTAATTATTCAAATTGAAGTAATCCAGCAACGTACTAACATCGTTGACCGTTTCTGCACCCGAATCAATTAATGTCACTTGTTGACCAATGACATTTTGAATAATCGGACGTAACAAAGGATAATGCGTACAGCCTAAGATTAACGTATCCAATTTTTCTTTTTTTAAAGGCGTCAGTGTTTGCGAAACAATTTTTTTCGCTACTGAGCTATTAAACTGATTACTTTCTACGATTGGTACAAATTTCGGACATGCTAAGCTGGATACATAGGTGTCCGGAGCTTTTTCCTGCAACTCGTGCTTATAAGAGCCGCTTTTAACCGTTCCTAACGTCCCGATAATGCCAACTCGTCCACTATTACTAGCTTTTAACGCTGCACGCGAACCAGGTTGAATAACACCTATTACCGGAATATCAACATTCTTTTTGATCTCATCTAATGCTACTGCAGTCGCCGTATTGCAGGCAATCACAAGCATTTTAATATTTTTTTTCAATAAAAAACGAGTCATTTGCCACGTAAACTCAATGACTTGCTCAGCAGGTCGAGGACCATACGGACAACGTGCCGTATCTCCAAGATATACGATTTCTTCGTTAGGTAACTGGCGCATGGCCTCCTTCACTACTGTTAATCCACCTACACCAGAATCAATAAATCCAATTGGTCTTTCATTTGACAAAACGCTCACCCTATCTTGTTACAAGTATCATCTTATTTTCCACTTTTTAACGAAATATTTCAAGCCCTAGAACCCCGTCTTATAAAAAGCGTTTTCTTTTGAATGAATAACAATTAATGCTACACTATTTACGAGAGAGGTGGATAAAAATGGATAAAAAAGAACTAACCGAAAACATGGGGAAAGTTTCTGCTGGCGATCGTAATCAAGATCCCGCAATCAAAGCGACAGAAAAGGAAACAGAAAAAAAGAAAAAAGAACATCCTGTAGATGATCATGAACCAAGCATGTTGGAAAAACTCGGCAAAACGGAAGCCGGTGCCATTTATGAAGATCCAGCTATGAAAGAAACTGAACGAGAAACAGAACAAGAAAAAGAATAAAAAGTGAGGCTCTTCTATATTTAATGAAGAGCCTCACTTTTTTAGTAATTGTATTTACTTGTTTCTAATATGTTTGAAACTACGGATAATAAATAGCAAACGACAAAGTACATTGCCGTCATTGCAATAAACATCGGAATAACATAATTGGTATTTTGACCATAAATAATTTTTGCGTTATGCGTCAACTCAGGCAATGAAATAATCACGGCCAACGACGTATCCTTAATCAGCGAGATCAACTGACTTAAAATTGCCGGCAGCATTGATTTAAAAGCCTGCGGCATAACAATCATGGTCAAGGTTTGGACATAAGTCAAACC
The DNA here is from genome assembly GCF_051710745.1 of Enterococcus sp. DIV0756. NCBI lineage: Bacteria > Bacillati > Bacillota > Bacilli > Lactobacillales > Enterococcaceae > Enterococcus > Enterococcus sp. DIV0756. The sequence continues at coordinate 1,651,968 of NZ_JBIOLF010000001.1, read as the reverse complement.
AGATGACATTCCCGCTTCTGTTTGTCCAGATGGAACAGCATTTAATCCGGCACGGAAAATTTCAGATAACATCGCTGATTCAAAAATGGTCAGTGCAGCAACTGCTGCCCAGAAAATATTCAGTTTGATTCCAATTTGTGGTAAGGCAAAATACGTGAAAAAGATGATTAGTAATAATGGTAAATTACGAATAATATCTACGATTATACCTACAACCTTTGAAAGTATCGGAATGTTACTGTAACGAACAGTTCCAGCGATTCCCCCGAGTATCATACTAAAAATAATCGATACGACTGAAACTTGAATCGTCACCCACAGCCCATCCAAAAGGAATCGTAAATTAATCCATGAAAAAGCATCACTCATTATTTTTTACCCCTTCCTTTTTAGGCATTTGACCAATGCTTATCTAAATAGTTCATCAGATAAGACAATGGCAGTGTTAAAACTAAATAAAACAAACCAACAATAATGTAGGTATCAAACGTATTAAAAGTCGTGCTGGCAATCAAATCACCTTGATACATTAAATCTAACCCGGCAACCATTGCCAAAATTGAAGAATTTTTGATTAAATTGATAAATTGATTTCCTAATGGTGGCACCACAATTTTGAACGCTTGCGGTAATACAATATAACGCATTGTCTCAGCGTATGAGAACCCTGACGATAGTCCGGCTTCCATTTGCCCTTTAGGTACTGTTTGAATTCCTGAACGCACAGTCTCTGCAATAAACGCCGAGGTATAGATTGTCAAACCGATCGTCCCCGCTTGAAAACCATCGAAACTGTAGAAATACATTGGTGCTACGACATAAAAGAACATTACAATGATTAAAAGCGGAATATTTCGGAAAAAGGCCACATAGGCTTTTGCTAAGCTTCGAATAACTCGATTGTGAGACAATTGTAAAATTGCCATAAGTGTCCCAATAATTAAACTAAAAACTAAAGCTAATATACTCGCATAGATAGTAAACTTAAAGCCACTGACAAAATCAGCAGAAAACGTTTGGAATAATTGTGTCATTAGAATTGTGCCCCCTTTTTCGCTCGACCGTCTGCATCTTTAGGGAACCATTTTTCAAATATTTTGTTGTAAGTGCCATTGTCATGCATTCTGTGAAGCGCACGATTAACTTCTTTCAAGAAATCGTCTTGGCCTTTATTGATCGCAATACCATATGGCTCGTTCGTGAATGTACCACCTGTTAGTTCATATTGATCATTTTCTGATGCCATCCCTAACAAGATCGCGTTATCTGTAGTCATCGCTTGACCTTGTCCAGATTGTAAGGCGGTAAATGCTTCTGCATAATTTTCTAATTCGAGAATTTTAGCATCGGGTGCGTGTTTGCGAATATTTATCGTAGAAGTGGACCCCTTAACGGCTAACACCGTATCATCAGATGTCAAATCCTTGATATTTTTGATGTGGCTGCCTTTTTTTACCAATAGTGACTGACCTGCATCAAAATAAATATCCGAAAAATCAACTTCTTTTTTTCGATCTTCAGTAATTGTCATAGTGGCAATGATTGCATCAATATTTCCGTTTTTAAGTAACGGAATCCGTGTCTTTGATGTCACTTCGACAAATTCTGCTTTCCCATTTTCACCAAGAATTTCTTTTGTGATGGCCTTTGCTATATCAATATCAAAACCTTCAACTTTACGCGTTTTAATATCCATCATACCGAACAAGCGCGTATCATATTTCACGCCCCACGTGATCGTTGGTTCTTCTTTGATTCGTTTCGCAATATTCTCATTTGCAACACTGTCTCCTTTACATCCTGACAACACGATTACAAGCAGTAATGGAAGAACTAGCAAGGAGACCATTTTTTTAATCTTCGACATATACTGCCCTCCTAGTGATTAATTACTTTGCTAACAAATTGTTGTGCTCGGACCTCTTGTGGTTTTTCAAAGAACCCTTTGATATCCCGTGTATCTTCTAAGACTTCGCCGTCTGCCATGAAAATGATCCGATCCGCTACTTCTTTAGCAAATCCCATTTCATGAGTTACGACAATCATTGACATGCCATCACGAGCAATTTTCTTCATAACATTCAACACGTCACCAATCATCTCTGGGTCTAGTGCCGATGTTGGCTCATCAAAAAGCAGCAAGTCAGGATTCATCGCTAAACCGCGAGCGATGGCGATCCGTTGTTGCTGTCCTCCAGATAACATGGAAGGGTATGAATCCTTCTTGTCTAACATATCAACTTTATCTAATAATTTTTCAGCAGTCTTAGTAGCTTCTTCTGGCGACTGTTTTAAGACTTTGATTGGTGCTAACGTAATATTTTCTAACGCAGTTTTGTTTGGGTAAAGATTGAAATGTTGAAAAACCATTCCGATGTTTTTTCGAATGTCTTTTAATTTTACTTCTTTGCTGTGGAGGTTTTTACCGTTTACCAGTAGTTCCCCTGAGGAAATATCCTCTAAACCATTGATACATCTGAGCATTGTGCTCTTCCCTGATCCAGATGGTCCGATCACCACAACGACCTCTCCTTTTTCAAAGGATAAATCAATTTTTTTTAAAGCATGAAATTTCCCATAGTATTTTTCCACATGCTTAAATTCAACCATTGGCATGTCTAACCACCCCATTTTCCTTATCGTTCTCTAATTTTTCCAATGTGAGTTTAATTATAAGCTAAGTTTTTTTACTTTGTAAAGAAAAAAACTCAACGATCGAAAAAATTTTTCTATCATTTATCATTATCGTGTAATGTTTTCTTACATAAGACTATTTGTCGGTTGTGATTAAAATGGGGATAAGAGTTGTCATGATTGAAAAAAAAAGGTAGTATTTGAAGAGACTAATGAAAGAAATTTTTACGAAAAGGTGAGTTAATGAAAAATATCATTTTGACTGGAGATCGTCCAACTGGACAATTACATTTAGGCCATTATGTTGGCTCGTTGAGAAATCGTGTATTAATGCAGGAAAAACCTGAAAACAAGTTATTTATTATGATAGCCGACATGCAGGCTTTAACTGATAATGCAAAAAATCCAGAAAAGGTGTCCTCCAATGTTTTACAGGTTGCGCTTGACTATATGGCGGTGGGACTAGATCCCAAACGTTCCACACTCTTTATCCAGTCACAAATTCCTGAGTTAGCGGAATTAACAATGTATTACTTGAATTTAGTAAGTGTCGGACGTGTTCGTCGTAACCCGACAGTTAAATCTGAAATCGAGCAGAAAAAGTTTGGTGAAAGTGTTCCTACTGGCTTCTTTATTTATCCTGTTTCTCAAGCTTCAGATATTACAGCATTCAAAGCAAACCTTGTTCCTGTTGGTGAAGATCAAAAACCGATGCTTGAACAAACACAGGAAATTGTTCAAAGTTTCAATCATACTTACGGCGATGTGTTGGTTGAACCAAAAGGAGTTTTTCCTGAAAAAGGGCAAGGTCGTCTGCCAGGTATTGATGGCAACGGAAAAATGAGTAAATCATTAGGCAATGGCATCTATTTAGCAGATTCTGCGGATGTTTTAGCAAAAAAAGTTATGAGTATGTACACCGACCCCAACCATATTCATGTGGAAGATCCTGGTCAAGTTGAAGGCAATATGGTGTTCACTTACTTAGACGTCTTTGGTAAGGATAAAGAAAAAATTGCTGAACTTAAAGAACATTATCGTCGTGGTGGCCTGGGTGATGTTAAAATAAAACGGTATTTGATTGATGTCTTGGAAGCTGAATTCGGCCCAATTCGTGCGCGCCGTGAAGAATATGCTAAAGATCCCGATGCCATCATGCAAATGCTAAAAGAAGGTAGCGAGAAAGCACAAGCAGTCGCTGCTGAAACTTTAGCTGAAGTAAAGCAAGCAATGGGAATTAATTATTTTGGTTAATGAAAAAAGCACTCGAAAATTTTCGAGTGCTTTTTAAATACCCTATTATCAGGTTTCGGTTTAATGATAAAAATCAAAACGGCCTTTTGCCAGTACTTCTTTGACGCCGCCTGTTTCAAATAGTGAGCGGTCCATAATCGCCTTTTTAATAAAGGATGCCGGATACGCAGTTACTTCTGTGCTGCCTACTACACCGAATGCATGTGTGTTACCAATTGATGCGACAGAACCCAAGGATTTGAATGAGAAAGGTTTGCTTGGTTGCCCTTTTATTTGATTCAAAATATCCTTACCTGCATACGAACCCATTTTTAAAGCAATTTGTGCAGTTGTTGGATATGGTCTGTTACTTGAAGGATCCATAACCGCAGATACATCACCTAGTAAATAAACGTCATCATGATTTGGATCAGTTAAGTTTGGTTTCACCATTACGCGACCTCGACGTTCTTCAAAGCCTGAATCTCCTACCACATGACTTCCGCTAACTCCGGTTGTCCAAATAATCGTTTTCGCTTTAAGCGCAACAAGATCATTTTCATCTTCTTTTGAATTTTGGTAAATGACTGCCCCAGGTTCAACTTTTTTGATTGGTTTGCCAGTCAGTAATTTTACATCCCATTTATCCAAGTAGTTTAAGCAATATTGCCCCAGTTTGTCACTAAACATCGGTAAAATTTTGTCCACCGCTTCAACGCAATAAATCTCAATCTCACTCGGTTTTACACCAGCGATATCTGCAAAAGCTTTACTACCTTCTACTAAAGCTCCTACTAGTTCAATACCTGTGAAGCCAGCACCGCAGACTACGATTCGTAAATATTCTTCATTTTGTGTTTCTTTATATTTCTTCATTTGTTCGATAATGTGTTTGTGTACTAGATCCGCTGTCTTCACGTCAACCATTTCTAAAGAATTTTCTTTTACACCAGGAATACCAAATGATTCTGATTGGAAACCTAAAGCTACAATTAAATAGTCATAAGACAGTGTTTGGTTTTCTAAATAAACTTTCTTTTCCTCAGCATCAATCTTTTCTACCGTATCTTGAATAAAAGTCGTTTTGTTTGGATTAACAACATCTTTTATATTGTAGCAAATTTTTTCATCTGGTTGTGTACCAGCAGCAACCTCGTGCAAACTTGTAGATTCATAGTGATAGTCGTTGCGATCCACTAACGAAATATGAATATCTGCTCCTGATTTTTGTAATACATGCAAGGCCCGCAATCCTGCATAACCTGCACCTAAAATGACGATTTCTTTCATTTTACAAATCCCCCTTTAAAATAGAAACACTAATGCGAAGCTGATTACTTGTGCGGTCGCTCCTACCGCTAAAATTCTGACTGCACAGATAAACGTCTCACGTTTAATTTGTCGCTTCAAAAACAATTGAACCTGTTTGAAAATAAAAGGTGCTGCCAAAAAAGTTCCCAGCATTGACCACGGAGCAAATCTGAGAAGCACCGACAATAAAATGGCCAGAAAAGCAAGAATATTCAAAGTAACAAATAAATTGAGTGCTCGATGCTTCCCTAGATAATGAACCAAAGTAAAGCGATTATTCGTTTCGTCTTCTTCTAAGTCACAGATGTTATTCGCCAGCATCAAATTTGCAATCCACAACGTATTTGGTAGTGAGATCATAAAGATTTCACTTAAATTATTGAAGCTCCATTGAAATACGTCATACGCATTTAGATAGACACACAAGAGTGTGATCATAAACCCCATTGTTATACCGGAAAAGACCTCTCCTAACGGTAGGCTGGATAGTGGTTTTGGTCCAGATGAATAAAAGATACCAACACCATAACAAAATAACCCCATTAATAAAAAAGGCCATCCGACTATGAAAGACAAACCGATTCCAATCATTGCCGAAACAATGATCATTCCAATCATCATTCGGAAAACGATTTTTAAATCCAAGTTTTCTCTTCCAATGATATTGGTCTTTTCTCGATAGTCGTGAATTTCCGTCGCATGGTGATAGTCATTGTAATTATCTAAAATATCGACAGCCATATTAAAAATGACCATCGCGATAAAGTACAACAGGACTAGACCTAAATGAAGTTTGTGAAAATTATACAGGCTAAAACAAATCCCAATAAAAAAAGGCAGGACACTCGCAGTTTTCGCTTTAAATTCCACGAGCTCCAAGAAAACAGCTAAATTCATTTCACCCAACTTTCTATGTTTTCTTTTTCATACTCATTATGCTATTTTTACACTTTTTGTTCAAAAGATTTGCTTGTCTTACATGTGTTTGTTCTCACTAAATATTCATTAAGCATTCTAATAGTCTTTACGAGAAGTATGCGCTAAAATAAAAGTGAAAACGTTGTAAGAAGGAGCTCCCATGTTAGACTATTGGAATGAATATCCTGAAATCCAGGGAAATCTAATTCAGGTTAAGAAATTGATCTCACAAAGACTTGTTATTAATAATAAATCGATTGAAGAGGCCATCACAAAATTTTCTTCAACAGGAGGAAAAATGATCCGTCCGGCACTCTTTTTTCTTTTTGCAGATTTTGGGGTAAAAAAAGATGAGGAACAATTAATAAAAATCGCGGCTTCCCTTGAATTGCTGCATTCTGCAACACTTGTCCATGATGACATTATTGATGATTCTCCTACTCGTCGCGGATCACCGTCTATCCAAGCACGTTTTGGTAAAGATGTCGCGGTTTACACAGGAGATTTTATGTATACTAGTTATTTTGAATTGCTAGCTGAATGTATGAGTCAGACTCCTTTTCTTCTGAAAAACGCTCAAGCGATGAAAAAAGTGCTTCAAGGTGAATTAACTCAGATGACTTGTACTTTTAATCCTGATCAAACAGTAGATGACTATTTGCGAAACATCAATGGAAAAACGGCAGAACTTATCCGTCTCAGTTGTCATGAGGGTGCCTATTTTGGTGGTGCGGATAGGAAGCTTCAAGCTCGTGCAAAAAGAATCGGATCAGCGATTGGACTAGCCTTTCAAGTCTACGATGATATTTTAAATTATTCTTTGGACTTGGGAAATGAACAAAAACCTATTTTAACGGACGTTCAACAAGGAATCTTCACTTTGCCTTTACTGATTGCACGAGATAATCATCCTGAAGTTATTCGACCCTATCTAGTTAACCCGGAAACCCTGTCACGTAATGAGCTAATAGAATTGGCTCACTATGTTGAGACGTTCAATGGGTTGTCAGGCGCTCTTAATTTTGCTGAGAAGTTAACACAAAAAGCGTTAACTGAGATAGAAGAATTACCTAGCGGAAGAAATAAAGAGGTTCTAAGCAAAGTAGCCACTCAACTTTTGGAAAGATCTTATTAAGAATTAAACGCCCTCAGATTGAAATAGCAATCTGAGGGCGTTCTTTTTAATTACACAAATTTATTTTTTTAGCTCTCTGCAAACAAAGCTACCTCTTCTTTTTTTCTCATGGTAAAATAAAAAATGAGAAATTAGAAGGAGTTGGGACGGATGAATACTCATGAACTATACAAAATACTAGAACTAGCTCCAGTTATTGCTGCTGCGAAAAATGAAGCTGAACTTGATGCTGCTCTTAATTCTGAAGCTGAGGTTATTTTTATACTTCAATCTCATCTAATGGAGTTGGCTGAACTCTCGAATAAAATCAAATCCCGCGGAAAAGTAGCAATTTTACACGCCGATTTGGTCAAAGGGCTCTCTTCTGATGAAAAGGCCATTGATTATATAAAAAAAGCTACCGCCTTCGATGGTATTATTTCAACGAAACCAGCAATTATTCGCCACGCAAAGAAACATCAGTTGTTAGCTATTCAACGCTTCTTTCTATTGGACTCTTCCGCTTTAGAGAATGTAGAACGTCAACTAAATTATACTGAAGCAGACTTAGTTGAGGTTCTGCCCAGCGTTTCTCCAAAAATTATTAAACAGCTGGTTACCCGCTCGAAAAAACCGCTGATTGTTGGTGGGCTAATCCGTGACAAAGAAGATATTATGGGTGCGTTAGGTGCTGGAAGTCTCGCGGTCTCAACAACTGCAAGTGCAATCTGGTCAATTTAACGATTGTTGATCGTTTCTAAAGGTGTTATAATACAGGTAAGTTAATAACTGCTAGAGATAAAAAGAGTATAGCGGCAAACGTCAACAATCATTGGCGTTTGTTCACTGTACTCTTTTTTGTGTACGTCAAAGAAGCTGCTACAAGAACTATTGACTCTACTTATATAGGAGGGAAATTTATTATGTACGACGTAATTGTAATTGGCTGCGGAATTGTGGGTGCTGCTACCGCATATGAAATGAGTAAGTTTAAATTAAAAACTCTGATTTTAGAGGCTGAAAATGATGTCAGTTTAGGAGCGACTAGAGCAAATAGTGCGATCATGCATGCCGGCTTCGACCCGGAACCTGGTTCTTTGATGGCAAAATTAAATGTCGAAGGCGCTAAACGAGCAAAAGAGCTCTGCCAAAAGCTTTCTGTTCATTATAACCAAATAGGTTCTCTTGTCGTAGCTTTTTCACCAGAGGAGCTGGAACTTATCGAATTGCTTTATGATCGTGGTGTCAAAAATGGGGTACCAGATCTTGAGCTATTGAATCAGGAAGAACTTCTGAAGAAAGAACCGAATCTTTCAACTAAGAGTCTTGGGGCTCTTTACGCCCCTACTGCAGCAATTGTAAATCCTTGGGAATTCTGTTTAGCATTGGCCGAAACAGCTGTAAGAAACGGTGTAGAAATTGCTTTAAGCAATCGAGTGACTGCTATCGATAAAATTGAAAATGGCTATGAAATCACAACGACTAAGTCCACCTACCAGACAAAATATATTTTTAACGCTGCCGGTGTTCATTCAGATGATATTCATAACTTAATCGCTGAGCCAAATTTTGAGATCACACCAAAACGTGGGGAATACTATTTATTGGACAAATCAGAAGGAACAGTTGTAAATCATGTGATTTTTCAATGCCCATCTAGCATTGGAAAAGGCGTGCTAATTAGTCCGACTGTTCATGGAAATTTAGTCGTAGGCCCTAATTCAGAGGCTGTACAACATGCTGATTTGGATACGGGAAAAGATACAGGAAATACAATTGCCGGTTTAAAGGGCGTTGGGGAATTAGCAAGAAAATCCGTTCCTGATCTCAACTTGCGGCAGTCGATTCGAAATTTTTCTGGCGTTCGTGCCAATAACTCTACTGGAGATTTTGTTTTGCAAGAAGCAGCAGTTGGCTTTATCGACTTGGCTGGAGTCAAATCACCGGGTCTGACCTCTGCCCCTGCTATTGCTTTGTATGGGATTGAGATGTTGGAAAAATCTGCTGGAGAGAAGTTTATTGAAAAAGAATCATTTATTGATTCTCGAGAAAAAATTGTTTTTCAAGAACTTGATCTTGATGAAAAGAATACAATTATCTCCGAAAATACAGATTACGGCAGAGTTATTTGCCGTTGTGAGACCATCACAGAAGGCGAAATTCGAGCAGCGGCGAACTCCCCTATTCCTCCTGTTTCCGTTGATGGGATCAAACGAAGATGCAATGCCGGAATGGGACGATGTCAAGGTGGTTTTTGCGGCCCGCGCGTTGTAGAAATTCTGGCTGACGAACTGCACAAATCTCCCTTAGATATCCTGCAGGATCGTGAAGGCAGCTATATTTTAGTAGAAGCAACGAAAGGTGGACATTAATATGCATGACTTAATTGTAATTGGTGGCGGCCCTGCCGGATTAGCAGCAGCAGTCGCAGCATATGAAAATGGGATTGAGGATATTTTAATTATTGAACGGGATCAACAACTCGGAGGTATTTTGAATCAATGTATCCACAATGGTTTTGGGTTGCACTACTTTAAAGAAGAATTGACTGGGCCTGAGTATGCAGCGCGCTTTATCAAGAAAATTGAAGATACAGAGATCAAAGTTTTATTAGATACAATGGTTTTAGAAGTTACAGAAAAAAAAGAAGTGCACATCGTCAATAAGACAAATGGATATCAAATTTTAAAAACGAAGGCTCTGATTTTTGCGATGGGTTGTCGTGAACGAACACGCGGCGCTATTGGTATCGCCGGAAGCCGGCCAGCGGGTGTTTATACAGCTGGATCTGCTCAACGATATGTCAATATGGAAGGCTATCTTGTTGGAAAGAAGGTAATCATCTTAGGTTCAGGAGATATTGGACTAATTATGGCACGTCGGATGACCTTGGAAGGTGCGGAGGTTTTAGCCTGCATTGAGGTCATGCCATATTCTGGGGGATTAACACGAAACATTGTTCAATGTTTGGATGATTATGATATCCCCTTGTATCTCTCCCATACAATCACAGAAATTCGTGGTAAGAATCGTGTAGAGCAAGTGGTCGTGTCAGAAGTGGATGAAAAGCGGCAACCAATCTTAGGGACGGAGCAGACCTTTGATTGTGATACCATTTTATTGTCAGTCGGCTTGATTCCTGAGAATGAGCTCAGTCGTGATGCAAATTTGAATTTGGACAGCAAAACTAGCGGTCCGATTGTTTTTGAAAACATGGAAACTTCTATTCCTGGAATTTTTGCCTGTGGAAATGTTGTCCACGTTCATGATTTAGTTGACTTTGTAACAGCTGAAAGTATTCGGGCGGGCACTGCTGCAGCGAGCTATATTTTAGAACACGAAAAAAATTTGACACGCTGTCTTTCTGTCAAGAATGGCGATCACGTAACGTATGTTGTTCCTCAAAAAATTCGAGATGAAAATGTTGATCGGAAAGTCGACGTCTTCTTCCGTGTCAATAAAGTTTTTGATGATAGTCAAATCTTGATCAAATCTCAAGGAGAAATCTTGGCAAAACAAAAGAAAAGCTATATAGTCCCTGGTGAGATGGAAAAAATCAAACTATCTAAAAAGGTTTTAGATAAAGTTCGCGAGGGGGAACTGGAAATTTGTGTAGAGGAGGTTGCAAAACGATGAAAAAGTTTATCTGTATTATGTGTCCAAAGGGCTGTCACCTAACTGTTGATGAAGCCAACGATTATCAAGTAAGCGGACATAGCTGCAACAAAGGAGTGAAATATGGTAAGGCTGAAGCTACCCATCCTGTTCGGGTTGTAACCTCCACTGTTCTCGTAGAAGGTGGTAAGACGCCTCTTTGTTCTGTAAAAACTGCAGACGGTATTCCGAAAAACTTAGTCCTTGAGGCTATGAAAGAAATTAACCGTGTTCGATTACAGGCACCAGTGACTATCGGTGATGTTGCCATCAAAAATTTATTAAATACCGGAATTGATGTTGTCACCACAAGTGAAATGAAATCAGCTTAATGTTTTCTGTCAAATAGCGAACCCCCTCAAAATTCTATTTTGAGGGGGTTTCTTTTTATCTGATAACTGCTTGAATTTTTTCTTCTAAGTTTTTAATTACTTTAGCCATTAAACGGTTAATCTCTTCATCGGTCAATGTTGCTTCTGGATTTACGAAAGTTAAATTATAAGCCATTGATTTTTTACCAGCTTCAATATTTTCACCTTGATAGACATCAAAAACTTGTAGTTTCGTTAAGAACTTGCCAGCAGCCTTACCGATGATTTCTGCGATTTCTGCATTCGTATTCGTTTCATCGACTAACATCGCAATGTCACGACTTACAGCAGGATATTTCGATACTGCCTCAAACACAAGTGGTGATTTTTCTTGTCCAAGTAAAGCTTCCAAGTTTAGTTCTGCTACAAAAGCAGCTTTCAATTCGTAGCTGGCAGCCATTTTAGGATGAACTTGACCAACGAATCCAATCAAGTCTTCTCCTAAGTAAATTCCAGCAGTTTGACCAGGATGCATCTCGGACATCTGCAATGCTTGATAAGATATTTCTTCGGTTAAACCTAATCCTTCAACTAGTTCCTCAACCATTCCTTTTATTGTAAAGTAGTCATAGGCTTCCGCTTTTCCAGCCCAAGACTTCTCAAGGACGTTCCCAGTTACTGCAATTGCAACGTGGTTTTGTTCAATAGGCAAATCTTTTTTCGGATCATTGTTTTGATAAAAGACATGACCAATTTCATAAAAAGCCACATCGCTATTTTTACGAGCAACGTTGTAGGATAAATCTTCAAGTAAACCGCTGATCAAGTTTAAACGCATTGTTGAACGTTCTTCACTCATCGGCCACGCCACACGAGTCACTTTGCTTTCGTTTAGTAAAAATTGTTGCGCTTTTTCTTCTGTCGTTAAAGCATAACTGATCGCCTCTGACAAACCTGTACCTTCTAAAAGATTCCGGACTTTTCGGACTGCCTTTTGTGCATCAGTTAAATATCCAGCAACTGTCTGCCCTTCTGGCAAAGTAGATGGGAGGTTGTTGTACCCATATATACGAGCGATTTCCTCCATTAAATCTGCTTCAATTCGAATATCCCAACGACGTGGAGGCACACTAACTGTTGTTACCCCTTCACTAACCTTGGCTTCGAACCCAAGTGCTTTAAAAATAGTGTTGATCTGCTCCTGAGTTAAGTCCGTTCCTAAGAAACGATTGACATTTTCAAGTGTTGTGCTGACTTCTTCATTCTTCGGATGAACCTCACTACCTTTTACGGATCCTTGTAAAACTTTACCTCCAGCTAATTCCGCGATCATTGCAGCGGCTACTTCACCGGCTAGACTAATTTCACCTTGATTGATTCCCTTTTCAAAGCGCATAGATGACTCACTACGAAGATTATAACGTTGCGATGTTCGACGAACCGATGTTTGATCAAACATGGCCATTTCCAATGCCACTGTAGTCGTTTCATCAGAAATTTCTGAATCTAAACCGCCCATAACACCAGCTAAAGCAACAGGAATTTCACCATTAGTAATGACAATATTTTCTGGAGTCAGTGTCCGTTCAACGCTATCCAATGTTTTAAACAGTTCCTTCTCTTTTGCGCGACGAACCAGAATTTCCTTGCTACCCAATTTATCGTAATCAAAAGCATGTAAAGGTTGACCGAATAATAATAAAATGTAATTCGTCACATCGACCACGTTGCTGATTGGACGGATGCCTTCATTCATTAACCGATTTTGCAACCATTGTGGACTTGGTCCAATCTTTACATTTTCAATAATACGAATTTCATAATGAGGGGCATCCTGTTCATCTGTAACAGAAACGGTAATCTTATCACTAGCCTTTTCCTCAGCCTCTTTTAGCTCTACCGCGGGAAATTGCACTTCCTTGTTATAAATCGCAGCGACTTCATGTGCGACACCGCGAATGCTTAATGCATCTGCTCTATTAGGCGTAATCGATAAATCGATAATTGTATCATCCATTTCTAAATAAGGAAAAACAGGTTCGCCAGCAATCGCATCTTGTGGTAAGTAATAGATTCCTTCAGAATATTCTTTAGGGATTACTGAGTCACTGTAGCCAAGTTCCTGTAATGAACAAATCATTCCGTTCGAAACTTGTCCCCGCATTTTTCCTTTTTTGATCTTTACATTACCGGCAATTCGAGAGCCGGGCAATGCGACAATAACCTTCACGCCAGCCTTGATATTTGGCGCACCGCAAACGATTTGCGATAATTCTTCTTCTCCGACATCAACTTGGCAAATAGAAAGGTGGTCTGAATCAGGATGCGGAATACATTCCTTCACATCACCAACGACAATTTTTTTCAAACCATCCTCTGGTGATTCCAAACCTTCTACTTCTATTCCCGTTAATGAAAGACGATTTGCTAACTCTTTAGGTGCTACGTCTTTTACATCGACATATTCATTTAACCATTTATATGAAACTAACATTGCTTTTTACTCCCCCTTGAACTGTTCCAAGAAACGAACATCGTTTGTATAGAAATTACGAATATCATTGACACCATAACGTAGCATAGCAATCCGGTCTGGTCCTAAACCGAAAGCAAAGCCAGAGTACTCTTTTGAATCTATCCCGGACATTTCTAGTACATCTGGATGAACCATACCAGCACCTAGAATTTCGATCCAACCGGTATATTTGCAAACATTACAGCCTTTACCGCCACATTTAAAACAGCTGACATCGACTTCAACTGAAGGTTCAGTAAATGGGAAATAGCTTGGACGCAGGCGAATTTTACGATCGGCTCCAAACAATTCTTTCAATAATACTTCTAGTGTTCCTTTCAAATCCCCCATCGTAATTCCTTTGTCAACAACCAGTCCTTCAATTTGGTGAAACTGATGACTGTGAGTAGCGTCATCGGTATCACGTCGGAATACTTTTCCTGGAGAGATCATCCGCAAAGCACCTTTAGAAAAATCATGTTTCTCCATCGTTCGTGCTTGGACGGGAGAAGTATGAGTCCTTAATAATACATCGTCAGAAATATAAAACGTATCCTGCATGTCCCGAGCTGGATGATCCTTCGGTAAGTTCATTCGTTCAAAATTATAGTGGTCAGATTCAATCTCAGTCCCTTCGATTACTTGATACCCCATACCGACAAAGGTGTCTTCAATCTCTTCCATAATTTGAGTTAGTACATGTCGTGAACCATGTGTGCTCTGTTTTCCTGGTAACGTAACATCTAGTGTCTCCGCTGCCAGTTTCTTTTCTAATGCAAGCTCTGTTAGTTCAGATTTACGCGTTTCAACTGCACTTGTCAACAAATCACGGATTTCATTTGCAAAAGCGCCAACTTTTGGCCGCTCCTCTGCTGAAAGATCACGCATTCCTCGTAGTACCTCAGTGATCGGTCCTTTTTTTCCTAACGTTTCCACACGGATTGTTTCCAAAGCAGAAAGTTCTTCAGTGGCTTCGATCTTGGCTAACGTCTGACTTTTCAATTCTTCTAATTGGTCTTGTAAACTCATTGTTTTCTTCCTTTCCCTATTGCTAAAGTGAGAAAAACTCACTTGTATCCAGTGAATGATTCAAAAATATTTTAAATACAAAAAAAGACCTCATTCCAACAAAGGAACGAGGTCTCGCGATACCATCCTAATTCGTCAATTGCATTGACGCTCTTCACTCTTTAACGGCTATGCCGGTCTTTCGACAAGCTCCAGAAGTGAACTTCATCCTTTTTCTTCTTAGTCTGCTTTCAGTCAGTGACAGACATTCCCTTTAAGATTCAGAAAGATTACTCTTTTCTATCAACGCTTTTTAAACTATTCAATTGACTAATCCAATACTACAAGAAATTGGAAGATTTATCAACTACATTCTTCATCTGTAATCCAAGTGTCGCCCCATTGATGAATCTCATTCATTACATTTTTTAAAGCTTCGCCTTTTTTCGTTAGACAGTAATCCATACGTTTTTGGCTTCCACAAGCGATTACACGACCAACAATGCCTTCTGCTTCAAGCTCTTTTAATCGTTCTGTCAGTACTCTATCACTGACATCTGGAATCATCGCAGCAATATCAACAAATCTTTGAGGTCCGCCTTCTAACAATACATCAATAATCAAACCGTTCCATTTTTTGCCTAAAATTTGAAAACCTTTCTCAAACTTTGGACAGAGCGAAAAGTCCATTACTTCTACTTGTTCCATCATTCTCACCTCGATAGAGAGAGTATAGCACATCACTTACCTTTTATAAGTACATCTTGCCTACCTCTAAAAAGTTTTTAATAAATCAACTACCTTATTTCCCTGTAAAAAGACCAAATATGCGGCTTCAACTGATTTTTGTTTAGCTTTTTCCAATGCATCTTTATATAGATGCAATTGCCCTCGATAGCGGTCAATCAATTGCTGTTCTCTTTCCGGTGTATAATAGTCCGTTTTTAAATCATACAAGAAAATTTTGTCATCGAATTCCAAATAACCGTCAATAATCCCATGAATTAGGATTTCATCTTGCGTTTGATAGTCACTAAATACTTGATCAGCAGGAAGCAACATTGCAAACGGCTCTTCACGGTGTAGAGCCTTCGCATTCTCAACGAGAAAATTTCCAACTTTAGAATCAAAAAATTGCAGGATCTGACTAATCGAAATCTGATTAGCAAGCTCTGGTGTCAATGTTTTTCGTTGAACTAGGTCTTCAATCAAATCTTCAATCATCTTTTTCTCTGGTTTTTCATTTAGTGGAAGCAATTGCATCACTAAGTGAGTAGCTGTCCCAATCTCCGCCGCAGACAATTCCTTTTTCGCTCCTAAAAATTTGGGGGCTCCTAAATCCGTTTCAGTAAATCGATACTGATTTTGTGTAGGAGAAAGAGCTAGTGTTTCCCGATTATCCGGATCGTCATAGATTCGTTTTAATTCAGATACTGATTGATAACTAGTTGTCTTTGTTGCTTCAGGATAGGGATACTTAAATAACAAGCGCTGCTTTAACGGTTGAATATTGATTGCACCCTGTGGAATTTCTAATGTTTTCACTTCTGGGAGATAGCCCTGGACAGTTTCAGCAATTGCTTGCGGTTCAACAAACGTTATCTTGAAAGATGCTGGATGTTTCTTTAAAACATCTAGTTGACTCACTGTGTACTGATTTTGGTAATTATTCATTCCTGGATGTCTGAAAAGTGTCATTCCTACCCAATCAATGAAGCTGTCTTTCTGACCATTTCTTAAACCAGCGTCTAAAACCAAGGATTCATTCAAAGCTCCTTTGCTCCAGATTTTTAAGGCTGCTTCTTCATCATCGTAGGAACCAACTAGATACAACTTTTGTTCTGCTCGCGTCAGCGCAACATACAACTTCCGCATTTCTTCTGACAAGAGCTTATTCAAATTCTTTTGTTTAACTGTTTGGAAGAGTAGCGTATCTTTTCTGATACGATCATCTGGTGTTAATAGTTTCACACCAAGTCCCAATTCCTCATCAAAAACATAATTTTTTCGAGTATCTTGAACGTTAAAGCTTTTACTCATATCCATTAAAAAGACAATTGGAAACTCTAAGCCTTTACTACCGTGAATCGTCATTACTCGAACAGCATCTTCGACTTCTTCAGTCGGCGGTTCACCTAGATCCTTATCTTTCTCCTGCATTTTTTCAATGAATCGAATAAATTGATACAATCCACGAAAACTACTGTGTTCATAATCCTTTGCTCGCTCGATCAGGGCTAACAAGTTCGCGTGGCGCTGTTGACCAGCTGGCATACCTAAAACGTAATCCAAATAGGCGGTTTCATTATAAATTTTGATCAATAAATCTGCCAAAGCTTCCCGTCGAGCAAATTCACGCCAATCGTTTAATTGTTCAAGGAAAATCGCCAATTTTTTAGCTGTCGTATCTTCGTTGGATTGGGTATAGAACTTAACAGCTTGATAATACTCTTTTTGTGGCAAGGCTAATCGCACTTGAGCCAATTCTTCTTCTTGCAGCCCAACAATAGGTGAGCGTAAGACTGCAGCGAGTGGAATATCTTGATATGGATTGTCGATGATCTGTAACAAGGAAATCATCACCCTTAGTTCAGTCGACTGGAAGTAATTCTGTGTATCATTGATTGATAACGGAATGCCCAATTGCTTAAATACTTCTAATATCGTCAGATTGTTGCTCCTTGTAGGAGTCAGCAAAACAATATCCTCATATCGCGCTGGTCGCATTGCTTTTTCTTTTTTGTCATATAGTTCAAAACCGTGATCAATCAGTTCACGAATTTTTACAGCAGCCATAAAGATTTCTCCCATGGCTTTATCCTCAATCCACTCAGGAGCTTCGTTACTTTTTTGATAGATTAATAGTTCAGGAGCAAAGTTTTCCGTTTCTGGAAACGAAGTAAAACCATTGATTAGTTCTGCTTGCTTGTCATATTCAATTTGCCCAACAGCCTGATCCATTAGTTGAGTAAAAACTAAGTTAGTGAAATCCAACACTTCCTTACGCGAACGAAAATTTTCGGCTAAAATAATCCGTCGTCCACCCTCTTCAGTAGCAAAGTCATGATACTTTTTGATGAACAGTGTGGGGTCGGCTAACCGGAAACCATAAATTGATTGTTTTACGTCTCCAACCATAAAGAGATTTCCCGGCTCATCGTTACTAAGCTGGCGTAAGATTGACTCTTGTAATTGATTGATATCCTGATACTCGTCAACTAAAACTTCTGCAAAACGTTGGCGATAATACGATTTGGCCGGTTTATTTTTATCTACCTCAGTTTGAAGAATTTGTAAGGTAAAATGCTCCAAATCATTAAAGTCCAGCATTCCTTTTTCTCTTTTTTTCTCCGAGTATTCTTCGATAAAACGTTTTTCAACACGAATCAACTCTTCAACGATCGGCAAAGCCTCCTGCAATCGTTCGACCTGCTCTTCAGGTGAAACCGGAAAGTAGATCTCTTTGATCGTCGTCAATGCTTGCTTTGCTTGATCTCGATAATTTTTACATTCACTGATCACATCGCCATAAAGCTCCTTCACCTCTTTTTTTCGGGGAGAAGGATAAGTAGCAAATTTAAAAGATTCGAAGATAGCGTAGACGTCGTCAAGTCTGTCTTCTGATAATAGACTAGTAATTTGCTGCGTAAGCATCTGCTCATTTTGCGCAAGTTCAGTAATTTTTTGTAACTCATCCACTCCTTGACTGGCAGATAACATCCATTGATAGGTTTGGTCAATTTCCTGTAATCTACTTAACACTTGTGGACGAATCAATTGACGATAGATAGCCGACTCAGTAAGAGACTCGACTCGATAATTTTCAACCAAGCCATCTAACCATTGAAAAGGGTTCGGGTTCGCACGCGCAAATTCATACATCGAAAGAATCAACTCTTCCAACCCGCTATCACTGCGGTCATTTGAAAAATTCTCAGTTAAGCGATAAAAAATTTCCTGATTTTCTTCATAAAATGTCTCACGCAATTCGTCCCAAACATCTTCCTTTAACAAAATCGTTTCTGTATCATCAGTCAACATTCGATAACTCGGATCTAGATCAATTAAATAGAAAAAGCGTTGTATGACTTTCGAACAAAACGAGTGTAATGTAGAGATATTTGCAGTCGGCAGCAACATCAATTGACGAGTGAAATGATTCTTTAATTTCTGATCTGTTTCCTCATTAATTGCTTCTTGCAAAGCAGATTGAATCCGTTCCTTCATCTCACTCGCGGCAGCCTCTGTAAAGGTAACAACTAATAGTTGATCAACGGATAGCTGTTGCCGCTTAATTTTTTCAATAACTCGTCGAACAAGAACTGCAGTTTTCCCAGATCCAGCAGAGGCAGAGACCAAAAGATTGGTCCCCTGATCATAAATCGCTTGCCACTGAGAATCAGTGTACATTTCGTTGGGTGCTTTAGGAGGGATCGGAAAGTTAGTTGTCATGTAATTCTTCCTCCATTCGTTTCAAGACTTCTTCTTTCGAAAGTTTTTCTAAACGATGATAATTGTTTTCCTTCAGCATCGCATCGAATTTGCAGACACTGCGGAAAGGACAATGTTGACAAGCAATCCGCTGATTGTCTTTATAAGTAGGATTTAATTTGATTTCACCAGAAACAATTTGATTTCCGGCTTGCTGTATTTTTTCACGATTGTATTGCCTTAGGAGCTCAATTTCAGATAACTCATAAAACTTGTCCTTGGACTGAGAGACGATTACAGTTTGACCATTTTTATCTTTTTTAATCGGAAATAGTAGCGAGCTCTCTTTTTCTTGTAAACTTTGATCTAGCTGATCGTAAAGCTCTGGCTCTTTTGCAAATAAACCGTCATACTGATAAGCCTTCAGCATATCTTTTTCAATATTTTTAGGATCTTTTAGTACTGGATTATGAACATGCAGGTAATAAGCCCCTGCCGGCTTCACATTCTTATCATTAGCACGACTAAAATCAGTCACAACGACATCTAAATACGTAATTAATTGTAAGGCGATTCCATAATAGGCATCCGCAACATTAAAGCTATGAGGGCTTGATTTGTAATCAATTACACTTAACCAGTCTTGATCAGCACTTTGAAGCTGATCCAAACGATCAATTTTCCCGCGAATTGCAACTTCACCACCGTTTCTTAGGGGTAAATTAATTCCTGGGATCCCTTTCTGTCCACCAATTGAGCCAAAGATTACCTCCGTTTGTTGTGTTTCAAAATTTGTTCGCGTCCCTTGCTGAACCAGGCCCCAGCTAACTTTTTGAATTGTTCGTGACAGCTGATAACGAATATAATTCATTCGCGCCGAGCTTGATAGAATCGCAAACTTCAATTCTCCAAAGATTTCCTTCAACACTTCATTAGCTAGTTGATTACGTTCCACTTCATTCAATTCAGCCAAACGCATCCCTTGTTCCTTTAATAAACGGAAGAAATAATCCAAAGCCTCGTGGTAAAAATCACCTGCTGCTGCCGGTGTCAATCCATAAACCGTTCGTTCTTTTAAACCAAGGCCGAAATTAGCAAAATACTTATACTGACAATTATAGAAATTCTCAATTCGAGAAACTGAAACATAAAGATTCTTCCCGTACAATTGTTCAGCCGTTTCTGGTAAAAGTGACCTTGGAACGTTAAGGTCCTGTAGGCTTTTAAATACTCGTTGGGCCATCGGTGCCAATGAGCTATTCTGAATAAATTTTTGCAGCTCACGCCAGTCTGGTAAAAAAGCTCGATTCTGATCTTGCGCCAAACGATTCAAGGCAATTAAGTCTGAAAGCAGTGTCCGTATAGAGCCCAAGTGATTTTCAGGAGAACTAAACAAATTCAACGAAACATTATCGTTGATTGTGATATTCAGACCGCGACCTAATTGTCTCAAAAAGGATGATATCTCTAATTTTTTTTCACCTTCAACTGTTGTCGCTACACTAAGATAAAGTTTTTCGGTTCCAGAAAGAAAAACTAAATAGGCCAAAAATGGTTCACGGCTTACTTTAGAACTGTTACTTTCGGGTAAAAATTTTCCTTCGGGTAGATTTTGATTAAACGTCGAGCGTTCTTCTGCTGATAATAGTCCCTTATCATCGAAGCGAGCTGGAAAATCATTGTTATTTAACCCAATGGCAAAAGTGATTTTCGTTTGATCAATCCGAGCCAATTCTAAATCATTAACCCGAACTTGATCAATCGCTGTCGGGATTTTTCCGTAAGTCAGATTCATTAAACCTGCTAAAAAGATTTCCTGAAAAGTTACCCAATCAAACGCATCTTCTCCGTAGATTAAAACATATTCATCTAAAAGATCAAGCAGAGCTTGCCAGGTCTGTTCATGATTACGCGCTTTGTCCAAATTCCCTTTAGCCACTTCCTGATCTCGCCAAAATAACAATTGCCGCTTCACACCACTTTCTTCTAAAAAGTGATAAAAAACGGTTGCTGCTGATAGCCCATCCTCAGATTTTTTAATCTTTTTGAAAAATCCAGGTAATATTTGCTGCACAGAACGACGAACTTCATTCGTTGTCGCCTCCAATTGTTTGGCATCGTTGAAGATATCGGCCTCAAAATCATAGTCAACAAATTCCCAATCTGTTTTTTTAGTCCAAGAACTGCCGCGGAAATTATAGGCTAAACAAACATTTTCCGTTTGATCAATCTTTTCTCTATATAATTGCTGCTCTGTAAGCCAGGTATTCGATTCCCAATTAAAAGGCGCAAATAATTCTGTACGAAGCATCCTGAAAACATCATTAATTCGAAAGTGATATTTATCGACCAAAAACAACGATTGTAAAAACTCGATCAAGGGGTGAGTCGCCATCTCTAAAGTCTCATCCAAATAAAAAGGAATCTCTAGCTTTTGAAAAAGATCCGGCAACACACTGTTATAAACGCTCGGATTACGCAGTAAAATCTGGATATCTTTGTAACGATAATTCTCGTCTCTGACTAAACGACGAATTTCCTCACCTATCTTGCGAATCTCTTCCGCTGCTGTCGCATATCTTGTAATTTGTACTTGATCTGACTGAATTAAATCAGCGTTTTTCTGATTTGCCCAAAAATCACCGACTTGGTTAAAAACACTCTGTCGTTGACGAGCAAATTGATCTCGACTTACAGGAACTTGTTGTCCATCCGCAATCCTCTTTAACTGAAAGTAGGTCTTTCCCGTTTCAGCAAACAAATTCAAAGGATTCGGTTCCTCATTAGGATAAGAACGATCTAGTTCTAGAGAAACAAACAGTCTCCCGGTAATCATGAGCGTATTTAATACTGATAACTCGAGTGCGTTAAAACGGGTAAATCCGCTAACAATAAAAAGACTATTTGAAAGGTTTTGATCGCTCAAATAAGATTCTAGTAAAAGTAAAGGATCCACGTTGGCAATTTGATAATTGGTTAACGCCTTTTCATATGCAGTAAAAACCTTTTGAAGATCCTGTAATTTCAACACCTGATCTTGATCATTACCAGTTTCTATTAAATCATCAACTGTCACGTTTCCAATTTGCATTTCTTGATAGAAACTTACTAGTTGTTGAATAAATCCAGTTTTATCCACCTCTCCTCGAAAAATCGTCAATTCTTCTCGTAATTCATGAAGTATTTTTCGTAAAATCATTGCGTTGCCAGCGTCAGATAAAAGATTTCCTGGAACTTGACCATCTCTTTGTAAAAAATACCAGGCTAATCGCTGAAAACTGAAAACTTGTGTGCGGATTGTACTAAATTCTGTATGATTGTTCGCTTGTTTCATCGCTGATAACAAGCCGATTTCTTGTTCAAATTTATTATAATTGGGGACTAAGAAAAACACGCGATTCGAAGAATTTTGCGCTAACCACGTCTGTGCAGTTTGAATCATTCGCTCTTTCGCATCATTCTGTCCAACACCTAGTAAAAATTGTAAAGACATCGTTTCCCCTCATTTCTTCAAATTATGTTACCCAATATATTATAACAGTTCGCCTAAATCTGCGCATGGTTGAAACAATGTACAAAATAACTACAAAATACTCAATTTTAAGCGCGATCAGCTTCTCAACAATATTAAGCGATGAACGGCGTTTAATTATATAGAACGCAAAAAAAGACTAGCGAATTTGCTAGTCCACAGTACCAAAGCGATTAAGCGGCCAAAAAACAAACTTCACATCAGCCATAATGTCTTTTTCTTTAATCATCCCAATCATTCTGCTGTCTTTTGAGATTCGACGATTATCACCTAAGACAAATAATTGGCCCTCTGGAACCTTCTCCGCTCCAAATAAATCATTTAACGTAAAATCATAGGTCAATGGCTGACCATCATTTAGTTTTCCCTTAAAATCATCTAAATAAGCTTCAGCATATTCTTTACCATTGATATACAGTACATCATTTTTGTATTCAACCGTGTCTCCCGGCAAACCGATGACGCGTTTAATATAATTCTTGCCCGGATCATCTGGGGCTGGAAAAGTTACGATATCAAAACGCTTGACCTCTGTATTTTTTAATGCGATGACACGCTCACCATCAATCAGTGTTGGATCCATCGAATCCCCTTTAACCACTACAGGGGTGAAAACGAAATGGCGGAGTCCAATTAAAATTGCCCCCAAAATTAAAAACCATAGAATCGTTTTACCTACCTCTTTTATATTCATTTGTGAGCCTCCATCTTTTACATTCATATAATTAGTTTATCATATTCTCAGCGGTTTCATAGCGGTTATTCTTTGCCCCTTTAAAAAATTTTATTTTTCTGCGAGCATATTTCTTTTCTTACTTTTTGTAAGATGGTAAAGTAGATTTTGTTAATAAGAACAAAACAAGAAAAGGTGGAAATTACTATGTCTCAATTTTTAGAAACTTTAAAAAATCGTCGTTCATTTTATTCATTAGGACGTGACGTTAAATTATCAGAAGAAGAAATTACTAAATTAATCAAAGATGCTGTTAAAAACAGCCCAACAGCTTTTAATGCACAATCTCCTCGTGCTGTCATCCTTTTTGACAATGCACATGAAAAATTATGGGATATTGTTGAGGAAGCGTTGAAACCATTAACTCCAGCAGAAGCTTTCCCTAATACACAAGCAAAAATTGCAAGCTTCAGAAATGCTTATGGAACCGTCTTATTCTTTAAAGAAACCGATACAGTGAAAAATCTACAAGAACAATTCACGTTATATGCGGATAACTTCCCTGACTGGGCAGAGCAATCAAATGGTATCGCCACTGCGAATACTTGGACTGCCTTAACAGCTGCAGGTCTAGGTGCAAACTTACAACATTATAATCCAGTTATTGATGACGCTGTCGCAGAGGAATGGAACATTCCAGCTAACTGGCAACTACGTTCACAGTTAGTTTTTGGTTCTAAAGAAGGCGAAGCCAACGAAAAAGAATATTTGGCTGATGATGAACGTTTCCGCGTTTTCCATTAATCCTTTAAATGACAACAGGCAATGCTGAATATTCAGCATTGCCTGTTTATTTACCATTCTTATCCTGATCGTCTTTGGTTAGAATTTCCAGTGTGCTACCTTCGTTTAGATGAGTCGAAAGAAAAACGACAAATTCAGTTAGTGAGTAATCAAAGGTTAGAATGGGCCCGCGACGTTGTTTACGAAAATAGTTTAACTTGATTAAGCCGTTCTCTTCTTGAAACAAAACGACTCGTTCAATTTCGTTCAACGGAATTCCGCGATTATCCAAACTGAAAAGAATTAAGCTTTCTTCTGTAAATCCCTTTTTATCTAGTAAAAAACTAATCATGACTAATGCAGCTAAAACTGTCTGTATACGCCCATTTAAATCTTGCCAGTTGCTAAACCCGATCCATAAAATCAATAGTGCTAAGAAAACATAAAAAGAGTATTGCTTCCGTCGCTTAAAAACCGGGATGACAATATCTTTGCGTGCCAGCCATAAAAAGACATACAAAACAATCGTAAAAATCCCTAATAACAATGTAAATATATTCAAAAGAACCGCCTTCTAACTTGGAATGAAATTAGAATATTTTACCACGACCATGTTAGATTTGTCATCTCGCTGCTCTTGATCTACCTCTTCGCATTGGTTAATACGAACGACTGCGCAATTCGTCATTTTTGAAATGACTTCCCCTTCTACACATTCTTCGAAACCAATTGGATGGCAACGATAATTTCTTCCAAGTTCAATTTCTTCTTCATTCATAAGTAAGCCCTCCAGTATCGACATTCATTTGTTCGTCTAATCTTTTGGATCAATGTTATTCGCAATTATACCGAAGTATGGAATGGTTTACAATCGAATTCTTCACTTCATTCGCAAAAAAAGATCAAATCGGGTAAAATTATTCCCAGGGAGTGATATTTTATGTCAAATTTTATTGAATCAATTAAGAAGTACGGGTATTTAAGAAGCGCTTGCTACCTAATCCTTGGAATCGCTATCTTACTTTCCCCACGAAGTGTTTTTCGAGGAATTGTCTATATTGTTTTCCTCTATTTATTAATTTTTGGTATTTTGGAAATTATTCGAGGCATTCGAACAAAGAAATATACAGGCAACGTCGGTTTTGAAACAACTGCAGGTATTATTCGCGTCATCATCGCTTTTGTAGTTCTTTGGTTCGCCAAGGGAATTATAAGCATCTTGCCTATGTTTTTGGGATTCATTATTTTGATTTTTGCAATTGGCCAATTCATGCAAAGCTGGAATGCGAGACGAAATGGTTTCCCTGTTACAGGTCAAGTTATCTACAGTGCTTTGATGATTGTAGCTGGTTTTTTCCTTTTGTTTAATCCATTTAGCAGTATGATGATTCTTTTCCAACTATTTGGTTTTCTGCTAATCACCATGGCTGTTTCAGAATTTATTAATACTCGTCGCTTCAATTAATTACTAATTGTTTCTATAGAAAGAAACAATTATACTGGAGCTATTAAAAAAAGCGAGGTTACTATGAACACTGCAAGTGAACTTTATCAATTTACGAAAAAATATGGTATCAATTACAATACGAACGAAGAAAAGGGTATTCAACTATTTAACAGTTTCCTAAAATCTTTTCCCAAAACAACGTTTACTTTCTCTTTTATCGGCTTTCATAAATATGAAAGTTTAAAAAAGCAGGAGGGCTTAACTGCATATGGAATTTCTGGAAATACTCTATATGCTTTAAGTAAACAGAAAGCCTATAAATACAATCTTTACCAATGTAAAGAAATTAGTGGCAAAAAGAAATTGAATGGTATTCGCTTATCCTTAACTTTTGACACAGAAATAATTAAGATCAATTTAGGCTTTGCAGACGGAAATGTTGTTTTAGCTGCTTTGAAACAGGCAAGAAAAAAATAGACAAGACATTTTATTTGAAGAATAGAAGAACTAGCGTTATAATTTTTCTGTTCTCATTGGGATATGGCCAAATTGGTAAGGCGCCTGACTCTGAATCAGGTAAGTGTAGGTTCGAGCCCTACTATCCCAATAAAAAAAGTTTTTGCTTTCAAACAAAGCAAAAACTTTTTTTATTTGTCATTATATTAATTTAAGATTTTACTACCATGACATTGCAGTCAGCATGATTCACTACGTAAGCTGTCGTTGACCCGACTATTGCCTGTTCTACTGCTCCTCTGCCTGTTGATCCCAACATGATAAGATCAACTTGATTTTCCAATGCGTATTCAATTATCTTACGTTTAGGATTGCCAGAATCGATTTTTGTCTCATACTCAACTTGACTCAACTTGGAATTAGCAATCAGTTTCTCCAATTCAATTTCAGCATTATTAAGGTGAAATTTCAGCGCATCGTTAATAAATGCTGGATCACCGATTGAAAATTTAAAATCAACTACAGTAAGAATAAAAAGTTTCGCATTATTTCGTTCTGCAACATTTAACGCTTCGTTGAATGCATTAGTTGAAGAGGACGAACCATCTACTGCTACTAGGATTCTTTTATAACTTTCTTTCATTGATAACGCCTCCCTTACTTCTATTATACACTAACTACTTCATTCAAGAAAAACATAGACAATCTCTTCTCCCCCAACTAATTTTCCATTATTTACTAAAAAAAATAATTTATTTAGGTTTTACCCTAATAATTTTATGGTAAAATAAATAGAGTAACGGCCTCTATTTTCAGCTGATATTGCTTATCTTTGGCTTCGTTGCTCTTTTTTCACTACTTATCCCTCTTGTTTTTTTATTGGTTTTGGTCTAATATGATTAAAACAAAATGAGAGGTGAGGTAGATGAATAATGAAATAACACAAACACATAGTTTTTCAGATGGCGTGAAGGCATGCTTACCTACGATCATGGGCTATTTAGGAATTGGTATTGCAATGGGAATTGTAGGAAAGTCTGCACAACTTGCTATTTGGCAAATTTTTTTAATGTCTACCTTGGTTTATGCAGGAAGCGCCCAATTCATCTTATGTGGGTTACTTCTCCTAAGTGCTCCAATTTTATCAATTGTTTTTACTGTTTTTCTTGTTAATCTGCGTCATTTACTTATGAGCCTTTCTGTAGCTCATTACTTTCACGAAGATTCATTATTAAATGGCATCGCAATCGGTACCCTGCTGACGGATGAATCATATGGTGTATTAATGACAACTTTAGCACAAGAAAAGAAAGTGACAAGTAACTGGATGCATGGGCTCAATATAACTGCTTACTTAGTATGGATTCTTTCAACGGTCATTGGTGCTGTATTAGGAAACTTTATTCCTGATCCTACTACGTTTGGCTTTGATTTCGCATTAACTGCTATGTTTCTAGGCTTGTTTCTTTTTCAAGTTCAATTACCCCTAAGAAAACAAACGAATAAAACGATTGTTCTTTTAATTGTAACGACTAGTAGTCTTTTCCTTTTCATGCGTTTTGTCACTGCAGAATTATCGGTTATTTTCGCTACACTATTAGGTTGTTTTACGGGGGTACTGATAAAAGATGAATAATTACTATTATCTATTAACACTTTTGGGTTGTGCAGTAGTTACTTGGATTCCACGTGTATTACCTTTTGTACTTACTAAGGCAATCACTTTGCCACCTATTTTAGAAAAATTTTTAAGCTATCTTCCTATGACGATCTTGACAGCTTTATTGATGCAAAGTCTTCTAAATTTTCAAACTGGTCATTTTCCAACACTACGATTTCCAGAGGTATTTGCTTGTATTCCCGCTTTGATCGTAGGCATACGGACCAATGATCTTATGAAAATTGTCTTGACAGGCGTTCTAGGAATTGCACTCTTGCGACTGATTTAAATTACATTCG
The DNA here is from genome assembly GCF_051710745.1 of Enterococcus sp. DIV0756. Lineage (NCBI taxonomy): Bacteria > Bacillati > Bacillota > Bacilli > Lactobacillales > Enterococcaceae > Enterococcus > Enterococcus sp. DIV0756. The sequence goes on along the minus strand of NZ_JBIOLF010000001.1, from coordinate 1,623,989 downwards.
TTATAGAGCTTAATTCTGGTTTTACATATTTCATTGATGTAATATATAACAAAATAATAGAAAAGGAGTAATTCTCATGAAAAAGATCGCTGGATATTTCTTTGAAAAACCTTTAGTGTTAGACAACAAAAAACCTTTTGAAATTCATCTTCCAACAGACACTTTGTATGATGGGAACGAACAAATCGTTAAATCAAATCAACAGATTCTTTCCGAGATAAGCAAAAAATATGAGTACTCAACAGACAGTCTTCATAGCTTTTTTGTGATTTCCGAAATAACTGATGTAAATTAAAAAAAACTCTCACTGAAAGGTAATGCTTTCAATGAGAGTTTTTTATGTCCTTTGACTTATTTTGGAGCAGCTGTATTTTTCCGAACAATTTTCACTTGAATCGCTTCCATCTGTTTCGCCTTCCCAGTAGTCCCTGCCATTTGACCATTCTTAGTCCAGCCTAACCAACCATATGTCTGACTATGAACTCGATAATAAACATCGTAATGTTTTGATAAATCACCCGTTAAACGAATTTTTATTGCTTCAACTCTCAACCTCTGCCCTACAGTACCAGCGATATTATAATTGTTCTTCCAATTTTGCCAACCAATATTCGCACTGTGAGTTTGATATTCTAGAGTCCCGGAAAAGGCTAAAGGATTATTAACTATTCCAATCCTCACGGCCTCTATTCTAAGCTTATTACCAACAGTACCAGAAACTTTACTGTCATAAACGGGTGTCATCCAGTTTTTATTTTGTACATGTGATTGATAAGAAACATTTACATCTTGGAATTTGGCGAACTTCCTTCCCTCACCTACAGGAGCGCTTTTTCCTTTAGGGACAAGCTGGACTTGAAAAGCTTCCACACGATACGCAAAGCCTTCTGTTCCGGCTGCTTCTCCATTCTTCGCCCAATTCATCCAACCAAAATTTTGTGAATGTACTCTATAATAAACATCATATTTACTTGCAACATCACCAGAGAGTTTTATTTTTAATGCTTCAACCCTTTTGGCACTTCCAGTAGTTCCTGAAATTTGACCATTCTTTTTCCAAGTTGATTCCCAACCTATACCTTGAATGTGTGTTTGATATTCAATATTTCCAGAAAGATTGCTTGCCAGAGACATTTTTATAGCTTCTACTCGTCTGCCTTCGCCGACAGTTCCAGATATTGAATTATTTGAAACGGCGTTCAACCAGCCTTTTTCATTCACATGACTTGAGTAAGTTACAGGTGATGAGACATTGGGTTCGCTCGTATCATACTGAGTCAAATTATACGTTTGGATAATACTATTCAGAGTAGTTGCATAATTTGGAGCAGTTGCATATCGACCTGTTAACCAAGCAGTCGCATCTTTATAAGACTTTGTATTGCTCTTCCAAGCACCAGAATAGTAGTAGTTACCTGGAGAAAAAGAAGTTGTTTTCAGAACTGTCGCATTGTCACCTAAAGACTCTTTATAAGAAGGATATTTTCTAAATTTAGCATCAATCCAATACCAGCCTTGTGAGGCACTCCATTCCTGTGTCTTCATTATTACATATTGACCATTATACGTTCCCTTTATCCCAAATAGATTATAATTTGGAGCTTTAGAAAGTGTGCTGCTGCCCCAACCGCTTTCAACAATTGCCTGTGCAATCATGACAGAGGCATATAAGTCATTTGCACTAGCTAATGTCTTAGCCGATGGCGCTATTTGATTAATAAATGCTTGTTGTGTGCTCATAGTTGATCGTGCGCTTCTAAACGCAGGTGGCTCTAGTGTGAAATCCTCAAATCGAACCGGATGATGAAATTGCAAATTACCTTGAGAATCATATTCCTCTTCATCAACAGCTTCATTGCTTGGCGTGACTTGTTCACTCGAAGTAGTTTCCATTGTCGAACTCGTTGTTTTTGCGTCAGTTTCTTGTGGAGCTGTATCTCTCAATCTTTCAGAAGAGCTTGATGATTCAGTAAAAACTGAGCTCTCTTTTACATCAGTAGAGTCTACCGTTTCGTCAGCATAAGCCGCTAAAGTCGATGTTCCTAAACTTCCTAACAGTATTACACTACATAATAGTTTTTTATAATCCATGTCGTCCCCCTCTTTTAATCATTAATTAACGGTTACAATTAATGATTTGTTTCTTCCCTCTCCTTATATAAAGTAACAAAAATTAATCACAATGTAAAATTTTTTTATTCAAGTTTGACTTGATAAAACCCTTTAATAACAACTGTTTTTCAATTTTTTTCTAGTTTTTTAAAATAAAGAAAGAAAATAACTATCAAATTCGTATTTATGATTAGGAAGCCGTTTATGAATTAGGAAATGGCATTTTCTCATTAACAAAACTGATCATTTCTCATTTTTTTGTTATTTATTCAGTGCCATATTCTGATATAATGACTTACGAAGGAGGGGAGCTCATGGATATTGGTGTTGCAGTGTCATTTGTGATCTACTTAATTTTCTTTTCTATGACGATCATTTATTTCTGGCTATTTAAAAAAGACCGAGTGTTGATTCATTTATATTTTTCATTGACCCCGACTTTTCTATGCATTTATTTACTTATGAATTATCATCATTACCAACCCGTTGAGGGAGCTTGGACATTGGCTCTTTTAATGTTTATTTCACTGGGAACATTTATGCTTTATTGGTTGCTATATACTTTTTTCAAAAAAAAATAAATGAGACCTCAATTTGAATTGTTCATAAATAATTCGTACTATTTTTTATTAGTTGTATGCTATAATAAGGCTTGTCTATTCTAACCTAATCAAAGGAGCTTTAACATGGCGCTTTTACTAACTTTACTATTTGATCTTTTAATGATTATTCTGTTCGTATTCAGAATGGTGAAAGGCGATCAAATTATTTTTATCGTCAGTATCATTTTGCAAGGATTGCTTTTTATCGATTTATTAGCAGTTGTACTTTTGAGACCTTCAAAATCAAAATTTCCTGATATTGAATTCAATGAAATGACACGGCGACAATCTCGTCAATCATCGAGTCCAAAGAGCGGCGGACTTTTATCAAAAATTTCTTGTGTTATTGCTTTATTGCTGCTAGCTTACTATATTTACTCCGTCATTTATCTATTCATTTAGTCAGTCAAAGCATCAACAGTTGGTTGTTGCTTTTTTATTTTTATAAAACACCTCAAATGAAATCATTGGTTTTGGATTCGATTTTCTTTATCCTCTAGTAATTGTTACCTCAAAGCAGAAAAAGACCTAGCTAGATTAACTAGGTCTTTGAATACTATAATTTCTTCTTATTAAAAAAGTAAACACTAAGTACAGTCAAAAGTAAAAAAAAGAACACAGACAGTAGCATTGCTGGTAAATATTTGGAGAACTCTGCAGATTTTTGCAAAAAAACAAGGTTTTTGCTTACCAGCGAGAGTGGATTATATTGTTTTGCTTTTTCAACTAAATTTATTAAAACCATGATCACTATAACGCCGCCAGTAAACAGTAATCCCTCATAACCATTACGCGCGACCGTAGATGATAGAAGAAGAATTCCAAGTAATAACGACCCAAACACCCACACTGGTAGAACTGCCTGTAAAAGATATGGACTTTTGTCGTCAGGAAAATAGTACGCAGTATACCCCCACGTAATTAGAAAATTCAAAAGAAAACAGAAAGTCCATTGAATTATCAGACTAATCATTTTCCCAACGATAATCACCCACCTTCTTAAACCCTTTGTTACTAAATTAATCAACGTACCTTTATTGACTTCGTTATTGACCGTCCCGCTAAACATCAATGCTAAAACAATCAATCCTATTTGAGTAAGATTTTTAAAAAACTGCGTCCATGAGTCTATTGAAGTTGGTTTTGGAATCTCATTTACCATTGTTTTTCCAATGGTCATTTTGATAATTTCCGGTGTCAATTTCGCTAATAAAGGATTCATTAAACCTAAAATCAGGAAAATAATAATTAGAATTAACAAACGCGAGGTTCGCCAGCTTTCTACTAACTCTTTTATTGTGAAAAAGTACAAGTTTTTCATTGAACCACCTCCAGAAAAATTTTTTCTAATGATGGATCGATCTTTTTAATTGTTTTCGGAAATACTTGATAGGCTTCAAATAATTGGAAAATCAGCTGTGCTGCTTCCTCGTACGATTGGAGATAAGTTATCATTAGTATTTTTTTGGAAAAATCACATGAGTAATCTTTCATTATTCTTTCGTCTTTGTGGGAGGAAAGTTTTTCGGCAAATTTTTCTAAGTCCTCTGATTTTGAAAATTCAATTTCAATCTGTTTTTTTGCGTATTGTTGCTTTAATTCAATCAAGGAGCCATTGATAACTATTTTCCCTTGATCTAATACTCCAACATAGTCACAAATTCGCTCCACATCACTTAATATATGTGTAGAAAATAGAATCGTCATTTTTCCTCTTAACGCTGCCAACATTTCAAGAAAATCATTCCGTCCGCTAGGATCTAACGCCGAAGTTGGTTCATCACAAATCAATAATTTTGGATCATTTAGCAAGGCTTGAGCAATTCCTAATCGTTGTTTCATTCCTCGTGAATACCCTTTAATTTTTAGGTTATCCTTTTTCAAGCCAACCAATGATAGAATCTCAGTAACTTTCAGATCCAATTCTGTTTTTAAAAAACCAGTAATTTCTCCACAAAACCTTAAATACTCCTGTCCCGACATGTAGTCGTAAAATTGTGGTACATCTGGTAAGTATCCTGTCAGGCGATTCGTTTGATTATCTCCAAAGGAAACTGGTAAATCATTTATCACTATCTCTCCACTAGTGATTTCTTCCAGTCCAAGAATCATTTTCATAGTCGTCGTCTTACCTGCGCCATTCTCTCCTACAAACCCAAAAATTGATCCTGTCGGCACCGACAAATTTAGATTATCCAACACCGTTTTAGAACCAAACTTTTTTGTAACACCCTTCAACTCTAAAATACTCATTGATCCTCCTCTTTTCCAAAAACAAAGTAGATCACTGGACCTATAATTTGAATTAGAATGACGATCAATAACCATATTCCTCTATTGCCAAAGCGATAGTGGGAATGCTTCAATACATGTCTAACTGCTGTGATCATTAGAATCAGTTCCAGCAGTACTAATGGTAGAAAAATGGGTAGATTCTCTTTAAAAAAATCAAAGTTATTCATGATTAGTCACACCCTGTTCTCTTATAGTACGCAACACCTGATATATATCTTGTAATCGGTCTTGATTACTAAAATTTGCAAACGCAGGATTATCTACTACCGTATCCAGCAATCCCTCTTTAACTTTTATTGAATCTCTTGGCAGCTGATTGCCGATTTCTAAGTGTTCTAGCCACTCTTCAACTTGATCAAAATACGCATCTCCATGAAGAACAACAGGAAAGGCGGTATTTTGGAAAACTTCAGCAAATTCTTCTAGCGATTCTAATGCGGCTGCTTCCTCTCCGATTTGTGTATAACCGAAAACCGCTGACAATTGAAAATTCATCCATGCGATTGGATGCAGCTGTTTAAAATTGAAAAGCTTTGCAAATTCCTGCCCTCTCGAAACAGTTTCAGAAAACTTTTTAGAATCGTTAATCAATAGTTGAAGATAATTGGTTATGAAACTCAAAAAAACTGTTGTATATTGATAAATTGCACTTTGCATAGTAAAAACAGCTTGCTCTTGATCGCCCTTCTGTTGTTGTGCCGCTGCTATTAGGCTTTCAATGGGAAATACGATTGGAACCTGATCGCCAAGAATCGTTAAGACCTGATCAAATTCCTGTAAATTAAGTGCCGTATAGGCCTCGTACTTCAATGCTTGTGTGATTAACTCTGGTTCCTTAGACTGTGTTCTCACATGAATAAATAGTTCTTGAGCCTCTTTAGTATACGTTTTAACTTTTTCATCTCCCGGGAGCAAATCTGCATGATTCAGTAAAAATAGGCCCATTTGTAAAATGAATGGGTAGCAAGAATAGTAGCGTCTGACAAAGCTGCGAATGGTTGCTAAGACATCCTCTGGTGGTTTTGCTTCTAACGATTCCTTCAGCATCGCATAAATGCGTTGTATCTCGTGATTATCTAGTTGTGGCTCATAAGTTAGCAGTGAATCAATCGTGATATCAAAATAGGCGGCTAAAAGCGGCAATAGCGTAATATCAGGGTAAGTTTGACCGGTTTCCCATTTCGATACTGAAGCTTTTGAAACACCGACAAAATTTGCTAATTCCTGCTGAGTGACCTGCTTTTCCTTACGTTTCTCCATTATGATAGGTCCAATATTCATTTCCAACTTCCTCTCCCCCTTTATATTCATTTTAGAATGACTTATAAAAGAAAACAATGGAGTTCCAGTTAACTTACGCGGGTTGAAATCAACCATTGAGAAACAGAAAAAAGATCAAAGCAGTGTGCCCTGATCCTTTGATTGGCTATTCTTTTTTGTATTCAGAATCCAGTTGGCTCATCTTTTTGCTAACCTTCTTAGGTAAATAAGCGAACAAAGCTAAAAGGATGCCAGCGATTGTTAGTTCCACTAACAAAGTGATAGATACGCCTCTAGAGGCAATCTCAGAAGCCATAAAAGCATAGATGAAACTTGCTGGCATCATAGTTAAAAAGGAAATCAAACTAAATTTTTTAACACTCATTGGAGTCATGGCATAAGCATAGCTTTGGATCGCGAAGGGAAAGATCGGAACCAAACGAGTAAAAATTAAGAACGAGATTCCATTTTCTCTAACCCCTTTTTCAATTTTTTGAAAAGTAGGATCATTCCCAAATCGCTGTAATATATACTCTCTTGCCACATATTTTCCAATAACAAAAGAAATGCTGGCACCAAGTGATGCACCAATAATCGTTAACAGGCCGCCAATAAGGCCACCGTAAGCCAATCCGCCGACGATAGCTAGAAATTGCCCTGGTAAAAGAAAGATGGCGACAATAATGGATAATAAAATGAATATCCCATACCCCCACCACCCCAAACTTTCTAAATAAGTTCTTAAACCGGAAATATCCGTTAAGAAATCGACAAAACCAAAATGGTAGGCTAAAAAAATAATGAATAAAACGAAAACAATAAAAAGAATAATTTTTCTCACTTGCGCTCCTTTCTTTTACATCAACTCATTGGCATATTATCTATTCTGCTTTAATTCTTGCTAATCCCGAGACCATCCTCTTTATTACCAATCGATTAAACTCTGATATATTTAATAGCTGCTTAGGCATTTTTACGGAATACACAGATTTATCTACCAATGCTATTCTGCCTTGAGTAAGACTTGTTTGTTTTTCTGATAAGTTGTATTGCTCAGGACTAAATAACTCAGGACGCTCTAAATAGACCGCTGTTGTCATATCCCAATTACAAAAACCACTGAAATCAAAAAATGTTTCATTCCACTCGATCCAGTTCATTAGTGTCTGTTTGAGCCACTCTAAGGCATCGAAATCTGTTACCGTTTTCGCCAAATTTAAAAACTGCTTCAACTCATTCTGTGAAAAGAAGGCTTCAGAGGTCATGTGTCCGTTCATGATCGTAAGGTTTGCTTGGCTTAATAAGACGACTTTTGTTGCTTCTGGATCACAAGAAAAGTTCAACTCTGTTACTGTTCGATCATTTACTTTTAGCGGTTCGATCGTCCCACCCATCAAAACGACTTCTTTAACCTTTTTTAAAAAAGCTGGGTCAATTCTCTGTGCTTCTAATAGGTTTGTCAACGCGCCGGTTGCAAGCAATGTAATTTCATTTGGGTATTGATTAACTTGCTCTACCAAGTATTCTGCTTGATTCGTCGCATAATAATCAAATGACAATCTTAATCGCTGTTGAAGCTCTTTAGTCATCTTTTCTACTTCCTTAAGAGAACCGTTTCCATGGGTTAACGTCACGCCAAGTAAGTCAATCATAGGCGCTCCTAACAAATAGAAAAGCGTCAATCCATCATCAACATCGTGATTCGACAAACCAAACGTATTATCACAATCAAAAATGACTTTTCTCATTCTAGTAATCCTCGATTCTCCTCTAGCCAATATCTTAAAAAGTGATTCTCTTTTTTAAGTTCATGACGCATTAATTTTAAATCGTCAGGATAGTCAATATCCTGTAAAGCCGGTAGTAAAACGATATCAAAGTCTGGTAAATATTGAAGGGTTTCATTTAACACGTTGTTTTTCCCCCATGAAATATCCGTTTCAAAAATTGGTGTCAAATCAATGGATTGAGTGCAGCCAACTAAATAGTAGCCACCATCTAGTGACGGTCCAAAAACAATCTCGCGCATTTGATGAAAGGCCGATTGAATGATTGCTGTATCTAGGTTAGGAATATCACTGCCTGTTAAAACAACTTTTTCGTAGTTCTTTGCAAACACCGTTTTGATTGCGTCATTCATTCGTTGCCCGATCGTTTCTCCCTGCTGTTGAAATGCATGGGCATTTTTCGGTAGTAAAGAGAGTAAGTGATTTGGATCTCCTTCATCTGAATAGGCGAGATACAAATCTATCCCGAATTCATTTAACCGTTCAAATTTTTTTAAACTGTCCTGCAGCATTTTCTGCTGAACTCGAGCAGCTTCTTCGCCGCTAAGTAAGCTTTGCAGACGTGTTTTGACTTTATTTTCTACAGGTACACGGGTAAATAAAATATAGGCCCATTTATTCAAAGATTTGCTCCTTTAATGCGTGACGTAAAAACTCTTCTTGTAAATAGCTGGAAACTTTTTCGAAAATCTCTTGATTCTTCAATGCTTTTGTTTCTTTTTGGTAGCTATCAAAAGCCATCGCGGACCACGACAGTGCTCGCAACATTAGATATGGATGGTAGATTCTAAGAGCTTCTTCAAAAGCCTCGGCATCGAATTTTGTTTCAGCTAGATAACGAGAAAGGAATGCTCGTTTTTCTGCTTGTTTCAGAATCAGATTGCTTCGCCAAAGAGTGGTGGTAGAAGCTAAAAATTGTGAAATATCTTGTACGGGATGACTGATAACTGGTTTTTCCCAATCAATTAAAAAGCCTTTTTCCCCAATAATAAAATTATGCGAATTAACCTCTGTATTGGTGATACACCATTGATTCAACTCAACAAAGAATTTCTGTTGACTCACTTTTTTTTGACACGTCTCCAACGCATTTGCTAATTGTCGCTGGGCTTGTAAGGGAACAAAAGAACTTCTAAATACAGGCTCTAATAGGTTTTGACATTCGCTAACCCTAGCAGATAAAATCGTGGCTTTTTCCTCAACAAAAAAAATTTCCGCCTGCTCATCAATTGGTTCTTTATGAATTTGACTAAAAATAGTCGCTGCCTCTGATAAATCTTTATGATAATCTAACGGATTCCCCGGTAAAAAAGCCATAATTAATAGGCCTTGATCAAAGCTTTGACGGCTATCGTCAACATAGTAAACTTTTGGCGTTCTTCCTGTTCGCTCAAGCCATTTTAACGCTTGGTATTCATAACGAATCTGATTAGTTAAATTCAACTGGCTCCCATAATTTAAGCGAAACACATACCTGTTTTTATTATCAGAAAGTAAAAAATTCTGATTGTATTCACCCTGTGCTAAAAATTCGACTGTAAATGGTTCGTGTAACGGCAATTTCTGTAAAAGCAGATTTTGTTTCAAATAGCGTTTGATTTTTTCTAGCATATAATCCTCCTCGCTATTTATAATAACGTTTTGCTAATTTTTCTGGGGACATTCCTAATAAATAGAATATTTTTATTTTATGCATACGTAAGTGGGTTCTTATCCTTCCATTTTCAAATTTACGAGCTGAAGTTGTTATCGTTAGCGGCAGGAAATAGAAGTTTCCGACTCTCCTCAACTTGCGACTCAACCGCCAATCCTCCATCAATGGAACAGCTTCGAATCCACCAGCCTTTTCATAATTTTCACGTGTCGTAAATAATCCTTGGTCACCAAAGATCAAGCCGAGATAGCGTGCCCGCAAAGTGGAAGTTTTCGCTAAATAGCGATAAAAAAAAGCGGATGAATCAAAGGATAGTTTCAAAAAGCCCGCACTATATTTTTTATTGGTCAAGACTCGCTGGATATACGATAAAATATTGGGCTGATTTCCCAAGGAACTATCACTATGTAAAAACCACAAAATATCACCGTTACTTTTTTCTGCGCCGAATTTTAACTGTGCGCCGCGATTCGCCTGCTTCACTTGATAAACTGTAGCGTATTCACGCGCAATCGCGACGGTACGATCCCGGCTGCCGCCATCCACAACGATTATTTCAAAAGGAATCATTTTATCCAACTGGATTAACTGTTGTAGCAAATTTCCCAGTTTTTTTTCTTCATTTAGAGCTGGAATAATAATTGAGATCAACATTCCATCACCTGCAACGTTTGATTAAATAGTAAGGATACTTTCTCTCCTGCAACTAATTTTCCTGTCACATTGGTGAATGTACAGCTGGCTTCTCCAAGTCGAATCTGAGCCCGTTGACCATTTGGCGACCACTCGCTACTTTCAATAAAGCCTAAAACACCGGATTCTCCAGTAGTGATTTCGGTTCCACAAGGAATAAACAGCAAAGCTTCTCCATTAATCTGTGCAGGATTTTGAACAATTATTTCTAAGTCTTTTGCTCGGAAAAGGCGATCACTGACTGTCCCAGCAATAAAGTTTGTTTCTCCGATTGCTTCAGCAACTTTTCTATTCGCAGGATAAAAATAAATCTCTTTTGGTTTACCGACTTGCTGAATAGCCCCTTCTGAAAGAACTAGCATGCGATCAGCTAGCTGAAAGGCTTCATCGCGATCATGTGTAACCAGAATAGTACTGAAACGATACGTCTCCTGTAAATGGCGCAAATACTTACGCATTGAAACTCTTAAATAACCATCTAAATTTGCAAAAGGTTCGTCCAATAACAATAACTTTGGTTCCAAAACAATTGCTCGTGCTAACGCGACGCGTTGTTTCTGACCACCGGATAATTGATCAGGAAAATGCTGCTCTAATCCTGTTAAATCGAAGGCGTCGATAATTTTCTTGATCTTTTGTTGACGGTCCGTTTTTGAAAATTTACGGGCCTTCAAACCAAAATCGATATTGTCATATACGTTCATATGAGGAAACAACCAATAATCCTGAAAAACTAAAACTGTACTTGCTTGCGAAAAATCCCCCGTAAAATCTATCCTTCCATGAGTAATTGGTTGAATACCTGCAATTAATTTAAGTAAACTAGTCTTTCCAACGCCAGAGGGTCCAAAAAGTGCAAGGGTTTCACCATCCTGAACATCAAAAGACATTTCACGCAGTATTTCCTTTTTGCCATAGTCTAGCTGTACGTTTTTAACGCTTAATCCCATGTTGCATGCCCCCTATCACTTTCTTTAAAATGAACACTCCCACCATGGTGCAGCCCAAGAAAACTAAGCTGTATGAGGAGGCTATCCCTAAACGCCCGTTACTAGCATATGGCAGTAACAAGAGCGGCAATGTTACGATCCTTCCACCGCCAATAAAAAATGTTGGCAAGTACTGACTGAAAGAGACGATGAAAACCAAAACAGCGGCAGTACTCACGCCTGGTTTTAGTAGCGGCCAAGTAATCTGCCAAAAAATGGACCAAGGACGCGCCCCTAAACTTCTAGCTGTCAAGCGATACCCCTCCCCAAATTGACGATAACTTTCTATTAAGATCTGCATCGCGTAGGGTAAGCAAAGATATGTATGGATTAGCACAATACCAAAAAATGTTCCTGTTAATCGTACTTGCAGAAAAAGGACCTGGCTGGAGGTGATGATTGCAATAGCTGGTAAAATTAATGGTAGATAAATAATCACTTCTATTAAGCGGTTTGACAGCTTCTTTTGAAAAGCAAAAAAGCTCGCCGCCGGTAACGCAATAAGGATCGTTACAAAGGTGGTTGCAAAACCAATAACAAAGCTATTCAAGATTGCCGGAAAGAAATTTGGTTCACTGAGCATTTGTCGAACAATTTTTAGGTTCATTACTTGCGGGAAAATTGCTGGATACATCCACTTCCCGCTAAAAGTCCATAGGATCAAAATAAACAAAGGAAATAATACGAGCAATGCTGCTAACCCCAATAAAAAATACATTTTCTTTGAAGAGAGTTTCATACTGTTTTTCTCCCTCCTGGCAACATTTTGCTAATGGTCAAAATAAGCAGCGTAACGGCCAAGCAAACACCCGAAATAACAAGATTTAAGGCAAAAGCCTGCGGACGAGTAGTTAGATCTGCTTGAGTAAATAAATCATAGGCGGTCAAAGCGACCGTTTGATTACTGGGACTACCTAATAAATAGGGAACTTCAAAAGAGGCGAAGGTAAAACAAAATAAAAGAACAAACAAACTTGCTAATGTCTTTTGAATCATTGGCAAAACGATGGAGAAAAAAATTCGGATAATTGACGCACCCAAGTTTTTAGCAACTTCTATATAGCCTAGTTCAAGTTGAAGAAGGATCGCCAAGAGGCTCACCGCAACATAAGGAATTTCTTTATATAGAAAAACAAGAATGATTCCTATCCCTTTTGAATCGTGAATCAGTAAAGGAAATTGTCCAATCTCATGAATGATCCCGACTTGAAAAAACAGACGAGAAATAATACCCGATTGACTGATTAATTGTAGCATCATCAACCCGACAATGATATGCGGCAAAGAAATTGGTAAACTGATTATTTTATGCAACCATGAACTTTTTACTTTTAATAGAAGGAATGCGACAACTATTCCCAGTAACAATGACAAAAAAGTCGCGGTCAGTGCCAAATAGCAGCTGTAAACGAGCGACTTTCTAAAAAATGGATCCGTTAGAACCTGTTGGAAATTTGCGAATGTCATTTTATTCAGACCTAGTAATGGATAATATCCTAAACTAATCTGTATTCCCTTAAACAGCGCTGCGAGAATAACAACGCTGTTTAAAAGAATAAAAGGCAGAAGAAATAAAATTTTTCTATTCATGTAAAACATGCTCTTTCCATAATGCTTCAATTATTGGGATTTTTTCCGCTTGAACTTCGGGAATTTGTTTTTCCTGCATTTCCTCAAGTGATAAGACCCCTTGATTTTTATAGATATCCGCTAACTTTTGATTACTCTCTTTTGATAATTTTTCTGAATCAAAGGGTGGAATACTGTAGCCGTATTGCGCCTCTGCTTTTTTCAATTGCGCAGATTCACTTGTCATTTCATTGATTAAGACTAATGCTGCTGCTTTGACTTTCGAGGTATCCGCAATCGCTAAGTAGCTCTGGTTTGCAATCGTTCCTTTATCAAATAAGAAAGATTCAGTCGTCGCTTTAAATTCATTATCACTACGTTTTTCAGCTACGTGCATTTGAGCATAGCTGTAGCTTAGGTCTATCTGTCCAGCTGCAAACATTTGGTCCAATTCGGCAGTCGTTGTCGGATATGTTTTTCCTTCTTGCCATAAGTAGGGCTTGATTTCATTTAAATAATCCAATCCTGGTTTAATCACCTTATATAGTTCTTGTTTATTGGCTTTCGCCTGTTCTACTTTATCATAGCCAACAATATCACAGATTATATTACGAACAAAGGCGCTTCCGGTAAATTCTGGCGGAGCGGTATAAGTAATTTTTCCGGGATTTGCTTTCGCATACGCTAACAAAGCTTTAGTATCTGTTGGAAACCCAGCTTTGAATTTTTCTTTGTCTCCCGCGAAGACCAATTGGGCACTTCCATATGGAACTTCAAAGCCATCAATTTTGACGCCAAAATCATAGGTTGAATGATGTCCTTTGGTATCCATTAATTTTTCAAAACTATCGACCTTATTTGTGATGGGACCATAGAGCAGTTTTGCCTGCTTGGCCGTATAGAAATTTTCACCATTGATCCAAATAACATCGATATCTCCTGATTTCGCGCCAGCTTCTTTCTCCGTCGTCAGCTTATTCAGAATTTGATCAATGTCCATCGGAACACGTTTAACAGTAATATCATATTTTTCCTTCATGGCTGGTGTCACAACTTCGTCAACCCACGCATTCGCTTTTTCGTCGCCGCCGTATCCATAGAAAGTCACTGTTTCACCTTTGCCTTTTTTTACTGCCTCAGAAAAGCTACTAATAGAATCTGTTGTTTTCGTTTCTTTTGTTTCACTGGTCTTACAGGCAGCTAGAGAAAAAAACATCCCTACTGTCAGTAGACCGACTAACCATTTTTTCATTATTTGCTCCTATGCTTTTGTGACTATTTTTTTTGATTGATAACGATTCTTCCAAGCTCGTATCGGATTATCTAGTGGATGCGCAGGACTTTTGTCGTCTTTATGTATTACCTCTCCAAAGATCAAATCCAATAAATGCCAAGCCTCACCCCCGCCAAGAATCATGGCTGAAGTACAGCTGGAACAATAGGTAACAATATGATCAGTTTTAAAATCTTGCACACGCTTGGTTGCAAAATCCTTCGCGAGATTTGGATTAGAAACACCGCACATCCCACCCATTCCACAGCAGAGAGTGTTTTTTCCCGACAAACGATTTTTCTGGACCTGATAGCCTAGCTGCTCCAGTAGATAGCGAACCGCTTGATGAATCTCCGTCATTTCCTTCGTTGGACAGGAATCTTGGATAGAAAAAACAACATCACTTGTTTTCCCTTTTCCGATAGCTTCCTTTGGTAATCCTAACTCAGCCATCTTTACCCATAACGAGGATGTAGGAAATTGATTTTGAAGAGTCATTGTTTTTATGCACCCTTGGCATGCAACGATCAATTCATCAATTTCAGCCTTGTGGACCTGTTCTGATAGTTGTCCAAAGCGCTGCTGAAACAATTGCTCCTGACCGATCATCCGAGTCGGTTTGCCGCAACAACTTTGGATAACAGCTAAATCAGGATAAAAACCTTTTAAATAATCGATAATTTGTGCGACTTGCTTCGGACTGCTAGAGCTTAGAGAACAGCCTGCCATAAAGCCATATTTCATTTTGCTTCTCCTCGATTCACAGCCGTAAATAGTTTACTTGTTGATAGTTTTTGATGCATTTCGACGCTTTTGAGCTGTTTAAGCGGTAATCCTTCCTTGATTAGATCTTGACGCATCGCTAAAAAGGCTTCGTCTAATTTCAGTTTTAACGGACAAACAACTGTACAGCGACCGCACAACATACAGGAGTACGGAACGATTGGCTCTAACCCTTCTGCTAAAAATTGTTGAAACAGCTTTTTAGGATCATCACAATACTGCTGCAAAAAGAGACAATCTTTCATGCACCGTTGACAGCTGGTACAATTTTCCGCGATTAAGCGAGCCGTTTCAATTGTTCCCTTCGAATAATCCATTAAACAAACTCCTTTTTTAGCAAAACGATCACTAGTTGCAGTAAGAAACCAATAAGGATTATTCCGCTCACTAGATAATAAATAGGTATTACTTGCAAGGTGATTGTTGTCTGCCAAATTAGAAAAATAATCGCTATCATTAACAACAACAGTGATTCTAGACTTTTTTTCTTTCTTACTACTAAAAAGGCAACAATCGTTAACAAGAGCGGCAGCAAAAACAATTTGCTGCCGAACAGACTTGCATCCACTTTACGAGAATAAAAGGAAACATTCCGCATAAAGCCTAAATGATTATGATAAAGATCATCCATTAAATACATTCCATAGATTAAGCCAAATTGAAGGAGATGTAAAAAGTAGCGCAAAATTTTCATTAGTTCAGAATTTTCACCTTGTCTTTATCTCTTGGATCGCCAACTTGAACAGGGTATTTGCTTGGGTCTTTCTGATGCGCTTTATCCCAATCATACCAGCCGCCATCAAAGAGACGGACATCCTTCCAACCTTCTTGTTTCGCAATAAAGAATGCTGTTGCTGCACGCCAACCAGTACCGCAATAGAAAGCAACTTCTTTGTCTGGAGTGATGCCCCATTTTTCCCAAGCAGCAAAAATTTTAGTTGGGTCTTTTACTGTTCCATCATTGTTCATTAATTGAGCAACATCGGCACTCGTTTTGCTTGATTTGGCATATACTGCACCTTCTGGCTCACCAGCATTTTCAATATAATCATACCCACTTGTTTTTCCAGTGAATTCTTTCCAAGAACGAATACTTGCTAAAACCAAATCAGGATTTTTTTCTTTCGCAGCTAATAAATCGTCAGAGGTTGAGATCAGGTATTCAGGACGTCCAGGAACAGCTGCACCAAAATCTTTCGCAGCTTCAGCATCTTGGTCTCCTTTTTCTACTTTGTAATCAGCTTTCTCCCAAGCCTTCAATCCGCCATCAAGAATTTTTACTTGATCGACACCTAGCCAGTAAGCAACAAAGGCTACACGTGCTGCCGCGTTGATATCGCTAGAATAGACAACTACTGGTGTCGTCTTTGTCACACCGCGTTTTAAGAAGACTTCTTTGCAGGTCTCCGCATCTAAAATATTCCAATTGTTTTCTTCCGTTTCGATTTCCATCGTATCGATATGCAATGCGCCTGGAATATGGGCTTTTTTGTAGTCTTTTCCTTCACCGTAAGAAGCCTCAATAACGACGGTCTTATCATCGTCTTTCAATTGTTTTTTCAACCATTTTGCGTCAACAAAGAAATCATCCTTTTTAATATCCTTGCTATTTACTAAACGCTGTACCTTATCCGTCTTCTTCGCAGCTTGAACCTGTTCTGTTTTTACAAAAACCACTAATACGGTTAATAATAAGCAACTTACTACTGTTAATACTTTTTTCATCATCATGCTCCTTTAAGTTTATTCTTTCACTTGAACCGTTTTCAACAACAGTTTACTGACCTTTTAAGCACAACAAAAAAACATACTTAACAAGTATGCTTCCTCCTAATCAATTCTTAGTTACAAGCTGAATAACCCTTTTAGCTCAGCACAAAAAAAGGTTTCTGGAGGACATTCAATTGTTCTACTTGCTTAGAAACTCTAAGTAATGATTGAGATCATAGTCACTGTTGAAAGTTTTTAAACATGAGAACACCTCCTGAATCTATTTTAGAATTGAGTTCTTTTCCCTACCGAGTATAACGAAACACGTTTTATTTAGCAAGGGAATTTCGATCGAAAAAGAACAAAAATCATTTTTGTGAAAAAGTGCATATTTAATTAAAATGCAACATTTACTTTAACCTGTGGTGGTATAGTCTTCGAAGTAAAAATCAGCTAAAATGAAGATAATCATTTAAAGAAAGAAGGAAATCTATTTATGAGTATTTTTGATGGGTTAATGGGAAATGCTAGCCAACATGACAATAAAGCTGTCGAGAAAAAACTAGAAGATGTCTTAATATCAGATGAAACAGTCTCTCTAGCTTTTAAGCTTGTTCGCGACCTGATTGTTTTTACTGATTTCCGTTTGATTTTAGTCGATAAACAAGGAATGACTGGTAAAAAGACGGAGTATAAATCAATTCCTTATCGTTCGATTTCGCGTTTTTCAGTTGAGACTAGTGGTCACTTTGACCTAGATGCAGAATTGAAGATTTGGATATCCAGTGCGGAATTGCCTGCTGAAACCATTCAATTTAGAAAGGATAAGAATATTGTCGCCGTTCAGAAAGCACTAGCGCTAGCGTTGGCAAAATAAATGAAAAGGACAAGAACTGAACTTTTTGTTCAATGTCTTGTCCTTTTCTTCTCTCTAAGCGTCGCAGCTTTGTTTTTCCCCTTTAATTTTTCCATTCGCGTTCATTGTCTCCTTTTTAAACAGTAATCAACGAGCACTACCTAAATCTTTTAAAAGACAGTAACCAAATTCTCTCTTATCTTTCCTTTACCTTGTCGACATGATTAATCCATTTTTCAAGATTATTGTATCCGTCATTTTTGATGTAGTCATATTCCCCATCAATGATTTCATCAAACCAAAGTAACTCTCCATCACTTTTTTTACCAACAATTTTTACTGCCGACTGACTAATAGACGTTTGCTGACTTAGATTTTTAATTTTTCCAATTTTCAGCGCAATGATGGCATTGCCTCGTTCATAGCTTTTCTTGATTGCGTATTGAACATAACTTGAATCTAATGTTTCGCTTCCGATCAAAACAACGGTCACCGTTGTCCCGGTTAATTGCTTGTCAATCCAGCGTTCGATCGTCTCATCCCCGTCTCGTTTCATTCGCTCAAACTCTGAATTGTTGATGAAACCTGATTCTTCATTTTCTTTCAAAGACCAGTTGTTTTTAACAACCAACGCCCTTGATAAATCATTTTCATAATAAAAACTGAAAAAAACTCTTTTCGCCATAAAAATTTACCTCCCTAACTTTTTCATTGCTCAAAAACTGTATCAGTTATTCGCCAGTAAAAAATAAAGAAATTTCTTGACAACCTCTGATAAATCTGCGAGTCAATTTCTCATTTCATTATATAATAGAGCGTAAACTCGTTGTCTCCAATTTTTTTATAATAGAAGTTTTTATGGAGAACAAGCGTTTCGATCATTTTACAAGCCGACAAAAGTCTATATAGCTTTTACTATCTTTACGTGATACGATTCTATTGAGAAAAAATTGGAGGTTCTGTTATGTTGGATAAATCTGTACCTTTCATTCCGTTTACCATGTTCCGCCCTTCGAATGCCCCTTCGCTTCCGGAAGTCCAATTACCTGCAGGTTATCAAATCGTCTTTTATCAACCTGGTGATGAAAAGGATTGGTGTCGGATCGAAACGGCTGTTTTAGAGTTTGATTCGGAAAAAGCAGCGGCTGAGTATTTTGAGCGTTCGTTTGCACCCTATCAAGATGAATTAAAAAGACGTATGCTGTTCATTGAAAATCCTCAAGGAGAAAAAGTGGCTACCTTCACCGCTTGGTGGACTGAAGATCATTCTCCCCGACTTCATTGGTTAGGCGTGCTTCCACAAGAACAGCGAAAAGGTTTAGCTAAAGCACTGACGATACGTGTGACTGAACTGCTCCATGACTATTATCCAGGTCAAGATCTTTATCTGAATACTCAAACTTGGAGTCATCACGCGGTAAAATTATATAAAAAATTGAACTATGAAATTTTTCAAAATCAAAATTATCAGAAAATATTGGACATCTTGAAAAAGGTAGATTAGTATTTTCCTAATTTCTTAGATCAACACGGGAAGACATAAAGAAGAGAGTCATTGCACTAGGCAATGACTCTCTTCTTTATGTTACTCTGCACTCAATGCAGCCATTGTAATATAATTATAAGGCTGATTGAAATGTGGCAAGAAGAAAATATCTAATAGTTTCAGCTTATCGATGGTTACTTGCTCTTCAATAGCAAGCGAGAACATATGGATCACACCTGAGATATCTTCTGTTGATGATAGCTGTGCACCCACTACTCGTCGAGAACTTTCTTCATAAACGATCCGTATTTTAACTTTTGCATTTTGTTTCATAAAGCCCGGACGTTGTAAATCCTCGAAGTCCGTATACTTCACCGTAAGCCCATTTTTAGCCGCTGCTTCTACTGAAAGACCCGTTGAAACCATATGCAAGCCGAAAATCGAGATTCCATTTGATCCTTGGACACCTGTTGATTCCAGTGCTACGCCACCAATATTGTAGCCCGCTACGATTCCTGATCGCACGGCATTTGTAGCTAGCGCGATATACGTTGTATCCTGCAGCGCATTTGAATAAATTGTTGCACAATCACCTACAGCATAGACGTTTGGATCGCTGGTTTGCTGATGAAGATCCACTAGATAAGCACCATTTTTAAACAATTCCAAATGTTCTTTTCCTAATTCATTATTCGGTAGGAAACCAATCGCGTTAATTACTAGATCAACACTGTATTCCCCCTTGTCCGTAACGATCGCTTCTACTTTTGTTTCACCTTTATATTCTTTAGCCAATTCACCAAAATGCAACTCAATCCCATGTTCGCTCAGAACGGTATCCATATCGTCAGTGAACCATTTATCGTAATAACTTGGTAATGAGCGTTCCATCGCATCAAAGAGTAAAACATTTTTGCCGCGGCGTTTAGCCGCCTCTGCTATTTCCACCCCAATATAACCTGCTCCGATCACAGCCACATTTTCAATGCCATCGGTACTCAAAATTTCATCGACAGCTTTTCCGTCTTGGAAACGTTTTAAGAAATGGATATTTTCTAGCTCGCGACCTGGAACTTTAGGAGAAATCGGAACCGAGCCCGTTGCTAAAATCAGCTTGTCGTAACTTTCAGTAACTGTCTCTCCTGATTGTGTTACACAATGAACTTCTTTCTTATCATAGTCAATTCGTTCGACTGTCGTCTCCATTGAGATTCGCGCACCCTTATTCTCAAAATCCTCGCGTTTCGTGTAGAACAATCCTTCATATGAATCGATTTGCCGTCCAACCCACAGTGCCGTTCCACAACCTAAATAACTCAGATTATTGTTCCGGTCGATCATTACCACTTCTTGATCTGGAAAGTTATCCAAAAGTGTATTGGCTGCTGCAATTCCGGCATGGTTTGTACCTACGATTACTGTTTTTGTCATTCAGTATACCTCCTAATAATTGAAAGTGTTTACATTACAATTATGATTGTAACATACTTCACGAATGATATTTTAAAAAAAGCAAATATTTTAAAATAACTTTTAAAAAGTAATTAGTATTGTTTATGGTACCTAGAAGGACGTTTAAAGAACAGCTTTGAAATGCATGGTTGATTCGTTGAACTGGATTTTCAAAAGCGTTGACTCTGTTAACGGCGTTGTTTCTTTCATTCTTTACACGAGCATTAAGAAGCTGAACTTGAATATTGAGTAACTTTTAAAGCTTTGTATCTGGAAGAATAGTAAAATGAGAGTAAGATCATTAGAAACGAGGAGATAAGGATGAATCAGAAATTGGAGAAGCATCACCTAGACTTACTTGATAAATATGGGCTGTCAGATCACCAGTCAGTTTGTAAAGTTCGTCAGTATAAATCAGGTGAAACGGTTTTTGCTCAAGGGATTGAATATAAATATATTATGATCGTTGTTTCAGGTAAAGCGAAGGTCTGTACGAGTGCTCCTAGTGGTAAGGACTTGGTTCTAGCCTATTATCTTTCAAGTGGTCTGATCGGTGACGTTGAATTGATGTCTGACACAACATATGCCACTGCATCAGTCATTACTTTATCTCCTTTTGAATGTATTATCGTTCCTTTCCAAGATAATCATGATTCAATGTTTAAAAATCTTACGTTTATGACCACTTTAGCAAGAGGTCTATCTGAAAATCTGATTAACAGTTCCTATAATTACACTTCAAACGCTTTGTATTCTGGGGAGCAACGCCTATGTACGTACATTTTACAAGGAGCCTATAAAAACTATTTCTTTGATAATTTGACGGATGTCGCTGCTACAATTGGGATTAGTTATCGACACCTGCTGCGTCTGTTAAATAAATTATGCGAAGATGGGATTTTGCAACGAGAGAAGCGGAGATTCCAAATTCTTGATAAGGAGCAGCTTGTTCAACGCTCATCTGGAGCGGAGTACTTTACTAAAAATCACTGAATCATTAAGTTCACTGTTTTTAAATCAGATCCCTACCCAAAAAAAGAAGCCATCCGACCTCTTCAAAAAGAAATGGATGGCTATTTATCATTTAGCAGTCGTTGATGTTCAAGAGCGAGGAATAAAATTTTGGTTTTTCGTTCCTCTTCAATGGCATTGATACGATCCCAATATGCTTTGTTGGACTGGTGTTTTTCCCGTTGTGTCAAAACAATAAGACTAACAATCAAAAGGATGAATAATAGTAGCGTAAACATAGTGACACCTCCTATATTCGTATCTTAACCAATGAACGAAAAATCAATTAGGACATATGTCACATTTTGTTAACGCTAAGTGAAAAAAACTAGAAATTTCCCACGCTTTTTTTCAACAGTCAACTAGACCTCCCACTCATTGCCGCGCTGCTAAATATCTTGTTAAGTCGTCTACATATTGCTTTTGCTGTTTTCTCAAATACCCTTTTACAAAGGGTGTCAGATACCTCTTCTTGGGCGTAATAATTTCAGTAAAAATGATTTTCGTCTTTGAATCAGTTAGGGGATAAAATTCTCCTGTCCAATTTCCGAAGATATTCGCGTTATCCATTGTAAAGGCGTATAACGTTAAGGGTTCAAAGGTTGTTATAGTAAATTTTGTAGCAAACCCTTGCTTCGTATACTCAATAAAACTTTTCTGATCGTTGCAAACGTCAATTCTACTAAGATCGCTCCGCCACTCTGCATTCGTCAAATCTGTTACAATTGACCAGATTGTCTCCACTGATTCGTTGAGAACCGCTTCAATCGATTTTTTCACCATGAATTTTCACCTCTTTTTTCATTATTGTACCTTTCGGAGAATACTTAATCCTCTTAGTCCTTGTACAAAATGACGAGCTTTATAAAAAGAGGTTGAAGGCACAGAAGAGTAATCCTACCAAAATTCTTTGATAAAATGCGCTCTTCGTTGGGCATTTTTTTGGTAGTTTTCCGGATTTCTTTGATAGTAATCCTGATGCTCTGCTTCTGCCGGATAAAAGACTGAAGCTTTCTCTATTTGAGTCACTATTGGTTTATCAAATCGGCCACTGGTTTGGAGAGCAGCACGGCTTTTTTCGGCTGTCTTCTTCTGCTTCTCATTAAAATAATAGATTACTGGACGATAGCTACTGCCGCGATCTTCAAACTGACCAAAGGCATCGGTTGGATCGGTTTGCTGCCAATAGATCTCAACTAATTCTTCATAGGAGATCAATTCAGGATCAAAAATAATTTCAACAGCCTCCGTGTGTCCAGTTTTTCCGCTTTTTACTTCCAGATAGCTAGGATTTTCTGTTTCTCCGCCGGTATAACCTGAAATAACGGACTCAATACCTGGCTGACTATCAAAAGGTTTGACCATACACCAGAAACATCCACCTGCAAAAATTGCTCTTTCCATCTATATCACCTATTCTTTCTTATTCGTTTACAGGGACGACTGAGCCGCCCCATTTTTTCTCAATCCATTTTTGGACTTTAGGTTCATGTAATGCTTCGACGACTTTTTTAATTTCTTTGTTGCTCTTATCCTCCGTTCGAGTCGCAACAATATTGACGTATGGAGAATCCTTCTGCTCGATCATTAATGAATCTTTGACCGGATTTAATCCTTTTTCATAAGCAAAGTTAGAGTTAATTGCTACAAGATCCCCTTCGTTATTTTCATATGCTGATGTTAAAAGCGTCGGATCTACATTGTGTGTGAAAACGAGTTTTTTAGGATTTTCTATAATATCGTCAAAACTCGCTTGATCAATTGCTACTCCCGATTTTAATTTTATCAGCTTATTTTTCACAAAAATAGTTAGAACACGTCCCCACTCTGAAGGAACATTTGAAACGATTACCTTTGCGCCATTTGGTATCTCACTAACCTTTTTTATATTATGTGAGTAAATCCCCATCGGTTCCAAATGAATACCGCCAATGTTCGAGAATTTATACCCATTTTCTTTTTTCTGTAGATTAAAATATGGAACAGTTGAAAAGTAATTGGCATCAATGTCGCCGTTTTCTAATGCTTTATTAGGTAGAACATAGTCATCGAACTTGACGATCTCTAAATCAATCCCTTCTTTTTTTAATTCTGGCTTAATATGCTCCAGAATTTCCGCATGGGGAGTTGGTGATGCCCCAATCTTGATTTTATTCGTTGTTTTTGCAGAGCTTGAACCACAAGCCGTTAAAAATATGATGCTTCCTAAAATCATTAAAACCAAACGAACCTTCTTCATACTGACACACTCCTATTATTTTTTGACAAATAAAAAAATATCCATCCCTTTATTTACCAGATCACTGATAAATAAAGGGACGAATATTTTCGCGTTACCACCCTTATTCGTATTATCCTCACAGATAATACCTCAACGGTACAGACATACCCGGCGATATAACGGTCGCTTCCCGTACAGCTTGCGTGAACAAACTGAATGCTCAGAGCTCATCTTCATTGATTTTCCACGATCCCTCTTTTCACCAGCCGAGGGTCTCTTTTAATCGTTTCACGATCAATTACTCTTCTCTTCAATGCGTGATTATTAATTGTTGTTATTCTAATACAAAAAAAATAAATATGCAACAAAATAAGAAATTCTCCAGCTTTTTCGTTGGAGAATTTCTTTCTCGTTACTTGATTAGTTGTGGCAAAATTAAAAGTTCCTCTAACTCATCGATTACTACATTTGCCTCTCGTTGATCCATTGGAAAGGCTTGTTTCAAAGCGACCGTGTAGATACCTGCTGCTTTAGCAGAAGCGATTCCTAAAGCAGAATCTTCCACCGCTAAATAATCGTGACAATTTAACATTTTACGACTGATCAAATAGATTTCTGGATTCGGCTTACTTTCCTTCACTTCTTCGCCACTAATCGTAAATGAAAAATAGCTCTCAAGCTGGCAATCGGAAAGCATCTGATTAATCTCTTTGCGTGGAGAAGAAGAGGCCAGACCAATTGAGATCCCATTCTCTGTCAGTTTTGTTAACACATCCGGTACTGAATTTCTTAAGGCTTTTTTGAAATCAATTCCCTTGTGTTTTTTGTATTCAAGATATTCCTGATGAAGCATCTCACGTCTTGCTTCACTCTCAGAGACCAGTAAATCCCAGGTTTGTTTTTCAGAGTTGCCGACATAATCTTCAAATTTATCCGATCCCGGTTGAATTCCTTTTTCTTTAAAAAAATTCATTCGCCGCTGAAAATAGAAAGGTTCACTATCTATCAGCACCCCATCCATATCAAAAATGACTGCTTTTTCCATTTCTTCACCTATTCCTTTACAATATCATTTAATAAGCGCAGCTCTAATAACGGCAACTCAATCGTGTATTCCTTTTCCACCTCTTGAAAGGCTTGGTGGATTAGTTCCATCTTGTGCCCTTCTTTTTGGACATAGTCTTCAATATCCGCTTGCTCATCGACACTTTCCTTACGCAAAATCCGTTCGATCATGGAGCAGCAATGCATGTACAGTAAGAATAGTTGATTATTTGAAAACTCGATAGCCATTAGCTTTTCAAGTTCCTTCACTGCTTTTTGAACCAAACGTAAGACCTTAGTAGCATCTAGAATCGTTAAATTTTCGACGATTTTATTAATTGAGAAATTGAAAATCAATTGACTCTTGAAGGCTTCACTGTCAATATCTACCTGTTCATGTAGGAGTTCAGCAAACTCTGCCACAGCTTCTCCATTGATCAGCTGATCTAAACCAATGTATGGAACCTGATTGATTTTCGGATTTTCTGTCCCGACGATCATTAATACATCATACAATTGGAAAGGTGTTTCATACATCTTATTTTCTGATAATTTTTTATAATCATAAGGCAGAATCATTAATTCCTTTGCAGAATCTCCCAGACACTTCATTAAGATTTCCTGGATCTGTGTCGCACTTCCGATTCCAGTGTAACAGCAAGTGATGATCGCTTTTTTTCTATTTAATTCTGGAATAATCAGCTGCTTTTGGATGCGATTCTCCACATTAATCGCTTCATAAACCTCGGTCACACTATCGCCGCTGATGATATGCTGGCCAACTTCTAGAACAAGTGGCGTGCTGACATTATCGATAATAACCAACGGACTTTTAATATGATTAGATAATCGCTCCCCTAGTTGATTAAAAGAACCCATATCAACCAGCAAAATCAGCCCTGAATCGGTTCGATAATCGTTGATATAACGAATGATTTGTGACTCCACCTTATCAAGGGTAATATTGATTGGCATATCGTATGCTTGAAAAACATTTTTCCCCAGCATTCGATTGACCACATTTGCTAAACTGCTGGCTGTTGAGTAGCCATGAGCCAAGACGATGCACTTCACATCATTTGGCAAATTACTGATATGCAAACTATAAAAATAAAAGGTGACGAAAACAATATCTTCTTCTAATAATTGCTGATCCAATTGCTGCGACAAATAATTCAACAGCTTCTTAGCATACCAAAATGGGGTTTCTAAAAAAGAGTCTAAAAATTGCAGCAGTTCATTTTTTTGCTCTTGCCATTCGTAATGACTGCCTAAAATATCCGTATTGTCCTTTAAATAAAGATAACTAGCTAAGGAAACCACACGATTGCCATCCTGCTCGAAACCATAATTTTCGTACATCATATCTAAGGTTTGACGAATATGGTAGGTCAGGACTGAGTACAATGATTCTTCCTTTTCATACGTGCCTTGAAAAATGAATTCATCCATCATTTGAGTGACTCGAGCCACATTATTATCAATAAACTCTTGAGCCAGACTTTCCTTTTGCTGAATCTTTTTGAAATCACACAAAACTTCATCAAAGAACTTCCGTAAAAGCTGCGTTTCTTTGCTTTCCAAATAGATTTGTTGCGTTGTATTTGGTAAATACGTCCGATCAGACATTTTCTTTTTAGGTTTACTAAACTGTTCTTTGAATTTCAGATTATATTCCAACGGTAAATCCTTCAAACGTACGGTAATTGTCCCTTTTTCCTTTTGATGAACGTAGGCGTTCCCACAGGCATACTTGATAATATTCTTGATCTTCCCGACATTTCCTTCTAAATCACTATTTAATAGAAAATCAATCATCGGATACGATACCTGCAGCTCCTTTTCCAGAATACTACTTTCTGCAATAAAGAAAGAATCAATCAAACGCAGACGTTCTGATTGCGGTCGATTTTGAAATTTTGGTAAGGTCACGATGACTGGCAAACGCCTTAAAAATGTGGGTAAAAAGGTTGAGTATACATTTTCTGTCGTAGCGAAAATTAAACGAACATTGGCTTTTCTTCGAATACTCGTATCCCCCATCGGAGAAAATTCACCTGTATCCATGAAGGTAAATAATTTTTCCTGTCCTTCTTCTGATAAACGGTGAACCTCATCTAAGAACAAAATTCCACCATCAGCCTTTTCAATCAGCCCATTGTGTTCATGGTCAGCACCAGTGAAGGCTCCCTTGGTATGACCGAATAATGCCGATGAAAGTAGCTCGGGATTATTAAAATATTGCGCACAATTATAGGCGATAAAGGGCGCTTTTGAATCAATCACCTGCTGCTCTTTGGCGTATTCATGTATCTTCTCTGCTAAAAAGGTCTTTCCTGAACCACTTACACCCATTAACAAGATCGGTAATCCATTGTGGGGATATAAAACGGCGGTTTTGATTTGATCAATCGCTTCCTTTAGACTGCCATTTGCACCAATAATTTTCTCCAGCGCATTTCCTTTGTCCTGAATAAATAACTCCTCCAGCGAGTCATATTCCACCTTGGAAACTTGAATTGACGCATCCTCCAAGGCTTTTCTATGTAAAAACAAGACTGGATAGCTTTTGATTTTTACTAGCTCTCCATCACGAAATGCTTGATTCAAGTAGCTGCTAATGGTACTTCGATTTAATTGCAGAGTCTCAGCGATTTGATATGCCGAAAAACGTTCATCGGAATCCTCCTTCAGATTCATAGTTAATTCGTATAAATAATCATCAAGTTCCTTTTTCATTTTTTTCACCTGCTTTAATCGATTTGATGTACCTTTACTTCTATTGTATAGCATTTCCTTGCTCATAAGGGATGACATTTTTAACTGCGAAAAAACCGAGACAGTACATCTCAGTTTTTCCGCCGAATAACCTACGACTAATAAGAAAGTTTCCACATATAGCGGCGTTTAGTAAGTGGATGTTCTCTAGCATAAGACAACTCTTCCGCATACACTCTGAATACCGCAGTAATCACAAATGGATTGAAATAATCCAACACTTCTTTTTCAATGAAAGCGGACAAGCCATAGTCTAACGCGTCAACAACTTCTGTTTTCGCATCAAAGCGATCCAAGAAGGCCAGAGCACGAGAATCAATCGCACGAGTCTTCCCATCGTTCATCAATAAAATGAAAGGAACATCTTTGTCCACGATCTCAAATGGGCCATGGAAGAATTCACCTGCATGGAAAGTTCCTGAATTGATCCATTGCATTTCCATCATCAAGCAAACAGAGGATGAGTAAGCGACTTCGTGCGTAGCACCGCTGCTCATGATGTAGATAACCTTTTCATCTTTAAAGCGTTGAGCAAATTGTTTTGCGGCTTTACGAGCAGATTCGGCACTTTCTTGTGATAAATCATAGATTTTAGCAAAGCCATCCATCATTTTGTCATAGTGTTCATAGCCTTCGACTTGGTTTAGAAGTTCTACAGCTAACAATAAGCAATAACCTGTTTTTTCAAGTTTTGTCGCGTAGTTTTCAGCAAATCCATGATAAATAACATAATCTGCATCTTTTGTTAACGGTGCATCAATCATTCGTGTTAAACTAATTACTGTAGCACCTTTATCTTTGGCAATCGCATTGGCTTCTACTGTTTCTGGAGTTGCCCCTCCAAGTGAAGCCGAGATCACAACTGTGGTCTCATCGATCGAAGTAGGTGTCGCATAGTTGAATTCGTTGGCTGTGTAGTGACTAATGCGTAATTGTTTCGCATTTTGGTCTAAAAAGTATTTTGCTGGATACAAATCTGCTTTTGATGCGCCACAGCCGACGAAAACAACGTGTTTTACCTCGTGCTTACCTACAATCTCTTTGATAATTTCTTTTGCTTCCATCGTTGAATTCATTTTCTGAATTCCTCCTCAGTTTTCTTTTTTTATATTAGAGAAACAAACGATCTAGTACTTCTACTTTCAACGTTTGGTTCTAACTACCGCAATTAAACAAATACGCCTAAAGCACTTAAAACTAATCCGCCAACAATACAAATCAACAACATAATGCTGGTGTTGACTTTCTTTTGCAGCAGCCAATACATGAACATGGTTAAAGCAAACGGCAACATTTGCGGCATGATATTGTCTAGAACATCTTGCAAAACAAAGGTTTTCCCGAATTTAATCGGTGTTGTAATACCGATCATACTGGCAATCATTGCGCCAATAACCATCAGACCAATGATCGAACAAACATACATCACGCGATCCATCAATCCGCCTTCATATAACTTAGTCAAATATTTATTCCCCATGTTATAGCCGAATTTCCCGCCGTAATAGGTCACTAGAAATGATGGAACAAAGGAAATAATCATTGCCAGAATCGGTCCTAAAATACTGCCCTGTTGTGCGAGATTGATCCCTAAACCGAAGGCTAAAACCCGGACGGTTCCTTGGAAGAAGGAGTCACCAATCCCAGATAACGGTCCCATTAGTGACGTTTTTACTGAATTGATCGTATCTGGATTAAATCCTTCTTGATCCTCATAATATTGTTCTTCCATTGAAGCGGTCAGACCTAAAACAAACGCACTCGTTTGTGGTGTACAGTTGTAATAGAGCATATGTCGTTGATACGCTTCCTTTTTCAATGCATCGTCTTTTGGATCTTTATAGATCCGGTCTAATGTTGGGGCTATTCCGTATAAGAACCCCATATTCATCGCACGCTCATAATTCCAAGAATCTTGAATCGCCCATGAGCGCCAGAAAAATTGCCAGTATTTACGACGGTTTTGATCCTTTTCTTGTGCCATTTTATTCCCCTCCTCTTATAGATCATCCAATGCGTCAGGTTCCTGATCTGGTCCACCACTGCCGCTGCCGCCAGATTTATTGGCTTCAATTTGATACATCACAAAGGCCACGATCCCTGCAAACAACGCCACACCAGTAATTCCCAATCCTGAATAGGCAGTGATTAAAAAGCCCAAAACTAGGAAAGGCATCATTTTTTTAGACAGCATCGTTTGCAGTAATAACGCAAACCCGTAAGCTGGCAGTAATTTACTTGCTAAGCTCAATCCATCCGTAATCCATTGTGGAATCGCATCAACGATTGATTTTACTAGGTCTGTTCCAAAGTAAATCGCTAAGAAGATCGGAACAAAATACATTAGTGAATAAAGAATGGTTCCCCAAACAATGTGAATATGCTGCACCCGTTTAAACTTTCCCTCTTCAATCAATGCATCGGCTCGGTGAGTCAAACTGGCTAGAACCGTTCGCATCAGAATTCCTAACAATTGGCCTAAGATTGCGATCGGAATAGCGATTGTCAAAGCTGTCTCTGCATTTGAACCAGATAAAATTGCAAAAGCTGTTGCGATAACTGCTCCTAATGTCATATCTGCAGGGACGGCTGCTCCGACCTGAACAACCCCTAATGAAATCAATTCGATCGATGCCCCAACAAGCAACCCTTTCTCCAAATCCCCTAAAGCTAAACCGACCAAGGTCCCAACAATTAACGGACGCTCAAAGTTCAACCGGCCCAGTAAACGGGAATCCAACATGACGAACACACCAATCAATCCTAAAACTATTGATTGAACCAACATTTAAAGCCCTCCTTTTAAATTAATTTATTTAAATCCTCTGATTTAGAGGTTGGTATCTGCTGCATATACTGCTTGACTCCCATCTCCTTCAATTTTTTCGCTTCCATCTGCTCTTCCTCATTCAAGAAAATCGCACTGCCAAATTGCTTGCCGTCATTGGTTTTGGGTATCCCGCCATAATTGATTTCCTTGATCTTCGGATAAGCTTCGCAAAATGCCAGTGTCTCCTTAGTGTTTCCAAAAATCAGCATGATGTTTTCTTTCAGTGTTTCCACCTTCGCCATTTTTGAGAGAGCTTCCTCAACTGTAAAAATATTCAGCTTCACTCCGGTGGGCTTGGCTAAATTCAAGGACATCTTTTTGAATTCATCTGTCGCTGCTTCATTATTAATTACGATAATGCGGTTGATCCCTTGTGATTTGGTCCAAGAAAAAACCACTTGGCCATGTAATAACCGATAGTCAATTCGTACTAGTTTAATCATAAATCGTCACCTCCTACATTTATTTTTGCTGTTAATAACTGCTTGCAGTCGATCATTCCCTGACGACTTTCCTCGAGTATCAGGTTCATTTGATCTGGGTTGATCTTTCCAGATTGTGTCGCGATGGAGATTACAAGCGGTAAATTCATTCCCGCGAATAAATGTACTTCTGGATGCTCTCGCTGAATTGCTAGCAGATCATTATTTACGCTACCTCCGAAAATGTCCGTTAAAAGATAGACATTGTCATACCCAATTTTTTCCAGTAAGCGTTCTACCTGCTGCTTGATTGGCTCGTCTTCATCACGAAAAGCGGATAAAGCGAAAATGTTGCCTTCATCACCGATGATCATCGACGCTGTTTGTTTTAATCCCTGTGAAAATTCTCCGTGACTCGCTAAAATAATCTTGTTCATTCCCTATCCTCCTCGTTCATATTAATGAATTAACTTTTCACGGAAAAATTAATTCGATTCGAATGTCGACTATCATTCAATTAAGCTGCTCTTTTCAAAGATTTCTTCAATCTTTATAAAGTGCGCTTTCTCTTAGTAAATCGACATCCTTGTAATGTTCTCACTTTTATATAAGCAATTGGTGTGCCAACTTTAGTTGTAACGAATAAAGGTTGTTCTATCAAGGCTAGTTAATCCTTTTCAACACTTCTTTCCAATTTCAATAAATTGTGTGATTAGAGTGTTGAAGCTCTTTTTTAGAGAATTTTTGAACAAGAAGATTTTGAGGAGGTTGATAATGAGCATGGCTTATTCTACTTTTATTACTATTTATATAGTAGCATTTAAAAAGCTCAGTGAATGTCATTGATTCACTGAGCCTCTTTCTAGTTGTATGGTGCCTTCCACATATAAGTCCGTTGAGTGTAATCTTTTTTTATTTGGTAAGCGAGTTCTCGCATAAAGACATTGTTCAATATTGGTGAAAAGATCAAGTGATTGAAATGCTCTGAGATTTTTGAGTCAATTTGACTTAATCCTAGATCCTGTGAGTCTAGTACGAACACTTTCTTTCCGCCAAACTCTTGTAAAAAGCGAGCCGCTCGTTCATCATTTGGTCGACTGCCGCCTTCTCCAATTAAAAGAAAAACAGAGGTTTCTTCATCAATCACTTCGAAAGGTCCATGGAAAAAATCACAGCTGTTGACTGTTGGGGAATCAATTTGCAGCATCTCCATAATGTTACAAATAGAGAAAATGTAGGCAGCACCAAAAGCAGCACCACTACCCATAACATGAATGGACTTAGAATCACGGTTTTGCAGCGCCCACTTAATTGCCTTTGTTCGAATATCCTTAACCGCTTGTTTGTATAGAGCATCGACTTTTTCAAAAGCTTCAATGGCCAAGTCCATATGCTGATAGCCTTCCACAACATCCATCACGGTCATAGCCAGCCTCAATCCAAAGGCGGCATTGGTTTTTGAAAAATCACTTTCATCAATAGCGACGGAATCGTAATTAATTTTGTAGTCGCAAACTTCCGTCAAGTCAGATTCATCAATATACAACGCAATTGTTGCTGCACCGAGACTTTTAGCCACTTTTGCTGCTTCAATCGTTTCTGGTGTTCCTCGCATAGAGCAAACAATAGCCAAGGTCGTTTCATTCACAAAGGCGGGTGGCGCTTTAACAAACTCATTACTGGTGATATTTTTCGAACGCAGCGTCGTGGATTCCTGATCCAAGAAATAATGACCAGGATAAAAACCACCATAACTTCCCCCTGCCGCTAACCAAATCACCTGTTGGATACCTCCGCTGGACTGCTTCTCTGCATGAATCGTCTGTATCATTTCTTTGATTTCCATACTTTTTCTTCCTTTCATTCTCAAAATACTTTTACGTCTATTGATATGATGAGTTTAATACAAGTTAAAATACATGTCAATACGTGTATAGAACCAATTTTAAAACTTGTACTATAGTTGAACTATTAAAAATTTTTGTTTATAATTGAGAAAAGGCGGTGTAGCAATGGTTCGAAAGATAATTGATGAACATAAACCACTCTATTTGCAGATTAAAGCAGCCATCCTTCAACAAATTAAGGAAAAGGAGTTGGTTGCAGGAGACAAGCTCCTCTCTGAAGCGCAATTTCAAAAGAGCTTTCAAGTCAGTCGAATTACGGTTCGAAAGGCCATTGATGAATTGGTGGAAGAAGGCTATTTAACTCGCCTTCAAGGAAAAGGAACCTTTGTAAAGCATCAGAATCAGGGTATACAAAAAAGCCTCTCTCTGACTCAGGTTTGTCTTGATCAAGGAAAAAAACTTACTTCAGATGTACTTGCAGTGAAAGAAACGATTGTCCCTGCAGATTTTATTCCCCTTTTTAACTCAGATAAAAGTATCATGATCGAGCGTCTTCGTAAGGTCGATGGGGTGGCAATCATGCTGGAGAAAAATTATTTACCTACGGAATTTACTTTTTTATATGAATGTGACCTTTCCGGATCCCTCTATGAAGTGCTGGCGGAGCATGAAATAGCACCCAAAGTTAAAGGAATGAACCAAGTGGCTATCAAACAATTAACGGATCAGCAAGCAGCAGTGTTCAATGTTCAAAGCGGTCTATCAGTGATTCAGCATAAGGGAACCGTCTACGATACGAAAAATCAACTGGTGCTAGCTTCCGAAGAACTTGTTCGTGTGGATCTACCGGATCTGTTTAAGTATTATTTGTAGCCCACGTGATTCTATGATCAACAAAATAGCGTATCTGTTTCTGACCAGCTGAAGCAGACACGCTATTTTGTTAAATTAGTTTTCGTTCCTGCCACTTCCTACTGAAAAAGTACAGCATTCCAATACATGCCGGAACAATTGGTGATAGTGCTTGTGCCCAGTAAATCCCTGTAACACCAAACGCTAGCAGTGTTCCTAAAAGCCAGCACAGCGGTAAACGAATGACCAACGTGTCTAACAGTGCGTTAATCATGCCAAGATTGGCAAATCCAACCCCGACTGCAAAAGAGTCAAAGTTGTACATTGTGGCATAAAACAAACTATTCCAACAACAGCAAATTCTCAAATATACTACGCCGGCCTTTAAGACTGCTTGATTTTCTGGATCAAATAAGCGAATTAGCGGTTCAGCAAATACTTGAATGAACAAAATTGCTACTAAAGAAACAAGAATGCTTGCGATGAAACCACTCTGGACGATTTTTTTCGTTCGCTCTAAAAGCCTCGCCCCCATATTTTGACCAACCATTGTCGTTACTGCTTGACCGATTGCCCAACACGGCATGCCGGCAAAGGTATTGATCTTCAAACCGATTCCCGCTGCTGCCGCAATGACTACTCCGTACTTATTGATCATGACTGCAATCAGTAAATACGAAATATTGACTACGGTCATTTGGATCGCTGTTGGCAAACTCACCTTTAGCAGTTTTGACAAAACGGTTTTTTCAAGCTTAAAACTTGATAGTTGAAATTCAAAAATAAATTTTTTTCTTCTTAAATAAAGAATCGCACTAAAGAAAGAAATGGCTTGCGAAACTATCGTCGCATACGCCGCTCCAACAGTCCCTAAACGACATACGCCTACCAGAAAATAATCTAGCAAGACATTTATTCCCGCTGCAATCATGACAAAATATAAAGGACTTCGTGAATCGCCGAAGCCTCGCAAAATCGAGCAGGTGGCATTATAACCGAACACAAAAATAGTTCCGATAAAAATCACCAGCATGTAATCACAGGCGTCTTGATAGGCCGCCTTTGGAACATTCATCCAGGTTAGGATCTGCTTATAAAAGAAAAGACCTGCGCAGGTGATTAAGATCGCAACAACTGCCGTCATTGTATAAATTGTGCCAATTGTCTTTTTTTGTCCAAGCTCATCCCTCGCCCCTCGATATTGAGCAATCAGCACGGTACCTCCCATCGTAATCCCCATGCAAATCGCATTGACAATAAAAACTAAGGAGGATGCATTACTAATTGCTGCTACGCCCGTACTTCCAACGATCCTTCCAACCACTAGCATATCGGCAATATTATAGAGCGACTGCAATAAATTAGCTAAAAAAAGTGGAATCGCAAAACGAATTAATTGTTTTGTGACACTGCCTGTTGTTAAATCATGAAATTTACTCATGTTCTCATCCCTTTTTATTTTTTAAAAAGAAAAGAAGGTCACCGATGACATGACCTTCTTTTACGCACACGAAAATGCAAAAAAAGACCATTGACAAAAACACTGTCAATGGCCTTGTAAAATCTTGCAGACATCTTGAATAAACCAGAAATTAGCTAATTTCTGATCACTCTAGTTGACTGATGAAGATTTATTTCTATTAGGCTCCGTACAATGTTTCATCGTATTCGATTGTGCGGAGCAACTTTCAATGCACACTTTATTGTAAATGATATAGAACATATCAATCGACTGCTTTCCTATTTGATAGGTCCATTATATCTAGTAAAAGAACCAAATTCAATAAGGATAAAAAAGGATGGGTAAAAATTAATTTTCTTGTGACAATGCGTTTTCGACAGCCTTCGTAATTGTGACACTGCTTTGGGTCGCACCGCTAATTGCGTCAACCTTCAAACTCTGTTTCTTCATGATTTGATCAATAATTTTCTCGCCCTTCTTTCCCAAGCCGGTCATATGATCGTTAATCTCAATATCGATAATTTTTCCATTTTCAACCTGCACGTTGACCTTTGCTGAAACTGGTTTGATTTGTGCTTCACCCAGATAGTCACCATCTGCTACTTGAGAAATCGGCACCTCATTGATGTCAACCTTTTTTAACGTACGTTTCGTCCAAAAATCAGCGCCTACTTTTACACAAAGCACAAGTAAAATGACAACAACGAAAATGATCATTATTCGTTTTCCCATGACCCCACCAATCCCTTCTGTCTTATAACAGTTACCCAATCTTTTCTAATTCTGACAAATCAATACAATCGACACTTCCCTCATCCACTGCTTGTTCAATAGCTTTTTCAATTTCCATTTTTTCCTGAAGAGATTTCTTTTTGCTGCTTTTACTAATCATTTTTAGAATGATTTTTTCCGGCATATTTAACTGCTGCTTGATTAGTCGCCCTCTTAGATGGTAAAAGCTCGCCTGAGGAAACACCTTGGAAACACCTTCACGAATTTCAGCTAATTTTTCCTGATCCTCGACTGCTGTCAAACCGACAGAAAGGATTGTCAAACGATTGTTACCAGTTAGTTTCTTTTTCAGCTCTTCTAAACCTAATACTTTTCCAGCATAGACACTACCAAAATAATAAACTTCGTCTGCCTTTGCCAGCTCCTCTGAAGAAGCCTGTTCCTGCTTAATAATTTGATACTTGTTCTTTTGCGCAAAGGTCTTTGCGTACAATTCAGAACTCCCTCTTTTTGTTGCATAAATCACCATCGTGCTCATACTAATTCCCTCCTTGTTTTTTAACCGCTAACTCCTCTAGTTTGTCGACACCTGTGTACAATCTCATTAATAGGATAAAGAAATGCGTTAATTCTTCATCAGTATAGCCTTCAAAAATTGAGTAAAGGGCCTCGTCATGAAGCTTTGCGACTGACTGAAAATACCGTTCCCCTTTTTCTGTCAGGCACAAATCCGTCCTTCGTTTGTCTTTTCTATTTCGACTGATCGTGATGAGTTGTTTCCTTTCCAAGGCAACCGCCAGCTTTTTAACATTTTGTCTTGAACAGCCCAGCAGCTCACCGCAGCTAGTCAAATCCAACACTTTTTCTGGCACCTGCTTGATCATGATAAGCACCATGAATTGCTTCACTGTTATAACTGGATCTACTTTGTCGAAGGATGTCTGCAGGCGATTGCCCAAAATGAATAAACTAGCAAAAATCGCTCGCTGTTGATTATCACGCCCACTTTTGTAGGCTTCCGTTAAACTTTCAATGTTCATGTACAACACCTCGATAACTTCAAAAATGAGTAACTTGTTACCTATATTTTAGCGGAAAAATATTGTTACAGCTATAGGTCTTAAGTCTTAAATTCTTTACTTAGCCTTTCTAGCTTTAACCACATCAGATTCTATATGATTGAATGATTTTTTTATGATTTTTTATATCTTTTTGTCAGCAAAAAATGTATAATAAACTCATATAAAACCGCTTTCTTTTTATTAGCTCCCTATTTAAAGGTTTTATATAGGAGGCACTTTAATGAAAAATTCAATCATGAACATCGATAAACGTCACAAAGATATTTTAGATATTCTGGAAAAGAAGGAACACATGACTACTTTGGAACTAGCTGAAGCTTTAGATGTCTCCTTAAGTACGATCAGGCGCGACTTACATTTACTGGAAGAAAAAAACGATATTATTCGCAAATTTGGCTACTGCATGTTTAATTATGAAAACAAACCTGATGACGATCATTCAGGGCCCATTCGTATTAAACAGGCACTCGCGCAAGAGGCTAGTAAATTTATTCACGATTGTGACACGATCTTTATTAATGCCAGCTCTACTGCATTA
This sequence comes from Enterococcus sp. DIV0756, assembly GCF_051710745.1. Taxonomy (NCBI): domain Bacteria; kingdom Bacillati; phylum Bacillota; class Bacilli; order Lactobacillales; family Enterococcaceae; genus Enterococcus; species Enterococcus sp. DIV0756. The sequence continues at coordinate 1,586,649 of NZ_JBIOLF010000001.1, read as the reverse complement.
AAAACGATCGATTTTATCCATATCGATCATTTAACAGTCATAACCAATAACTTAAAAATCAATTATTCCCCACACCATGCCAATTACAATTACGTCCTGACAGGTGGAGAAATGCGCTATCCAAAAGAAGCATTAGTTGGCGATGTCGCTATCAACACCTTATCTGTCATCAATGCGGATGTCTGCGTTGTGGGCTGCAGTGGCATAGATTTAGAAAATGGGGTTACAACCAAGACTATGAGCGAAGCGACGATTAACGAGATAATGATCAAACGCGCGACCAGATGTAAGATTCTTGTGGCTGATCATCGTAAAGTCGGAGTAACCTCGAAGGTCAAAATGTGTGATATCTCCGCCTTTGATTATTTCATTACCGATCAATTCAGTTCAGAAGAACTGTTAGAAGAGATTCGAAAAATGGGTGTAACAGTCGTTCAAGTCAACTAAAGGAGTGTGAAGTATTGGGAAAAACAAAACACGTACTACTCTCGACAAACATCATCTTTATTTTTTTGCTTTCCTATGGATTAGCGATTACGTTGTCTGCATTTTTTCTCGCTAGTCCGAATGATCTAACTATAGGAATGCTGAAGATTATACAATCCCCCAGTAATTTAATTACTGATTATGTTCATATTGCCGGTGTTGGTCCGGCGTTTTTAAACAGCGGGCTATTAACCTTAAGTAGCCTTTTCCTTTTACGGAAGCACAAACACCATTTTTGCTCTTTGACTGTTTCAGTCATCATGATGCTTTCCGGTTTTTCTTTTTTTGGGAAAAACATCGTCAACTCAGCACCGATTATTTTAGGGTGTTTGCTGTATCTGCGAATTCATCATTCTGGCAGACAGGATTTATTGGTCATGGGGCTTTTGAGCACGTGCCTTTCGCCAATCGTTAGCACGATCTATTGTGCACCGGATCATTTTTTTATTTCGAATACGTTCATAGCTCTGGTAGCAGGGTTAGTTATCGGCTACACGATTCTGCCGATCTTCGAATTTTTGAAAGTCCACACAAAAGAGTTAAATCTTTATAACATGGGCTTTTCCGCTGGTTTTATTGGGGTTATCGGAAACTTGACCACGAGAAATGTTTTAGCGATAAAAATCGTGCCTCATGCGCTTTCCTTTGATCACCACTACGCGTTACTTTCCTTTTTAGTTGCTTTATTTACTGTGCCGTTTCTTATCTTCCTGTCCTTTTATAGAAGGAACATCGCTCGTTCTAAGTATTTACTTTTGGATCTAAAAAAAATCGCCCGTTTTTCACTTTATGGCTACCTGGCTGTGCTCTTTACTCTAATCCTAAAAGTCCCTTTAAGTGGAATCCTAGTGGGAGCTATTTTGACTTTCGCTGGTTTTAGTATGTACAATTTCAAATTTCGCTACTTCTTTTTCCCTGCACTTGGTGTGTTCCTCACTGCGCTATTCTTCTATCAAGACGCCGCGACAACGAATAACATCGTGATTATGCTTTTTGCCAGCACACTTTCACCGATGACGCGTAAATATGGGTTAGTAACAGGCACCCTTTCTGGTGGAATTTTTTCACTGATAACTCGTAACACGCATTATGTAACCGCTGGAATCAATTTGTATAATTGCGGCTTTGCTGGAGGCATTACTGTATTATTAATGGATTTCGTTCGTTTGCAATTTTATAAGCACAACAAAATCAAAACCTATTTTCAAACTTGGCATCTTCGAATCATTGAGATTGAGAAAAAATTGATTACTAGATTTCTAGTATTTTCTCAAACCTTCATTTTTAAGATTACAACTATGAAGAATGATCAATGGTAGAGTAAAATTCGTTTTCATAAAGAACAAACCTGTCTTCGATGGATTCCGAAGACAGGTCTTTTTCACTCTAGCCTATTAAATTCTTCAATAATGTTACTACTCCGAAGTCCTCTAGCTAAATGGATACTGATCAAGTAACACAAGCCAAAAATACAAAAGCTGAGTCCGATCACCGGCAGTACAGGATACTCAAACCTCATCCCTAACAAATAGATTTGAGAATAATCGTATTGAAGCTTTGTGATTATGAGGGATACCGCCGTTGAGATAATGATTGAAATGAAGACAAACAAAGTGCTCTCAAAAGTTATCATTTTCTCTAACTCTTTATAAGATAAACCGAACGCTTTAAATAGATAAAGTTCTCGTTTCCGCGTTTCGATGCGATACGTCAAATTATTGGTTAGATTAATGATGACTAACAATAGAACAACAAGTGCTATCCCAAAAACATAGACAATTTCTTTCCGATATATGGAATACAGCTGTTCCTTTTCATCAATCAGACTTCTGGCAGTGACCTGCTGATTTCTCACAGCCAATCGGATGAGCTGTTCTTCAATCGACTCCTTCTGGACGTTGGTTAGCTCAGCATTTGCATGGACATTCATTGTTTCATAGGTGTAACTAGAAACCATTTTTTGATAAGCTTGGTCACTCATTATTATTAACGGATACCCCTGTTCTACTAATGACACTTCTTGCATATAAGGATAATAGGCGATTGCAACGATCGTCATTTTCTTTTGCGAATAGTCTGTCTGATTGTCCGTCATTTTCCAATAGTCTTCGCTTTTAGTGGCAAAATCTGAAACATACTTCACTGTAAGAGCTTGCCCCAGCTGATAGTCCATCAGCTGTTCCCCGTTTTTAAAATAACCTACCGATCCTTTTGATTGTCCAGAAATACTGGTTGTTGGCATCGCAAGAATTACTTCATTTTCACTCAGATTTTCAGGATCAAAATCACCAGTCTTCAAATATTTTTTTAACTTCTTTAGAGCATTTGAATTATAGCCTTTTAATTTTGTATGATAAACCGACTTCCCCTGAAGCTTGCCGGTCAAAGAAAAGCCATAATTTCGTAAAACGATCTCGTCTTTTTCCTTCAAAAATTGCTCATTGCGATCAACACCAGAATCAATAACTTTAACTGGTAAAGCACTTTGTGTCTCTATTTCCTTTATCCCTTTAATCTTCTCAATCTTTGAAAAGACCTCCGGCTTGATACCTAAACGAGTATCCAGATCCTCATAAGTAGTCAGTAAATAGTCGCTATTGTAAAAACTCGTAGTTTTTCTAATGTGCTGATTTTCTTTTGCTAAAATTGCTTGATAAAACAAACCAATAAATAACGTTGAAGCTAGAATTAAGGATAAAACTATAAAGAGAGAGGTTTTTATATCTCTAAAAACATATTTTAGCCCTAACTGCTGATAGATTGTCGGTTTTTTAGGGGCGTCTGTTAATCGGAAGAAACGCACATCTAATTGTTCTTTGGTCTCATTACCAAAGATGGTGGCTGTTACTGATCCAGCATTTACCGTATTCGCACCGAGATAGCCCACCATTAAAATTGTCAAGAAGAAACAAAAAAGGCAAATAGCAATCGGAAAAATCGGAACTATCAAATCAAAAGGATCCGTCTTGCCCCAGAAATAAATTTTGATATTTTGATCCTTAGAAAGAAAAGTGACAAGAAAAGAACAGCCATAGCCTGCGATGATTCCAATGGGTAAACAGACTAGGGTCAGGCCGCTAAGTTCCATAAGAATCATTTTCCTTATTTGTTTTTTGGTTAATCCTAATGCACGTAAAATACCGAATTGATCTTTTCTTACCATTAAAGCAATTCGATGAATTCCAAAAATGACAATTGCACAAATAGCAATCATCAGTGCCCCCATCTGAACATCCAGCAGCAGTAAATCTTTTGGGTTCTCTTTCCAAACATTCTTTCTAATTTGCTTATCCCTCAGACTTAATTGCTGTTTTATTTTCGCTAATTTCTGTTTATGGCTGCCTTCATCGAACGTGATTGCAGCCGTTAAATCCTTGTCATGATCGTTTTTCGTATCCAACCCAGTATACAGGGTGACCACTGCGGCTCTTTTATGAAAAGCCTGATCGCTGATGATTCCAACCAGTTTAAATTTTTCCGTCACTATCTTATTTGTAGCATTATCATAGCTAACCGGCACAACTACTTCCTGATCAAGAATCGGATTGATCCCTAGATTCAACAAGGCCCATTTTTCCGCAACAATTTCTTTGGTTTTTTTAGGCATTCTTCCTTTTAGTAGTTTCGCTACCGCAAGTATTTCCTCGGAATTTGATGCACGCAGTATTCCTCTTTGAGAATCTTTTGTTTGAATATTTCCCAACTGCTTTCCAATGCCTAAGTGTTTGATTTCAGAATGTTGCTTTAGCAACTGTATCTGTTCAGCATCCAAGCCGTTAATTTCATAATCAATTGCCGTGTAGATAAACAAATTTTGTTTGGCAATCACGCGATGATTCGTGTGCAAGAGGGTGAAAATACTGAAAATCAATGTGATTGATAGCACCAGACTTAAGATAAGTGCGAAGGAATTTTTTCGATAGTCTTTTACAAAACGGATTGTTAGCCCTAATAGCGTATTTTTCGTTTCAATTTTATCCATCACACACCTCCTATATTAAGATGCCATCTTCCATTCGAATGATTCGATCAGCCAGTTGAGCAACTTCCTCATCATGGGTAATGATCACCATCGTCTGTTTAAATTTCTTACTGGTAATTCTTAGTAACCCAAGTACATCCTGTCCGGTTTTAGAATCCAAGTTCCCCGTCGGCTCATCTGCAAAGATAATCACTGGTTTGGTCGCTAATGCTCTGGCTATTGCGACGCGTTGCTGCTGCCCTCCTGATAACTCATTGGGATGACTATTTACCTTATCCGTTAGTCGTAAAAGAGTGATCAGCTCCGATATATACTCCTTATTAATCTTTTTCTTATCTAATAAAATCGGAACAACGATATTTTCCCACACCGTCAACATAGGAACTAAATTGTATTTCTGAAACACAAAGCCGATATTTCTTCTGCGAAAAATTGTCAAAGCTTCATCATTCAACTTTTCGATATTCTTGCCATGAACCTTCACTTCCCCCTTTGTTGGTTGATCCAAGCCACCAAGAATATGCAGCAACGTGGATTTCCCACTGCCACTAGTTCCTACAATCGCTAAAAATTCCCCACGTTTGATCGTTAAATTGATTCCTCTTAGTGCTTGTACTTTTACATCGCCTTGACCATAGTTTTTTTCAACTCCGATTGTTTGTATAATTTCCATTTCTACTCACCTCCAAGAAAAAAGTTTGCATCGTATCTCTACAATCCAAACTATAGCAAATAACTATCTCTAAGTTGTCTCTCAAAAGTATCAGTTTTGAGAGATTCTATTCTGTCGGAAGATACAGGGAAAAGGAACTGCCTTGTCCCATTTCCGAAGTCAATTTAATATAACCGCTCTGAGCTTCAATAATTTGTCGCGCAAGATACAGCCCCACACCAATACCTGGCAGATCCGCAACATCTTCACTGCGGTAAAATCGCTGGAAAATTCTGTTTTGATCCTTTTCAGAAATGCCGTTGCCTTCATCCTGAACACTGATTTTAGTAAACATAGGTGTGCTTTCAACTGTCATTTGGATGTTACTGCCAGCGGGGCTATATTTAATCGCATTATCTAAAATATTAGACAACGCCTCGCTCGTCCATTTTCGATCATAAATAGCAGATTCATTCGATTCTTTTATCGTTAAAGTAATTGCTTTTTCCAAGAGGTTGGTTTGAAATTGTTTCTTTACTAGGGCAAGCAATGGAGCTACCGACTGTTTCTTTACCACCGGGACGATTGTTCCAATTTCAAGTCGTGACATTTTTACTAGTGCTTTAATCAGAAAATCTAATTTTTTTGATTGTTGAGAAATCAACTTGATCTCGCGAGTTTCTTGGTGATCCTTTTCCTCTAATAATTGGGCGTACAATAGGATATTAGCAATAGGTGTCACACATTGATGGGAGATATCAGAAATTAATGTTTGGATCACCTGCTTCTGCTCAGTAAGATTCTCAGCGGTCACAAGTGTACTCGATAAATAATTATATAGATCATTTTCCAATGATGATCGTTGGGACTCTTCGTAATTGGTTAATTTTAAATTGCCGCTTGCTGCTGCAGCGATCATTTCCTGAAGCGAATCAATCACCTTTTTTTGCTTTCGTCTAAATAGAATCAAACAAATGGTGCCGCTGCAAACAGCGCCAAACAAAAATACTAAAATTGTTATTCTCCAATCCATTCCGTCACCTCCAACTATAACCAATCCCGTAAACTGTTTTTATGTATTTAGGGTGACTTGGATCATCACCGATTTTTTTCCGCAGACGTTGAATAACCACCGTCAACGCGTGCTCATCCACAAATTCACTGTCGCCAGACCAAACCTTATCTATTAAGTAACCACGCTTCAATGTTGCTCCTTGATTATTTAATAGCAAGTAAAGCAAACGTTGTTCTGTTTTGCTTAATTCAATTAAATTTCCAGAGACGTGAAACACCATCTTATCAAAATCAAATACGAAGTGATCAATGACAAACTTCCGTTGCGGCGTGATCTGTCTTAACTGAACAGCCACGCGAGCACGAAGAATCATTAAGCTAAAGGGCTTCGCGAGGTAGTCATTCGCCCCAGCCTCCAGTCCAAGGATGATATCCGATTCTAAATTATTTGCTGTAATGATAATAATTGGTACTTTGATCGTTTGCCGAATTTCTTTTAGAAAAACCATTCCGTGACCATCAGGAAGATTTAAATCCAATAGCAGCAAATCGATCGTAAAATCATTTAAAATCTGTTTTGCTTCACTAATTTTTTTGCACTGATAGAAAATCTTATCCCCCTGATCCAAGGCCAATTTGATCCCATCATTTAAGTCAGTATCATCTTCTAAAATCAGTATTCTTTTCATTTTTGCCTCCTAAACAAGCGCTTACTGCTTCAACTAATATTATACGGGCAAGTCAGCAGATAAAGAAGTTTATTTTTTTTTGAAAAATAATAAGAAATTTTTTATTAACTTTCGGAATACTATTTTTTAACACATCAATCACTGTTAAAATAGATGCTATACACTAAGAAAAGGAGACTACTATGCGAGGAACAGTTTCAACTGACCAACGTGTTTACCACTATGAATCACCTTTTTTAAAACAAGGAGAGCATGGGCTGACGCTTAGCCAATTGCGGGCTCAATTTATTAAAGAACTGCTGAATAATCCGCGAGCAAAATATGTGACAGAAAACTACGCCTTAGAAAAGGAGCAGCGTCGCATCAATGTCTGGAAAAAAGATGGAAAGACGCTTTCTGAGGATGAATTGTCGCGAATCGACACAATCATCCCACGAATATTTGAAACAAATTAATACTCACTGAAAAAAACACGCTCTCAGCCAAAGTGAGAACGTGTTTTTATACTGCCTAGTTTTCTTTTTTCAAAAGCGCTAAAAATTGCTCGCCATAATTATCCAGCTTGCTTTTACCGACCCCTTTGATCTGTAAAAATTCTAGAGAAGTTTGCGGCTGCTTTTCTGCTAGCTCCATCAAGGTTTTATCCGAAAAAATCACATATGGCGGTAGATTTTTTTCTTGGGCTAGTTGAGAACGTAAGCTTCGCATCTCTTCAAAAAGTGCGTCGTCTGCGACCAATTGTTTCACCGGTGCCTGTTTACGATAAACCTCCTGTTTGCCTAAAAGAACCGAAATTCCTTGTTCAGATACAGTTAGTAGCGGATATTGTCCTTCGGAAGGCACTAAATAGTGCTCAGCAGTCAAATAATCAATCAAGCCAGACACTTCTTTTTGCGAATACTCCTTCATCAATCCATAGGTTGGCAGCTGTTCAAAGCGCCATTGCTTAATTTTTTGATCGTTCGAGCCGGTTAAAACTTTGGCAACCAGCGCCTTTCCAAATTTTTCTCCCATCCGCTTCACACATGACAAAACCTTTTGTGTATCGGTAGTAATATTGACCAACTCTCTGTCATCCAAACAGTTGCTGCATTTTCCACAATCCGGCTGATCCTCACCGAAATAGTTTAAAATATAGCGCTGCAAACACATTTGAGTATGCCCATATTGATTCATCTCTCGCAATTTCGTGTATTCATTTTGTTGATACGAGCTTTCTGACTGAGATTGTTCAATAAAGAATTTCTGAATCTGAAGATCTTGCGGCGCATATAATAAGACAGCCTCACTTGGCAATCCATCACGACCAGCACGACCGGCTTCTTGATAATAAGATTCCAAGTTCCCTGGAATTTGCGCGTGAATCACAAAGCGGACATTGCTTTTATTGATTCCCATGCCAAAAGCATTGGTGGCTATCATCACTTCCACGCGATCAAATAGAAAATCCTCCTGATTCTGCAAACGCTCGACGTCGTTCAAACCACCATGGTATTTACCCACAGAAAATTGCTGATGCTTCAATAAATGATACAAACGCTCCACCTCTTTACGGGTAGAAGCATAAATAATACCTGATTGCCCCTGATTTAACTTTAAATACTCCGTCAAATACAAATCTTTTTGATCCTTGACCACTTGAAACGCCAAATTTTCTCGCGCAAAACCTGTTTTGATTTCATTATCTTTTGAAATATGTAGTAGGTTTGAAATATCATCTGCGACTTGTGGAGTTGCAGTCGCAGTCAACGCAATGACTGTCGGCTGTTGGTCAAAATTTTGAATCGTTTCTGCTAATTTTAAATAGCTTGGACGAAAATCATGTCCCCACTGAGAAATACAATGAGCTTCATCGACTGCTAAAAGTTCGATCGGAACATAACGCAACAACTCGCGAAAATCAGCAGATTCTAAGCGCTCTGGTGCAACATATAGCAATTTAATCTCACCGCGGGCAGCTTTTCGTACACGTTCATTCATCTCAAGATTCGACAAGGTACTATTAATAAATGCAGCAGGGATGCCCACTTCATTCAAACTATCAACCTGATCCTTCATTAAGGAAATCAAAGGAGAAATGACCAAAGTTAATCCATCTAGAACTAAAGCAGGCAATTGATAACAAATCGACTTTCCACCACCAGTAGGCATAATCCCTAAAACGTTCTGCTTTTGTAGAACCTTTTGAATGATTTCCTCCTGCCCACTCCTAAATTCTGTATAACCAAATTTTTCTGCTAATAAAGCTTTCATTCGTTCCATGTATGTACCCTTTCTGATTGAATTGGTATCAAAACCAATAACGAAATTTATTTAGTAAAACACGATCTTAAACCTTTCTTCTTGGAATTTATCTAGCCAAGTAAAAGAGAGAGAAAATCGGAAACGAAGACCATTTAATCAGTATACTCAAATGATTCTAGCGTAGCAAGTTGAGATGAGAAGCTACTTATTATTGATCAAAAATTATTTACCAAGACAAATAGCCCGCCGTTAAAGCGGGCAAAAATCGATTCTGCTCTGACCGAGCACTCAAATTAAATTGAATAAACCGACTCATCCCAACGTTGGATTTTTTTAATGAACCGGCTATACTCAGCTACTCTCGTTTGCGCATACGATTCAGCAGCCGTTTGCGTTGCTTCTTAGGTTTTTCCGGCGGCGATTCTTTGTTTGCGGAGGCGCTTGCTTCTTCTGCTTCCTCCTCATATTTCGCGGTAATGATCAGCTTGGCTGGTGTCGCTTGTTCATCTACCGCCAGGTCCTCCACGGAAACACCTGCTGGCAGACAGGCAGTAATCATCATCATTGCCTGGCTTTCACTAATATCCTGTGGTTCAACACCCACTGGCAGCTGGATGGTTTTGATCAACCAGCCCGGTTTCGGATGCGCTTCGGTAATCGTAAAGTCTTCAGGAAAGCGGATTTGTCCTGTATTTTTGACAGACTTCGGCTGTGGTTCTTCCTTTACAGGCGATGATTCCACAACTGGTTCTGCCTCAGCTGGCTCCAGCATAACAGTCATTGGATCATCAACTGGGCTCTCGTTCTCTTCTCGATCATCAAATAGCGTTTGGACTTCTTGCACGATGATTCTTGCATGTAAGACTTTTTTGAACAAAGCCACCCCGTCTTTTTCAAACAAGTTCAGTTTGGTTAATTTGGTTAAGGCTGCTTTGATTTGATCCGCAGTTTTTGTCGGATCAAAATGCTTTAATTTTAAATGATGGGACTTGCCATTTTCATCAGCAAATTCCGCATCCAACGTAATCGTTTTCATAAATAGGTTCCATCCTTTTCGTTTTATTTGTTCTTTCTATCTAGAATCAGAGTCATGATTCTGCCACACCCTCCACAAGTTGATTGGTTTGTGTATGAAACTCTTCAGATTCTTCAGCAACATAAGTTTGTGCTGGAAATAATTTCGCGTTTAGTAATTGCCAATCTTTCTTTCCGAAGTAATCGGTAAAATAAATATAGTAGCGCCGCATGGCAGCTGTCGATCGGGTTTTCAAGAAAATATGGTTAACTAATCCACTCAAGATATGAGTAAATTCTGCTTCGCAAAGGTCCGCCCGCACTTGGAGCGCAATCAACAGTTCGATGGTGGCCGATCCATCTTTGGTCTCATGATAAAACTTGCGAATCCGTTTTTCGACGGTTTGCCGTGACAACGTAAATAGTTTTTGATTGGTAATGCCATAATCGTTCATCCATTCTCTCCTTTCCTTTGGAATAATTCTTTGTTGAGATATCTACACCAACAACATACGCCTATCCGGCGGTGTTATACAAACCAAAAAATTTATTTTTTCTCAAACATAACAAATGTTATATGCCGAAATACCGTTATGAAGATTTTTATAAATATTTGAAATAACAGAAAAGCAATTTGAACTTTTTGTTTTTATTCCAAAAAACAAGAAAAAAGCCCATCGATTGATGGACTTTTGATAAAAATGATGCACTTGAAACGCAGCGTTTGGTTATGCTAAAAACTGATTGTTTTTAGCGTAATCCTCTTTCCTTTAATACCGTTTTGTGTCTTTATATTTGAAACACAGTTAATGCCTTGAGTATCACCATTTCTTCACTTACTTTGACTATTCTCTAGTCTAGCCAGCTCAATAGATACTGGAAATGCTGCTGACTAGGATCAATAATATCTTGATGAGCCATTTGAGGAAGGACAAGCAGTTCGATGTTTTGTTTGCTTAATAGGTTCTTTTTTAAATAGTTTAGTGTTGTTTTAACGTCCACACGCACATCGTCACTACCGTGAATGATCAGACACCTTTCTGTTGTTAAAGGAAGATGCTGCTGTGGCGAAGCAGCGAGTAATTCCTTCTCGTCAACGTTTTTACCGAAATACTCACCCACCGCATCATCACCCAATTGATGTTTATTGGTGTATACTAAATCCGTCACTGGCGCTAATGCTATGACCTGTTGCGCTGTATCAGCGTTCAGAAGTGCTAACTGCCCACCGACCGAATGACCAATCAGAATAAGCTCAAAAGCTTCATACAGTTCTTTAATCTTCTTAATCGCATTCTTTACATCAGACAAGGGAATCGGCCAAGGATTATTCACACCTCTACGATATTCGATATTGCAGACAGGATAACCCTTTGACACAAACCAATTTTGCATGCTAGTAACCGTCTCTAGGCTTTTTTCTTGCCGCCAATAGCCGCCATGAATCAACACAATCATTTTTTTTCGCGTATATACCTCTGGCTCATCAATTTGAATAAAGCAATCTTCCGCATTTTGATACTGTACTTTTTTCATTTTAGTCACCAACTTATAAAGTTTTCTCTGTTATATTAATTGTACCATACCTGTTATAACGTTCGTCATTCGAACAGTCCAAAAGAGTCTAGATTATCATCAAATCCGTGCTTTGATCATAATCTAGACCATGGAAAGTTCTTCTATTGGATGCAATTATTCTTCTGATAGAGCCAACAAGTAGCCGCAATCGAATTTACCTTGTTTTGTAAAGCATCTGTTCGTGAAGTCATAATAAACGGTTCTCTGGTCCCCATAATAATCGAAGCTGTTTCAAACCCTGCATAAAAGTTTAGTGCTTTACTTAAAGTATTCGCCTCCTGCAGAGAAGAGCCCACCAGGATATCCGCTGCTCCAGCCACTGAGCTGTGAATCCCTTTGATTGAGGCTGCTTCTTTTGAAATGGCATTATCCAGCGAAAGTGGTCCATCAATCATACAGTTTTTTATCTGTCCCCGATGATTCATTTGTACCAGAATGGCCCCTAATGTGGTATCTGGCATTTTTTCATTTACTGTTTCTACGGCACTTAATAACGCCACCTTTGGACATGGATTACCGAATGCGTGGGCTGCGAGCACAGCATTTTCAATAATATCTTTCTTTACAGATAGGCTTTGCTCAATATTGATAGCACAATCGGTTAGGAATCTTAATGTATTCGATTGATCCTGAAAAACTGTTATTTGACTGATTCTTTTCATTCTTTCAAATCCGTATTCTTTATTAAGAACCGCACTCATAAAATCAGAGGTGTGAAGCAGCCCCTTCATGGGAATATCTGCTTGCTGTTCATTGACCATTTTTATCGCAGCTGTAGCCGCACGCTTAGAATCAGGTTCATTAAGGATGTCAAAATGTACAGAAGACAAACCGTGCTTATCCAATAATTCTTGAATGCGGTCTGCTTTTCCGATTAAACTAAATGTAGCGAGACCTTCTTTACTCGCTTTATCTGCCAGCATTACCTCTTCTTCATCCGCCATCGCAATGACAATTCTTACTTGAGTGTTTTCACGTACCTGTGTACGTAATTCACTAAATGTTTTGATTTGCATCATTTCACCTGCCTTACGTGTATTCTCTAATGTCGATCTCTCCTAAATAGGCCGGAATGCAGACAGAACTTAAGGCGTCCAACTCATCAATATCTGGTTTGACATAAATTGGTGCCATCCACCATACCTGTTTCTTTATGAAATCGACAAAACGAGCAGAATGAGCTAAGCCTCCAGTGATACCAATTGCATCTGGCTGTTCACCCATCGCCCCAGCCGCTGCACCAACAGCCTTGCTGACTTGAAAAGCCATTGCCTCGAATACTTCCTGAGCTTTTTTATCCCCGCTTAAGATTCTTTTTTCAATTTCTTCACCGTTGTTTGTTCCTAGATGAGCCATTAACCCACCACCGCCATTTAGCATATAGTCCAGCTCTTCCTCACTATATTTTTGCGATTGAATTAATTTCTTCCAATCTGCTGCAGGCAGTGTTCCGCTACGATCCATTCCAAAGGGGGCATCGCCATCTAACCCATTCGTAATATCGATCACTTTTCCTTTTTTATGTGTGCCACAGGAAATCCCTGACCCGAGATGAGTAATCACAATGTTGCTTTCCTCATACGTTTTCCCTAAATTAGCCGCTATGAATCTTCCAAAAGCTTTATGACTCAATGCCTGGAAATAACTGTGGCGCGTAATTTCAGGAAGACCCGTATACCGTGCAATTGGAATCATTTCGTCCACACAAGGCGGATCGGCGATTAATGCCTTCCTTCCGTTCTCCTTTGCAAAACTCAAAGCAATTGCACAACCTAAATTGCACACATGTTGACCATATTCTCCCGACTTGGTATCTGTTACCATTGATTCATTCACTTCGTAGACGCCTGATTCTAAGGGTTTCACTGATGGCCCACGAGAAATGAACAACTCGATATCATGAATCGAAAGATTATTTTTATTTAAAAAACCAAGAATGCGTTCTTTTCGATACTCATATTGCGCCCAGATTTTTTTAAAGCCTTCAATCTCCTCGGAAGGATGGCGAATCGACTCTTTCAAAATCATTTGATTCTCATCACAAATAGCGACTTTCGTAGAGGTTCCACCCAAATTCAATATCAACGCTTTCATTTCAAGTAGCCAACTTTCTATAATTATTGAAATTTCGCAACTAATTCTCTAAATTCTGCTTCATTCAACGTTCTATGCAATTCGATTCCTTTTGCTTTAACAGCCATCAAAAGATCCATTTTCTTGTCTTCATCAACTGTTAAATCATACCGTTCCAACCAGACACGCAAATTGTCTTTTCCAGATTTTTTCCCTAAATCCAGGATTGGTTCACGATTTCCAACAAGATCCCAACGATATGGAAGCATTACTAACGGATCAGATTTGCGAGCATTCTCCCATAAGCTAGAAGGCATCCCCGTTTCCCAACCAAAAATTTCATCTCCGACAACTGGTGCCGTTGGATTGATTGGTTCACGAGCCAAACGTGCTACTGTATCAGACAAATCCTTCAATTTCGACAGATCTAATCCAGTATCCTGACCGTATAATGCTTCTAGTGATAACGCAACTTGCTCCAGTTGTGCTGATCCAGCTCTTTCACCAATTCCATTAACAGTGACATGGACTGCCGAAGCACCTGCTGCCAAACCAGCCAATGATGTTGCAGTTCCTAGACCAAAATCGTCATGGAAATGACATTCAATTGGCGTTCCTGGGAAGCGTTCGATCAATTGAGAAATTCTCAAGCGGGCACCTTCTGGTGATAAAGCGCCGAAAGTATCCACCAATGCCAAAGAATCCATATGTCCGCCACCATCAACAATCGCTTGAACCGTGTCCATCAAGAAATCCATACTTGCTCGTGAACCATCCGCCGGAAAGAAGAGCACCTTCAAGCCTAATTCGTGGGCTTTTGCTGTTGCTTCGATCGCTGATTTAATCGCTTTTTCAGCACCCCACTTGATTCCTTTAGCCAGTAGATGTTCACTTCCTGGAATTTCTGCTACAACACCATCTACACCACATTCTTTAGCTAATTCCATATCTTTTACCATATTACGTACAAAACAATAAATATCCGCTTTTAGTCCTAAACTTGTAATTTCTTTAATCGCATCGGCATCTTCTTGCGTTACCGCAGGCGTTCCTGCTTCAATTCTATGAACACCTACTGCATTTAATTTTTTAGCAATTTCGACTTTTTCTTCCTTTGTTAAGACAATCCCCGGTTGTTGTTCCCCATCACGTAATGTTGTATCTAAAAACTGGATTTGATCGACAAACTTGAACTCACTTCTCACCTTTTCATCATAATTTGAGGGACTGACCCACCATTTTCCTTCTTCTCTAAAACCCATTCCTAATTCCTCCTTTGATTTGACTGTAGTTCATTCAGATAACTCAATTTCAGGGGCGATCTTATTTTTTTGATATTTATAAAGCTGATAGGGCAAAATGACTAAAAATGGAATTTCAAACAGTGGAATATTAATGCGTCCGATAATTCCATATGCTGTTGTGACAATTTGCGGAATACCTGCACGCCCAAAGTAAAAAGCTAAGGCGGTCAAAATAACCACTAACAAAATCCGACGAGCATTGTAGCTCGAACCCTTCCAAACTTTATGAACAAGTAATTGATAACGTTCGATCATTCCGTAAAGATAGCCAGCCCCTGTTGAAAGAACGGCTAAGTAAGCAATCGCTGTATAAAGCAATCGGACAGTAAAACCTGCACCAATGATGTGATTCAAACTCCATAAAGTCGGCAAATCTTCGCCGGCAACAGTTGGCATTCCGGCAGCAAAAATGATATTCATGGCAATCGTTGAAACAAAAACCATCAGACTTCCGATAATTGCGGTCCCAAGTGAATGCTTTCTAGTTTTCACCTGTCCTTTAGATGCTGGGATTACCGCATCGATGAAGGCAACCATGATATTGATATATAGCACAATCTGCATAAGGACCTGCGATAGTGGGGCGTTCATCGTACGATTACCAACATAGTGACTCATGCCTTCCCAAGACGCTGGGACGCCTCTTACCGCAATGTAACCAATCAGTCCTATCAGCGCGATGGCAATAAAAGAGGCTGATTTTAAAACAATCTTTTGTCCAGCAAGAATCAATACGGCTACTATCCCAAACGTTAATAATCCCATCGCAACAGAAGAAACGTGGAAAAACTCCGACAACAGTCGTCCACCTGTAGCAAAGGTCAGTGCAGAAATCGTAATACACGCTAAGATCGCCGAAAATTCTTTAACATTCGCGAAGAAGAAGTTAAATTTTCCAAAGACGCGATCATAAAATGAACGAAAATCATACAACTCAAATGTTCGACAGTACTCCAACACCAGATAGCAAATGACTCCAGCTACTGTTGTTGTGAAAAGCGGACCGATAAACACACCAAGCCATGATTGTCCTACGAAAAAACTAACAAGCTGCGCACCGCCTGAAAACCCCGGACCAATATAAATACCGAACCAGACGGAGGCCAATCCAAAAGAAACGAGCAAACTTTGAAGAGTGCTTTCTTTTTTTTCCATTTCGCTTCTCCTTATAAATTCAATGCCTTCTTGTTCAAGATATTCGCTGGGTTCTTTCCATTCAGCACATCGACTGCAGTTTGAGCCACTGAAGCAAAGAGTTCCTGATTCGCTTCTGCGGAATTATAAGCAATATGCGGGGTGAGGATCACATTTTTCATTCCTATTAACGGATTCTTCACATCCTTCATTGGCTCATCCGCAAGTGTATCTAAACCTGCTCCACCAACTTTTCCAGAATTGAGTGCGTCAATTAAATCTTCTGTATCAATCAATCCACCTCGTGCCGCGTTGATTAAAATGACATTATCCTTCATTTTCTTGAAAGCTTCTTTATTGATCATGCCCGCTGTTTCTTTTGTTTCCGGTAAATGCAGAGAAATAATATCCGCCTTTGCGTATAACCCATCAAGATCTACCTGTTCGACACCATTTTCTTTGAAAACTTCATTTGGTACATAAGGATCATAAGCAATTACGCTATAACCAAGTCCTTGAAAGTTACGAGAAATTTGTCGAGAAATATTTCCGAAACCAACTAAACCAACTGTTTGAGCAGATGGACGACGCATTTTTCTCCCTAACTCTTGGTTCCAAACACCTCGTGCAACTGCATCATCAAAATGTTTCAATTGTCTAGTCAGAGCCAACGCAAGTGCCGTTGCATGAATAGCAACTTCAGAGATGCAATAGGTCGTCACATTGCAAATTCTGATGCCCATTTTATTCGCAGCATCCATATCAAACTCATTGACACCGATTCCATAACGAATCATCACTTTGCAATTTTTTAATTGACTGATGCTTTTTTCGGTCATTTTGGTTGCAATGTTTAATATAGCGTCTGCATCACTGTATTTTTCAATCACCTCATCTTCACTTTTACAAGTACCCATGACAAACTCAAACCCAGCATCCTCAACAATTTTTCGTTCAATGGCGTAATCGTATCCACTAATTACTTGTGAATCCAACAGTACAACTTTCATAAAAAAAGCCTCCCTTTATCGAAAAAAATGGTGAAATTATTCAACTGACTTTGCGCAAAGTTTTTATGAATACGTTTTCAAAAACATCGTAAGTCATTTTCTTAACTTTGTAAACACCTTTTTACAAGTTAGTAAATTCACGAACAAAAAAGGGAACTGGAAATAACCTAATACATAACAGCTCATTTTTTTGAATAGCGCAGAACAATGATAAATAAATCATTTATTTTTTTATAAAAAACAATTAGCTAGTCAGTGATTTGCTGAATAAAAGACAAAAAAAGTTTGAACAAAAATCGATAATTCACAATAGTTTCCTCTCGTTTGCAAGGTTTATTGACAATGATAGGCAACCTATTTTAAAATTAAATGAGTTCTCATAAATGATCACTTCTCGTTTTTCAAGAACGATTCTATTTCGTTTTCATTTGAAATCACATAATGAATTTAAGGAGTTTTCTCATGCCAATATCTAATAACATCTATTTTAAAATACAAGAAGTCGCCAAAATCCTTGAGGTAGTTCCTGCCACTATTCGAAACTGGGAACAGAATGGCTTTTTCAAACCGAAGCGAAGTGAAAATGGCTATCGTATTTTTGACCAACATGACATCGAAATGTTAAGGAAAATAAAAAATTGGTCTGTTGATATGAAGATGGGTACCCAAGCGGTAAAAATGATGGTGGATTCCTATAATTTAAATGAGCTTAAAGCACCTAGTGAGAATGCTTTAACAAAAAGCTTTCTTAGTGAAAAATGGAAAGAAAGTCGCCAATCGCAAAATAAAACAATTAAAGAAGTTGCAGAAGCTGTTGGCATCTCGACGTCTTACCTATCCAAAATTGAAAATATGCAGGTCAATCCTAGTGTTGAAGTATTAAAAAAAATCGCGGATTACTATGGAGAGAATGTCCTTTACTATCTCTCCACTGATCCTGAAGAAACCTCCCAATTAGTAAGGAAAGATCAGCGTGTTCGGGTAGTGGATAAAAATGGTGGTCTTTCGATTGAAAACCTCTTGAATCAAAATAATTCTCGACTTTCATTTATGCTTTACACCTTACAGCCAGGTTCAAAACGGCCTACCCTGCAACCACATTCAGGAAATGAAATCGTCTTTGTCCTCTCTGGCAAAGTAACCTTCACTATTGGTGAAGAAACGGTCTACCACTTAGAGGAAGGCGATTGTTTAAGTTACAGTTCGAAAGAAAATCACGGCTGGTGCAACGAAAGTCAAGAAGAAACGCAATTGCTTTGGTTCTATGAACGGATTGCTTAAGCTCTTCTCTAAACTCCTAAATATCCTAAAAAGGATCGATCCCTGTCAATAACGACTGGATCGATCCTTTTTTAGGTTGCTGGTAAAAAATTAGATATCCTCTTATTCTACGCTAATAGTGGTAACAACTTTGATAGGTGTATCAGCTCTAACTTATTGTACTGAAGAAATATTTCCAACTCTCTATGAAGTAAACCTATATGGCTTTCATTTTTGTAAAATTCATTTTGGATTAAAACCAAGAGTTTAAAAAGAAGTAAGAATCTCTATCAGGAAAGTCATAGTCGAACGGCAACTCCGCAAACTTAATTTTTTGAAAGCCTTTTTTGATGTAGAAATGATGTGCACGTTTGCAATTAGCAGGTGTGTCTAAAACGAGACAATCGATATTGTTTTGCTTCGCATGGTTGATCAACTGATCATAAAGCTCCTTAGAAACACCGGCCTCTTTTCCTCGATACGTCGGATCGACGAAAAATTTTTTTAAAATGCCGAAGTGTCCTTCTTTCTTCATTAAGCCCAAAGTTCCTATGACATCGTCTGTTTCATTAATAGCTAGCCAAAAGCCTCCTCCATTTTTTAAATAGTATGTTTCAATATCATTCATGTCTGGCTGCTCTTCTAGTGATAAGTCCACTTTATTATCAAAATTTTGTAAATACAGAATTAGTGCGATAACTTGATTTTTGTAGTGCTTTTCATAAGGGATGATTTTCATTTTTATTTCCTCCAGTTCATTGACAATCATTTCTCTGAAACTTATACTAACCCAAAGATATAGTTCAAAAAAGCCGAAATATTCAAATTTATTATTCGTATTTTTCGAACGATCAGGAGGAAACAATGGATACAAAGAATCTCATCACTTTTAAAACGATCTTGGAACAGGGCAATTTTAAAAAGGCAGCTGAAAAATTGAATTTTGCACAATCAACAGTCACCTCCCAAATCCAGCAATTGGAGGAAGAACTTTCTGTTCAACTCTTCGAAAAAGTTGGAAGAAGAATGGCGTTATCTCAGGCTGGAAAGGATTTGCTACCATCGATCGAGATCATTCTTCACTCAGAAAAAATCATGAAAAACTATAAAAATAAGAATAATGAGCTTAGCGGTAGCCTTGAAATTGCTATACCTGAAACAATCCTAACTTATCGCATACAGCCGTTTTTAGAAAAATTTCGACATGTTGCACCAAATGTTACACTTTCTCTACAAGCCTTAAATTGTTATGAAATACGAAACAAAGTAGAAAATGGAGATATTGAGCTAGGTATCCATTATAATGTTGGCGGATATGGGAAAAGCATTGTTTCTGAACCTTTAGGAGAGTTCCCTTTGGTGCTAATTGGGAATCCAAAAATCAATTTAAATGTATTCAATTTTAAAAAGATGCATCAAAACTTTGATTTGTGCCTACTTACAGACGATAAGCAAAGCGTTTATCAAAAAAAGTTAGATAGCTATTTGAATAAAATGGACATTACCTTAACTGGGCTCATGGAAGTCGGAAGTATTGAAGCAACAAAACGTAGCGTTTTAAGTAATTTAGGTATTGCTTTTTTACCACGTTTTACTGTAGAAGATGAGTTGGCGAATGGACTCCTAAAGGAAATTCCACTGCATTCAAGCGGGCATGTTTTGACCGCCGTGCATATCCATCATAAAAATAAATGGCTATCGCCAGAAATGAAAAGCTTTCTTTCATTAATCAATGATGGAATTTAAAAATAAACTGAGAAATTGAACTAAGACTACCTTCTTTCTTCGAAAAAATTTGATCCATGTCCACTAGTTGGCAAAACAGTGCTTCATTTTTCTAACATTACACAAATGAAATTTTCCAGAAAAGGTTTCACTTTATTTAGTTGACTGCTATTCATCCCCTAAGCTTCATTCATCTACTTTTATTCTGTATTTTTCTTGATGATCCGTGAAGACACCTAAATAGATGCATTTTGAGACTTGAATTCACTATCTTATGACTTTTGCGACATTACTCGCCTAATATTCATTACTATTTATACATAAGATGAAAGGACGTGTTCATATGATTAAAAAGTCATTACTAGGAGAAGATTTGAGAAAAACAGTAGGCGGAGCAAATTGGAAGACTGTTTCATTTACAGATAATATGGAATGCATCAACGGAGTTGTTAAAGTCGGGAATTGCCGTGTTAAGTGGGATGTCGTTGCAAATCAAACTGTAAACAATGTAACGAATGCACTCATCGGTGCCGGGAGGGGCTAATAAGTTTTGAAAAAATACACTGAAGAGGATATTCTATTGCTACTTAAAGAAATCCAGCTGCAATTGAGCCATAGTCAAAATCAGTATAAATCAAAAGCTTATACTACTATTGAAGATTCGCTTATTGAGTTGTCAAAAGTTCATGGATTACAATTCAAGAATTGCCTTGATAATCTGATTCAGAAGATCAATATTGAAATTGGCTTGAATGGATTTAAATTTGACTCAGCTTCCCAAGAGCGATGGGATGAACTTCAAAAAATAGTTTTCAATGGATTAGGACCATGGGCAAAAACTATGACTATAGCAAGAATGTTCGGCTCTAAAATCTAATACTTTGAGTACTATTCTTAGATCTTAAAAAACAACGTTTACTCTCAATCAACGGGAGTAAACGTTGTTTTAATAGTCAAATTTAACGAAGGATTGATTATCAATATCGTCCGAGCCAAATTGCCTGTGATGACAACTATCCACACCTTCATTCAAATTTTATAACGTCCTCTTTTGATTTACGCGATACCTAAACACTTTTCCTTTCATCTTCGTACTCTTCCTATTTAAAATAATTTTTGATCGCATTTAGAATACCTTTTGCAGCATGTGGACCGCCGGTAAGATAATCAAATCCCCCAGGAGTCCCTCCTTTGATTTTCTTTTGTTCTTCTTTCGTAACTAGTCTCTTTTTTGACATGTGAATCCCTCCTTCTATTTGATAAATTCAGTGTATGAAAATGAGTAGCTATTTTGTTCGTTTTGTCGCAAAACAAAACAATTCGATCATGAAATGAAAAAAATGTCTTTAAGTAAATTTTTCCGTATGATTTTCTCAGCATTAGCTAAAGCTAGTTCTTAACAACTTCGCCTTAGCCAAAGGAAAGGTACAAGTATACTCTTCAGGAAAAAGTATTGTACGTGATTTAAAATCGATTGATTTTACCTTTTTTAAATTAATTAAATATGATTTGTGAACGCGCATTAATTCAGGATATTCCTTTTCCAAATCATTCATTTTCCCATAGAATTCATACATCATATTTTCGCCATATAGAATGACCTTATGCGGTGTCACTGATGTTTCTAAAAAGTATATCGACGAAAGATCAATCCTAATATTTCTGGAACCAATCATGAATGATAAGTGACGTTCATTAGGCCCACGATCAATAAATGTTTTTGTATGACGACCGTCTAAGATCTTCTCTATCTGCCTTTTCTCAGTTTTTTCATCCTTAATGATGTAATCTAATGGGGCTATTTGGCGTTTTAGAGTCTCTAAAGCCAACTCCTGATGAGACGTAATAAAAACAATTTCTGCAAATTCATTGTCGTTTCTGATCCGTTGCGCAACATCAATTCCATCAAGTTGTTTACCTAAATCAATGTCTAAGAAGAATAGACTATTCGTGAATTTATTGTTTTTTAAAAAAAGGAAAATATCCTCCGGATCCGTTGTCGCCAGAACCAATTTCATCTCATAGTCATTGATCATTATCCAATTTTCTATAACGGACTTATAGTGGGATAACAAAAGAGTATCATCATCACATAAAATGATCGGTAGTGTCATAATAGTATTCACGCTTTCTTTATGGTTATTGTTGAAACAAATACCCCATTATCTGAGAAATAGGAAACATCTGTCTGTTTAGCTGTAGATAGGATATCTTGAATATTAGCTAGTCCTAACCCTCTATCTTTCCCCTTACTACTGAATCCTTCTTTGTTCATTTTTACTATGGAGGGTAGTTTTCCTTTATAGCTATTTTCTATCGAAATTTCTATAGTATTCGAAGAATCAATGAAAAGGATCGTTAAGAATTTATCTTGTGATTCACCTGCTGCTTCTATCGCATTATCGAGCAAAATTCCTAGTATTCGAATTAACTTTACCTCATTCATATTAATCTTATCGATAGGAATTAAACATTCAAAATTTACAGTCAATCCCGCTTGCTCTGCCTGTAAAAGTTTGGTGATTATCAACGATTTGATCGAGGCAATCCTCAAATGACTGATCCCCGAAAATCGCATTACACTAGTATCGATCATTTGATGCGAATAGACCATCATTTGCTCTAAATAGTCTCGATTAATTTCTGACTCATTTTTACCAGCTTTTAACCCAAGCAACATATTCTTGTAGTCATGACGGAACTTACGTAATTCTTGATAATTTTTCTCGACATCTGTAGTATAAGCGTTCATCATTTCGATTTGCTCTTTAAGGTTCTTTAGTTCCACTTTCTCTTGATTTTTTTTTATTGATAGATAGGTGAGAAAAATAGTGAAAGAAAATTGAGCAACTAAAAAGCCAACCATGATGAGTCTAAAGACACCTAAAACCTCCATTTTACGTAAAATTTCTCCGAATAAATAGACAAAGGTTAAGAATACAGCAAGCTGCATTGTGAAGATATTTTTTTCATCCTTACTAAATGAGCGATTCAGTATGTTCTTTTTTATTAATACTACTAGTATTAATGAAATAGACCAGTCAAGCACAACCATCACTAACGCGATTAGCGGTCCATTTTTTATTGGAACATAAAATTTAAGATTTGAACCGCTTGTTGCAATGATCGATGAAAAAAGAGGAACAATGGCGTATAACGATAAAGAAAGAAGATAGCCAAACAGATCGTTTATTCTACAATCTGGTGTTCTCTTCCACACCGGAACTCGTAAAAGAATAAAAACAATAGTTAGGGCTATTCCTGTTAAAAACGTATCCGTAACAGATAATAGGGTAATTGGAAATAGAAGTACTATCAACAATCCATAAAAGCTTTTGTTCTTTATTTTTGTGAGGAGCCCAATTAGGACGAACAATAATAATAAATCGAAAAATTCCTTGAAAAAATAGGTGAATATGTCTAACTGTATCACAGACTCACTTCCTATCATGATAGTTACCTTATTATAACAATAATCAATCAAAATAGGAGATCGTGAAAAAAGCCAGCTTTCATTGTTAGGCAGTAGCAATCATTTCCCATAAGTTTTCATACATTCCATTGAGTGATCGCAATTGCTGATGCGTACCAGCTTCTACGATCTTTCCATTTTCCATAACAAATACGTGATCACACTCTTTTGCAATTGAAAGATGATGGGCAATAAAGATAATTGTTTTGTCTTTCATACTCATCAAATTCTGAATGATGTCGTGTTCTAGTCGCGTGTCTAGCCCACTAGTTGCTTCGTCAAGTATGATTATGTCAGAATTTTTGAGAAGAGCTCTTGCGATCGCAAGACGTTGTTTTTGTCCGCCTGACAGATTTCCTGCGCCCTCTTCTATTGGAGAATGGTACCCTAGAGGTAACTCTTCAATATACTTCCTTATTTGCGCTAATTCACATACCCGGACTATTTCTTCATCGGAGGGCTCTCGATCTAACCCAAAAAGCAAATTCTCATAAATACTCCCACTGAAAAAGAAAACTTCCTGTGAAACATAGCTGATTGCATTTCTTAAATCAATTCGGGAAATTGATTTAAGATTCTGTCCTTGAATTTTGATAGCTCCTTCTTGTGCTTGATAGAAGTTAACTAATAATTTTGCTAATGTAGATTTTCCAGAACCACTCATACCAACAACTGCAATCTTCTCATTTTTCTGTATTTTTAAGGATAAATTATTCAATACATTTTCTTCAAAACCATAAGCAAATGAAAGATTTTCGACCTCAATCATGGGAAAAGAACGATCACTAATTACTGAAGAAGAAAATCGACTCCCCTCTTGACCTAGCTCTAAACTTTCCTGATCTAAATAGAAAATTTCATTTAATCGATCATTAGCTACTTTCGCTGTTTGAATTTTCACCTGTAAATTGATGATGTTTTGTAAGGGCGTTGTGAAAAACGACATCAAGGCATTGTAGGTAATTAGTTGCCCTATGGATAATTGTCCTTTTAAAACAAGGGATGTTCCTACCCACAACAAAGTTGTAGATCCTAGCACTTGAAGTACTGTTTTTAAATTCATTTGTAGATTATCCAAATTCTCTGTTTTAAAAGATTTTTCCATCATTTTTTCAAACTGTGTTTGTACTTTATTAGATATTTTATTTGCAGCATTTAACGATTTAATTGTTTCAATTCCTTTTAAGCTTTCAATAATTTGAGCATTAACGACTGCTCCTGCTTCCATTTGTTCCTCGTTTGCTCGCTCAAAAGGCTTCATGAAGATAAATACAATTAAAGCATATATTGGTATCGTCATTGAACTAATTAAAAATAATAGGCGATTTTGTAGAAACAATACTCCGCCTATGATGAGAACCATTGATGCATCAAGAAACAATGATAGTGCCGCATTCGCCAAAGCATCAATAATCTTACTAGCATCTAAAAATCTAGAAATAATCTCCCCTGATTTTCTTGTCGAAAAGAAGTCCATTGGCAATCGCAAAACATGATCAAAATACTTTAGCATAATTGAAGAACTGAGTCGCTGTCCGAGTTTAATTAATAAATACTGCTTAAAATAGTGAAAAAAACCTTGAAGCATATACATAGACAGCAGTCCAATAGATAGCATTGTCAATAAATGAATTGATTTGGCCGGAACAATTTGATCAATAATTATCTGAAAATAATAGGACCCAATAATCCCAAATCCTGTCAAAATGAATGAAAGAAAAACGATACCAATAATACTTTTTTTATGGCTTTTTAGTAATGGGATAAAAGAGAATAACCCATTAGATGTTTCATGGATCGGTTCATAGTCATCGTCTGGGACTGCTGTTAATACAATGCCCGTCCATTCTTGATTGAACGCTTTGGGAGTTTTTTTCAACTTTCCACGTGCAGGATCAGCAATTAACAATTTTCCTCTTTTTCTTCCATATACAACGACGTAATGCATAAAAGACTCATCTAGAATAACGTGAGCGATGAATGGAAAAGGCAACGTTTTCTCGTTCCAAATCGAGCAATCTGTTTGAAAAACTTCATTTTTGAATCCAAGAGATTCTAATGCCATTACAAGCCCATAGGCAGATGTTCCTTGAGTATTCGTTCCAGACATTATTCTCAACTTACTGATAGGTAATGTTGTATCATATGTTTTTAGAATCATAGCAAGACAAACAACACCGCAATCCTTTTCGTCATGCTGTTTAATCAACTTCAATCTCTTCATGTTTATCCTCATTTCTAAATATGCTCTTTACATAAGAATAAGTATAATGACTCGTATCTATTACAAAAAATCCTAAAATCCAACATATTGATCCTAAAGTAGCAATCAAAGTGAACGAGTTTTCCAATTGTTTTGATTAATTCAATTAACTTTTGTGAAATAATTCGGAATGAATGATCACAATATCAAAAAAAGAGCTTTTCAGCTCTTTTTATTGTAAAACTTAGAAATTACGATTCTTTCAAATACAGTTCCAAGTGCAAAAACTCCTGTACCTAAAAGAAATTCTGATACGGAAAAATTTGATTTGGTCATGAACCCAACCACAATCATAAACAAAAGTACTTGGATTAAAATCCTAACCAAAACACCCACCGGCAATTGCCCCACCTATACCGCCAATGATAATTCCACCTATACCGCCTGGAGACCCAGCCAACATTCCTCCTGCTTGACCATTGATACAAGCTTTGGTTTTACTATCCATCCAAGTTCCTGATGCACCGCCACCACCTACTACCTTTTTTAAATCTACTTTCTTTAATACATCCTTTTTAATCATTTTTCTTTTCCTTTCTTTTATGAATCTTTTTTTTATGATACAAATTTATTTTAAATAGCTATTCATATTAAATGTCGAATTTATCTTCTAATAGCTAGATATTGTCGCAAAATGAAAACTTTCAATTTGTTTGAATCTTCATTCGAAAATGTTTAAGTTTTCTAATTAATAGAGAGGATAAGGAATCGTAAAAATCCAATAAAATACACCCCCAGAAGTATGGAAGGTTCATTCCATACCTGACGGTGGTGCATTTCATATCAACTTTCATTTAAAGTCACAATTTTTAGATAAAACAACTCCTATTATTCCAAACAGAAAAATGACTTTTTCATTATCAAATATAAAATGGTAAAGATAGTTGATCTAATATCCATATCGAATATTTGACAAAGAAGTTAACTGTTTTAAGTATTTCTTTTGCTCTTCGTTAAGATAAACGCCATCATTTCGTAAAGCCTTGGATATATCTAGATTCATTCGGCTTAGAATAAAAGGTACAGATGATCCTTGTTTTTGTAGCTCAGCTTTATATTCAATCAAAGTTTTTCGTAATTGATCATTTTGACTAAGGTCTTTGTAATCAAGTAACACATTGATAATATTTACTGCTTGATCTCCTCTTTCATTACCGCCAGAAAACCATTTTACTGTAGACATAAACTCACCACCTAATTTTTTAACCTTAAAAATAAAGTCTTATGACTTCCAACCAGCAGCACCGCCAGTTGCTAAGTTTGCTGCGGAATTATTTCCTATAATACTGATAGCTTTGCCCCAGTCAACTGAGCAGCCTTTCTTGTTACAAGATACACCATTGCCATAATAGGTACCGCCAGCAATATTCTTCATTTCGTATAAATTTAATTTTTTTAATTTTGTCATATCAACACACTCCATTTTTTTATTATTGTTACAAAAAAAGAGTAGCAAAAACTGCTTTTATTGTGACCAAATAGTCATGAAATCAAAAATAATCATCCTAAAATAGTTGGCTATCAATCTTAACCTTATATTTTTTAATTGATTCATAGATTAAGCCTAATTTTGTGATGGTCTATTCTTGATTTCAACGACATTAGATCGTTCATAAATAGTAGTGTCCCGCGATTTTGATAATAGTTTATTTATTCTTCTAATCATATTTTCAGGTGGTTTTATATCACGGTTTTCAATCCCAATGATTAATTGGGGGAATAGGTCGCCAGTTTCTAACTTTTTAGCTAACTCAGTTGAACTAAGACTATACTTTTGTTTCGAATTTTTGAGGCTCTTTAATAAAGAGTCTCTTTCGTTCCCTTCTTCGTTTAAACTTTGATTTACGTCTAACGTTCGATAAACTAGTGATTTACTTTTTGGTGAAATCTTTCGTAATCCCTTTTCATATTTTATTGCATACTTCTACTGATTCCAGTTTTTTCAGCCAATTGAAGTTGACTAAATTCTTTCTTTTTTCGAAGCTTTTCTAAGTGATTGCCATATTTCATAAACTCTGCTTCATTTTTGTGCAAGAAAAAAACACCTCAAAAGAGATGTTTTCATCTTACATTAAACAAAACAACTTCAAGAAAATGTTCCACTTTTGGCAATTTTTACTGTTCGCGACAGCAGCCGTGACAGCATAAAACAGTATAAAAACAATTTTTACTCAAATGCAACAAATTCGAAACGTTGATTTAATAGGCTTTTCTCGTTTAAAAAGGCTATTTCTTGTTATCGTCTTCATCCATCTTAAGAACAGCCATGAACGCCTCTTGAGGGACTTCAACGGAGCCAATTTGTTTCATCCGTTTCTTCCCTTCTTTTTGTTTCTCTAGTAATTTACGTTTACGAGAAACGTCCCCGCCGTAACATTTCGCCAATACATTTTTACGTAAGGCTTTAATATCTGTACGGGCAACGATTTTGGTACCAATGGTTGCTTGAATCGGTACTTCGAATTGTTGACGCGGGATCAGGGTCTTCAATTTATCAACGATCGCACGGCCACGTTCTTGTGCGAACTCGCGGTGAACGATAAAGCTTAAGGCATCGACTTTTTCTGCATTCAACAGAATATCCATCTTGACTAAGCGGCTTTCGCGATAATCAGCCATTTCATAGTCTAATGAAGCATAGCCTTTGGTACTTGATTTTAATTTATCAAAGAAGTCAAAGACGATTTCCGACAATGGAATATTGTAAACAACATTCACGCGATAATCATCGAGATAATCCATGGTAATAAACTCGCCACGTT
Organism: Enterococcus sp. DIV0756; assembly: GCF_051710745.1. Lineage (NCBI taxonomy): Bacteria > Bacillati > Bacillota > Bacilli > Lactobacillales > Enterococcaceae > Enterococcus > Enterococcus sp. DIV0756. The sequence goes on along the minus strand of NZ_JBIOLF010000001.1, from coordinate 1,557,987 downwards.
TGCGTTGCGAAAGCTCCATAACGGCACCGACATAATCGTTTGGTACCATGATGTTGGCTTTCACGAAAGGTTCTTCAACGTTTTGAATTTTTGATGGATCAGGAAAATCTGAAGGATTATCCACGATCAACTGCGTACCGTCTGTTAAGTTTACATGGTAAATAACGGATGGTGCCGTGGTGATCAATTCAAGATTGAATTCACGCTCCAGACGTTCTTGAACGACATCCATGTGGAGAAGGCCTAAGAAGCCGCAACGGAAACCGAACCCTAATGCTTGAGAGGTTTCTGGCTCAAATTGTAAAGCAGCATCGTTCAATTGTAATTTTTCCAACGCTTCTCGTAAATCGTTATAGCGCGAAGTGTCGATCGGATATAACCCACAGAATACCATTGGATTCATTTTACGATATCCGTCCAAAGCTTCTGCTGCAGGATTATTCGCTAGTGTCACAGTGTCCCCGACACGCGTGTCTTGAACAGACTTAATGCTGGCAGTGATATAGCCGACATCGCCGACCATCAAATAATCTCGTTGAACAGCTTTCGGTGAAAAGACACCGACCTCTGTTACATCAAAGGTTTTACCATTGCTCATTAATTGGATCTTATCACCAGGGCGAACAATCCCATCTGTTATCCGAACATTTAATACGACCCCGCGATAACTGTCATAAACAGAGTCGAAGATCAACGCTTTTAATGGCGCGTCTAGATCACCGCTTGGTGCAGGAACATTCGTAACGATTTGCTCCAAAATTTCACTGATCCCGATGCCGGTTTTCGCACTAGCAAGAACTGCATCTTCCGCATCAATCCCAATCACATCTTCAATTTCTTTACGAACACGTTCTGGATCAGCGGCTGGTAAATCAATTTTGTTAATAACTGGCAAGATTTCCAAATCGTTATCTAACGCTAAATAAACATTCGCCAAAGTCTGGGCTTCAATCCCTTGTGCCGCATCCACGACTAAGACCGCACCTTCACAGGCCGCCAAGCTTCGTGAAACTTCATAGGTAAAATCGACGTGTCCTGGTGTGTCAATCAAATGGAAAATATAATTTTGACCATCATTAGCAGTATAATGCAACTCGACCGCATTCAATTTAATCGTAATTCCGCGTTCACGTTCAAGGTCCATTGAGTCTAGCAATTGCTCCTGCATTTCACGAGAACTCACTGTATTGGTTTGTTCTAAGATCCGGTCAGCCAATGTCGACTTCCCGTGATCAATATGCGCGATGATCGAAAAATTTCGAATCATCTGCTGGCGTTTCTTCATTTCTTCTATATTCATCAAAGTTCCTCATTTCTTTTAACGATTCAGGCAGAAGTCGCCCATCCTCTGTAGGTGGGGGATGAATGCCTTTCTATTTTGATTCTGTTCCCTTCTTGTTCCCCTTTTGGTATAATAAATCAACGAACAAACCTTAGAGAATAAAGGTTTCGTCTCTTAGCTTTATGACTATCAATGGAAAGCGAGCAAACGTGATGGAACGACTAAAAGCCTACAAATTCAGAATCTATCCAACAGAGGATCAAGAAGAATTTTTTGCTAGGACTTTTGGCTGCGTCCGTAAGGTCTACAATCTTATGCTTGGCGACCGTATGAAAGCGTATGAAGAAACCAAGAATGATCCCTCGAAGAAAAGATATTTCCCAACACCTGCAAAATACAAGAACGATTTTCCGTTCTTGAAAGAAGTCGATAGTCTTGCTCTAGCTAATGCACAACTTAATTTGAATAAGGCCTACAAGAACTTCTTTCGCGATAAATCGGTGGGCTTTCCTCGTTTCAAAAGTAAGAAAAATCCCGTTCAAAGCTATACAACTAATAATCAAAAAGGAACAGTCGCTTTGGTGGGGAATAATTTCATCAAAATTCCTAAGCTGAAATCACTTATTAGAATTACACTCCACAGACAACCAAAAGGGCTCATAAAATCGGCTACAATCTCCCGACATTCTAGCGGTAAATATTATATTTCTTTGTTGTGTAAAGAAGAAATCAGCGAGTTCCCTAAAACAAGCTCTGCGATCGGTATTGATTTAGGTATTACTGATTTTGCGATTCTTTCTGATAGTCAAAAATTCGATAATAATCGATTCACATCAAAAATGGAAAAGAAATTCAAACGGGAACAACGAAAATTATCGAGACGCGCGTTACTCGCTAAAAAATTAGGGAAAGACCTTTTTGAAGCGAGAAACTATCAAAAACAAAAGAAAAAAGTCGCTAGGCTACACGAAAAAGTAATGAATCAACGGACCGACTTTCTGAATAAGTTGAGTACAGAGATTATCAAAAATCACGATGTCATCTGTATCGAAGACTTAAACACGAAAGGCATGTTGCGTAATCATAAATTAGCCAAAAGCATTTCAGATGTATCCTGGTCTAACTTTGTCACTAAATTGCAATACAAGGCCGACTGGTATGGACGAGAAATTATCAAGATAGATAAATGGTTTCCGTCTAGTCAAATTTGTTCAGAATGCGGACACAAGGACGGCAAGAAGACACTCGACATTCGAGAATGGACGTGTCCTGTTTGTCATACTCATCACGATCGAGACATCAATGCGAGTATCAATATTCTGAACGAAGGATTACGACTCCAAACGTTGGCTTAGGTAACCACAAGAACCGTAGGAACTACGGGGATAGCTTGGTAAATAAGAGAAACCGCTGTGAGAAAAAAATGCACTTACAAGTATGCTCTCTTCCCAAGAAGCTCCCACTTCAAGCGTGAAGAACCGATAAGTTTAGCTAAGTGGTGAGTAGTTCACTCAGCACTGTCAATTATACCAACGATCGGAATAGAAAAAAAGTCTTTTCCCCTATTTCTAAAAGTCGGGAAGAGAAATATCATTCTTGTTTTGCTATACTTAGAATATAGATGAATTTTGAGGCTCCATTCTACCAGCTATTTAGCTAGTCTAGTGGAATAACTCATAGGATATTTTTTTTAGGAGATGAACGTATGGATAGTGACTTTAAGGAACAGCTCGTCTTAAAGCCTGTAGGTGAGGAACACTTAGCGCAATATGATGAGCTGCTTAGTTATGTCTTTCAAGTGACAGAAAGTGATATTGAAAACAGCGGATACGAGAATAAAAGAGAAATGGTGCGAGCGAAAAAGCCGGTCTTAGAACAATCAAAAGTTTTTGGCTGGTTCCATGGTGATAATTTGATTTCACAGATTGCCATTTACCCTTGTGAAGTAAATATTCACGGGAAGCTTTTCCAAATGGGCGGTGTTACTGGCGTTGGAACCTATCCCGAATATGCCAACCATGGCTTGATGAAGGACTTGATCAAAAAAGCATTGGTCCAAATGCGTGAGGATCAACAATGGATTTCCTATCTGTATCCTTACAATATCCCCTACTATCGCCGTAAAGGCTGGGAAATTATGTCTGACAAGCTCAGCTTTAAAATCAAAGACACTCAGCTACCAAAACAAGTCGACCTGCCGGGAATCGTTGAGCGTAGAGAAGTTGACGATCCTGATGTTTATCAGGTGTATCATGAGTTTGCGTTAAATAATCATGGGGCGATGATTCGGAAAGAATTGAATTGGGAAGAATATTGGCGCTTTGAAAATGAAGAGGAACGGATTGCGGCGATTTATTATGATGCCGACAAAAAGCCAACGGGTGTCTTGTTTTATTGGATTTCCGACGAAGTCTTCCATATCAAGGAAATGTTCTACTTGAATCAAGAGGCTCGAAATGGACTATGGAATTTTATCAGTGCGCATTTTTCGATGGTTTATTGGGTCAAAGGCGATATTTTTAAAAATGAACCACTCTCCTTCTTATTGGATGACAGCGAGATTACCGAGACGATTGCTCCTTTCTTTATGGCGCGGATCGTTGATGTAAAAGAGTTCTTGCTGGAATACCCATTTGAAAAACCAGTCGAACCCTTCTATTTTGAGGTGGAGGACCCCGTCGCTGAATGGAACAATGGTATTTTCGCTCTTAGCTGGAATGATGCTGGTGAGTTAACTATTTCCGATCAGCCCCAGGGAAGACGAATTGCATTGAATATTCAAACCTTGACCTGCATGCTGATGAATTATCGGCGGGCTGCGTATCTCGCACGAATTGAGCGGCTTGAGGCCGACAAAAAAGCAATTGAATTATTAGAAACAACAATCCCAGATATGGAGGCTTATTTTAGTGACTACTTCTAAACACATTTATTTTGCTGCACCGCTATTTGCACAAAGCGACTTACTTTATAACAACTATTTAGTTGAAAAAATTCGAGAAATTGATTCAACGCTTACTGTTTATTTGCCTCAGGAAAATGAAGGAATTAATGATAAATCAGCTTATGCTGATAGCAAAATGATCGCCCTTGCCGATACTGACGAGGTTTTAAAAAGTGATTTGATGGTGGCATTGCTAGATGGATTGACCATTGATGCAGGTGTTGCTTCTGAAATCGGTGTTGCTTACGCGAAAGGCATTCCTGTAATCGGATTGTATACAGATTCTCGGCAACAAGGCGCTGATAATCAAAAGAAATTGGATGCGTTGCAAACACCTGCGGAAAATCAATTTCATTACTTAAACCTTTATACTGTCGGTCTAATCAAATTGAATGGTACGATCGTCAGCACCGAAAAAGCGTTGTTGGAGCAAATCAAATCTTTTATAGAAGGTAGTGATTTCCATGACTTATAAAAAATACCGTTTGGCTCTTTTGATTTTTGGAGCAATCTGTTTGTTCTACAATATTTACGAGTTTGCAATTGGTAAATACTCCACTAAGCAAGGAGTGATCTTTGTAATTGAGTGTTTAGCCGGGATTGCTTTGATATTCCTACCTGAAATTATTACGAAATTATTCAAAATCATTTTACCTGAAAAAATTATTTATTTTTATTGGTTCTTCTTAGTGATTTCCGTCTTTTTAGGGACTTCGTTGCACATGATTTCGATCATTTCCTTCTGGGATAAGATCCTGCATACCGTGAGTCCAATGGTCTTGACAGCGCTTGGCTATGGCTTGATTGGATACTTCATGAAGGATGCCGATATCAGCAAAACATCCCCTTGGCTATTCTTGTTATTTGGTTTCGCCTTTGCCGGTCTTTGCGGCGTTTTCTGGGAGTTCTGGGAATTTCTTTGCGATACCGTTGCGGATATGAATCTTCAACGATATGCAACTTCTGCCGGGAAATTATTAGTCGGACGTGAGGCATTGATGGACACGATGGGTGATCTCTTAACCAATACGATTGGAGCGGTCTTAATGGGAATTTACGCACATGTTCAAAGTCGCGGAGATGCCGCTCACTTTGAGGAATATCGTTTGAAAAAGATCCGTAAGTAAAAAAAGATTGCAAACCGTTTTTAATGCGGTTTGCAATCTTTTTATTTATCCTCAGGATGAATATTTTCCTTCATCGTATAAGAGTCCAAAATAATTTTGATGATCCCAGTGCGCTTCAGCATGCCTTCAGGAATTTCATCATATTCAGCCCCTTTTGCCGCATGATCCATCAATAAATGCAAGGCTTTCCTTCTTTCCTCTAAATCTTCCAATAGCTCAGCTTTACCAAAACCAATCAAGCTTTGATATGCATAAGAATAAGCTGCCGCGTTTCTCATTCCTTCAACTAATTTGTGGTTGCCATCCATTTCTACTGCTACCTTAGGATCGTTTTTGATCATGGAAACTTTCTTACCTTCATTCGCACCGTGAACATAGAGCGTTAATTTCTCCTCGTTCCATTCATAACCAAAGTTCACGGGAACAACATAAGGATACTCTTCCCCGTTCAAAGCAATTCTTACTACTTGTGATTTTTCGACTAAATTCTTGATTGATGCTACATCTGTGACTTGTCGTTTTTTTCTTCGCATACTTTTCTTCCGCCCATCCATTTTTCTTTACTCTAATCATAATTGATTAGAATTTAAAAAGAAATCTTTTTTTTAGTTCCAAATACTGAAAATTGATAGACGGCGGTTTGTCTTTTTTAGTAGTAAAAACCTTTTCTAATCAACGATTTTGCTCTTTTTTTGTGTGATTTTTTGTACTAAAATAGCAACTGTAATAATTTGAAAATTTGCTGAAAATGAAAGGCGTGTCGATTTTGATTGAAACTGTCGTATTTGATATCGATGATACTATCTACGATCAACAAGAACCATTCCGTAAAGCAGTCCAGAAATTATTTCCATTAGTAAGCGAGGAAGATATGCTTCCCCTTTACACTCGTTTCCGCGTCCACAGTGACGCCAACTTTAACAAAGTCATTACTCAAGAGTGGACCTTAGAGTACATGCGTTCCCACCGGATCAGTCAATCACTGAAGGATTTGGATTATCCCCACATTACGGATGAAGAAGCGTTGACTTTCCAAGAGGTATACGAAGCAGAGCTTGATGCTATCACTATGCATCAGGAAGTTGAAAAAACCCTTGATTTTCTGAAAACTAAAAAGGTTCCAGTAAGCATCATCACAAATGGACCAACTGACCATCAATATAAGAAAATCCTTCAGCTAGGATTATTGAATTGGGTGAATGAGGACAATATTATCATTTCCCAAGCGACAGGTTACGAAAAACCGGATGTAGAAATTTTTGAGTTAGGAAAAAAACAATTTTCATTAAATCCTGAAAATTCACTGTATGTCGGTGATAATTTTAACAACGATGTAATCGGCTCAAAACGTGCCGGCTGGCAATCTCTATGGTTGAATCATCGTAATCGCCAATTACCCAAAGGGACGTCTCAGATCCAAGATATCGAGCTTACCTCTTTTGATCAATTATTACCTACGTTCCAACATATTTTTGCTTAAAATAAATTCGAAGAGGAGCTGTGACAAAAGTCTTGTCATAGCTCCTTTTTCCGAATAAACGGTGTTCCAGAAGTAGCTTCTTCGGAAATAAGCCGAAATTTCTTGAAGCTGACCACTTCTGTCACAACCTCTATCCTACGATTAGTCAAGAGAAACGAAGAAGAGCCTCTATTTATTTTTACCCACATCAAATAGCCCTCACTTTGCTTTTTTTTAAAGAAGGGAAAATCGTGGTATAATTACGCTATATTAATGGTCCGTTGAGACCGTGTACGAGTAATCGTACTTTGTCCCATTCCTAATCATGGCATGGAGACACTTTAGCAGCTTGTTCATACAAGCTACGATGGCAACCTTTTCTTTTTTCGGGAGGGGTTGCTTTTTTAATTTGTAATAGTAATCGACAATGTGATTTGGAGCAGCGTGTTGTGCTTTTATCATATTTTTGACAATAAAAAAGAGAATTTTTCGACCTTTTGGATTTCCACGTTTATTGATGTGGTCTTGTGCTAAATAGTTTCCAGATTGATAGCGCCTTATGTCAATACCAATATAAGCGTTGGCCTTTCTGGGATCAGAAAACCGTCGAAGGTCTCCTAGCTCACCAATGAACTGGGCAGCACTGAGTTCACCAATGCCAGGAAAACTAGCGATCACTGAAAATTCTTCCAACTGTTTGGCTGTTTCAATCATTTGGTTCGCTAAGCGTTCTTTCTGATTTAAAAGAGCTTGGAGCTGCTCCGCATAATAGCGTGTTTTTGCGACGGGTATCGCCGTTTCAGAAACAGCTGGATAGGAATCTTTGGCATAAGCAATCAGTTCATCTGCTTTGTTTCTTGCACGATTCTCTGAGATTTTCTTTGCGGTAGAGGCCATTAGACGATTTTTAATGATTGTCCTAGATTGTTTCAGCACGAATGATGGATGAGGGTATTGAGCGATCATCGTCAACCCATATGGCGTAAGCCTGTTAGACAAGACTTGTTCCAGTTCAGGAAAGGTTAGTTGGATGGCGTTGTGCAAGTGCATGCGCATACGTCCGATTTCATCCATGATTTCTTGATAGAATCTTGAAAGGTCTCTAAGTTCTTTATAGAGAGGTTCAGCTGAAACAGACTTCGTCCTTGAATTATTCCAATGAGTTTGTGCTAATCGATGCGCATCCCGTTTATCGGTCTTCCATTTTCTCAAAGATTCCTTTTCCATCTGTTGTTTGGCTTGAAGTGGATTTAAAATATAATAAATCAACTGATTCTTTTGACAAAAAGTTTCTACTGGTCGAGAGTAAATACCTGTCGATTCAAAGACAATTTCCGGCACTTCAGGTAAATTCTTAATAAGAGCATGTAATTCTTGAAAGCCGCTTTTGGTATGCGTGATTTCACCTTCATAAAGACACGTCATTTCTTGATACATCACATAAAAACTTTTTCCTTTTGAAACATCTAGTGCGACAATCGTTGCCATACAAATCCTTCTTTCTGTTTTAGAAAGTTCTTCACTACTCATTCCGATTCCAATTTCCTATACACGGGCTCGAAGCCCCAACATACTTAAACCTGATTCAAGAATGTAAGTGAAGAAGCTCGTTTTTAAATGCGGGCTTATATGCCGCCCATGAGGTTATGTCCGAGCTTTCTCTCACTTCTCACTATAATCCAAAAAGAAAAGATAGAGGGACGAATCAGCCGTCACTGATTCGTCCCTCTAATCTTAGTATGTTTTATTTGTCTTCCAAATATAAGGATTCACTGCCCATCAACTGATAAATTGCTTCAAAATCACTACGCTCCACGATTCGATTTTTGTAGCCATAGGGATCATTCACATAGACACTCTCTTCATCAACACCTGTGATAACGACGGCGTGACACAAGGGGGATACCTCTACTTCGCCACTAGTCGTTTGCCATACTCTAAAATCCTCGCTCGTTGGTACTTGAAAATCAACCGTGGTAACTACCCAGACAGGCGTTCCTGCTTGAACAACACTGGCTATCTTCGAAAATGAAGTATCTGTATCAGCAATGACTGTCTGATTGTTTTGAATAATTTGATTCGCTACTTCGGTAATCGGCTCGACTGCAACACCCATTGCATCATACCCCTCATAGATATTTCCTACGAAACCTTCATGAGGATTCCCGTAAATGGCTTCTCCCTCGTCTTCATAAAGAGGAACATAATCAAGCAGTTCAGCTAATTCATTTTTATCTGTTTCATAGCCGTAATAATTTAATAACATGGATAGTGCTGTAATCTCACAGCCGTTTTCCAGAGGAACCTCTCCAGCATTTTGATTCTCTAATGGGACATCAAGTAGGGTGTTGGCTGATAATTGTGCATCTGCTAGTACAACTTCTGCCTGCGATGAATCAGTTGTTTGACTATTGACCGGAGAACTTGCCATTTTACTTTGAAAAATGAGTCCACTGATGATAATAATTACTACACTCCCAAGATAGTTTACTCTTCGTTTGATTATACTCACCCCTTATCTTTAGCTTCAGGGAAAGTATGACAAGTAGAGCTTAAATAAACCTAAAACAACGGTAAGCTTCGTCAAAAAAAGCCTAGAATCATTATAGATTCTAGGCAGATTTCCTATTGATGATCCTCATCATATTCCATTTTACGGTATTTTTCCATCTTCTTACTAAATAAAACACCATTTGACGGCGGTGTATACGTAATTGCATTTGCACCGGCTTCAATCGTCGCTTCAATGGTTTCCTCATCTGGACCACCCGTAGCAATAATTGGAAGCTCAGGATACATTTCTCGAAAATGCTTCACCGCATCGACGGTATCCTTTCCGGCGCTGATATTAATGATGTCTACTCCGGCTGCTAATTTTTCTTCAATTTTAGAATATTTTGAAGTAACTGTGGCAATTACCGGAACATCTACGACATCTTCGATCGCTCGAATGGTCTCAACTGGTGTAGGTCCATTTACTACGACACCAAGACTCCCTTGCGATTCGGCAAACATCCCCATATAAGCTGAACGAGCCCCATGAGTGAGTCCTCCAGCTACTCCGGAAAAGACTGGAATATCTGCTGCCTCAATAATACTCTTTGTGATTGCCGGGTGCGGAGTGAAAGGATAAACAGCGATTACTGCATCCGCGTCGGTATTTCGGATAATCGCAATATCCGTTGTAAAAATAATGGAGCGAATCTTTTTTCCAAAAATGACGATTCCGGAAGCTTTTTGGATCACTTCTGGTACTCGTACGATGTCTTTTCGTAATTCGGTCATAATTTCAGGTGCCTTGTTTTCTGACATATCGGTCATCTCCCTAACAGGTTTCTAAACCAAGTTTACTATGAATGGTCGTATTGATCCAAATTATACGATTCAATCACACTGATGATCTTATTCGCATAGTCCGGATCAGTCGCGTAACCCGCAGTTTGGAGTGCTTGGGCTGCTTGTTTATAGTCAGTAGCAGTTAAAACCCCGGCATAAAGCTTAGGGTCCCAATTGGTGCCATTTACGAAGAGCATCGTATGATCATCCAAGGATTCCTCCCAAGAATTATAAACTTTAAAGTCCCCTTGAATCGTAATCCATTGTTCGTTAACGTATTCCTTTGTTTCTAGGCTAACCTTTGGCTGATTGCCAGATGCTTTAATACCGAAAAGATTCTTGTATTGACTCGCTAATTGTGATTGTCCCCAATTAGATTCTAAAATGGCTTGCCCTAAGATAATACTAGGCAATACCCCGTAGCCTTGCTGCAATTGCTTGGCATGGGGGGCTAGTTGATCAATGAACTGCTGACGAGAAAGTGTTTCTTCCTGCGGTTCCTTTTCAACCCCAGAATTTGATAATGTATGTAAAGAAAAAACGAAAGCCAACCCAATGACTAAGATCCCCGCAAAAATCAGAGGGATCGAAGCGTTGGTCTTCCGTTTTCGATAAGTTTTTTTAGGCATAGTGCCTCCTTACTTGGCTGACAACTGTTTCAAAAATTCTTCCAATGTTAAATCGTGTTTAGAAATATACTCGGCATTTTCTTTTCCAACGTAGCGAATATGCCATGGTTCATAAGTAATTCCTGTAATATCCTGGCGATCCTTCAGATAACGGATAATAAATCCATACTTAGGCGCATTCTCAGCAATCCATTTTGCCCCCGGGTGATCCCCATAGGATGCATCTAAGACTTGTGAAGAATACGTATTGTACCAGTCTTGATCCACGATGTCGATTGCTAAGCCTGTATGATGCTCACTATAGCCAGGCTCCGTGATTGTTTCTTTCGTCTTAGCAATGGCTTCTTCTTCCGACATCCCATTAGCGCTCATCAAGCCACTAACATTTGTGTCAAAGACTTCCTTTTGTGCCTCAACAGAACGGAACGCTGAAACAATAACCAATGGAAAGCCTGCTTTCGTTGCAGCTTCGGAAAATGCTTCATAATCCTTAGCGATACGGCTATCGACTTGATGACTATTGTCAGACAGTGTAGTCAACTGACTTTCAGCAACTTCTTTTTCAATTTTATTTTTGGGTCCGACTAGCACAAGATTCCAATCTTTTGCGTTCGAATCAGGCAATGCCTTTTGTACAGCGTTTTTCTTTGTTGCCGTCTTCTTTTTCTCAAAAGAATACGTCGTTGCAGTTTCTTTTTTTGAATCTGATTCTGCTGGTGTGCTGTAAAAAAGCGAATAGGCGGTCATCCCAAACATGATGATGACTGAAAGTAGTCCTACTGTTTTTTTCAATGTAAAAATCCTCTCGTTAATCGTCTAGCGACGTATAAGTCTCCGTTAAATTCTCATTTACCCAATCAAGTAAGGCCGTTTTCTTATGGGCACTAGCAATTTGATTTTGAATATGAGCTGGTAAACGAAAACTCAGTATATCACTGTAACCCCAATGATCATAATCGATTGTTACGCGCAAATCGATAAAATCATGGTTTTCCTCTTCATTTTTATTTTTAAAAGGAATCATCTCAACCTGAGCTAAGCCGCTGGCGATCCATTTTTGCGCGATGACTGATTTCATCTCACGGTATTCGGCAACCGCGGTTGGACGTTTTTCTGGGAACAAAAAGGTTTGGCGAATCACTTTTTGACTCAACATCCATTCGTAATCACTGAACAAGTTTTTGATTTTTTGATTCGCTTCTGGTGTTAAATTATTTTGGCCAGCTTTCCACTGTTGCCACTGAACCTCACTAACACCTAAATAATTCTGATAAAAATCTTGCTCTGTATGAAATTGTTCAAAAATGGCACTCATCACTAAATCTAAATAAATTTGATTCACGAAAAATCCCTCCTTTTCTATTCTACTGAATTTTTAGAAAAAAAACAGCTCTTTAGCAAATGGATTGAAATATTTTAACATTTACTGCTATACTTTGGAAAATGATTCAATAAATTTTTAACTTTTGTCCGCGCAATTTGAAATTACTTTAGGAGGAGCATTATGACAGACCTACAATGGGGCATCGTCGGACTCGGCGGCATCGCCCACAGTTTTGCAGAAAATTTCAATCAAACAACAAGTACTCTTACCGCTTGTGCCTCACGAACTTTAGAAAAAGCGGAAACATTTGCCAAACAATACAACTTGGCAAAAGCGTATGGCAGCTATGAAGAATTACTAGCTGATAAGGATATTTCTATTATATATATTGCGGTGCCAAATCGCCAGCATCATCAACATATCATGCAGGCTTTGGAAGCGGGCAAACATGTATTGTGCGAAAAAGCAATTACGATGAACCTTGATGAGCTGCAATCGGCGATAGAACTTGCTGAAAAGAAGAAGCTTGTTTTAGCAGAAGCGATGACGATTTTCAATATGCCGCTATACCATGAATTACACGCGTTAATGGACAGCGGCCGATTGGGCCAACTGAAAATGATCCAAGCACCTTTTGGCAGTTATAAAGAACCTGATCCTACCAACCGATTCTTCAATCCCGATCTAGCTGGTGGTGCCTTATTGGATATTGGGACCTATGCCGTTTCTTTTGCTCGCTGGTTCATGACTGAACAACCAGCTGTGATTGCCTCTACGATGGTTCCCTTTTCAACTGGGGTAGATGAGCAATCAGTGACCATTTTACAAAATGAAAAGAATGAACTAGCAACAGTCAGTTTAACCTTCCAGGCGAAAATGCCTAAAAAAGGAATTGTGGCTTTTGAAAATGGCTACATAACCATTGATGAGTATCCAAGAGCGGATAAAGCGGAGTTGTTCTTCAATGATGGAACCAAGGAATTGATTGAATCCGGCTTCTCTGAAAATGCAATGAATTACGAAATCGAACACATGGTACAAATGATTCAGGGAGAGCTTCCAAATAAATCCCTCTTCTTTACCAAAGATGTAATCGACATTTTAGACCAAATGCAGCAAAAATGGCAACAAAATCAATAGTTTTTTAAGCAAAAGGTGTTGTTTAGACAATGCCTTTTGTTTTTTTGTCAAAGTTCCGCTAAACTATTAAGTATAAAGAAAAGAAAGTAGGAGGAAGAATTGCAAATTGGTCGTTTTCGTTTAGGTATGCGAACGATAAAGACGGCACTAGCTGTCATGCTCTGTATTTTGTTATTCCATGTGACCGATCGTGGTTCTCCCTTGATCGCTGCACTGGCTGCCGTTTTTTCTCTGCGTCAGGATCTGACCACAAGTATTTCCTTTGGTCGTTCCCGCGTATTAGGAAACTCACTTGGCGGATTATTGGCCTTGATTTTTTACTATATTCAAGCTTTTTTTAAAAACGATTTTTTGATCGAGCTGTTTATTTTGCCTCTCTTTGTGATCTTAGTGATCGTTCTCTCTGATGGACTGAACAATAATTCGGGAATCATTTCAGCCATTGCTACGATGCTATTGATTGCCTTGAGTATCCCCCAAGGTGAATCCTTTGTGTATGCGCTGAATCGCGTTTTAGATACGTTTATCGGAACGATCATCGGAATTTCTTTAAACGGCATTATTTCTCCTCAAACGGATGAAAAGGAAAAGCAAATTAAAGAAGATTTAGTAGAGCTTCGCAAAAAGGAAGCGGACTTGAATAAGATGCTCTATGATGTACGCAAGCAAATAAAGGATCAAACCCATAAATAGGTTTGATCCCAGACTGTAGACAAAGTCCATTTTATGGATGATGTCTACAGTCTTTTCTTTTATAATAGATTTATGAAATCGAATACAAGGAGTGATAGTTATGATGTCTAAAAACAATACGAACGGTAGAAATCAATTTGCGATGCTCACGATTGATGATCTGGTTCCTCAAGATCACCTCGTTCGAAAGATTGATGCCGCGATTGATTTTGACTTTATTTATCCAATCGTCGAAGCCACTTACTCCGATTTAGGTCGACCAAGTATCGATCCAGTCATTCTGATCAAATTGGTGTTTATCCAGTATTTATTCGGCATCCGTTCCATGCGCCAAACCATTAAGGAAGTCGATACCAATGTCGCTTACCGCTGGTTTTTAGGCTATTCCTTCGAGGAGAAAATCCCCCATTTCTCAACTTTTGGAAAGAATTATGTCCGCCGATTTAGAGAAACGACGTTGTTTGAGGATATCTTTGCCTATATTTTAGAACAAGCAGTTAAAGCAGGTTTCGTAACAGAGGATAATTTGTATCTGGATTCTACCCACATCAAAGCCAACGCCAATAAGCATAAGTTCACGAAGGAAATGACCCATGATGAAGCGAAAGCCTATCAAGATGAATTAGAAGATGAGATCAATCGTCAACGAATAGAGGCCGGAAAACGCCCTTTTACTTTGGACCTAGAAAAGGAAGTGAAGCTGAAAGAAAGAAAAATAAGTAAGTCTGATCCGGAAAGTGGCTACTACGTCAAAGGTGAACGAGAAAAACAATTTGCTTATTCTGCCCATACTTCATGCGACGACAACGGATTTGTTCTCAGCACCATCATAACTCCTGGAAATATTCATGACAGTCAAGTCGCCTTTCAACTCGTCAAACAATCGAAGAGACTTTTTCCTGAAATCAATTGTGTTGTCGCTGATGCCGGGTATAAGACACCTAAGTTTGTTCACTTTTTGACTCATATGAACCTTCGACCTTGTTTGCCTTATTCAAGGCCCAAAGGGAAAAAGGGACTAGTATCAAAAAACGAGTTTCTCTATGACGAGTATTATGATTGTTACATTTGTCCGCAGGATCAAATGCTCGATTTTTCAACAGTCACTCGAGATGGATATCGTGAATACAAATCCAATCCAAAAGAGTGTGTGCACTGCCCTCTGCTAAACCAATGTACTAAAAGTAAAAATCATCAACGAGTCATCACGAGACATGTTTGGGGAGACTTAATGGATGAAGCGGAACATCTTCGTTTAACGGATCGGAATAAATCGATTTATAAAAAACGAAAACAAACGATTGAACGAATATTTGCGGATGCAAAAGAGAAGCATGGGATGCGTTGGACCAAGTATCGAGGTTTGGAAAAAGTCGCGACGCATACGATGCTGGTGTTTGCTGCAATGAATTTAAAGAAATTAGCCACATGGCTATGGAAAGGCAAGAAGCCTTTATTTTTTTGTCCTGAATTTCGAAAGAAATCAGATAAAAAGACGTCCCAAACTCAAATTTCGAGTTTGGAACGTCTTTTGTCTACAGTCTGGGATCAAACCCATAAATAGGTTTGATCCTTTATTTATTTTTTTCGATTGATAGAAAAAATCCAATACTTCAAACAAATTAACTGTTCGTCTTTTTAGTCATTTGCCTTCAATGCCTCAATCATGTCAATCTTCTTCAGTTTGAAATACATGATTACCCCAACAATCAATGTAAAGAACAACGTGATCAAGCTGGCATAAATATAGCTAAGGGGTTGAATATCTGGTGAAAACATCGTCATATCCAGTTCAACTGTTTGTAAAATATACCGATGTTCGATTTTTCCAAGAAATAATCCTAAAACAATCCCCATCAAGGTCAACAGAATATTCTCCCGATATACATAGCGAACGACTTCCCCATCATAAAAGCCTAAGACTTTAATTGTAGATAATTCTCGTATCCGTTCAGAAACATTAATATTGGTCAGATTATATAGAACAATGAAGGCTAACAGTCCAGCCGAAACAATCAAGACCCACATAATGATATTCAGACTCTTTACGGTATCCTTCAAGGCATCACGAGACTTCGACATAAAGCTGACATTTGCAATGGCTGAATTCTCCATTAATTGCTTCGCCAATTTATTTTCAGTTTTTTGCGTTGGCTCCATACTGAAAAGTAACAGATCCGTATTATAAACGGGATTTTCGGCAAAAGTTTTTTGATAATATGCTGGGGTCATGTAAATGAAATGACCAACATAATTTTCAGCGATTGCCGCTACTTTCACGGTATATTCCTTGCCTGCAATTGACTTGATCTTCAATTGACTACCCTTTTTTAACTCAAAGAGCTTGGCTAATTTTTCATTGATGATAACGCCTTTATCAGTCAACGAATACTGTTCATTGGTTTTCCGATTTTTAAAAGAGAGAAACTCAGAAAGATTCTTGGTTTCCTTTGGTACTGTCAAGCTAATCTCCTGTTTGGCGACCGCGTCTGTTTGTGAAGTAACCGTCTCTAAAGAAACAAACAAATGATCTTGAAAATCTGGCAAAGTTTCCAACTCTTTCCCATAGTTTTGTTCTTGGCTTTGCGAAGGCGGCTCAATGAAAACAGTCGTTCCTTGATAATGCCAAAGCTTATCAAATTGCAGAGAAACAATATCGCCAATTGAATCTCGCAAGCCAAATCCAGTAATAATCATGGACATACAGCCAGCGATCCCGATTATCGTCATCAACATCCGCTGCTTATAGCGAAATAAATTCCGCAATGTCACTTTTTGACTAAAGGACAGTCGGCGCCAAATAAAGCTTAAGCGTTCCAAGAAAATTCGCTTGCCCTTTTTGGGTGCTTTAGGCTGCATTAAAATTGCTGGGGTCGCTCTCAAATCATAACGTAAAACGAACCAGGCAGAACCAACAGAGCAAGTTAAAGCGACTGCTAGTGCAATCAGCGCATAAGACAGATACCAAGGCGTTGAGACATTTTCCAGATTATACAGCTGCCCATAAGCATTAAAAATAATCACTGGTAGCAAATAAAAACCGACTGTAAGGCCTAATAGGGTCCCTCCGCCACCTGCCAATGTCGCATACAACAGATACTTCTCCGCGATTTCCCCGTTACGATAGCCTAAAGCCTTGAACGTTCCTAATTCATTTCGCTTCTCTTCGACCATTCGCGTCATAGTTGTTAATGTGACCAGTGCGGCGATCAAGAAGAAAATCCAAGGAAATACCGAAGCCAGCGACGAGATGCGTTGAGCATTGTCTTTAAACTCACTGTAGCCAGGATTGTCTGAACGCGCAAAAAGATGATATTCAGGAGCAGGTAAGCGATCAATCATTTCCTGCTGCTTTTCTAAGCGTTCAATTTGTTTAGGAATTTCAGAATTTACTCCCGCTACAGCAGCCAATTGTTCTGGATTAAGCGCATCAAGTGTCAAGGACGTTTGCTGCTGAAAATTTTCTTTCGCTTGATCCAATTTCCCCTGCTGCTCTTTCTTCAAATCAGCCAAACGAATAGAAGCAATCTTTTTTAACTGCTGCTTCAGTTCCTTTTGATCTGTCTTTAAGCGGTTTTCATATTGCTCAGAATACGCGGAACTTTTTTCTAAATCCTGATAACGGACCAACGCCTCGGAATAAACCTTTTGCTTAAAATTCTCTGGTAAAATAAAGGCAAAACAGTCAATGGAGCCTTTGCCAACGGTGGTATTTCCACGGGAAATGTTTTCGATAAACTCAGGACTTTTAACAAATCCCACAACGTTATAGCTGTCCTGCTTAAAACTCTTATGCCAATCATCCGAAGTTAGATTAAAGCGTTGGTTCAGTTTATAGCCCTTTTCTTTGGCACGTTCGTCTAAGACAATTTCATTAGCATTTTTCGGTAGACGCCCGTCCGTAACCGATACGCGATTCATGCGTTGCTTCGTATCATAACTGAAAATACGAAAAATCTGATCCTCTTTACTCAAATTAATATCTTGAAAATAACGTCCCTCCGCCTTCACACCGTCAATTTCCTCCATCATTCGGAGTTCTTCATCGGTTATCCCTAATGAAGAGACCACGCGTGTATCAGCCAGCTTTTGCTTCTGATAATAGGCAGCCGCCGTCTTCAGCATATCAGGACCCGTTGCTCGCAGTCCGACATAAAAAGCAACACCTAAGAAAATGATACCTAAAATAGAAAAGAAGCGGGTTTTTGATTGGCGAATTTCACGCCAATTCGTGCGACGCATCGCTTTTTTCATCTTACTCACCTCTTACCATTGGATATCTTCAATTGATTGAGGTTGATCATTCAGCTCTTCACTTCGAACACGGGCATCATTGATTCGAATCACACGATCAGCCATTGGTGCAATTGCCGAGTTGTGGGTAATAATGACAACCGTTGTCCCATTTTCTCGAGCGGTATCCTGCAATATTTTTAGAATCTGTTTGCCTGTTTCAAAGTCTAATGCACCAGTTGGTTCATCACAAAGCAATAATTTAGGTCGTTTTGCCAAAGCTCGAGCGATCGTCACCCGTTGTTGTTCTCCACCTGATAATTGCGCTGGGAAATTATCCATTCGTTCACCTAAACCGACGGAGCGCAAAACAGCTTCAGGCTCTAATGCGTCCGAAACGATCTGCGAAGCCAGTTCAACATTTTCCTTTGCTGTCAGATTAGGAACCAAGTTGTAAAACTGAAACACAAATCCTACATCATTTCGTCGATAGGTAGTTAATTCTTTGTCATTGAAAGTGGCAATATCGGTCCCATCCACGACAACTTTTCCTTCATCACAGCTGTCCATACCGCCTAAAATATTCAACACCGTTGATTTTCCCGCTCCGCTTGGTCCCAGAATGACGGCAACCTCTCCTTTTTCGATCGAGAAATTTATTTTTTCATTCGCCTTAATAATGGTCTCACCCATCTTATAATGCTTACTCTCATCTATTACATCAATATACGACACTCTATAATCCCCCTTATCCATCGATAATTATTAACTCTTTTAGTTTAACATAGCACAAAAAAAAGCCAACGACAGATGCCGCTAGCATAAAAAACTTCTTCTAAAAAACAATTGAAAACTGCAGTTTTTGATAACATAATGAAGAAAAGGAGGTGCCATCTATGAATGAATGCATCGAATGTTATGCTACTGATCCTAAAGCAACACCCATACTAGGCAAAAAAGACTGTTTAGAAAATCATGAGCAATATATCTGTGGAACTTGCGGGAGATGTATCTGCTGTCAAAAAGACCCTATACGTCAATTACGACGTATCGATTTTCCCTTTAAAAGTGTGGAAATCGCAAAGCTTTATTTAAGAGTCGCAGATCAACTTCAGCAAGTACCCTGTGGCATCTATGAAATCATCAGTCAGACTGGACGAAAATCGTTCAAGATTTTTGTCAATGACCAAGCCTATGCAGATTACCTAAGTAAAAATAAAAAGAAAACTACGAATCACAATCAAGCCCTCTTCCGGCATGGAAAATATCAGTGCTTTCCAAAAACAGAAATACGAAAACTTAATCAACTAGAGGTTGATGCCTATCTCACTGCGAGTGAATCAAACAACCAATAGACCTATTTTTTAAGTAACGTTATCGTTCGGGTAACGAGCATTCAACCGTTCTAGATCAAGCTGATCGACCGTTCTCAGCTCATAGCCGCTGTGAAACAATCGTTGCCCTTCAACTGAAACACAGGGAATCCGGCGGCTTTCAAAAATAGCTTCTGAAAACCAAGCAGCTTCTAGCTCAAACCAGCCGCCTTCTGGATTGACCTGTTTCATCTTGTCAGGCTCACTGAGATCAAAGGGATGAAGATCCAGATAGCCGTGTTCAGGATGGTATAGCTCTACTCGGGTCGGACGTTCATCCGTCATGAGTTGATAGCCATGCTCCAACAGTTTTTCCATCAACACTGACTCAACAGAAGCATCGAAATCGATGTCAATATCTCGGTGCTCACGGGTTTGCTTGCCAAGAAGAAGATCGATTCCCCAACCACCCTCCACCCAGTACTGAATCTGCAGCTCATTTAGCAAATCAATGATCAAAAGGAAACTATCCTTGTCTGCGAGGGTCGTTTTGTTTGGTTCTATGGTCATTCTGCTTTCCTCCTGTTAAGTTATTTTCCATTCGACTGAACATGCGTCTGCTTGCAGGCTGTGAAAAATGCCGTCATCAACGCCTGATTCTCTGATGTAGTAGCATTGAAAAATTCCGGATGCCACTGAACGCCTAGAATAAATTTGGCACTAGGCACAGAAACGCCTTCGATCAAGCCATCAATTGAAACAGCCGTCACTTCTAATCCTTCACCTAATTCCTTGATGGCTTGATGATGGTAACTATTTACCCCCAATTTGTTTCGCTTCAACAATTGCTGCAGCAAACTATTCTCAGGTAGTTCCACCTCATGTTGAATTCGATCATAAGGGGCCATCATGTGATGGGCAATCTTGCTGGTATATTCACTTGGCAAATCTTGATAGAGCGTTCCGCCGTAAATCACATTCAGTAACTGTACTCCTCGACAAATTGCAATGAGCGGTTTATCCTTAGCGATTACCTCTTGCATAAAAAAATATTCCATTGCATCACGCGTTAGATTTTGCTCGCCGCAAACCGCTCTTTTTTCTTCGTCGTATAAAGAAGGCGTCACATCCTGCCCACCAGTAAATAGAAAGCCATCGCAAATTGTAAAAAATGGCAGCAACGTTTCTTTATTCGCTGTTAACGGCAGCACTAATGGAATTCCACCATTTTTCTCAATCAGCTCTTGATACCCCGGCAAGAGCCAAATGCTATCACGATCATCGTCGTATAGCGGCATTATACCAATTATCGGTTTCATCGTTTTCTCCTTTTAATTGAATTTTCCTTCACAAAAACTTGTGAAAAAATTTTACCATAAAATGACCGTCACCGCAGCCTGCTCATTTTATACCAATGTATTTTGTAGAATTTGCGAAAAACAAAAAAGCTCGATCAATGAATGACCGAGCTTGAAATGTTCAATTGAATTATGCGTGGTAACGTTCTACACCATCAAGGTACGTTGCTACAAGATCCATGTTAGGTTCTAACACGATAAAGTCAGCAGCGCGACCTTCAGCGATCATGCCGCATTTGTCATCGATTTTACAGCTGACTGCTGGTACGTATGAAGCCATCATGATTGCTTGCTCTGGTGTTGCAATTCCCCAGTCAACCACATTTTTGATTGCTTCTTTTAATTTCAAAATACTTCCGGCTAAATTACCAGATTCTAAACGAGCAGTTCCTTCTGCAACAACTACTGGGAATTCACCTAAGTTGTAGTTACCGTCAGGCATACCGCCTGCCATCATACAATCTGTAATCAAAGCAACATGATCATGGCCAGCTTTTTCCATCAATACTTCTGCTGCTTGCGGATGGACATGATGTCCGTCGCAAATCAATTCAGAAAAGACGTGTTGTAAAGTTAATAAAGCACCAACCATACCTGGTTCACGGTGATTTAACCCGCGCATGCCATTATACGCATGAACAAAGACACTTGCACCTGCTTCAACAGCCACTTGTGCTTCTTCTAATGTTGCATTTGAGTGTCCCAGTGAAACGACTACGCCTTCGTCAGTTACCGTTTTGACAAATTCCTTCACACCTTTACGTTCAGGTGCCAAAGCGATTTTTTTGATCAAACCACCAGAAGCTTCTTGCCATTCATGGAAAGTATCCAAGTCTGGGTCGCCAAAGTAGCTAGGATTTTGCGCTCCTTTGTGTTCTTCAGTAAAGAATGGTCCTTCAAAGTAAATTCCTTGAATTTTTGCCCCATCTACATCCTTATAGACTTTTCCAATGGTTTCCGCAACATCTTTTAAACGTTCTTTTGAAGAAGTCAATGTTGTTGGTAAGAAACTTGTTACACCACACGATAACAAGCCTTCAGACATTACTTTGATTCCTTCAGCATCGTTATCCATCACGTCATGATTCTTATATCCATGAATATGCGTATCCACTAAACCAGGTGCGATCCATTTTCCACTTTGGTCAATGATCTCTGCCCCTTCTGGTTTTTCCTTCGTATATGATCCAAAAATGCCATCAGTGACATCTAAATAACCTTCACCTTTTACACCAGAGTTTAAAAAGAATTTGTCAGCATAAATAAATGTTTTCATTGTGAGCTCTCCCTTTTTTCTTAGTACCTTAAAGTTACTCCTGAATCCACTATAAGTCAAGAATGGTGTAGACCATTTACAAATCTTTTATCTTTTCCAAAGCACGTAGCATTTTCCGATAATTGATCAACAAATGAATCTCATCACGTGCTTCTAACATAAGAACTTTTAGTTCCAAAAGCTCCTTCAACTTGTAGTAACTGCATTGCTGACGATTCCATTTCAGCCCCATATCCACAACCTTTTCAGCTAAATCCAGCCGGTCCTGCTTCACTAAAAAAGTTCCATAGTTCACAAAGAGGTTGCTTAATTCACTCCGTTCGGAATAATCCGCCATCATCGTTTTGAATAATTCAAAGCTTTGATTGTAGTAACTATGTGCGTCATTCACACGCCCTAAGACTGAGCTCATTTTACCAGCAAAACTTAAAAGTAAAATACGACTATCAAAATACCCATCGTATTTTTTGGATACACAGATTGCAAGTCCTTGAGTGACAAACGCTAAAGCGGCTTCCGCGTCTTCATCAATAAAGTAGGCACATACTCCTTTGAAAAAGCAAGCTAGCTGACGATCCTTATCTAGATGAGTGATTTGGCGTTCATCTAAGTAGTCCAACGTTGCACGAATCTCTAAATATTTTCCGATTCGCAAATACATAAACATTTTGTTGAAATACTTACGCAGGAATAATTCCTCTGGGAGAAAATCAAGCATCAATTGGTCGATCGTAATTCCTAATCGATGACAAAGCTGCTGGATCACAATAATATTAGGAATCTCTTCATTGTTTTCGATTCGACTCAAAACACTTTGTGAACAAATCCCTTGAGAAAGGTCTTTTTGTGTCATGCCATGTTCTTTCCTAAAATCTTTTAAGACTTGACCGATCGCTTCCATTACCGTTTCCTCCAAAATATGCAAATTCACATTTTTAATAATTTAATTTTAGCCGATGATGATTTTACAAGCAACTCTTGCGTTCGAAATAGCTAAAATATTTGAATTGAAATGAAAAGTATTGCTGTCAAAAACCGAGTCCAACACTTTTCGCTAAAAAGAAGGAGCTGACCCAAAAGTCTCTGGACTTTCGGATCAGCTCCTTTAACGAATAAACGACGAGTCACAAGCAGCATCTGCAAAACTAAGTCAAAAATTTGAGCAACTGTTTATGACATCTCATTTTTCTTTCTGGATACTGAACAATTATGAGTCATCCTCATTTTAATGCGGCGAATGGGACTCGAACCCACACGAGATCGCTCTCACATGATCCTTAGTCATGCTTGTCTGCCAATTCCAACACCGCCGCGCAGAACCTTATTTATGATACCGAGCTGACGTTAAAAAGTCAATAGTTTAAACAATCGTTGTATCATAAACATAGGTAATGTTGCCCTTAAGTCCCGCAATTCCACGGAAAAACTTCTTGTCTTCTTGTTTGATCCACGCTTCTCTGAATAAAAAGAAATCATCTTTAGTTACTTCGATTTTCTCAATTTCTCCCGCTCTTAACTGGCGAATTTTTTCTTCAAATGGATTCATTGTTCTCTCTCCTTGGTGCCGTTATTTCGTATTGTTTTATCCTGCCATTCATCCAATAATTGTTTTTAAGGAAGCTCATACTAACCCTCTTGAATAAATCTCTACTTCATTGTTGAAAGTTGGACTGGCAAAACAACAGAAGGCTGCCAAAGGCACCTTCTGTCTTAATCGTGAAAATATTTACTGTTTTCAATCTGTGAATTGTCCTCTTGCATAATTCCTCTTAATGAACGATCCAACCGTTGACGTGAATTTTTTCTTTCCATCACTGGAGACTGCTCTTCATTTTCAGACGCAAATAAAA
Organism: Enterococcus sp. DIV0756; assembly: GCF_051710745.1. NCBI lineage: Bacteria > Bacillati > Bacillota > Bacilli > Lactobacillales > Enterococcaceae > Enterococcus > Enterococcus sp. DIV0756. The sequence goes on along the minus strand of NZ_JBIOLF010000001.1, from coordinate 1,534,023 downwards.
TGTAGGATTGAGGTGCTTTTTCCATTCGGCTCATCAATTCTCTAGGCGATATCGCATCTGCTGGTGTATCAGGAATCAAGGAAGAAGGCACATACTTTGGTGCAAACGGTGTGGCACTACGGCCGTTTCGAGCACTTCGAGTGTTAAAGGTCGACTGAGTCGGTTCCTTTGGTTTCCGTTCTTCAAATAAATTTACTTTTTTTGATTCTTTATGATCGTTGTATTTAGGCAAATTAGCTTTATGATGATCCAATTCTCTTCTTGGTTCATCGTCTAAATTAACACGTCTGGTTCGTTTTGGTTTCGGTAGCTGACGTTCAAAAATATCTTTCGCTTCAAGGCGATAACTTGTAATCAAATCATCTTGTCCATCAAATAAGACACGTTGATTGGTTTGTACTATTTTAACACCTGCTTCATCATCAAAAGCAGGAAAGCGGCACTTTTTTCTGGTGTACGTTTGCATAAAATCATCCTCATTGTTCTGATATAGCAATAGTTTAGCATAAAAGCGGAAAAAATGCTTTTTAATTTCCTATGAAACAGAAAAACAGCCGTTTATTCCGCATCATACATGAACAAGCTACCTTTAGGCGCCAGAATTTCACCTTCTAATATCCGATCTAAAACAGCATACTCTCCACGATAAGCACATGGACTTGAAAGTTCGCCAACGTTTAGACTTTGCTCTTGATCAGACAAGTTGATCGCATAGATTACATAGGCATTTCCTGAATAGCGAATGATCCCAAAGATTTGCTGCACTTTGGAATAAAATGGGAAAAATTGGCCATGTTTTAAGACATCGTATTTCTTTCTTCGTTCAATCCATTTCTGACAATTTTTGAATAGTCTTGGATCAATCGATTGCCAAGGGAAAAATTTTCGATTATCTGGGTCCTTGCCACCAGTTAATCCAGCCTCGTCCCCATAATACACACAAGGGATTCCCGGCATCATAAACATCAACCCCCAGGCCTGATCCAAAGCCTCAACAGAACCATCAAGCATCGTTAGAATACGCTCCGTATCATGGGTACCTATATTGTTTAATTGGTTGTAGTAAAAGTCCGCTGGATAATTCTCCTGATAGCGAATCATTTCCTCACAAATATCTTGTAATGAACGCGATTGTTTTAAAATATCCAAAATTTGCTGACGCAACGGGTAATTCATCACTCCCTGCAAATGATCGCCAAAAACATATTTGCGACGAGTATCATATGCAATCTTGTTAGATGCATCTTCCCAGACTTCGCCGATCAAAATCTTTTCTTGATAGGACAACAAATTTTTACGAATACCAGCAATAAAATCATCCGTCAATTCATCTGCAACATCTAGACGCCACCCATCAACCCCCATTGAAGTCCATTTTGATAACACACTGTCTAAATCGCCATAAATAAATTCCTGATAGCTTGGATCTTCTTTTCTAACCTCCGGCAGATCCGCTACACCCCACCAGGATTTATAATCATTTGGATAATGATTAAAGGTGAACCAATCACGATACGGGCTTTGCGGATCACGAGCAGCACCCGTATGTTCACCATAAAGCCCAGAAATATTGAAATAGCGGCTGTCTTTACCAACATGAGAAAAAACACCGTCCAATACAACCGCGATGCCGGCCGTGTGAAGAGCTGCAATTAAGCTGCGGAACTCTTCTTCTGTTCCTAAAATACTATCCACTTGAAAATAGTCATTGGTGTCATAGCGATGATTCGAGCTGGCTTCGAAAATCGGATTCAAATAGAGCGCCGTAATTCCCAGCTCCTGCAAATAAGGAATTTTATCTTGAATGCCTTTAAAATTCCCGCCAAAAAAGTCCCAGCGAACAATTTCATTTTCCTTGTTCTTAATGTAAAAGGGTTCATCCTCTTCTGTCGCGTAGATAAATGAATTTTTTTTAGGCTGGTTGATTACACGATTCGGGTTTCCATTAGCAAAACGATCTGGGAAAATTTGATAAAATACTGCATCCCGATACCATCTCGGTGCGACCTCTGGCTTTTGATAGCAAGTCAACTGATAGGGAACGACCTCACGTTCTGATCCGTAAATTCGCCCTTCGCCACCCTGTCCGTTGAAGCCATAATATTGGATCGTCTCATAGCCATCGGATTCATGAACAATTTTAAAATAGTAAAAATACAGTCCCCAGCCCTGATCCATAATCGTCTGAAAATGAAATCGGTCCTCTGTTGCTGGCTCCATCAGAAAGATTTTTTGGCCGACAGAACTGCCTTCTTTGCGAACGATCAGAAACACCTTCGTATTCTGCTGTTCAGGGACCGATAGCCAGATATTGACCATCGTCCCCTCTTGAACAGCCCCAAATGGTTGTTTGTAACGCTCTAACCAAGGATTAAAGTAGATATGAGTCATGTTGTGTTACACCTCGATCGTCTTCATGAGCGAAGACTGGTTCTATTTGCCAAATATCATCTGCGTACCGCTGGACGGTGTTGTCCGAAGAGAAACGCCCCGCATTTGCGATGTTGCGCAAACTAATTTGACGCCAACGTCTTTTGTCCTTATAAGCCTGGTCTACTGATTGCTGAGCCAAGCAATAATCTTCAAAATCACGTAAAACAAAAAATTCGTCATTGTATTTGATTAAAGAGTCGAAAATTTCCTGACCTTCTGCAAGAATATTAGGAATCGTCCCATCGATCAGTGTTTTCACGACTTTATTGACCACCGCATCATCTCTAAAAATATCGGCAGAAGAATAGTTTCTATTTTCATAATATTGATACACTTCAGATTCTGTCAAACCGAAAATCGCGATATTATCATCCCCTACCGCATCACGAATCTCTACATTTGCACCATCTAGCGTAGCAATCGTCACAGCGCCGTTTAGCATCAATTTCATATTTGAAGTGCCGGATGCTTCCTTAGAGGCAAGAGAAATTTGTTCACTGACATCTGCGGCAGGAATAATACGTTCAGCTAAACTCACGTTATAGTTTTCTAAGAAAACAATTTTTAGTTTGTCATTGATTGACGGATCTTGATTGATTAAGCTGGCCGTTTCGTTGATTACCTTGATAACCGATTTTGCATAGTGATAGCTCGGTGCCGCTTTTGCTCCAAAGATGAACACGCGTGGTTCAATCGCAAGCTCTGGATTCTCTTTTAAGTCCAAATAGAGTTTGATAATGTGCAGCAGATTTAATAATTGTCGCTTGTATGCATGCAGCCGCTTGATCTGTACATCAAAAATGGCCTCAGGATTGACTTCTACGCCACAATTCTGTTTGATATATGCTGCTAAACGTTTCTTATTTTCTAATTTTGCTTCAGCTAGCGCATCGAGTACTTGATCATCGTCCTCATAATTCAGCAATAGACGTAAATCTCTTGGTTGTTTTCGCCAAGAATCTCCAATATGCTTATCCAAAACTTTGCTCATCGTTGGGTTGGCCAGCTGTGTCCAGCGACGCATCGCAATACCATTTGTCTTGTTATTAAATCGAGCCGGATAAAGCAGATAAAAATCGTGCAAGACCACTGCTTTCAAAAGATCGGAATGAAGCTTCGCTACACCGTTGATCGAATGAGAACCGATAATTGCAAGATGTGCCATATGCACCTGATCGCCTTGAATGATTCGTGTACGCTGAATCAGATCAAAATCATGGACACCTGTCATCTCTTCAACAAAGCGGCGATCAATTTCTTCGATGATCTGATAGATTCTTGGGCAGACACTTTTCATCATATTAATCGACCATTTTTCCAAGGCCTCTGCCATAATAGTATGATTCGTGTAGCTCATTACTTCTTGCGTCACATTCCAAGCGCGTTCCCAGCCCATCTTCTCTTCGTCGATTAAAAGACGCATAAATTCAGCAACACACATTGCCGGGTGTGTATCATTGATATGGATCGCGATATATTGATTGATTTCATCCATCGATTTATTCAACTGCTTGTAGTAACGTAAAATACTTTGCACACCTGCTGAAACAAAGAAGTATTCCTGTGATAACCTCAGTCTTCTTCCGGCTTCATTCGAATCATCCGGATAAAGCACAGATGTCAAATCTTCGACCACGCGGCGGTCTCCGATGCTGCGATAACGCTCTTCTTCCTCTGGCGGAATCTCCACAGACCATAAACGCATCGTGTTTACAATTCCATTTTGATAGCCAACCATTCCTGTATCATAAGGGACTGCACGTACGGTTTTTCCTCCTGAATAGTGAGGAACTAGATTGCCGAACTCGTCATGACTCATATAGACATCTCCGCCAATGCGAACATCGACCGCTTTACTTTCTTTTCGGACTTCCCATAGGTTTCCCTTTTGCAACCATTCATCGGGCAGCTCAACCTGATAATTATCAACAAAACGTTGTTTGAAGAGTCCGTACTCATATCGAATCCCGTTTCCATTGCCAGGTAGGCCCATCGAAGCGATTGAATCCATGAAACAAGAGGCTAGACGTCCTAAACCGCCATTTCCTAACGCCATATCCGGTTCTACTTCTGCCAAATCATCTAAATTGATTCCTAATTCAGCTAAGCTTTCTGTAACCATTTCTAACCAGCCCATGTTCAAAAGATTGCTCTTTAACATTTTTCCTGGTAAAAATTCAATGGAAAAATAATAGGTCTGCTTTTGATCTGCTTCTCGGTAATCCTTCCACGTTTGCTGCCAATTTTTTGAGTATGCAGAGGTCATTAGCGAACCTAAAGTTTGATAAAGCTCATTCGGTGAAGCATCATTGACTTCCATTGCAAATTTCTCAGCCAAACGTTGACTGAACGACCTTTTAAATTCTGTCTTATTCATTTTTTCATCTCCAACCTACACTGATTAATCATCACGTGTTTTACTTAATATACATAATAACCTTTATGAGAAATGAATGATAGAAAAAGCCAAAATCCCTCGCCTAATGGCTTAGATTCTGGCTCTTCGAATCCTACATCTGTTTGTATAGTTCTAAATATTGCTCACTTGATCCATCCCAACTGAAATCACGTGACATGGCTTCTGTCATCATCTTCTGCCAAATCTTCGGCTGAGTTTGATAAAGTTCGATCGCTTGTTTCATGGCGTTCATCAGATAGAATGGCTCATAAATGTTAAAGCCAAAGCCGGTTCCTTCATTCGTAATAGGGTTATAAGGCTCAACAGTGTCACGTAATCCGCCAATCTCGTGAACGATCGGCAAAGTGCCATAGCGCATTGATATCATCTGAGATAAGCCGCATGGTTCAAATGCTGATGGCATTAGAAACATATCGACGCCTGCGTAAACTTTTTGAGCCAATGTTACATCAAAGGCAATATGGATACTGGCCTTCGTTGGATATTTTCCGCCAAAGTAATGGAATTGATTCTCAAAGTTGGGATCTCCCGTACCGATTAAAACCAATTGCACATCAAATTGCATCAAATTTTCCATTTCCTGTAAAAGCAAATGGAAGCCCTTTTGATACGTCAAACGACTGACAATTCCAATCACTGGAACATCCGGACGAACAGGTAAATCTAGGTATTTTTGCAATTGAACTTTGTTCTCGATTTTTTTATCTAAATGCTTTTGGTCATAATTTGCGAAAAGGGCTGGGTCCTTTGCTGGATCAAACGCATCGTAGTCGATACCGTTTAGAATTCCCCGCAGCTTTCCACTTTCCATCCGCAAGATGACATCTAAGCCCGCACCAAATTCTGGGGTCTTAATTTCCTCAGCATATGAGGGACTGACTGTGGTTACTCGATCGGCATAAAGGATTCCTGCCTTCATAAAATTCACACAATCATTGAATCGAATCGACCCATCATCATAGCGCTCACTACCCATACCAAATAAATCATACAAAATTCCTGGATCATACTGTCCTTGAAATTCAATATTATGGATGGTTAAAACTGTTCGAATCTTACTGAATTTCTGAATCCATCGATATTTTTCCTTTAATAAGCAGGGAATGAAAGAAGTATGATAATCATTCAAATGCATCACATCAGGAATAAAATCGATTTTTTCCATTAATTCAATAACCGCCTGTTGATAAAAAGCAAACCGCTCCCCATCATCAAAATAGCCGTACAACTCAGGACGGTCAAAATAATAAAGATTGTCCAAAAAGTAGTAATCAATCCCATTAAGCTGTAAATATTTCACGCCACAGTACTGTTTACGCCAACCAACATACACATCATAAGAGAATAGATCCTGTAATTGGTCTTTGTATCGCTGCGGCATTTTTGTGAAAAATGGTAGCACTACCTTAATTTCGGTTCCCTTTTCTTTTAACGCTTTGGGCAAAGCGCCGGCAACATCGCCCAATCCTCCTGTTTTAAAAAAGGGAGCACATTCCGCCGCTACAAATAAAGTCTTCACGCCTATTCGCCTCCGTAAACGTCACTTAACACATGGGTATTTTTCTTGATTACAACAGGCTGATCTGCTGAACCAATGATTTTAATTCCCGGCTCAACCACGACATTTTTGTCTAAGATTGCATGTTTAATATAGGCTTTTTCATTGATCGTACAGCTAGCCATAATTATTGAATCTTCAATTTCTGCGTCTTTTTCAATCACAACACTTCGCGCCACCAGCGATCCGTGAACTTTTCCATTTACCAGACAGCCTGTTGCGAATTGACTATTTTTCACCTCAGAAGTCGGTGAGTAATAGGTAGCAACCTCGTTTTTCAACTTAGTATAAATTTTTTGCTTAGAATAAAGTAAAGAGGTGAATTTTTTAGGATCAAGCATAGCCATGTTTGCATCATAGTAAGATTTGATATCAAAAATATTGCTTAAGAATCCTGTATATTCATAAGCATATGTCTTCACTTGTTCCATTGCTAAAGTTAAGAAGTCAACGAGTGCAACGGGCCCACCAAGGTTCTGGCCTTCTTGCAAAGCATTGATCAACCAATCTGTGCGGCAGATAAAGATCTTCATACTAAGATTTAACAGTTCATCATCCGTCTTATTTTCTAAGAAGTTATGATGGCCTTGGACAATGCCGTGTTCGTCTGCTTCGATAATTTCATCTTGGCGATAAATTTGATTTTTAGGCATTTTTTTATAAACAACTGTCATTGTGCTATCATTTTGCAGATGGATTTTTAAGACGGAGGCCAAGTCAATATTGCACAACATGCGATTGCCCATGAAGACCGTGTATTCCGATTTTGATTTGTTTAAATAGTCAATGACTGATTCAAAATAGGGACGTCCTTCGGCTTTTTTCTTCAAGAAATCTTGATAAAAATGGATGAAGTAGCGACTGTCTACACTGTCCAAATGCCACTCACGACCGCCTCCAATGTGGTCGAAAACGGACTTCGTGGTTCCTTGATTGAAAACCATGTAAACAGATTTAATATTGGCATTGATTGCATTCGATAAATTGAAGTCGATCAAACGGTATTTACAATCAAACGGCAACGTCGCCAAAGGTCTTTTTTCAGTTAAAGGTAGTAACTCTGGACATTCGTACACATTGCCCAAAATGGCACACATTTTATTCGCTCTCACTTGTCAACACTCCAATCACTTCTGAATAACCCACTACAGCGATTTCTTCGCTCCCGTCAACCACGGCATCATCGCCAATAATCGCGTTTTCACCGATGATCGCTTTGGTGATTTGTACATTTTTACCAATCGTTGCTCCAGGCATGATCACACTATCAATGACCTTAGCCCCTTCTTTAACCTGAACATCATCCGATAGAATACTGTGCTCTACTTCCCCCGCTACATAGCAGCCATCAACAACCAACGAGTCTTTCACATTCGCATGTTCGGTCAAAAAATGTGGTGGTGAAACGGTGTTTTTTGCTAGAATCCGCCAATTTTTATCACGAATGTTCAAGCTATGTTCTGGGTCAATGAACTCCATACTCGCTTCCCAAAGAGAATCAATTGTACCCACATCTTTCCAATAGCCGTCGAAACGATAAGCAAAGACATTTTCGCCGCTTTCCAGATATGCTGGGATCACGTGTTTACCAAAGTCCAGCATTTGATCATCCTTTTTGTAGCTGTTTAACAACACGCTGCGCAAACGGCTCCAGTTGAAGATGTAAATTCCCATGGATGCCAAATTGCTTTTTGGTTCTTCTGGTTTTTCTTCGAACTCAATAATCCGATCGTTTTCATCGGTGTTCATGATTCCAAAGCGTGAAGCTTCTTCAATTGGCACTTCGATGACTGCGACAGTCAAGGAAGAATTATTGGCTTTATGATCCTCCAACATCGCTTCGTAATCCATTTTGTAAATATGGTCACCAGATAATACTAAAACATACTGTGGGTCCACTTGGTCAATATAATCCATATTTTGATAGATGGCGTGGGCTGTTCCTTCAAACCATTTACTGCCGTCATTGCTGGAATAGGGTTGTAAAATTGTAACGCCAGAATTCAAACCATCAAAGCCCCAACTCGAGCCGTTTCCAATGTGATTATTCAAAGCCAACGGCTGGTATTGCGTAACAACCCCAACATTGTTAATCCCTGAATTGATACAATTACTTAATGTAAAATCAATAATCCGATAGCGACCGCCAAAAGGGACTGCAGGTTTTGCAATTTTTTGTGTTAGTTTGCCGAGACGAGAACCTTTCCCGCCGGCTAAGATCATTGCTAAAATTTCTGTTTTCATTTTATTTGATGAAGGACTTTCCTTCATCGACCTCCCCTCTATTACTTGCGTGTGTTGACTGACTCTGGTTTTAAAATAATGGCGCCTAGAGCTGGGACAGTCGTCTTAATCAACTGACCGTACTCCTTAAATTTGATTGGTTCACTTTGACAATCCTCATTGTGTTTTGTCCAAGTCCCACCAAATTCTTTCATTTCAGTATTCCAAACTTCTTTATATGTGCCCGGATATGGAACGCCCACATGAAACTCGCGACGTTCGATCGGTGTCATATTTAAAACAATAATTAAGAAATCCTTTTTTCGCTTTCCCTTACGCATGAAGGTTAAGACTGATTCGCCAGTATTGTCCGCATCAATGATTTCGATCGTATCGTAGGAGTCCTCTAGCTCCCACAAAGCGGTCTGCTCTTTATAAAAAGTATTCAGTTCGGCGGTAAAATGCTGCATGGATTGATTTAATGAATCGTTCAGATCCGTCCATTCCAACCCTTCATCAAATTTCCATTCTAAGAATTGTCCCCATTCACTCCCCATAAATAAAAGTTTTTTACCAGGGTGTACCATGAAATAGGTGTACAAGTTTCTCAACTGCGCAAATTGTTTGTAACGATCGCCCCACATTTTATGCATTAGACTCTTTTTCCCATGAACCACTTCATCGTGGGACAACGGTAAAATGAAATTCTCCTGCATCATGTACATGAAAGAAAAAGTAATCAAGTTGAAATGATCCTTGCGAAACACCGGGTCCATCTCGTAAAAACGCAGGACATCATTCATCCATCCCATGTTCCACTTGAAGTCAAACCCTAATGAACCCGTTTCGATCATTCCTGTTATCGGCGTCTCAGAAGAACTTTCCTCAGCAATCATCAATACGTTAGGATGTGCCAGCTTAATCACAGCATTCAGCTTTTGTAAGAAATAATAGCCTTCAAAATTCCGATTACCACCCTCATGATTTGGTGTCCAAGGACCGTCATCATAATCGCGATAGATCATGCTGGAAACAGCATCTACACGAATACCGTCAATGTGGAACATCTCAATCCAGAACATCGCACTAGAGATTAGGAAGCTTTGTACCTGTGGTTTGCCTAAATCAAAGTTGATTGATCCCCAGCGGTTGTTTTTTGCTCGATCAGGATCTGTATATTCAAACTGCGGCGTCCCATCATAATATGGTAAGGTATCATCATTAATACAATAGTGACCAGGAACCCAATCGACAAATACACCGATATTATTCAAATGACAAGCTTCGACAAAATCCTGAAATTCTTCTGGTGTACCGTAATAAGAACTCAAGGCAAAATAGCCGATCAATTGATAGCCCCAAGAACGGCCTAGCGGATGCTCCATCAACGGCATAAATTCAACATGGGTGTAATTCATTTTGACTAAGTAAGGAATAAGCTCCTCTTTTAAGTCAGCAAAACTATAGGGCGTCCCATCTTCATGATGCTTCCATGAACTCGCGTGCATTTCATAAATGTTCAATGGACGCTTGAACGCATTGGAACGTTTATTGCGTCCGCGCCATAAGCCGTCTTTCCACTTTTTCTCAGGGAAACTGTACAATTCAGCAGCATCACCAGGTCTTTTCTCAAAGCGAACAGCAAACGGATCGATTTTCAAAATTTCGCGACCATCAGCTTGACGAACCTTAAATTTATATAGATCGCCTTCCTTTGGTGCTTCAGTATAAACATGCCAAATTCCGTTTTCTTCATCCTTTTCCATCGCCTGATCTTGCCAGCCATTAAAATCACCAACTAAAAAAACTGCGAGGGCATTCGGTGCCCATACGCGGAAAATGTAGCCGTCTCTCTCTTGGTGAGCGCCTAGTAAATGTTGCGCATAAAAATTTTCTCCAGACAAAAATGTTCTTTTAGCATCATCAATTTGCTGCATTCCATCTTCTTTTTTATTTTTCATGAGAACCACCTTTTCGAACGAACGGCAGAGCGTCCTTATATTACATTTTTCTGTGTAAATTTTAATAATAAAAACAAAGGGCGTTTTATTATAATAACACAAACCCTTAATAAATAACGATTAACGTGCTTCACTAATTTCGCTTTGCATTATTAAATCCCTCTACCTAACATTATATTATAATAAGATTTAAAATAGAAGATAAAATTTTCAATTCTTTTAAATAAATCGATTTTTTGTCAAAAAATAACGATTATTATTTCGAGTAACTGTTTTTCTGACAAATAATAAAGAATTTCTTTTACCCTACTGTCCTTCTATTTGCCTTTTGACAAAATAATCGTTACGCTAGTTCATATGGAACAAATCATGACCAATATCGCTATTAAAAAGGAACTTTAGACAACAAAGGAGATTTTATAATGGTCGACATAAAAATGCTAATAATGATATTTTTAATCAATTTTGCCTATGTCACATTGAATACGCTGCGCTTCATGCTGACCATGAAAGGCTACCGAATTCTAGCGCCACTAATGAGTATGGTGGAGATTACTATTTATATTCTGGGACTTTCAATGGTTTTAGATCGCTTAGATAATCCTTTTAATCTATTCACCTATGCGTTAGGCTATGCCATCGGGATAAGTGTCGGTATAAAAATTGAAGACAAATTAGCCCTAGGCTATATCATGGTGACCGTCATTTTACCAACAAATACAAATCAGGAAGCTAGCCTTCCTCGTGTTTTACGCGAAAATGGCTATGGCGTCACTCAATCCTACGGTGAAGGCTTGGAGGGCGGTCGAATGGTGCTGGAGATCCTGTCCCCACGCAACACAGAAAGGACACTTTACGCGTTAATCAAGGAAGTTGAAGAGCGCGCATTTATCATTTCTTATGAGCCGAAATACATATCCGGTGGATTCTGGACAAAAAAAGTACGTAAACGACAAAAAAACAGCCTGAAGCCTTAGCTTCAAGCTGTTTTTTTCCACATAAATTCGATTAACTTCTTCTCTACCTTCGTGCTTTTAGTAATTGATGAGTGACTCGCGCTTTTTCCTGTCACCGTCAGTTCCTGATAACTCTGTGCGTGTTTTTGAAATAATAAACGTAAGGCAAATGCACTATGGGTCGACACAGACCCATCGCTTTCTGTCCCATCTTTTAGATCACCTGCTACATCAAGTACATGGATATTTTTAGGCAGCTTCTCCATTGCTTGATCAAAATATTGATAGATCGGAGTTTCCCCGCTTGGACCTTGTTCTGTCAGTTCATAGGCAAAGACATCTTGCGTATCTTCAGCGATCTCCAAATCATTAAATGGGGCTGAGATCGCCGCAAAGCGTTCTGTTACTGGGGTCTTGTTCCCAGCATATTCTAATAGATAGCGTAAAGAAGAAACACCGCCCATCGAATGACTGACTAGATTGACGCGCGTGACCTTTTGTTGATAAAGATACCGCATCACGTTATCAATCCATTTACTTTGGGTGATCTCATCTGGTACATCTTTCGCAAAAAGCACCATGATCGTCGGGTTATCATTTCTATTTTTAAGTTTTCCTTCCACAGTCAGCTTGCCATCCGCCTGAACCACGATTGTCATTTCCCGTTTGGCGACATTTTCTCTTTCTAATCGTCGTAATAACGGACCAAAAGAAAAGGAATTCCCTTCGTATCCATGGATAAACACCGTTGGAACATTTGAATAACGGATATTTTTCTGCTTAGCCAGTGTTCCCGGACTAAAGTAACGGACTTTTGCATAATAAACACCGGCAAATACCAGTAGAAAACTAATAATTAACACGAGTCCTTTGATCATTTTTTGCATTTCTCAGGCCTTCTTTTTTATTAAATACGTAAAACTTGCTTGATCGCCTAATAATCGCTCGGCTAATTGACGGCTAAAAAAGAATGCCGTTTCATTCTGCTCTTTTGGCAACTGAGGCAGTGAAAAGCTTTCTTCATACACTGGAATAGAGACATGCCAATTTGGTTGCTCGGCAATCAACTGACTCGTTACTAAACTCTCTAAAAAGATCGATTTTCGGCGGGGTGCCTTCATTGCCAGAACTCGTTCTAGAATCAGAGTGATTTGATTCATAAAAAACTCAAGATTCACATCACCGATTAACGGTGCTAGGGTTGGAAACAAAGTCGGCTGTTCAATTGTTTCAAAATAATTAGGTAAAGTTTCCGTCAATGTCCCCCCTTGATTGATCGTTACTAGTCGAAATGCCTCATTCTCTAGACAATTACGTGTAGCTAAAGGAAAATCAACTGCCACTGTCGATCGTAATTGGTCACTCCATACTTCTTCTCCCAGCCAGACTAACAGCTCCTCTGGCGAGTACTGGTTGTTACTTTCGTGAACAAACGCATTTACCTTTTCATCTGTCGGATAGTTGGTTAAGAGCGGGACGCTAAGTTTGTATCGGCGTTCTATGCGGGATACAATCCCCTGCTCAATCAAAAACTCGAGGTCTTTATCTAGATGCTTGTGCTCAGGAAAGTTTTTTCGAATTTCCCGTAAAATAACTGGTTCCTGTAATCTTCGAAAATAATCCAGGAGTTCTTGGTATTCGAGACGATCCAATCTTTGTTGAACCTTTTTATCGCTAGTAAATATTTCCATTTCCAGAGTAGCCTTCTTTCTTAATGGAAGGAATAAGACTCAATTGGCTCTTAACGATTTCTTGATCCATTCGCATTATAATCCTATTTAAAAATTTCCACAAAAAAGTGGACCTTTGAAAGTCCACTTTTTATAAAACTAAATTATTTTTCAAACGCTTCTGTTAGTTGAGGAACGATTTGTTTCTTACGAGAAACCACTCCCGGTAAGAAGGCACGGTCGTTTTCAAGTGTTACTTTGAAGGCTTCTGTAACCATTTCTCTTGGTTCACCCGCTACTAATAACTCTGAATCAGAATCTAGTACATTCGTAACCAATAATAGGAATAAATCGTAGCCGTTTTTCACATTTTCCTCTAACATCGCATCACGTAAGGCATCTTGACGCGCAAATACTTCCTCAAGATCTACCGTGTTTACTTGGGCAATCCGGACTGTTTTGTCAGCCATCGGGAAAGACTTCGCATCCAAATCTAATAATTCTGCTTCTGATTTCGTGCTTAGGTTTGTTCCGGCTTTTAATAAATCCAACCCGTAGCTGTTTAATTCAACACCAGCAACTTCAGCTAATTCGTTTGCTGCATCAATATCTTCTTGTGTGCAAGTTGGTGATTTAAACAATAAAGTATCAGAAACGATTGCTGAAAGCATCATCCCTGCAATTTTTGCTGGTACAGCAATGTTGTTTTCTTTGTAAAGTTTTAACACGATCGTTGATGTACAACCAACTGGCTCTGCACGATAATAAAGTGGATTAGCCGTTTGGAAGTTTGCGATCCGGTGGTGATCCACCACAGCTAAAATATTTAAGTCTTCGATATCACTAACGCTTTGTTGAAATTCATTGTGATCGACTAACATGACATCATTTGTTTCAGCGGCGATTTTTTCCACCACACGTGGAGCCGTCAACCCAAAGTGGTCTAATGCAAACTGCGTTTCTTCATTCGGCGTTCCAAGTGCTACAGCTTCTGCGTCCACACCTAGTTCTTTTTGCAAGTTCGCATAGGCAATCGCAGCTCCGATCGCATCTGTATCTGGATTTTGATGTCCAAAAATTAAAACTTTTCCCATAGTTGAATCGCTCCTTTAAATAAGTTCTTCTTTATCATATCAAAAAAAAGCAAAAGAGCAACAACCTGCTACTTATTTTTTCTCATATTTATTGCAAAAAAAAGATCAGACAAACTTCTTTATCTGATCTTTCCGTTATTTTAGTTTTTACGTTTTAAATAGCCCTTATAATCTTCTGTATGAAGCAGCTTCTTCGCATTTTCCACACGATCATCTGTAGGTGGTTCAATTCCTTCTAAAGGATATTTCATCCCCATTTCTTCCCACTTATACTTGCCCATCGTGTGATAAGGCAAAATTTCCACTTTATCAACGTTGTTCAAGCTTTTGATAAATGTATCTAAACGAATAAGAAATTCATCATAGTCGCTTCTAAACGGAACTAACACGTGACGAATCCAAACAGGTTTATTAATGTCTGAAAGGTATTTCGCCATTTCTAAAATATTTTCGTTTCCTTGTCCGGTCAATTCTTTATGTTTTTGATTGTCAATTTGCTTGATATCAAACAAAATCAAATCCGTATACTGCATTAATTCTTCAAATTTAGAGAAGAACGGTTCTTCGAAAGTAAAGGGCTTGCCGCAGCTGTCTAACGTCGTGTTGATTCCCATTGCTTTGGCTTTCTTAAACAGATCAATCAAGAAATCAATTTGCAGCAGCGGTTCACCGCCACTAACAGTAATACCACCTTTTTTTCCCCAGTAACTGCGGTAATTCAAGGCTTCTTTTAATAGATCGTCTGCTGTTCTTTTTTTAGCCTTTGGATCATTAATTTTCCAAGTATCCGGGTTGTGACAAAATTGGCAACGCATCCGACAACCTTGCATAAAGACGATAAAACGCACACCAGGTCCGTCAACAGAACCAAAGCTTTCAATTGAATGAACATTTCCAACAATAGGTTGTTCAGCCACAGTAGACATAAACAGTCCCCCTCTAATATATGTAATTTTTTAAAGTGTTGATTTTCACTGTTCTATAATTTCTTTCGTTTGTAAAAAGCAATAGAAATTCTAGCTAATTCGTTTTATTGAGTTTGATCCTTATCGCGTATACAATCCTCTAACGCATTGAAAATGCGAAGAGTAACTCGTCGCTAATTCGTTTTAAATGGAGGTATTTTTCGAAAAAAGCGAAAATAACTTCAATCCTCTTCACGCATACCATCCTACTAACTTTGCTAAAGCAAAGAGTAGGACTGGTAACTATCTCTAAGTAATGGAATCATTTTTTCAAAACCACAAAAAATGAATTTATTTTCGAAATTTATTTTCGAGCGTATACGATTCCTCTAACACATTAAAAACGTGAAGAGTAACTCGTAAAACTAAGGCGAATAGACTTTCCGTCCATCCGCCCTAACTATACATTCAATTGTTGAAATCAGCAATTACATTTTTGCGTGGAATGTACGACTGATTACATCTTCTTGTTGTTCGCGAGTTAAATCGATGAATTTAACGGCATAACCAGAAACACGAATGGTGAAGTTTGCGTATTCTTCTTTTTCTGGATGTTCCATTGCATCAATTAATTTTTCCTTGCCGAACACATTCACGTTTAAGTGATGAGCGCCTTGATCAAAGTAACCATCAAGAACGTTTGTTAAGTTTTCAACACGTTCATCTTCATCATGACCTAATGCATCTGGATTGATACTTTGTGTATTTGAAATACCATCCAAAGCATATTCGTAAGGTAATTTTGTCAATGAGTTAAGTGAAGCCAATAAACCATTTTGTTCCGCACCGTATGATGGGTTTGCACCTGGAGCCAATGGTTCGCCTGCTTTACGTCCATCAGGCATTGTTCCAGTTGCTTTACCGTAAACAACGTTTGAAGTGATTGTAAGGATTGACGTTGTTGGTTCTGAGTTGCGGTAAGTATGGTAATGTTCTAATTTTTCCATAAATGTTTTCAATACCCAAACAGCTAAATCATCCGCACGAGCGTCGTCATTACCATATTTAGGGAATTCGCCATCGATCTTGAAGTCAGTAACAATACCGTCTTCGTCACGAATTGGGAATACTTTTGCGTATTTGATAGCTGCTAATGAATCCACAACATGTGAGAATCCAGCGATACCAGTTGCAAATGTACGCTTCAAGTTTGTATCCATCAAAGCTAATTCAGCAGCTTCATAGTAATATTTGTCGTGCATGTAGTGGATGGCATTCAAGGTGTTGACATACATTCCAGCAAGCCATTCCAACACTTCGTCGTATTTAGCCATTACTTCATCAAAGTCTAAGGCATCATTTGATTCGATTGGGCGGAAGTCAGGTCCAACTTGTGCTTTAGATTTTTCATCAACCCCACCGTTGATCGCGTATAACAAAGCTTTCGCTAAGTTGGCACGCGCGCCGAAGAATTGCATTTCTTTCCCTGTTTGTGTTGCAGAAACACAGCAGCAGATTGCATAGTCATCTAACCATACCGGACGCATAACATCGTCATTTTCGTATTGGATTGATGAAGTATCGATTGAAATTTTCGCTGCATAGTCTTTAAATCCTTCTGGTAAACGAGAAGAATATAAAACAGTTAAGTTTGGTTCTGGTGATGGTCCCATGTTTTCCAATGTGTGTAAGAAACGGAAGTCGTTCTTAGTTACTAAAGTACGTCCATCCATACCCATACCAGCAATTGATAAAGTTGCCCATACTGGGTCACCTGAGAACAATTCGTTGTATGAAGGAATACGTGCGAATTTCACCATACGTAATTTCATTACTAAGTGGTCAATCAATTCTTGCGCTTTTTCTTCTGTAAGAAGTCCTTTTTCGATATCACGTTGGATGTAGATATCTAAGAATGTTGAAACACGTCCGATAGACATAGCCGCACCATTCTGTTCTTTGATTGCTGCTAAGTAACCGAAGTACGTCCATTGAACCGCTTCTTTTGCGTTTTCAGCAGGACGAGAAATGTCAAAGCCATAAGAAGCAGCCATTTCTTTAATGCGTTTCAATGCTTTATATTGGTCGCTGATTTCTTCACGAAGACGAAGATCTTCTTCAGTGAACTGACCATGTCCGCAATTTGCGTGGTCTTTTAATTTTTCTTGCATTAAGTAATCGATCCCGTATAGAGCTATACGACGATAGTCACCAACGATACGTCCACGGCCGTAAGTATCAGGAAGTCCAGTGATGATCTTAGCGCGACGTGCCGCACGGATTTCTGGTGTGTAAACATCGAATACCGCTTGGTTATGTGTTTTATGGTAATCGTTAAAGATTTCAGTGTATTTAGGATTTGGCGTGTAGCCGTATCTTTCAAGTGATTCTTCAGCCATACGGATACCGCCATAAGGCATGAATGCACGTTTTAAAGGTTTGTCTGTTTGAATACCAACAATTGCTTCTTCGTCTTTCAAGCTTTCATCAATATAGCCAGCGCCATACGCATTCGCTGCAGATACAACATCTGCCTCCATGTCTAATACGCCGCCGTTTTCACGTTCTTGTTTTTGAAGTTCTTGTAATTTGCCCCATAATTTGTTAGTTGCTTCAGTTGGCTCAGCCAAAAATTCGGCAGCGCCTTCATAAGGGGTATAGTTTGTTTGAATGAAATCACGAACATTGATTTCGCTTCTCCATAAACGCCCGTTAAACCCTTCCCAAGCAGCTTTTTCAGTGTTTTTCATTTGATCTAGTTCATTTGTTGCAGTTCCCATTTCAAAAGGACCTCCTTAGAATATAAAAACTTTATTGCTACAGCTTTACGAACAAAGTATAACACATAAATTCTTTTATGCAAGCCTTTCCTTGTGAAAGATTAATTAGAAGTTAAAAATATTTTGTAATCGTTAGCAAACAATTGAAAACAAAGGCTTTAGCAATATTAATTCATTTGAAATAATTTATCATTATCGTCTTATTTACATGATTTTGTGAACAAAAAAACGGGCATCTGTACTAAAACAGATGCCCAGCTGTAATATTTTTATATAATACAGAGACTATTCTTCAATCAGTTCCTGTGGTTGCATAACAGAATAAAGTTCGCCCTCTTTTTTCTCATCAATCGCAAAGGTACCATTAGAAATCCGATCGCTGATTGCTACGTCAGAAATCTCAATTTCCTTTTCGATTCCCTTGGTTGTCGTCAAAACAAGTTTTCCTTCTGTTTCAGCTGTCATATAAGCTAAACGATGCGGATTTTTCTTCAATTCTCGGAAAATCAACAAGCCGCGTTTTGCCCGACCTAGCTGTGGCAATTCTTGTGCCAGCATACGTTTAGCTGCCCCACGTTGACTCAATAATAATACAGGTGAGTCTCCCTCTGATGGTACTAATGCACCAGCTACTACAAAATCGCCGTCTTTTAGGTTGATCGCCTTCACTCCAGCTGCTTTTGAGCCTACTACAGGTACCTCATCTAATGGATAACGTAACCCAAAGGCACGATTTGAAGCAATAAACACATCGATATTCCGAACATCACTAGTTAAGAAAACTGAAACAATTTGATCCGTATCACTTTTCATTTTCATCGCGGTAGTCGGACGACTGCGATAGGTCCGCCAAGGTGAAAACTCGGTCATTCGCGTTTGTTTGATCATTCCCTCGCGACTCATGAAGATAAAGAGCTTATTCGCATCGATCTCTTTGTACGGGAACGCTGCAATGATTTCTTCACTCATCGAAAGATTCGTGATCGTTTGGGAAATGTGCTCGCCAACATCTTTCCACTTCAATTCAGTAATCTCATGAACAGGACGATAAATCATATTTCCGTGATTGGTTAAAATCAACAGATGATCCAAGGTGTTCAGCTTATCGATGAAAATAATCGAATCGCCATCCTTCATTCCATGCTCATCTGGACGTGAAGCGTTGTATGAACGCAAGCTGCTGCGTTTCAAATAGCCTTCTTTTGTTAACGTCACGATGACATCTTCTTGTGCAATCAATACTTCTGTTTCGATCTTGATCTCGCTGATTTCATCCTCAATTTGCGTCATACGATCGTTGCCATAATTTTTTTTGATTTGGCGCAGCTCTTGCTTCATGACTTTGTGCAATTCTTTTTCGCTGTTTAGAATCAGATGCAGTTCATTGATTTCAGCAGCTAATTCTTCAGCTTCACTTTCCAATTGCGTAATATCGGTATTGGTCAAGCGGTACAATTGCAACGTTACAATTGCTTCAGCTTGTTCTTCGCTAAAATCAAAACGATCTACTAAATTCGTTTTTGCGTCTTTTTTATCTTTACTGCCGCGAATCGTTGCGATGACTTCATCAAGGATTGATAACGCCTTGATCAAACCTTCAACAATATGCTGTCTTTTTTGTGCCTTAGTCAGCTCATACTGACTCCGTTTAGTGATCACATCTTTACGGTGAACGATGTAGCTCTCTAGAATATGCTTCAAGCCAACCTGTTGCGGAGTCATATTATCAATTGCAACCATGTTAAAGTTGTAATTGATCTGCAGATCTGTGTTCTTAAATAAGTAATTTAAGATTCCTTCAGCATTTGCATCCTTCTTCAATTCCACAACTACCTGCAATCCCGTCCGATCTGATTCGTCACGAACTTCAGCAATCCCGTCAATCTTCTTGCTCAAACGGATCTCATCCATTTTCTTCACTAAAACAGCTTTGTTCACTTCATAAGGAATCTCATGAATGACGATTTGCTGCTTGCCGCCTTTTAGCGGTTCAATGGAGGTCTTCGAGCGCAGAATGACTTTGCCTTTACCAGTCTCATAAGCCTTTTTGATTTCAGCTTTTCCTTGTAGAATTCCACCTGTTGGGAAATCTGGACCGGGAATATACTCCATAATTTTTTCCAATGAAGCATTTGGATGATCAATCAGATAAATCGTGCCATCAATCACTTCAGTTAGATTATGAGTCGGAATCTCCGTCGCATATCCGGCGGAAATACCAGTTGAACCATTCACTAGCAAGTTTGGATAAGCCGCTGGTAGAACAGTTGGTTCTTTTTCAGTATCATCAAAGTTCCAGACCAAATCCACTGTGTCTTTTTCGATGTCTTTTAACATCTCACCACTCAATTGAGACAAACGTGCTTCGGTATAACGCATCGCAGCCGGTGGATCACCATCCATCGAACCATTGTTTCCGTGCATCTCGATCAGTACCTGGCGCAGCTTCCAATCTTGACTCATCCGCACCATTGCTTCATAAATCGAACTATCACCATGAGGATGGTAATTCCCCATGATGTTTCCGACTGATTTCGCAGATTTTCGGAAGCCTTTATCGTACGTATTGCCATCCTTGTTCATGGCATATAAAATTCGGCGTTGCACTGGCTTCAGACCATCTCGAATATCCGGCAAAGCTCGCTCTTGAATAATATATTTTGAATAGCGGCCAAAACGGTCACCCATTACTTCTTCCAGTGTTAATTCTTGAATTGAATGTTTCGCATCCATCGTTTGACCACCTCCTACTCATCAAACAAACTGATTATTTTGACGTCATCAGTTGCTTCTTCTATTTCTTTTTGTTCAGCCACGGATACAGCAGTTGTTTCCTCCTTGTTATCCAACAAGCTGCCATCTTCTTCTAATGTAAATTGGACATGATTTTCAATCCATTTACGTCTTGGCTCTACTTTATCTCCCATCAGAGTCGTCACGCGCCGTTCTGCCTGAGCCGCATCATCAATACGCACGCGAACCAGTGTCCGATATTCTGGGTCCATCGTTGTTTCCCACAGCTGTTCTGCGTTCATTTCTCCCAGACCTTTGTAGCGTTGCAACATGTAGCCTTTACCGACCTTTTTCGTCACATCCTGCAGCTCATCATCGGTCCAAGCGTACTCGATTACTTGTTTACGTCCGGCACCTTTTGACACTTTATACAATGGCGGCAAAGCAATGTAAACTTTTCCGGCTTCAATCAGTGGTTTCATATAACGATAGAAGAACGTCAACAGTAGGACTTGAATATGGGCCCCATCCGTGTCCGCATCGGTCATGATAATCACCTTATCGTAGTTGCAATCTTCGATGGAGAATTCAGGCCCCACGCCGGCACCGATCGTATAGATCATGGTATTGATCTCTTCATTTTTCAAAATGTCCTGCATCTTCGCCTTTTCAGTATTGATGACTTTACCTCGTAAAGGTAAAATCGCTTGGAATTTCCGATCTCGGCCTTGTTTTGCTGACCCACCGGCAGAATCTCCTTCGACTAAAAACAGTTCATTTTTCGCTGCGTTACGTGATTGTGCAGGCGTCAGTTTTCCTGAAAGTAATGATTCGCCTTTTTTACGTTTCTTGCCGTTTCGGCTCTCTTCACGAGCTTTTCGGGCAGCCTCACGAGCTTCACGAGCTTTGATCGCTTTTCGTACCAGCATTTGACTGTTTTCACTATTTTCCTGCAAATAGAAGCCCATTTGCTCGCCAATGACACTGTCAACTGCGCCACGTGCAGCGGGCGTTCCTAGTTTTTCTTTCGTTTGTCCTTCAAATTGCAGCAAGTTTTCAGGGATTCGAACAGACAATACTGCAGATAACCCTTCACGGAAATCAGAACCTTCTAAGTTCTTATCCTTTTCCTTCAGCAAACCAGATTTTCGAGCATATTCATTGAAAGCCTTCGTCATAGAGGTCTTCATGCCTGACTCGTGGGTTCCGCCATCTTTGGTTCGAACATTGTTCACAAAAGAAAGCAAATTCTCAGAGTAGCCGTCATTGTATTGGTAAGAAAACTCGACCTCAATTCCGTCACGCTCGCCTGAAAAATACACGACCGGAGTCAATGTATCTTTATCTTCATTTAAATATTCGACAAACTCTTTGATTCCTTCTTCAAAATGGAAGCCCTCTGTGACTTTCTCTTCACCGCGTAGGTCTGTCAAAGTGATTTTAACGCCCCGCAGTAAGAAAGCCGACTCTCTTAACCGTTCAGATAAGGTGTCATAAGAGAAATGCAGCGTTGAAAAAATTTGTGCGTCAGGTAAAAAATGAACCGTCGTTCCGTTCGGTTTGCGCGTCTTGCCAATTTTCTTCAACGTTCCTTGAGGCTTGCCCCCATCTTTGAATTCTTCGCGATATTCTACACCATCACGAACGATAGTCACAGTTAGCCATTCAGAAAGAGCATTTACGACACTGGCACCTACCCCGTGTAGTCCTCCAGAAGTTTTATAGCCGCCTTGACCAAATTTTCCTCCAGCATGAAGAATGGTGAAAATAACTTCCACTGTCGGAATTCCTGAAGCGTGCATCCCAACAGGCATCCCGCGTCCTTTATCGCTTACTTCAACACTATTATCAGGATGAAGGGTCACTTCAATCTCATTTCCGTAACCAGACAAGGCTTCATCAACTGCATTATCGACGATTTCATACACCAAGTGATGCAATCCACGACTATCCGTTGAGCCAATATACATTCCTGGTCGTTTTCTAACCGCTTCTAGACCCTCTAGTACCTGGATCGAAGCATCATTGTATTCGTTGTTCATATTAGCCAATCCTACAGCTCCTTATTCGTTTTAATGTATTAGTTTTCAAAAAAGTATTTGATTCAAATGCCCTCTATCATTCAGCTAACGGACATAGGCACAACGCTAACCGCGACTACTTGATACTTTTCTAATTATGGATCCTGCGAAAAGTTGAACGGACATTCTTACATCGATTGACGAAATTATTTTCTGTCGAAAGATAATTTCATTCGTACAATCCCCTAGCCAACTTCAAGATGATTCAGTAAAAGCTGGATTGATATCACTATCTCAAGTACATCATTTGTATGATACGCTAAAAAAGCTCAAAAAAAAAGCCTCTCCTGTTTCTGAAAAGGCATTTTATGCTTTTTTTTTAAGAAAATCAAGCCAAAAATTAGGATTTTTTGTTCAATTCGATCTTCACACAACGATCCATAACAATATCATTACGACCTTGAGCCTGCAGCATTTCCGCCGCTTCTTCGCTGCTTAAACCAAGCTGAGCCCAGAAAACTTTCGCATCGGTTTTCAAAAAATCTTCGGCAACTGCGGGTAAAAATTCACTCCGGCGAAAGACATCCACGATATCAATCGTTTCCGGTACCTCCGTTAAACTGGAAACCACAGGAATTTCATTGACTGTTTGACCAGCTAACTTTGGATTAACTCCGTATAACTTGTACCCGTGTCCCTTCAACACTTCGGCAATTTGATAACTTGTTTTACCAGGATTGTCGCTCAAACCAACGACCGCGATAACCTTCGCTTCGTCTAAATACTGAAAAATCTTTTCTTGACTAGGATTTTGAAAACTCATTTGCTTTCCCTCGCTCAATCTAATTTTTGATTACTCACAATATTGAGTATATCACGGGATTAGGATTTGTTCACTCTTTTGAAATCTGCTAAAATAGCCTTACAACTAGAGAAATGAGGATTCATATGAAAACCGCCATAATTTTTGTCCTAGCTTATCTTTTAGGCTCCATTCCATCCGGTATCTGGATTGGAAAATTTTTCTTCAAAAAAGACATCCGCGAGTTTGGCAGCCATAGTTCTGGGACTACGAATACATTCCGAGTGTTAGGAAAACCAGCTGGCTTTGTCGTTTTTGCGATGGACTTATTAAAAGGGTCGCTAGCAACCCTCCTTCCCACTTTGTTTCACGTGGATATCAATCCATTATGGTTAGGCTTAGTCGCTGTCGTTGGACATACCTTACCTGTCTTCGCTGGATTTAAAGGCGGAAAGGCGGTAGCTACGAGTGCTGGCATGCTGCTGGCGTTTGCGCCATTATTCTTTTTCTATTCATTGATTTTCTTTTTAATCGTCCTTTTTGTTACGAGCATGGTCAGTGCAGCAAGTATCGCCTCTGCCGTTTTCGTCACCCTCTCATCGATCGTGTTGCCTTTTGTTTGGCCGACGATCTTACCTGAATTCAGCCCTTTATTGACAGTGATTTGTTTTGTCTTGACCTGCTATATTGTTTATCGTCACAGAGAAAATATTCAACGGATTAAAGCTGGAAACGAAAATCGTGTATCCTTTGGTTTGAATAAAAAGGAGAAATAAATGGAGGAGCAACTTTTAGATTGGGCCATTGAATTGCAGGCGCTTGCTCAGGCGGGACTAACCTATACAAAGGACCCCTTTGATCAAGAACGATTTGAACGGATTCGCACGATCGCAACAGAAATGCTGGCAGTCCAATCCCCGATCCCCATTCCAAAATTACGAAAACTATTTTCCGAAGAAGTTGGTTATCCAACTCCTAAATTAGATACTCGGGCCGCGATTTTTAAAGAAAAGAAAATTTTATTAGTTCAAGAAAAGAACCGACTTTGGTCGTTACCTGGTGGTTGGGTCGATTTTGACCAATCAATCAAGGAAAACACGATCAAGGAAACCCTTGAAGAAACAGGCTTAACTGTTGAACCTTTAAAAGTAATCGCCATCCAAGATCGAAACAAACATAATCCTCCTCGCTATGCGTATAGTGTTTGCAAGGTATTTGTTGAGTGCCAACTTATTGGAGGAGACTTTATCGAAAATATCGAAACCCTCCAGACGGACTGGTTTTCACTTGATCAACTGCCACCTGTTGCTGAGGAAAAGAATACCAAAGCACAAATCGAGCTGTGCTTCAACGCCCATAATACAAAAGACTGGCAGGTCCCCTTCGACTAAGCGAGTGCAGTCCAATATACTTATTTACAAAATAAAAGTCGAGGAATTCTACGACTATCAAGAGTGATAGCATAGAATTCCTCGACTATTTTTTTATTGAAACCAAACTAAATTAACTTACGGTAATAGAAAATTCTGTTTTAAAGGTTTCTTTCGCAGCTAAGCGATTCATCCCTTCCTTGTCCTCTAGACGCCCAGTACTGTCAACGGTGTCCGCAAAGCCCCACCAAGGTTCGATGCAAACAAACGGCGCCTCAGCAGGATAAGGGGACCATAAACCCACATAAGGAATATTGTTATATGCCAAGGTTACTCCGTGGGGTGATTCCTCACTGCCCAACGTATACGCATTCAGCCCTCGTGTCTCATAGATCAATGCATCTTCTTTGAACAATTCACGGCTTAATTGAATATTCGTATTGGTTTGTCCGATAGTTTTTTGATCCAAATTCGCAAACGGTCCTTCTAATGGAATTTTGACCCGAGATTTTTGTGGAGAAAAGGCAATGAAGTAATCTTCAAAACTCAAATCATCTGTTAAAGGAATATTAAAAGCAGGATGACCTCCTAAAGCAAAAATCATTTCTTCAGCACCCGTATTTTCAACGTTAAAACGAATGCGAATTCCTTCACCCCAAATTTCATAGCTAATCGTTAAAGCAAAATCAAATGGATAAATCTTTTTCGTTTCTTCATCACTTTCCAGTAAGAAAGAGACTTTATCCTCAGCTTGATCAATCACAGTAAAATCCTTATCGCGGGCAAAACCATGTTGCCCCATCGGATAGGTTTTTCCCTTATAGGTGTACTGATTATCTTTTAAACGACCGACAAACGGAAATAAGAACGGTGCATGACGGTTCCAATACTTTGGATCTGCCTGCCAAATATATTCAATTTCATTGGCGCGCAAGCTAGCAAGCTCCGCCCCTTTTTCATTGATCGTTGCTTCCAAAAAGCCGTTGCTAATTGTTACTGACATAACTCCCCACTCCTTTTCCCTGCTAACGCAAATTATTCTTGTAGAAAAGTCTTGATTCCAAATAATCTCTCCTCTAACAGTCTAACGCAGATTCCTCTTATAAAAAAGGGATCTGCGTAGAAATAGAGGAGCCTCTATTTATGACGAACTAATTCATCCTTGAACAGCGGATTCAGGACTTTCAAATACGTACCCTTCATCCCTAATGAACGAGATTCAATGATCCCAGCAGATTCCAGCTTCCGCAACGCATTGACAATCACTGAACGAGTGATGCCAATTTTATCAGCGATATTTGAAGCGGTTAAACGTCCTTCATCACCTTCCAAAGCGTCGAAGATTGCCTTAACTGCCTTTAATTCGCTGTAGGAAAGCGTACTGATAGCCATTTGAACCGCCGTTTGACTGCGGATTTTTTCCTCAACATTCAAGAATTGCTGATAGAGAACTTCCATTCCAATAACTGTAGCGCCATATTCAGCTAATACCAGGTCATCGTCATCAAAAGCCCCTTCTGTCCGAGCCACTATAATCGTTCCTAGACGCTCACCTGAGCCAAAAATTGGAACGACCGTGGTCAACCCGTTGGGATAAAGCTCCGCACGCTCCGTGGGAAATGCTGTTAAATCGCTGGCAACCGGAATGTTCGCCTCCGTTTTAAAAACTTCTTTCATACCCGAAACATAGCTATCTGGAAATTGACGGTCAACCAGAAATGAACGGACACGATCAGTATTGATATCAATCTTTTCATTTAATCCCAACAATTCACCTTCGGCTCCAATGATATACGTCAATGAGCCTAAGACGTCCCCTAAAATCCGCGCCATATTGTTGTAAGGTAACTCCGCAGCCGGTTCGAAGGCATTTTTTTGCTGCATTAACTTATTAATCTGACGTGTTTTCTCTAATAATGTTTCCACTTTTTCCCCTCCATTTTAAAGAATAAATCGGCTTAAATCTTTATTTTGTGCAATTGATGCTAATTTTTCATCCACGTACGCTTCCGTGATCTTGATCTCTCCCATTTGCATATCTGGTGCCTCAAATAAAAGATCTTCCAATAATTTCTCCAAGATCGTGTGTAAACGACGCGCCCCGATATTGTCTGTTTCCCGATTCACATCAAAGGCAATTTGAGCGATTCGCTCGATGGCTTCTTGTGTGAAAATAATTCTGACATTTTCGGTACCCACTAAAGCAATGTATTGCTTAATCAGTGCATTGTTTGGTTCAGTCAAAATTCTCACAAAATCCTCTGCAGATAGATCACTTAATTCGACACGAATTGGGAATCGTCCTTGCAATTCTGGAATCAAGTCACTCGGTTTCGATAAGCTGAAGGCCCCGCTGGCGATAAATAGGATATGGTCTGTTTGAATCGCACCATATTTTGTATTAACCTGTGATCCTTCAACGATTGGTAAAATATCCCGTTGAACGCCTTCACGAGAGACTTCACCAGAATTTTGTTGCGATTTAGAGGTGATTTTATCAATTTCATCAATGAAGATGATCCCAGAACTTTCTGCCAATTTGATCGCCGCAGTATAAATATCCCCTTCATTGACCAGTTTTGCCTGTTCTTCTTTCACCAACAGCTCCTGTGCTTCCTTAACAGTCACAGTGCGTTGAACTTTTTTCTCAGGAGTTAACGCGCCTAATGTGTCTGAAAGGTCGATCCCCATTTGCTCTAGCCCATTATTCATCGGCATTGTTTTTTTCGGCTCGGTTATTTCGATACTTACTTCTCGTTGGTCTAATAGTCCTTTTTCCAACTGCTCAAGAACAGTTTGGCGATTTACCTTGATGTCCTCAGTCACTTCTTCTTTTGGTTCAGTTTGTGCTTGGTTGAAGATATTCATCATTTGTTCATACGGGTTATTGCTTTGTTTTTGCTCTTTCTTAATCCCAGGAACTAAAATCTTCACTAAGCGTTTGTTCGCACGTTTTAGTGCCTGAGTATACACTTTTGAGTATTGTTCCTTTTCAACGATCGTGATCGCATTTTCAACTAGGTCACGAACCATTGATTCCACATCACGACCGACATAGCCGACTTCAGTGAATTTCGTCGCTTCGACTTTAACGAAAGGTGCTTTGACGATTCGCGCTAAACGACGAGCGATTTCCGTTTTACCAACACCTGTTGGTCCGATCATTAAAATATTTTTAGGGGTTACTTCCTGCTGCATCGTTTCTTCTAGTTGCATTCGGCGATAACGATTCCGTAAAGCAATCGCTACAGAGCGTTTTGCTTCATCTTGGCCAATGATGTATTGATCTAATTCACTAACGATTTCTTTTGGTGTTTTATTAACTTCAGTCATCTGGATTCTCCTTGCTCCTAAATTTAATTGTCTTTGAAGAATATACGTATTCTAAAAAATAAATCACTCTACATTTCTTCAACTATAATATTATGGTTTGTAAAGACACAAATATCTGCTGCGATGTTCAAAGCACTTTCTGCGATTTCTTTAGCAGACATCTCTGTGTTGTGTTTTTTCATAGCACGCGCAGCGGCCAACGCGTAGTTTCCGCCAGAGCCGATCGCCAAAATACCGTCATCCGGTGCGATGACTTCACCATTGCCGGATACTAACAGCATTTCTTCATCGTTCATGACAATCAACAGTGCCTCTAGGTTTTTCATCGCTTGTTGCGTCCGCCATTCTTGTGCAAGCTCGACTGCGGCTCGTTGTAAATTCCCGTTATATTCATTTAACTTGCCTTCAAATTTTTCCTCTAAGGTAAACGCGTCTGCCACACTCCCGGCAAATCCTACAACCACTTGGCCGTTATAGATTCGACGAACTTTACGCGCGGTTCCCTTCATGATAACTTGTTCTCCCATAGTCACTTGGCCGTCACCAGCCATGGCTAATTTTCCGTCTTTTTCGATCGCACAGATTGTGGTTGAATGAAATTGTGATTCTGACATCTTGTTCTCTCCTTTGATTTAAACTGTTTTCTA
This sequence comes from Enterococcus sp. DIV0756, assembly GCF_051710745.1. Lineage (NCBI taxonomy): Bacteria > Bacillati > Bacillota > Bacilli > Lactobacillales > Enterococcaceae > Enterococcus > Enterococcus sp. DIV0756. The sequence continues at coordinate 1,505,118 of NZ_JBIOLF010000001.1, read as the reverse complement.
AGCCCTTGGATGAAACGAGCGATAACTTTTTTGTAAACTTTCTTTTGTAACATGCGTGTAAATTTGTGTGGTCGACAAGTTCGCATGGCCTAATAACTCTTGAACCGTACGTAAATCGGCCCCATTATTTAATAAATGTGTCGCAAAAGTATGACGCAGCATATGCGGATGGATATCACTGTTCAGGCTGCTCTTTTTAATGATTTGCTTCAATACATATTCAATCCCCGTAGCGGTGATTTGTTCTCCGCGATGATTGATGAATAGATAATCGTGATCCTTGCCAAAACGCGCCATTAACCGCTTGCGTCCATCAGCGACAAATTCTTGGATCGCATCTGCTGCATAAGAGCCTAACGGTACATAACGATCTTTATTCCCTTTTCCGTGAATCAGCATAACGCTATTATCAAAATCAACTACCGATAATCGCAAATTGGCACACTCGCTGACCCGCAAGCCAGAGCCGTAAAGTACCTCTAACAATGCGCGGTTTCGTTGATCCAATGGTTCAGTACCTTCTACACTAGCAAATAAAACTTCGATTTCCTTTTCGTAAAAAAAGCGTGGCAAACGTGCTTGCTTTTTCTTGAGATGAACGTAAGAAAAAGGATTTTCTTTGATCTCTTCATGCTTCAAAAGGTATTGATAAAAAGAGCGCAGGCTAGCAATCTTTCGACTGATGGTATTACGGCTGTATTTTTGATCATTTAAAAAGGCCAAATAAACCCGCACATCCAAATGATCAACGGCTACTAATGAAGAATTCCCAGAATTTTCCAAGAACTGACAAAAGTCATTTAAGTCGCGCTGATAGGCTTCTTTCGTCTTTTCAGAGTACCCTCTTTCAGTCATTAAATAACTCATAAACTCTTGCATTGCTGCTTCATTTTCCAAACTTTTTCTCACCTCACAAACATATCACAAATGTAGCATAAGAGCTTTTTAATTACAATTGAATTGTCAGAATTTATTGACTTTTCACGAATATACTAACAATTCTTTACAGATATTTCATAATTGTTTTCAAATCAAACAGGAATCCGCTTTATTTTTGTCAAAAATCTTTCGCAAATTGAACACTCTTTTCTAGAAAACCGAAAATAATTCCGTGTTCGTATGTAAACAGCACAAAAAAATTCCATTGCCGAAGCAACGGAATCTTAGCTAACTATTCATCTCAGCAAGAGCATTCAAGGCCCGCTCAGCCAGTGTTTCATAACGTAACTTTTTATCACGAATACGTTCAGGCAAACTTGGAAATAGGCCGAAATTCGCATTCATCGGCTGGAAATGTTTCCCTTCCGCGTGAGTAATATAATAAGCCATTGAACCGATTGCCGTCTCGCGAGGAAACTCGATCAGTTCCTCGTCTTTTGCCAATCGTGCTGCGTTCAGTCCAGCAACTAAACCGCTGCCTGCACTTTCAACGTACCCTTCCACGCCAGTCATTTGACCAGCAAAGAATAGATCATCACGTTTTTTGCTTTGATAAGTCGGTCTTAACAACTCTGGCGAATTCATAAAGCTGTTGCGATGCATCACACCATACCGCAGGAATTCAGCATTTTCTAGCCCAGGAATCATTTGAAAGACCCGCTTTTGTTCGCCCCACTTCAAGTGGGTTTGGAAACCAACGATGTTATACATCGAAGCGGCCGCGTTGTCTTGACGTAATTGGATCACTGCATAAGGGCGTTTCCCCGTCTTAGGATCTTCCAATCCGACCGGTTTCATTGGTCCAAATAACATTGTTTTGATTCCACGTTTGGCCATGACCTCAATTGGCATGCAGCCTTCGAAGAATTTTTCCTTCTCAAATTCTTTTTGCGGAGCCACTTCCGCCGTGATCAGGGCTTCATAAAAACGCATGAATTCTTCTTCGGTCATTGGACAATTCAGATAAGCGGCTTCGCCCTTATCGTACCGAGACTTCAAATACACCTTATCCCGATCAATGGTAGAACTATCAATGATCGGAGCTGCCGCATCGTAAAAGTAAAAACCGTGGGAACCATTGTATTCCGCGATTTCCTCTGCTAGCGCTTCTGAGGTCAAGGGACCGGTCGCAATGATGGTGATCCCTTCAGGAATTTTTGTGATCTCTTCTGAAATGACCTTTACCATCGGATGCGCTTTTAACTTTTCCGTAACTAAGCCAGAGAAATTATTGCGATCTACTGCAAGCGCACCACCCGCTGGTACAGCCGTCTCATCCGCAGAGGAGATGACTAAAGAATTTAAACGTCGCATTTCTTCCTTCAGAACCCCAACCGCATTCGTTAACCCATTTCCTCGCAGGGAGTTGCTGCAAACAAGCTCCGCAAAATCAGCTGTGTGATGCGCCGCTGTTGATTTCACTGGACGCATCTCATATAAATTCACTGGAACACCTGCTTCGGCTAATTGCCAAGCAGCCTCGCTTCCCGCGAGACCGGCTCCGATAACATTTACTGTTTTTACCATTTAATCCTCACTTAATACTCTTTTTTTGTATTGCTATTTTTGTACAGCTTCCTCATAGTCACCGTTGACACAGACGACCTGTTTGCCACCTTTAACTTTCTTCTCAACTAGATAGCCGCCGTCTTTCGGACAAGTCCGGCCGATTGGTTTATCCCAAGAAGTAAAGTCACAATCCGGATAGCGTGAGCAGCCGTAGAACAAACGATTCTTCTTCGACTTACGTTCAACCACTTGCCCTTTATGACAGACTGGACATTCGACACCAATTTCTTTGATAATTGGTTTGGTATTGCGACAGTCAGGGAAATTGCTGCAGGCATAGAACTTGCCATAACGCCCTAATTTAATCACCATTGGATGCCCGCAGACATCACAATCGAATCCTGCTGGTTCGTCTTTGATTTGAATTTTCTCAATGCCTTCTTCGGCTTTTTCCAATTCAACTGCAAATGGTTTATAGAAACGATCGACAACTGTTGTCCATTCTTCCTTGCCTTCTTCAACCTTATCCAAATCATTTTCCATCTCAGCCGTAAAGTTGACATCAACGATTTGTGGGAAGAAATCAACGATCAACGTATTGACGATTTCCCCAAGCTCAGTCGGTTCAAAACGCCGTTGCGTCAATTTCACGTAATAACGACGTTGGATCGTATCTAAAGTTGGCGCATAGGTTGAAGGACGTCCAACCCCATTTTCTTCCAGCGTTTTGATCAGCGTTGCTTCACTAAATCGTGCAGGCGGCTGAGTGAAGTGTTGTTTATTTTCAATATTGACAGATTGAACGATTTCGCCCTTTTCAAGCTCCGGTAGAATGTTTTCTTTATCTTCTTTTCCGTCATCGCGGCCTTCAATGTAGACCTGCATGAACCCCTTGAACTTGATTTTCGATCCATTAGCAATAAAGATAACCCCGTTTTGTTCTAACGTCACCTTCATCGTATCAAGAATCGCCGCAGTCATTTGACTAGCAACAAAACGTGACCAGATTAAGGTATAGAGCTTTAATTGATCCTTGTCTAAATACTGCTTCATTTCATCCGGTGTCCGTTGAACACTGGTTGGACGGATCGCTTCATGGGCATCCTGTGCCCCTTGAGGATTCTTCGCCTTGCGGGCATGATGCTGCGAATATTCTTTTCCGTAAGTCTTTTCGATAAACTCTGCTGCTTCAGTTTTAGCAGTATCTGAAATCCGAGTCGAGTCTGTACGCATATAGGTGATCAAACCGACTGTTCCTTGTTTGCCAAGTGCGATTCCTTCGTACAATTGCTGTGCCACCATCATAGTTTTTCTCGTACGGAAGTTTAATTTACGAGCAGATTCCTGTTGCATATTACTGGTGGTAAATGGCAACGCTGGATTACGTTTCCGCTCCTTTTTCTCGACTTTAGTCACTTCAAAGTCCTTGCCATCAATTCTAGCCGTCACTTCTTTTACTGCTTCGGCATTTGGTAATTTTTTCTTCTTACCATCAACACCCCAGAAATTGGCTTTGAATTTTTTGGTTTTCTTTTTAAAGTTTCCATCAATGCTCCAGTATTCTTCTGGTACAAAGTCACGGATTTCTTGTTCGCGGTCAATGATCATTTTTAGAGCGATTGATTGAACACGACCAGCACTCAAGCCTTTTTTAATTTTTTTCCATAAAATCGGTGAAATGGAATAACCAACTAGGCGATCCAACGCGCGACGTGCTTGCTGAGCATCAACAAGTGACACATCAATCGAACGCGGTTCTTTAAAGGCAGCTTTTACAGCGTCCTTAGTGATTTCATTAAATACGACACGATTCTTGTCCTTTAAGTCTAATCCTAATAGATAAGCGAGGTGCCAAGCGATGGCTTCCCCTTCTCTATCCGGGTCACTTGCGAGATAGACTTTTTGTGCCTTTTTAGCCGCTTGCTTCAAGCTTTTGATGACATCGCCTTTTCCGCGAATCGAGATATAATGGGGTTCATAATTGTTTTCAACATCGATTCCCATCTTGCTTTTTGGTAAGTCTCGCACGTGTCCGACACTTGCGACTACTTTGTAATTTCTTCCCAGATACTTTTCAATTGTCTTTGCTTTTGCTGGTGATTCCACGATAACTAGGTATTTATAGGCCAAATGTTTTTGCCTCCTCAATTTTTTTCTACTATTATATATCGGTAACTACTGACAAATCGTAGCCTATAATACGCTATTCAAATTTTGTTTGTCAAGTCGCGACTAGTGAATTTTATTCCATAAATCATAGGAATCAAAAATATCTTGTGTTTTTTCAACACAAATAGCACCATCCTGAATCAGCTGATGACATCCGCTTGAACGCTCATCTAAGATCGATCCTGGAACCGCGAAAACCTCTTTGCCATAGTCCAACGCCTGCTGAGCCGTGATCAACGAACCGCTGCGCTTTTTAGCCTCTACTACTAGTACGCCTCCGCTTAAACCGGCAATAATTCGATTGCGCATTGGAAAATGAAACTTCGCAGGCTGCGTGCCATTAGGATATTCGCTTAGAACCAAATGGTGCTGACTCATTTCGATTTGTAAATTCCCACTAGATTTAGGATAACAAATATCTAGCCCTGTGCCTACCACACCAATCGTCTTTCCTTGATTACTGATCGAAAATTGATGGGCAAAGCTATCGATTCCTTTCGCTAAGCCGCTGACAATGACAAATCCGCGTTTCGTGAGTTCTGGCATTATTTTCTGCAAAACCTGATAGCCATAGTCCGTCGCCGCTCTTGCACCGACAATCGCTAGCTTTTCTCGCTCCAATAAAGCTAAATTTCCTTTATAAAATAAAACAAGTGGCGGCGTCGGTACTTGACGCAATGTTTCTGGATAGGCCTCATCCTCAATCGTGATGTATTGATGTGTTTGTTCAATTTTCTGAAGACGCTCTTCAGTCCACTCATCCCAATCGTTCTTCTTGGTCGTTTGTGCAGCCAGACGAATATCTAGACTATTCATTTCCCACCAGTGATGTTTCTTGGCAATTTGATATATTTTCTGCTTCCCAAACGCCCCAATACCTTTGGTCAAACTCAACCGTAATAAAAACTTATTCTTCAAAAAAATCCCTCTTTTCTGCTCTTTATTAAAAAGATACAAAAAAAGAAGGAATATTATTTATTGTTTATTTTTAATGGGCGCAAATGTTTTACGATGAATCGGCAAAATGCCCTGCTCTTCGATTGCCTGCAAATGCTCCTTCGTTCCATAGCCGGCATTTTTGGCAAACCCGTATGCGGGATATTTTTCACCATACTCAGCCATCCAATCATCACGATAAACCTTTGCAATGATACTAGCAGCCGCGATCGAAACGGATCGGGCATCACCCTTGATGATTTTTTCCTGCGGCAACCCATTATCCAATATCATCGCATCAATCAATAAGCAATCTGGCGCAATCGATAATTGATCAATTGCCCGTTGCATCGCTACCTTTGTTGCCTGATAAATGTTCAACTGATCGATCTCTTCAGCGGTTGCTTCTCCGATACCGATAGCCCGCGCGTTCTTTTTGATTTCCGCTACCAACTCTTCACGTTTATGGGCCGAGAGCTGTTTCGAATCATTCAAGCCTAGTATTTCATGCGTATCATTTAGAATCACTGCCGCCGCAACGACTGGTCCCGCCAAAGGGCCGCGTCCAACTTCGTCTATTCCGCAAATCGCTTGAAAGCCCTGAGCCTTTTTCGCCTGTTCAAACACGGACATTTCTTGATACTTTTCTACTAGCGCCGCTTGCTTGTCCTGCTGCTTCTGCCATTGAGTTAACGCCAATTGGACCCCTTTTCGCGTATCCAGACGGAATTCCGCTAAACGAGGATCAGCTGCGGAAGTGATCGTCTTTAGCTCTGCCTTAATGGCGCTGATTGATTGTTTTTCCATATTACTCACTCAGCTCCTCAAAACGATCCAACGTAAATCGTCCTAATTTTCCTTGACGCAATTCAAGGATCAGCATTTCGCTTGCACGTTCATAATCATCTTTGAAGCCTCGCTTTTCAGAAATCAGTAATAATAATTCTGGCAGCTCCATAAATAAGTTATCTTCTGTTAATTTATAACGTTCTTTCAATTGCTCTGGGTAAAAACGGCAAAATACTTCCAACAGATAAAGCGCCAAGTCATCGAGATGTAAAAGATCATCTTTGATCGCGCCCGTCAGTGCTAGTTTCTTTCCAACTGCTGGATCTTCGAACTTCGGCCATAGAATCCCCGGTGTATCCAATAATTCTAATTGCGAACCAAAACGCAGCCATTGCTGCCCCTTTGTAACCCCCGGACGATTTCCAGTACTGGCAATTTTTTTTCCTGCCAAATGATTCAGCAAAGTAGATTTCCCTACGTTAGGAATCCCTAGTACCATCGCGCGGATCGCACGCGGCTTCAATCCTCTTTCCTTGTCACGAGCGAATTTTTCTGCCAATACCTTTTTACTAGCAGGAACAATTTGCTTTACACTTTTATCTTCCTTCGCTGTCAACGCCAGCACGTGATGTCCTTGCTCACGAAAATAATTAACCCATAAGTTTGTTTGAACTGGGTCAGCCAAATCTGATTTGTTCAATAAAATCAATCGCGGTTTTTGCTGCACGATTTGATCTAACATCGGGTTGCGTGATGATAGCGGCAAGCGCGCGTCGATCAATTCAAAAACAATGTCAACAAACTTTAATTTTTCAGAAACTTCCCGCCGTGCCTTCGCCATGTGGCCTGGGAACCATTGAATGGTCATAGCTATATTTCCTCCTCCATTTACCAATCAACCTCTTTTATCGGCATTGATCGGCAATCTTTAGATATAAGACAAATAGGGTGGCTTTTTAACTCCCCTGATTGTGTATCACTTACTAATATCTACCGTTGATATTATAAGGGTTTCGTCCCCCTCAGTCCACTAAAGATTGAAGAGCACATCATGTAAAGGCACATACTTGACTTCCTATAGCTATATGGCGAATTATTTTTCTTTCTTCAAATAGTAGAATATAAAAAAATATATTTATTTTAACTAATATAAGTTTAATTAAACTTATCCAAATTCCCGTTTCTTCGAGCCATAATTAAAAAAAGAATCGTTAGCATAAATGTCACTCCTGTACACATAAGTGAGGCCTCTGCTCCAAATGAGCCACCTGAAAGAAGAAGATTCTCACTTACAATCGTGGTAGAAAAATAGCCGGCTGGCGTCGTTCCGCTCACTGGGATACCAAAGATCGCACCCTGAACCCAGTTCCAGGTAATGTGCACACCCACAGCAGCATGGATGCTATTGAATGCATACATGACACTACCCATGAAAGTTCCAGCAAGAGCAATGTTGATCAGCGCTAACGGGGTGATACCAGGATTTCCAAGATGCATCAGGCTGAAAATACTGGCAGTGACAATAAGTGCCGGAAACCATCCATAACGCTGTAGATGGTGCTGGATAAAGCCGCGACAGAGGTATTCCTCGAGAAAGCCTACGGCGATAAATTGGAAGAGCATACTCACAATTTTCGTCAATGAATAAGAAGCCGTCGTTAAGTGGTAGACATTCATCATATACAGCGGAACCACCACGAAAACAAACGCCGCAATCCCTATTTCTAAACCAGAAATCAGATGTTTTACTTCTCGCATGTTCCAAGAAATCCCATAATCGCGAAGCGCTTTTCCTTCAATTTTTACACATAGATATACGCCTACTAAAAAAATCACAATGCCTGAAATGGCTCCAATAAAACTCGTCACTAGCGGGTTCACACTTTTAATCAATTCCGTTAACAGTTCATAGGCAGACATCGCAATCGTCGCGAAAACGAGAACGCAGACAGTAGCTGTGCTCCCTTTCAAAAATTTACTCATTTAATCCTCCTGCTTTTACCGCAACAACGTCACAATATCCTTCTTCGCGGCACTTTTAGCTGGCAACCAGCTAAAGACGATGCCAATGACCAGCGACAGACCGAAGGCTAAAGCGATCGTAAAGGAATCAGGGCGCACAGTGAGAGGACTAAATCTCGTCGCCACATTTCCTAACAAGATTGAAAGCAGAAAACCAATCGTTCCACCGAAAAGAGTTAAGGTGATCCCTTCAAGCAGAAATTGCAACATGATATTTCCTTTAGTTCCTCCCATCGCACGACGCACGCCGATCTCCTTGGTTCGTTCTGAGACAGAGATATAGATCATGTTCATCACACCAATACCTGAGATAAACAATGAAATGCCGCCAATGACTGACACAAGCAAGGTGATCCCTGTCAATATCGTTCGTAATGAATCCACCTGCTTCTTCATCGCATCATTATCATTTCTATAACTGCCAAGATTCTTCCATGAGCCATATTCTTTCAGCGTATTCTCAATGGATTGAGTCATACGTTTCATTTTGACCCCTGATCTTAGTTTCACGGCAAGCGCATTCCTATCTTCTGTTTTAAAATAATGGTTAAAAACAGTCTTTGGTACCTCTGCCGTCACACTATTCTCCTGAGTAGTAATCATGGTTCCACTTATCCGGTCCTTCATGATACCAATCACTTCAAACAGATGCCCACCAATCTTCACACTCTGACCAATGAGTGATTCTGGTGTTTCTTTATTGATTGCTTTCGCTGTTGTTTGATTAATGACGACAACCGGATTTTGATTGTAATAATCACTTGATTGGATAGGACGCCCGTATACGGTCTTCGACCCCTTTGTTTTTAGTAACTTGAAATTTCCCGCCTGTGCTTCGCTTTCGACATCATCGAAGGTTTTCGACGCATATTTCTGATCGTCAAAATAATTCGCCGATTGGACACCAGGAAGACTTTCAATTCGACTGATGTCTTCCTCTGTAAAGCCATCCAGACCATTGTCCATAAATTCTTTGCTTTTCGGGGTGAAATCAAATAACAAATTATTTTCCACTGAATCCAGCCCCATAAATTCAGAGGCATAATTCTCAAAAGCACGGCCAATGGAAAAGACGGTGATCACCGCTGAGACCCCTATAATTAACCCAATCATCGTCAAAAAGCTGCGTCGCTTGTTCTTCCCAATCGCTTTAAACGCTGTTTTCCAAATTTCACTAATCCGCATAAACGACACCTTCTTCCAATAATTCGCCATCCTTTACCGTAATGATTCGCCGACAATACTTCGCTGCTTCTGGATCGTGGGTCACCATCAAGATCGTGACCTTTTCTTCTTCATTGAGGTGTTGGAAAAGATCCATGATTTCTTCAGAGGTGTGACTGTCCAAGGCACCTGTCGGTTCATCCGCAACAATAAATTTCGGATTACCAACAATCGCTCGAGCAATGGCCACTCGCTGCTGCTGACCACCAGAAAGTTGTTTCGGAAGCTTGTTGTATTTATCGGCAATGCCCACTTTTCGTAAGGCCTCCATGACTAACGGTTTGGTTTGGCGTTGCCTCATCCCACCATAAAGTAAGGGCAAGGCGACATTTTCCAGTACCGTGTTGTTGTCGATTAACTGAAACGATTGAAAAACGAAGCCAACGGATTTATTTCGTAAAGCAGACAACTTTTCATCCTTATAACGATAGGCATCATTGCCTTCAAAGCGATAGCTCCCTTCAAAGTTTCCATCGAGAAAACTGATCGTATTGATTAATGTGGACTTCCCCGAACCAGAGGGCCCCATCACCGCCACAAATTCATGCTCATCTATGGTTAGGCTGATATCCTTCAACACATGGATGCGTTCTTGATCCGCGGTATAGTACTTATTGATGTTTTCCATGACGATCATTTTGTGTTCACTTCCATTCCATCTTTCACAGCGGTCGCATCTTTGACGATTTGTTGTTCTTCATTGAGTCCTTCCCGTAAAATATAGTAGCCATTGCCTTTTTCTACGGTTACTAGCTGTTTCTTGGCTTTTTTTCCTTCAACGATATAGACAAACTGCTCACCATCCTTTTCCACGACGCTCTTTAATGGCAGATGAATGTCAGTACGTGGAATCAAGCATTCGACAGAGTAGCCTACAGGAATCGCCTCATCAGGAACTGCTGTAAAGTTATAGGTCACTAAACTGTCCTTTTCTTCTTTCTCCGCTTCATTATTCATTTCAGATAAGGTGGTGATCTTGCCGGTCACCGTCTTCTCACTATTTGCGTACTTGATCTCAATCGGCTCATTCAACACGATTTTTGAGCGATCGTACTCTGTTACCGTTCCTTTGATAGCCGATTCCTCACTTTTTAGCACCATTAGCTGTTGCTGCGAATCATTTTTCGCATCTTCATTTAACATCGTCACTAATGACGCATTGTCCGCACGAACGATTTCTCCCCAACGATACGTCAATAAGGGCGCGTTCTTCACCACGTGATCGCCTTCCTTCACATGGATCGTTCGAATCGGTCCTTTATCAGCGTTCACTAGAACAGTTTGCTTTTTCGTAGGCTTCACTTGTCCTTTTAAGTGAAGCGGCGTCTGCTTCTTCACCTCATACATCTCTACCGAGGTTCCTTCTGCTTCCTCTGGTGGTGGACCCTGCAAAAGCAAATACCCCACTCCTAAAACAGCCAAAACACCAATACCAATAATAAATTTCTTCATTTTTTTCTTTCCCTTCCTCCTACTCAACCCCTGTATACAGGAGAAGAGTAATTTTTCCTACTTTATTTCTTTATATGTGCTTCATTTCTTCACTAAACCTGCTTGGCCTCCTTTTAAGTTTCTTCAAAACTATTCAAAATCGTCTTCAAACGATCCTTTGACTCTTCGAATAATCGTGTGTAGGTCCATCCGTATAATTGAACATAGGCTGTCTTCGTTTCGATAATGTGATAGATATAGCTGACCTTCACGCCATCAACCACTGCTGAAAACTCTGCGACTTGTATTTGCTTTCCATTTATTCTTTCGTTCTGAAAACCTATTTTAGTCCCTGTATTCTCTTCTAAGCCTTTTGTTGCTAATTTTGTGTACGCCTCTATATCTGCAAAATCTTCTTTATTCTCGGTGATACAACCAATAAATTCTTCCTGTTTTTCATCGCTGACCATAAACTGAAAATCCTTGTTTCGGCTGGCAGGATCTACTTCTTCGATCCAATTGGAAGGAAGTGATAATTGATAGACCATACCATTTAATCCCGTGATATTCTTTGTTAAAAATGGAATACTCGTATCACTAGAACTAGCTGGAATTACACGACTTTCGCTTGTAGACGATTGCGTCGAACTCCTTTCAGTAGTAGTGGGTTCCTGTCCGCAACCGACAAGTAGAAAAAGTACCGGTAATAAAACCAAACATATTCTTATAAAGAATGAATTTTCCGGCTCTTCACCAGAAAGCGAACATCTATTTTCCATCTAAATCACTCCTTTGTTCTTAATGCCTCGGAAGACCTTGGCTTAGATAACTTAATCCAAAAGCAATCCAATTATTCAGCACATGCACCCAGACACCGCCCCACAAGCTATCCGTTTTCTTCCACGCATAGTTGTAAAAAATTCTTGGTATTCCAGCGATGAAAATACATTGAAACCAGTTCCATTGATAAACTGGCAAGTGAGAAAGCCCAAAAATCACACTGCTGATCAGCGCAGAGAGAAAAAAGGCGTATCTACGTAATTCTGATTGTTGATTGAGCCAACCAAATATTGGAAAAGCAAGTATCGCCACGCCTACCTCTTCTCCGATCAAACCAATAACCATAACCAACATTTCTAAAACAAATACTAGTGGCGATAGCTGACTGGTACTTTCAACACTCGCGTGTGGCACTAAAAATGGTTTAAGAATCAGAGTTAAGACTAGTGGTACCGCAAAACCCGCAAAAAGATAAAACAACATCCAGCGTTTCGTTCCCTTTCGCATACGCCCAAATAATTTAGTCACGGAGTCTGTTCCATATTGGAAGGTCAACACAGCGACCATCCCAAAGCACAAGAAGAAATTGGCAGGCACACCTCTAAGTACTTGCGAACTCATATAAAAAACCATGCCCATTCCTACCCAAGAAACCAGTACTTTCCAGACTGGTAAAACCTTGGCGCTGACAGTTAATAAGTTAGATGTGCTACCTTTCTCCCGATTGCTCACTGTTCTTCTCATACAAAACATCCCTTCAAAATAAAAAAATGGCATGAAACTAAGTGTTTTTTAGTTTCATGCACTACAAATAGGTAATCCTTCTCTCAATCAACTACTTTTCTTGTTTTTAATCCCCTTTTTCTGCTAAATATTTGTTAAATCATTTGTTTATTTATCAAAACTTTCATTGATTATTCTCAGCGACGATCTCATCCAATACCTTGCTGAATTCCTTGTACTGTTCTTCATTCAGGTATTGACGGTACTCCTCTTTATATAATTCTGCTGCCTCTGCATCGATAAATTCCTTATTCTTTCGAGCACCTTCTATTAATGTATTCAAGTTTTCATCACTAACCTTCACAATCGCGGTACTCGCCGCTTTCTCCGCAAAATCGGCTAGTGAGATTATGTCTGTCTTAGGTGGTAATTCCACACGCTTCTCACTATTTTTTGCGTGTTGTTCAACCGTTACATTCATTGAGTAGGAATTGCCATCTACTGGTTTGGATGTCGCGACGATCTTTGCATTCTTCGTGTGCTTCTTCGTATCTACTGTTAAATCGATCGTTAATTTCTTAAATTGCTCTAACCGTTCTTCCAAGGAAGAGCGCAAGTCTTTATCCTTTTTCTCTGAAAGACTATCGACGAATTCCTCTAATTCTTTTTTCGTAAACCGATGTGTGATGGTATCACCTTCCTTTTTAAATGAATTCTTGTCCAATGAATCGTAAAATTCGTCGTATTGCTTATCGGAAATGTTTGTCACTTCATTGGCTTCATCAAGTGAATCCTCCATGTCTTCTTTTGTAAGGAGAATATATTTTCCTTGGATTACTTCAGAGTCAACTACATCAACAGGAAGTTCGTCTGAAAACTGTTTCATGAATTCAATCGTCTGATTGTAGGCATCCCCTTTAATATAGACATCCTTTGTTTTATTATTTGTGAAAATCTCATACTCTAACTCTTGCCCAAACAGAGTTGTCGATATCGTGGAAGTGATATCTTTCGTTTTCTTATCCTGCAATACATTGGCTTTCGGTGTTAAACCTTTCAATTGCTTTTCAATAACATCGTAAGACAGTTTCTCATCCGCACTTGTTTCTTCCTTTGGATTGATGGAAAGCTTATCGATGGTTACTTTGAAGGTTTGATCGTTCATTTCTTTTTGTGTTTTGAATTCTTCTTTGAACTGCTCCTGCGCACTCGGACCACACCCGCCGAGAACCCCTGCAACTAGGAATAAGCTAATAATTGAAACCAACTTTTTCATTCGTTACTCTCCTCCTGTTTTTGACGTTAACTCCCGCCGCTTTTTAACCATCGAATGAATCGTTAGAACGATGACCAACAAGGACAATACAACTTGAACGATTGAACCGACTGTTATTCCGAAAACGTCATAAAAGAACGTAAGGACTCTCGGAATTTTAAAGGTTTGATTGAGCATCCCCGTTTCATATAAACTAAAGACCAACATCCCGATCGCCAACCAAAGAATTCCAAAAAAGAGGATCACGCCTCGTCGGGTCATTTCCTGACTAAGTTGTTGACGCAATTCTCGTTGTTTCGGCGTTTCACGCTTTTGTCGTTTCGCTGATCGAATCGCCATGATTCCACAAAAAACGATGAATACACCGAGTATTCCTAGAAAGATAATGGTGCCCTTATCATATTCCCAACTCATCCCACTTCCTCCTGACTATTTCTTCCCCATCAGTTTTGAAAGAAGGCGTTCTCTTTTTAGAAACGCCACTAAGCCGATCAAAGACAATCCCAGTAGTGGATTTAACAGACCCGACTTTGTTTCCCCTGTTTTCGGCAGTGTTCTTTCCGTTCGTACACTTCCTAGTTGTGGAGAGGTACGAAGGATTCGTTTCTGAATAGTTGGCGCGGAATAGCACACACGATCTCGCACGGTCAGGGTAATCTCTTTTTGGACAGAGGGCACTCCTTCTTTAGTGGCTGTGTAACGAATCCGATAGCTTCCCGCGGTGGTTAAGCGATTATACGCATCCACCGGAATCACCTGATCCACGATTTCATAGGCAATATGACTTGCGCCTAATACCTCTGCCCAGCCAAGTATCTTCTCACTGGTTAATTCCTCACCGACAGTCATGTCCTGATCGTTGACGGTAAGATAGATGGTCGGATCGAAAACTTGCTTCACGATTACTGTGACACGAATACTTCTTTCGGCGGTTTCTCCCAAGCTTGTATGAACCCGATAACGAACCTCATACAGACCAGCCTTGTTCAAATCAACGGTATTCTTGATGACTTCAATCCCTGTTTTCGTTGCAGGATCATAGGCACCTAAGCGTATTTCACTGCCATCACTGGCGGTTTCAAACGCCTGAATGCCCGCATAGGGATCAAAGCTCTCTTCATCAATCACTGTTAAATCTGCCGTTTCGATCCGCAACCCACTAACGACGGTAACGGTGATCGTCTTTTCACTCACGGTGCCATCACTGGCGGTTACTGACAAGGAAATAGTCTTCTCTCCGAGGGTATTGGTCGCATCTGGCTGATCAATCGTAAAGGTGGCTACATCGTCCAATGTAGCAGGATCGCCATTCACTTCTTTTAGTACCAGTCGTTCAATAATCTGAGCTTTGAGATCACTATGGCGCAGCGCCGTGAAATCATTAATTTCCAGCGTAAATGCTCGTGGCTGCGGTAGTGGCGCTGCTTGTTTTTCTATTTTTTCTACTTGAATGATGGCTGTTGCCGTTGCGCTTTCTCCGAGAAGATTCTTAACGGAATAGGTTAAGGTATACGTTCCTGCTTGGTTAGTATCCACGCTTCCGGTAAATTGAATCTGATCAGTGAGATCGCCATCCTGTTCATCCTGCGCCGTCACCCCATCTTTTGGATCAAATGTTTCACCTTCTTTGATGGTGTGATTCTTGACCCCATTCAACACGGGCAGTGTTTTTTTGACAGGCGCTTCGTTAACTACTTCTGCCTTGATTTCCTCTTGTTCCGGCGCTGGCTGTTCCTGCTCCAGTACCTCTGGTTCTTGTATCGTCGTTTCCTCTGTTGTTTGCTCCTGAGAAGGTTCCACCAGCTCTTGTGCCATAGCCACTGGCGTTCCAGATAAGACCAAGCCGCAAGAAGAAACCACCATCAACCGTTTAAACCCCGTAGTTTTCATTTTTTTCTCCTTCTTAATTCAACTCGTTCACGTCATCCACCATTTTATGCACCCGCGATTGCAGCTCTGAGTAAATTCCCACCACACTCTGTTTGGATTCTTCGATTTCTAAGGAAATGTCCTTCACCTGCATCTTGATCAGATGTAATTCTTCGTTCGCCGATTTTAAAATCTCTTCTGCATCCAGCTTCGCTCGTTCAATCGTTCGACTGCCTTGTTTTTGTGCATTTAACAGCACTTCCCCGATTTCCTGTTGTGCCTTGAAAATTTCTGAATCCAACGCTTCTCGTTCCCGTTTCAAGCTCATTTCCTGTTCATGCAGCTCCAGCTTACTGGAGGTAGACTCCTCCAATCCTTTGATCCGCACCTTCAGCCGGTTGTTTTCCTGTTTCAGCTGATTGTTTTCACTTTGAATAATCTCGACTTCTTCTTCAGAACGTTCTTCTTCAAGCTGGATATTCTGAAGCTTCAATTCTTCATTTTCTCGATGCAGGGCTTCTACTTGCTTCTTCAGTTCTTGCACCGCTTCTTTTTCTGCCGCGGCTTCTTGCTTCATGGTGTCGTTCAATTCAATGACTTTCTGCTTTTCTTCCTTGACGATCGCTAAGTTTTCCATCATCTGTTGTCGCTCACTTTCTAATTGTTCCACTTTTTTTTTTAATTCTTCCTTTTCGTTGTCTGGTCCATTGACAAGTTCCTTCAGCTTGTTGTTCTCCGCCTTCATGGCAAACAGCTGCTCCTGCATGCGGCCGTTTTCTCGTTTGATAGCTTCGGTGGCTTCCCATTGTTCCACGGAAGGCTTCTTGGAATTTTCTGCCGCTTTTCGAAGGGTTTGTTTCTCGATTTCCAGGGTTTCAATCCGCAGCTCCATTTCACGTTGCTGCTTTTTCATGGTTTCCAACGTGTTCTTCATTTCTGTTTCTTTGGTATCTTGAATGATTTCCAGTGCCGCCTTTTCTTCTTGCGCGACTTTTAGTTTCTTTTCTAGTTCTTCGATTTTTCTTTTTCCTAATTCATTTTCACCCCCAGAAGGATCAACTAACTCATCTGGAACATCATTTATTACTCCCAAAATATTCTTACTAAAAAAATTGTCTTTTTTCTTATTTGCCATTGATTTTTCACCCTTCATCTAAGTTTTTAGGATAGCTGTTGAAATGATTCTTCCTCATTTTCACGTTGATACGAACAACGATAGTTTTCTGTCTCTTTTTCATCTTCAAAGACGATCTGAAAATTAACTAGTGTTACTTGTTCAATTTCTTCAAGTTCTTTAATTAATGCACTAATGTTATCCATAACAATTTTTTTATTTCGACTAGTCCCTGGATTGCAGGAAAAGGCAATTGTTAATTTCTGCGATGCTACCTCCACCATTGTTAGGGAGGTCGTTGATCCAAAATATGGTGCCATACTAGCGGATAAATCCCCCTCGATTTTTGCTTGCAGATCTTTTTTTTCTTCAGCAAAAACCTCCTGCCAATTGTAATTCTTAATTCCTAACCCTTTTTCTGGGTAACTTTGGATCACTGTTTGTTTAATAATGTCTTCTTGCTGCTGTATCACTCGTACAGTTTCTTCCTCTGCTTTTGCCAATCGACGTTTCGTTGATTGATTGTCTCCAGAAAGCTGAAAAACGACAAACACCATTAAAACCAAACTAACCGTTAAACTTGCACTTAGTATGAAGAGCCACGTAGAATGCTTCGCAACGATTTTTTGTTGAACATAGGAAAATTTTCGCAAAAAAGTAATCGAATCTGGATTGGACTTTTTGGCATAATTTAACTGATCTTGAAGATAGATTCTAGATAAAATAATGCCAATATTGATGACTAACAGTACCAAGATGATAATAATGAAATAAAAAGTAACCACAGCCCTCTCCCTCTCTACTAACTAATGGTGCCAATCCGATTAATTGGAAATAACCGAATTTCAGTTTTCCCTTCAATCAGAGATTTTGAAACAAGACCGAAGGCTCGACTGTCATTAGAAACATCCAAATGATCCCCTATCAAAAAATACTGATTTTTTGGGATTTGTTTCATACTTTTCATTTTCTCCGCTGTCGCTTTAGAAAGCTTCACCCGATAAGTCGTTGAAAAATCTCCTATCTTATTTAGACTGATGATCATCGTTTGATGAGACACCAAGATCTGATCTCCTGGCATCCCAATCACTCGTTTCACATAAAGGTCGGACTCGCCATCTAAGGAGAAGCCCACCACGTCGTAGCGTTTGATGGCACTTCGTTTATTGACTAGAACATGATCCCCGTCATGCAGCTTCTCTTCCATGGAGGTTCCACTTACTGGATGAATTTTGTATGTTTGAACCATTAAAACTGAAAAAAGAAAGACAAGGACAGGGATACTGAATACGACAATTTTCTTCATGCGCGCTCATTCTTTTCTATTTTGGTATCACATAAGACACAAGGTTTGATAAGGCGAGATCATTGGAAATCACACGATACGAAATTACGGTACCACCATAGACATTGCCTTCTGAGATCAAGATGCCATTCGGCCCCACCGCTTCGACAAAGGCCACATGCCCGTATCTAGGATCAGAGCCGGCAACTCCTGGTGTGAAGGAAATCAATCGACCTGCCTTCGGTGTCGAACTGACCTCATAGCCTAATGCACGCCCCTTGGTTGCCCACTCGCCGCCGTTACCCATAAAGTCATCCACCTGTTTGCCTAATTGGGCGACGCGGTTAAAGGCATACCAGGTACATTGCCCGACTGGATAAGAGCCGGATGTGTTATAATTCACGCCATTGTAGTCTTTGTATTTCATTAACTTGGCATATTCTGCTGGAATCTCGTTCTTGCCTTTGATAAAAACACCTGACTCTGTGCCTGAACCGTTTAGCGGTGTTTCCGCTTGAACCTGTTGCTTATCGTATTGGGTCAGATGGTAAACAGAAATCAAGGAAGCCAGCTTGCGGTGATACGAGGTATCCGTCGCATATTTTCCGGTTAGTTTTTCAGAAGCGCGTAAATAGTTTTTGGCATTGGAACGCCAAACATCTGAGTAATAATTCTCTGAACCGCTGATCCCGCCGCGAATGAGTTCTACATAATCGCCTAAAGATGCAGCATAGTTTGGATAAGCACGAAAGGCCGACTGGATCGTATACATATTGCCGCTGCCACCATCTTCTTGGGTGGACATGTTAACGGCATTGCCTTTATAGCTGCCCTTAATCCCAAAGAGATTGTAATAAGGAGCGACCGAAAGTCCGCTGGTTCCTGAGCCGCTTTCCAAAATCGCTTGGGCGATCATTACCGAGGCAAAGACATCGTATTCTTGCCCCAGCTTTTGCGCATCCTCACCAATCGTTTCCACAAATTTTTGTGTCTGTGCGCTGGCTTTGAAGTCCAAAGATGCCGGATATTCCTTTAATAATTCCTGCCCATAGGTGGTTAGTTCGTTCGTTGTTTCACGTAAGACCAGCCACTTGCCCTTGGCATCACGATCACTGGTTTGTTGGACAACTAATTGATCGTTTTCTTGGCTTTCTTTAGATTCTTCCTCTTCAGTTTTTTTCTCGTCAGATTTTTTGGTTGTATCTTCTTTTTCGACAGAATCATCTGTTGGGGTACTACCCTTATTACTCGAAGACACTTTTGTACGCTTCTTTTGTTTTTCAGTCTTTTTGACTTCTTCTTTCTCTGTTTCTGAGGATTTGTGTGTGTCCTCCTCTTCCTCATTTTCCTCTGAAGGATCCCTCACAGATAATAGATAGCCATCACCGAGATAGATTCCGGCACAAACCGTTTGTTCTTCTTTTTTGAAATACAACACATCCCCAGCGACTAGCTGGTCCTCTGCCAGTTCCTGTTCAGTAAGAGTTTTTAGGTCTTGTTGGAGCACTCGTTTATAAATCCCCGAAATAAATCCCTCATTCGTCAACGTCTCTTCCTGTTCTGCACTGAGCTGTTTGATTGCTTCATAGATTAGCGCCGCGTGACGTTTGTCCTCAAAGGAATTCAATAACGGCAATTCAAAACCCTTTAATTCCGAATCAGCAAAGTCGGTCTTATAGGACTGATCCAACCCCAAAGTCGCTGTATTCGAGAAGTCATTAAGCCCTGAGTAGATCGAACCCGTTGGATTCGGACTCACGACAGTCGTTTTCCTCTTTGGAATCGTTGGTTCAATCGAATTACTGTACGTTGGCTCTGTATTGCCGGTCCTTGTTGTAGTTGTTGTAGTACCCGTCGAACTAGGTGTTGTTGAGGAACTACTGGCTGTCGTGCTGCTAATCGTCGTACTGGATAACGACGTACTGGAGCTACTGTTACTTGTGGAGGTGCTGCTGGATGACGACGTTGAGCTGGTCATCGTTGTACTACTTTCACTCGTGTCACTCGAACTGCTGGTACTGGATTCCACTGACTCCTCAGAAGAAGAATCACTGGAAATTTCTGAAGAGTTAGACTCCTCTGAAATGGACTCTTCCACAGGAGTACTCGTTTCATTCTCAGGAATCACCGGAATCTCCTCAGTCGGCTCTGCTTCCTGTTCTTCTGGTATAGCGGCTTGTTCACTTGAAGGCTGCGATTCCACACTGGTGATGGAAGAATCGGTGGTTTGCACGACCTCATCATCTGCTCGTAATTGTTGTCCGGTGATCAATCGTAACGTTATCCCGATTAATAGAATAACGGATAGTCCGCCTAGAATTTTCTTCATAATTCTCTCCCTCTAGTTGCTTACATTTCTGCATACACTTCATCCGCGTTCACCTGATCATAAAAATCATCCAACAATCGATAGCCAACACCCCAAACCGTTTGGAGAATATCGCCGTAGATTCCTTGTTCTGCTAATTTGATCTTCAAACGATGGGTCAAAGTAGATAACTGCGTCATCGTTGAATTACAAGGTGCTTGATCCCATAATTTTTGACTTAAGTCTTCACGAGAGATCGTCTGTCCATTAGCTTGAAATAGCAACAATAATAATTTCCGTTCTTTATGCGTCAGGATCAAGGAGCTAAAGTTTCGCTTTTCTTTGATTCTTCTGATAGAGATAATATTGGAGGTTCGATTTGCGGCGTTCTTCATGGACATCACATCATCAATAGATTCTCTCAGTTCTTCTAAAGAGTTCTCAGTTTTGATCCAACTAAAGACACCTTTTTTATTCCAATCTTTCTTTTCCTCTTCGGTCAAATAACTATCTGATTTGCGGATAATGAAGCTTTGGGACTCCGTAATTGCTGGCAACAACCATGTGAGTTCGTTATTACTAACGGTTTCACTGATCATGATGATTTCAAAGCTCTGAAGCAGATTCAGATCCACCTCATCGTACAGGCAGCTCTCTAATACCCGTTTCGAGACATACACTTCACAGTCCAGCTGTTGGAGCTGTTGTTCAAGTGATTGTTCGCTAATTAAAGACTTGGTTAAGAGTAAAATATTTTTCATTTCATTCCCCTTCTTTCTCATTACTTCAATGACACGAATTGCGATAAACTCAGACAGGGAAATTCACTATCCACTGCCAAGAACTGCTAAATATTTTTTGATAAGCAGTCTATGTACTTTGAGATTAAATAATCCTCAATGAATCACTCTTCTCTAGATAAGATTTCTAACTCATTTTGAATGACTTTAGATTGAATCTTAAAAAAAGAGCGATTACAGCAAGTGCAATCGCTCTACATACTTTACTTTCCCTTTGATTGCGGCGACTTATCTATTCGACAATTGCTGTTGGAATGCTAGATATAGAAACACTCCTAATGCTAACCAGCCAATGCCCAGTAATAAA
The DNA here is from genome assembly GCF_051710745.1 of Enterococcus sp. DIV0756. NCBI lineage: Bacteria > Bacillati > Bacillota > Bacilli > Lactobacillales > Enterococcaceae > Enterococcus > Enterococcus sp. DIV0756. The sequence goes on along the minus strand of NZ_JBIOLF010000001.1, from coordinate 1,483,637 downwards.
TAGAGAATATTTGGAGAAACAAACACTAATTTGTTCACTTTTGTTGCAGCAGTTCGATTGAACTTATCGATTAAAGATGAATCCTTCAATAAAAGGAACATCCCACTAATCAAAATGAAGACGCCTACCCCTAAAGAAAACCAAACATAGTTATACAAAATATTCCCCTCCCTACGGTCCTGTTGATAATGTCCACGTCAATGTACTTGAGTAAGCTTCGCCAGATAATCCAGCAAATGCTGGTATATTCAGTTGCACATTACTCGGTCCAGTCTTAATTTCGTAATAGCCTTTATTTCCTCGATTGGTAACTTCCACTGTATTCCCATCTGACGGCAATACAAACTCTGAAATTGCCGCACCATTCACACTTATATTTTCGCTCGTCTTCTTGTAATCATTGATGTCATACAATTGAAAATCCTTAAATGAAATGGATGTTGTTGTTGGTAGGGTCTTATTACCCGTTGTTTTAAACTCATCTAATTTAGCTTGTAAACTCCATTGCGGCTGCAAATCATCCATATTGTAAAAACGCAGATAAGGTGAGCTCGTCATATCTAAAGCTTTCGTTTGCGCACTTGGACTATAGCTGGTGGTTCCAAAATTCAGATTCTTAAAGATATTGACGAAACCCGCATCCCCTTCACCATCAATTGTCGGTGCTTCAGGATCATCGATGCGAACAACGTTAGATGCTTTTAACGTAGTGTCATTTCCTTCGTCATCAATCAAATTACCAGTAACTTCTATTCCCGCCTGTAGCATTTCTAGTGGGTTCCCCCTACCACGAATTGGAATTTCAATTCGTGCTTCTTTTCCTGCTGGAATGACAATGTCTGTCAAAGGCTGTCCAATCGTAAAGTTACTTTGATTCGTTCCTATTTTTTTCTGCGCTTCTCCTTCAACGGTTACAAAAATAAATGAAGGAGAATAAATACCGCTTATTGATCCATTAGTAAGCATCCATTTATCGGAAAATTTTATTTTCAACTCTTTCATATCACTAGTCCCAATGTTCTTAAGAATAGCAACCAGAGTCGTATCACCCTCATTATCTATCACTTCTGGTTCAATCGTTAGACTGAGATCACCCGTTGTTTTAGGTTCCTGATAAATGTATTGGATTGTGGTGTTTGAATTTGCGGCTAAATTTTGACTCACCGGCGTTGTTTGAATTGTGCCTGTAGTTCCAACACGCCAACCGTAATACTCCCATTTGCGCCCTTGAGTGTCAGTTTTGTTTTCTTCAGGAGTTGTCGTATAAACTCCCATAGGAACTTTACGTGATGCTTTATCCCAACTTGCTTCTATCACTTTCCCATTTCTATCACGAAATTGCTCAGTTAAGTTTGCAGTCGAAGCTTGACTATACACTATGTGCACAGTGTCATCAGCATCCACTCCATCTGGATTAAAGGAAATCTCAGGCGGAAATTCTTCATTTAAATTTGTAGGTTTTGTCGCACCTCGATACCAGCCCTTATAGGTGTAACCAATTGTTCCAGCAGTATTTGTATAAAACTTAGGTAAATTGTCAGTATTCTCCATGGTATAGACAAAATCTCTTGAAGTCATATCAGTCTTTTTACTTTGAGTGAAACCAGTAGGAGCAACTATCGCTGTTTTACTTTCGTTCTCAAAAATTTCCGTAATTTGCTGATAATTCGGATAAAAAACTAGCTTTTCTCCTTGAAGGCCATATACTCCTCTACCCCATCCTAAAGTTCCTGTTATAGCCCCGTTAGAATTGTAACTATAAACCGAACTCAAAACAGCAAGTCCAAAATATGTTGAGCTGACTTGTCCTCCATTGGATGGAATCTGAATACTACCATCCGCCAAATTAAAACTCTTATTGGTCAATTTTCTACCACTATGAATTCTATCTACTTTGGATGAAGAAGTTTTCCCATCATATTGATAAGTATAAGCAGTGTAAAGTGATCGACTACCTAATCCAGTGGGTGGATTAGTTGTAAAATTCTTTACATAATTCAACTCATTTGAACTATTTAATCTTAAAGAGTCAAATCCCATTAATGCTTGTGGCACGGCATGGTATACTTGTCCATTTGCTCCTTGCCAGGCATAGGCAGGTTGATCATTAACCGAGAGTGTTTTAGCAGGTGTCGTAATTTCAAACTTTCCATCGCCTATTTCGGAAACACTTGCATTATCAGTACCTAAGCTAGTATAGCTATAGTTATAGTACGAACCTGACCACGTCGAAGGAATTGAAGTACCTGACTGCATTCTTGCTGCGGGCATTGTAAGTCCATCAGTAAAAGGATCTCCATTCCGATCAAGCACCTCAATTATTAGTTTTCTAGAAGGAATTGTTTGAGTGTGAGTAACTCCGTGAGCACTTTTAATTCCAATGTTTGAAGCAATAATCAAAAGTAAGAGAAAAAATAATACTTTTGCTACTTTACGAAACTTCTTCCACATGTTCATCCTCCTCTCGTTTCTTTAATAACCAGAGAAGGAACATCAGCCACAAGCAACAAATCCCTAATAGAGTAATTCCTCCGTTTAATATGCTACCTGTGCTCGGCAATCTTAGGTCTTTTCCGAATGATGAACTTGAACTTGGGTAGATAGTATTATCTCCTGATGAACCGCCAGGAATTGCGGTTCCACCGTCATCTTTATTTTCAACAAAAGTTACACCGAACTTTGTTTGTGATTGATCACTTTGTGCTGCTTCTGCTAACTCAGTCGGGACATACGTCATGATAATTACCAAAAGGAGTATGCCTATTTTTTTCATACATTATCCTCTCCTTTTTTGGATAACCATTCGTCCTGTCAAAAGAATAAACAGTAAAACTGTTAGTACACACATGATATAAAAAGTCGTCGTCCACCACTGAGGAACCACTAATTTGAAGGCACTCTCTTTGTTCAATTTATCTGCTGTTTCCTTGGAAATCGTAAATTCTTTTTGGAATTTCCAGCTCTGGTTCTCGGTTTTTAATTGTCCGTTGAAAACATAGGTTCCTGCTTCTACATCCTGTTTTCCCCAATCAATTTGGAAAGGTAGTACAGAATTCGGTGCAATTTTTCCATCCTTTAAAGAAGAACTCGCTACCTTATCGTTCCTGCCTTTTTTACTAATTGACCCACTTGCAGAAACATCCTTCATAATCTCTGGATTCGGATTAAGAATATTCGCTTGTAAAACCTTGCTTCCGTAATCAAGAACAGGCTCTACACTTTTTAGCTCTACTCCTGTTTCACCATATAATGGTGATTCCGGTGTTTCAGTTACTATTAAACCGATAGCATAGCCGTAAGTACTACTTACACTAGTTCCTTTTGATTCAGCATCATCCGATTCCATTAAAGAAATATGGATTCCTCCAAGTAATATCCCATTGATCGCTGGTTCTTGTGGAATTTTTAAATGGATTCTAGCAGTCCCCTTACTTTTCGCATCCACTGTTACTTTCTTTTCTTCTACTTTTGCTATATCAGGAATAGAAACAGCCAGACTTTTATCCACAGGAACATCAGGTTGGTCATAAACTACTAAAGCATTACTATTTGTAACCGCCTGATTCGCTTGGACTTTATAGCTTTGTTTTTTATCCGTATTGTTGCTGATCTCTACTTCTAAGGTTTGCTCATCACCAGGGTTTACATGTAAATAAAAATAATTGATTCTCGTGTCAATTTGATTCTCAGGTATTTTTGTTTTAACGGTAAAACCTGCCGCTTGCTGAACATCCTCATTCGCTAGAACAGATAACGGAAATAACAGATTAAAGAGTAGCAATAGAACTCCGGAAAGGAAAAGAATTGGTATGACTTTGACTTTATATTTATTCATGGGAAACACTCCTTTTGACAAAAGGGTTGGAGAGCGATCTCGCAACCCTTTAAACGATCAGTTATTAAGTAGCAGAATCAGTCATTGTCCAAGTGATAACACCACTGTATTTTTCATTTTTCATAACATTTTTCATTGGATCAGCTGGAATAGCTAATTTAATATCTGTAAATTCACCTGCCCAGGCACCTTCACCACGTCCATCTTGCGCTCCACTTGTAGTTTCTCCAGAAGCCAGTAATACCGGACTATCAACATTTTTAATTTCTACAATGTCATTTGTTGTTGAAGAATGAATAGAACCAGTTACTACATCAGGTGCATGTTTTAGCATATCAGCATTGAATGAAGCTGAAGGTACCATCGTAGCTAAGTCTTGTGGATCATCAAATGCATTGGGTAAATAATTAAGATCTTGCTTCATTCTAATTGATGCACCAAGCAAGGTTTTTGGTGTTCCTCCTCCACTAGGTGTGTAAGTCAATTCAGAAGAAATCTTTCCTGTTAATTTCCATCCATCCTTATGCTCACCACGAACATCGGCAACAACAATCCGCTTAGTCGCTGGATTTGCACCAGGAGCAGATTCAACAGTTGGATCTAAATCAATTACCGTTTCACTTGTAGGTATAGTCCCGGCAACTTCTGTTTTTGCGAAATTGAACTCAGTTGGTACTTCTAGAACGCCAATAGAACTATCTGTATTTGGAATGGTCTTCTCCTTAAACTCAACTGATCCTGTTGATGTACCATCCATTGGAGCAGGGGCAGCCAGAGAAACTGACGGACCTACCAACATCGCGCCTAGCATTGATGTACAAAACAATCCTGCCATAATCTTTTTCTTACTCATTTCTTTCTCTCTCCTTTTGTTTTTTATATTTATATCTATCCTGATTGCTCAGGGTGATACCTTGGAAAAAATAAGGGCCTTATGATATAGTTTTTAGTTGTAAATAAGATTTTCTTCCTATTCCTTTATAGAATAGGAAATTTTTGTCTGCCCTTGACTCGTCTAGTTTTTTGCGCCATTTGACGGCAAGCTGACGACTTTGAGTTTTATTTAACCGATTTTTGAAATCGCTTCACGCTTCTCACTAATAAAGCTGCTAGTGTAAATATCCAGTGTCATCTTGATTGACTTGTGCCCTAACAGCGCACTAACCGTTGTAACCGTCACGCCATTTTCGATACAACGAGTAGCGAAGGTATGGCGAAGCGCGTGGAAGGGTAAATCGGATACCTGCGCGATTTCTTTGACCTTTTTGAAACGATTCCGAATGGTACGCGGATCAAGCGGTCCTTGTTTGTTTGAGAAAACAAAGCTTGAGTTGCTTACTTCATGTAGCGCCCACAGCTTCTCCACTAAGGACTCGCTCAATGGAATGACCCGTTGTGAGAGTGTGGTCTTTGGTGACATGATCACCAATTCTGAATGCTGCGTCTTTTTTTTCGTTCGTACCCGCTGGGCATTGTTTCTCACATAGAGAACTTTTTCCTTCCAGTCGATATCGTTCCAAGTCAGACCAGCAATCTCACCAATTCGTAAGCCGGTATACATAGCGGTCAGGATCGGTAAATACTTTTCTTCTGTAATAGCTTCAAGGATTCTTTCTTGTTCTTCAACGGAGAACGCTTTGACTTCACTCCGTCCTTCTGATGGATATGTCACCTGATCCAAGGGATTCGTGGGAAGAAGGTCTTCCTTAACCGCATCGTTCAAACAAGTTCGTAAAACTCTGAATACCGCTCTTAAGGAAGAAATACTTAGCGAGCGACTTAGCTGATTCACCAACTCCTGTAGCTTCGTACCGGTTAACTCTTCTAGTTCATACTGTCCAATAGAAGGTAATAGATGGTTCTTCAATTTACTTTCATAGCTGATCGACGTATTGGGCTTTACCCGTTTTTCCTGCTTCGCCAACCAGTGAATCGACCAATCTTGTAAGGTCATTGACCGTGAGTTTCTCTTTTCTTGAACTAGATAATTCTCCTTGTATTGCATCTTATATAAGAAGAGTTTTTTCTTTACCTCTTGAAAATTCCGACTATACACATAGCCGTAACGAATTTTTCCGTCGCTTTTTCGTTCTTTGATATAGCGGCCTTCCCATCTGCCATCCTTTCTTCGGTAGATGTTTTCTCCCTTTCTTTTCATATATAAGGACCTCCTAAAATTTGACGGTTATTTTGACGACGTAGAATAAAGGTTAAAAATGTGAATAAATCAAAGTTTCAATCCTGCACTTTGCTCCAAACAATAAATACGAGACGTTATTATTCTTTTTTCTAAAAAAGTTTAATTTTTTTTAATAAAAAGGATTGCATTTAGAACCCCTATAATCTAAAATAATCTTGTAATAACCTTTTCAAATTTTTATTTTGTAAATTTTAATTTTAATTTCCTATTCTATAAAGGAATAGGAATTTTTTTGTCCTTCTATAGTTTATATATTAAAATTATTTTCATTTAATTAGTCTTATTTTCCTTGACCGCATCGAAATTAATCCTAAGCGCACAAATTTTGCGCTCATTTTTGCGTTTAGGAATCCTGAGCGCAAAAAAGAAGCTGTTTCTTGAGCACTACCCAAGAAACAGCTTCTTTCATTTTATTAGGAACAAATCCTACTTTGCTCCTTTAACAGCTTGCGTTTGCGATAAGCAATTGGAACAATCATTTGATTCTCCATAATGACCGAGGAAAAATCGACCTCGATCCGTTGAATTCGCTTCTGATTAATTAGAAAGCTGCGATGACAGCGGAAGAACGCCTCTCCCAACTCACTTTCCAATTGCTCCAGCGATTTTTGCAAAATCGTCGTCTTTTCATTTTGCAGATACAGGATCAGCTTATGATCTGGAATTGCCTCGAATGCGATAATTTCTTCCATGTAGAAGTTTGTTGGTCCTGAGAAGGTTATTAATTTGAGAACCTTCTTTTCACGGTTTCTTTTAATGGTCCCCAATTGCTTCTCAATTTCTTTCAAACAGTTCGTTAGTCGGCCATGCCAATCTTCAATACCGTTTTTCTCAATATAATCGATTGCCTTCACATGGAATTGGAACGTTAAATAAGATAGTTCAATATGACTCGTTAGATAAATAAGATAGCCATGTGGATCTACTTCTCTGATTTTTTTTCCAAGATGAAATCCATCAATCGAACTTGTACCTTTCAAATCCACATCAAAAATATAAATATTCGGCTCGTGATCCACCACTAGCTGATCGAGAATATCCTCTGGAAAAACTGAGGCTGTTGCAATCTGCATATTCCATTCTGAAAAGGACGCAAAGTACCCAACATGACGTTTGATTTCTTCAAGATGCCTCTGATTGTCTTCACAAATATAAATTCTTACCATGTTTTATCCCTTCCCATCTACTAAAAACGAAAACAATACCAGCTGATCGGCTTGCTTACAATCTAGGTTTAATTGTTTATTCTCCTTTATCAAAGATTGGATAATGCTTAATCCTTGACCGCGACCTTCGCCCTTGTCACTCTGAATCGTTCCTGCTAAATACTGTCCAATAAAATTCGAATTCATCGTGTAATTTTCCACCATGGTCAAAAGTTGATTTTCACCCACCGAAACAAATGCCAATCGAACTACAGCTCCTGGATACTTCTGACTTTCTTCCAAGGCATTATCCAGAAGAATCGCAAGGATTCGTACAATTGGAACCAAGCCTTTTGATGGAAAAGCAATGGCTTCTTCGATTTCTAAGTTCAACTGAATATCTAGTTCTTTGGCTCTCATCAATTTATCTAGGACCAGACCGAGGATTTCGGGATTTTTCAGATGGGTTAATTTTCCATTTGGAATTTTCGTAATCCGACGTAACCCAAAATCCTGATTCACTTGATCATAGTAATTTCGCATGGATACGATATTTACTTGTTCTTGATAGATGTACATGCCCAACGAGCTCAGAACGTTCTTGATATCATGCTGAAGCTGACGCGTTTCTTGATTGATGGATTCAATCATTTGTATGTATTTTTTTAATTCGTCTTCCCGTTTTGATTGTAGACTGATGATTTCTTTATCCTGCTGCTTTTTTACTAATAGTTGAATAACAATAATTGCAGGAATACAAGAAACAACGATAAAAAGTACAATCGAAAAGACATGAAAATCCATGTCCCAATATAAATGACGAATCCGATTAGAAAAACGATTGATGATACTACTGGCAAGATGTCCTTTTTTCGCGACGATCATGATAAAATTTTTCTTGAAGGAGAATAACATTATTTCCTTTAGATTAAGTGTTAGCAAAACAACATAATAGAAACAACCGATAAAAAGATTCCTTTTCTTAGTAGGATGAACTCTTTTTTTTAATCCCCTATACGCCTGAATAAACAAATAAGCTCCAGATAAATTGATACCATAAAATGTGAAAAAAGAACCCATCTGAACTCTGTCGTATAGCCAAAAGGTGCTATATTGTGCAACTAAAAACCAAAGCATCATAAACAAACTATATGAAAACAAATAGAACTGAAATCCTATATCCTTTCCATTCAAAAAATAGTTAAACATCGAATAAATAATTAAAATCGCAAGGATGATTAAATAGTAGTTAACCATTTTCATTCCCGCAAAAAAACGTTCCAAATAATCCATATAAATCAAAAAATAGAAAAATAGAAAAAAGAATACGCTGATTATAAATTTCCAATTCATTTTGTCTTTATAAAAAACCTGAAATGGCACGTAAAACATGATTTGTAAAATCACAAGATTGATTATCAAAAAACCAAGATTCTTAAAATGATAAACATAATCATAGCCACTTAAATACACCATATATGTAATTCCCCTAAATATATTAATCTCTTTATATTCTATAATATTATTCAGTAAATTATTAGAGTTATTTAAAATTAATTTTAATTTATACCCATTTTTTATCTTCGAATCTTAATTTAAAACCTTTCAGAGAAAAATATAAGCATATACGATGAATCTTTCTGCTTCTATCCGAAAAAAGAGCTAAAAAACAAACCCTCTATAATAAGGTTCGCTTTTTAGCTTTTTAGCTCTTTTCTATTTACTATATTTTATTAAAATTATCCTGTTCAATAATCCGTGCCCCATGTCTTCATAACGAGACATTTGCCCAATCGTTTCTCATCAACTGAGAACAAACGAAACTATTATTCAATATTCTTCCACCTATATTCTAGGTTTATGCACCGCAATCTGAATACTCTGTTTGATAGTTACTAGTTTCTGCTGATGGAATAAGTAGTGACATAACGATATACAAGATGATTGGTGCGCCAATGAAAGTTAGACTGGCGAAAACATATAAGATACGTGCAATGGTCGGATCAATTCCGAAGTACTCAGCGATACCAGCTAAAGTCCCTGTAAATACTCTATTACTACTTGATTTCGTCAACATTTTTTTCATTTTGATTCTCTCCCTTTTCCTAATCCTTTTTTTGATTGATAGATGAAGGAATTCGACCAAACTGATGAACTCCTACTTTTTCCACTCGCGATGTGTTTTTATCTTATGTCTATAGTATGCAAGATCGGTCACGATTCGTCATAGGTCAAAGGGCGTATTTTTGTTGTAGTCATTTAGTATGATTGTTTCTAGGTCTTTCTTTAAAACAGTATCTACAAGAAGTTCAAAGTGGCATCTAAAATCCGACAATTTGAATTCTTTTAGATAATTATTTCAAATTTACCTCTCCTATCATTCGGAAATCACTACTTTTCCGTTTAAATGCTCTGCTTCAAAGTATTGAAAAGCTTGCTGGATATCACTTAAAGAAAAAGTTTGATCAATGATTGCGTTGATTTTTTTATCATTCATTTTTTCTGCTAAAAATTCAAGATCCTCGACTTGGGAATTTTTCGCGAACGACAACACAATTTTCTGTTGCTTATTTCTTGTTCGGAAGATGTCCCAGCCAACCTTTATCATATGTGATATGGAAGAAAAACCAACCATTACGCATGTTCCCTTTTCATTGAGAACTTTTTTGTATTCAGAAAATGCGTGATTACCTACAACATCAATGATCAGGTCATATTTTTCTCTACTAGTAATGAGATTTTCTTTAGTGTAGTCAATGAAATAGTCTGCTCCAATAGAATAGGCAAATTCCTCTTTCTCTGTTCTGCAAACTGCAGTGACTATTCCACCAAATAACTTCGCAATTTGAACAGCGAAACTTCCTACTCCTCCAGTTGCTCCATTTATCAAGACCTTTTGACCCGGTTGAATCTTTCCGAAATCACGAACACTTTGTAGCGCGGTTAATCCAGCCATGGGAATCGTTGCAGCTTCCTCATGAGAAATTCCCCGAGGTTTTAAAGTCAGCAGCTCTTCATTCACGCATACATAGTCAGAATAAGCATCGTCTCCATTACCGTCGGCTAGACAAGTAAATACTTCGTCACCCTTTTTGAATTTCGTGACCTTACTTCCAATATTCTCAATTACTCCAGCCAAGTCACACCCTAATTGATTATTTTTAGGTCGACATAGACCAGCTGTCATTCGCACTGGAAATGGATCACCTTTCACTAGATGAACATCATAAGCATTAATCGTTGACGCTCGTACTTTGATCAATACTTGCTTTTCATTGGGTACAGGTATTGGACGCTCCTTGAGTTTTAATACTTGATAGTCACCATATTTCTCTTTGATTACTGTTCGCATACTGGTTCCTCCTAAAATGAGTTCTGCAAAATAAAATGAGCCGATAATCTATGAGGAGTATTCTCACAAATTACCGGCTCTACGTTTTCACGATTGGCTCTCTTGCTAGTATGATATTTTTTTGTATGACATCAATCATCGTTTCTTGCTTGCACTTCGGACAAAAGAGGGGGAAGTTCCTTAAAAGTGTATCCTCACATATTTGAACCCGTGTCTTCTTCTTACAGTTCGGACATAATAACCATTCTCTGCTATTCATTTTCATTCACCTCACGTTGAAAAACCTCACCGATTTCTACGTTGAAAACATCCGCAATTCGAAAGGCCATTTCCAATGATGGCGTATACTTTCCTGCCTCTAGTGCGATGATCGTTTGTCTTGATGCACCTGCTTTTTCCGCTAGCTCTAATTGGGTCATCTCATTTGCGAAGAAGCGAAGTTTGCGAATATTATTTGTGATTTTTATTTTTTTAGCCATGCTGCACACCTTTTTCGTATAAATAGATACACATGATCCCCTCAACTAAATTACCAAGGAAAAAACCCGCAAGCATAATATGGACCGCTACAAAGGGAACCATTCCGAAAGCTAAGATCGCAATCCCAACGATTGCTCCAAATCCTGATAAATAATAGCCAACACGTGATGCTCGCAAACCAATTAACTTATCCATCTCATCTTCAAAAAGTGAAGACTCAACAACACGATCGACATCCTTTTCGCTTAATTCACTATCCGTTACTGAAACCTTTATTGTATAAAGGATTACCCCGATAATATGTGAAATAATCGCACCAATGATACCGATACCAATGAACACTAAGACGACTCTCGCCCATCTACTTAAATCTGTCGAAAGCTGCGGATTTAATCTAAAAACATAGACTACATAAGCAACTGCCAAACAACATCCTAAAACGATCGAACCGAGAATTCTTTTACTATGATAAGACATGGAAACTCTCCTTTCTTTAAGATTAACAAATTAGACTTTGTGTATGTTTCATTTTACTCTATGTAAAATATATTATACACTGAAAGTCTATTTTATTCAATATCCATTTTATCTTTAGATTATTTCGAGCTATTTAATCAGTAAAAAAGAGAGTTCAGCACTACTTAGGCTGAACTCTCCATTTTTAATTATTGAGATCGATATGAAGGAGCACTGATGACTTATATCTGATAAAAGACTCATTGTTTTTGTAAAACTAGTTCAAAGAGAATCTGAAAGAATCTAAAAATTTTATTCATCAGTTTTTTTAATTATTTTCTTGTGGTTGTCGCATAGTTCAACCTCATTTTTAAAGTGACTCATGAAAAGAGAATACTGCTGAGAAGTTTTTTCAGTCATCTTTTCAACCTGATACTGCTTCACCATTTGTTTGGCAATATTATTGATTCCCATTAATAATCCCTCCCATTTCTTTCACATCAGCACTCACCTATTTGATAGGAGTAAAGTCTGAATCAGAGTTCAACACTTTTCTATTCCTATCATTGTCCCTAGCTGATTAAAACAAAAAATATACCTGTTAACTACTGTGATCGGAGACGACGCAAAAGCTTGGAATGAAACTACTTCTCTTGTTCCTCAGTTAATTTCCTAACTTCTTCGATGGCTAAATCTGTAATTTCCGATACTTGTTCGATCGTCAGTCCATTCTTCAGGCAGTTAATCGCTATTTTCCGACTTGCCTTTTCCATACCTCTTTCCATACCTTTTTCCATACCTATTTTCATTCCCTTTTCTTCAGCCTCTTCCATCGCGGTTACATATACGGCATCAGAAATGGCTTTTGCTTTTTCGATATTCATGATCATTTCTTTTTCCTCGCTTTCTAAGGTTAAGAAGTCCGTCTTTCTTTTTGCTTCCTTGATATATTCAGAGGTATCGTTTGTAACTTCTCCGGTCTTTAGGAAATATTGCCAGTGATAAGCCGCGTTGGTTCCGTCTAAATTTTCATTTTTCAAACTGAGGAAACCTAATATCAACAGTTCTCTTCCTTCTTTATTTAAGAATGGCTGATACGTCTTTTCATTTATCAAACGAAATAGCTGCATAGCATTCTCTTGTGAATCAAATAAATGAAAATCGACAATATTGATCCCATAAGCTGGACGTAGGCTAGAAAAGTTATTCTTTTTCTCTGATTCGTTCGTAGGGATCGTTCCAAAAGGAGAACGGTAGGCTTCACACAAGTAAAATAAGGAACGCTCATGAAAATACTTATGAGGCTGAATCTGACATTCAATCGTTGCATGGCTACCATCTTCAGATATTGCTAAAATATCTACCTCCGTTCGAAGAATCGCCATTTTCTTTACTTCTTTAAGATGAGATCTTTTATAACTGTCGATGTGGTAGGTTTCTTTTGGTCGTAGGGATTTGAATTCAATACCTAACAAGTCTTTAACAAAAGCTTTCAGGATGTGTTGGGAATCTTCGGAGGTCAGCATTTTTTTAAATAACAAATCGTTGGTAGGTAAGATTTTTTGCATTGGTTTCCGCCTTTCAGATAGGATCATTCTCCAACAATGAAAGGCATTTGTCGCCTACATTATAGCATGGACAATGATGGGTTATCAAAATCCTTCTTACATAAGATACGTAAAAAGACGGAATAATTCCCAAATAAAAAATAAGAATTGCGCGCACGTTTTGTTTACTAACACAGAGGAAAAGAGGCGCGGAAGAAAAACTTCAAACGAAAGAAGCCTGACCAATACTCCAGATTTTTTGTCGGAAAGGTCAGTAATTTGTTGTGATTGAACGGTTTCTATATTTATAAAATGAGTGCGCTAGTAGCATGCTAACTCGATTAGCATACGATGTTTTTTCATCACAAATAAACCTACGTCCGGACTAGGATTATTTGTGACGAAACAACTCCTCACCCGCGGAAATGAGTCGCTTGTTCTTCATCGCGCCATCAAGTCAACTTTCTCTACCTTCGTTTCTTAAAGCGGTCTAATAGCCGCCATCGCCTGTGTTTATCCTTCGGCGGTGAGGATTTATCTTTCTCCTTTATCTCTTCCTTAAGCTCTGCTAATAGCTCAATACGGATGCGGTTGCTCTCTTTATAGATGTTTGCCGTGATAGGCTGTCCGCCTTCTGGCATTTTTGACGTCACTAAAGAACGTTTTTGTTTTTCGGATAAACGCTCCATCGTTACGTTTGATGGCAACTCCAACACTTGTTTTAATAGTGTCGGCTCGACCATTTCTTCTTCAATCAGCGTGATATTCCAGTCGGTCATCGACAGAGGTGGAAGCGCTGCTGGTATTTCTGGTTGAGCCAGTACGCGCAACTCTCCCGTTTTTTCAACGCTTGTGGGTTCTTCAATACAAACTTCACAAACCTCTTCATCGATCGAATCATCAAAAATGTAGGTTTCAATCGTTTCGATATAGCTTGCACTCAGCACTTTATCAAATAGACAGGCGTCCTTTTTGCGAAAAAGATCGACTGTTGTTAATTTTTCCAAAGAAGCTCTGACTGCTTCTGGGTCAAGCGCTGGATTCGCGTCCTTCACACGTAATTTATGCCTTCTACCTAAGCTATTTTCAAATTTTGCGACTATATCTGTCATAGTATCTCCTCCTTTCCCCTTAGACATTTTCTCTTTCTGCTCATGAGCCCACTAAGCCTTGTAATGGTTCTTTGATAAATTGACTAACAAGTTTTTCAATTTTCTCTTTTACGAAGGTCTTGACTGCAAATAGTCGCAGACTAACCACCTTCCACTCCTTCGAAGAAAAATAATTTTTGAAATAAATATAATAGCGGCGTAATGTTCGAGACGTCTTGCTTTTCATAAGAATTCTCCGCACGAGTCCCTTCATGCAGAAGGAGAAATCCTCTTGTCCAAGCTCATCTCGCACTTGAAGCGCTACCAGAATTTGGATCGTTGCTTTCTCATCATGTGTTTCTGTGTAATAGTTTTCCATTCGTTTTTCAATCGTTTTACGTTTTAGCGAAAAAATCTGATTCGGGCTAAACAATGGTTTTTCCATGGTGTACCTCCTGTTGGGTTTAATTTGTTTGATTTGATTGCGCTGTTCTCAGTCAACGAAGGCTTGATCGAATAACTGACAAGCGTTGATTGAACAGCCTTATTTTCACCTTATCTGTGATCACGCCTCGACTATAATCCCACAACTGCCCGAATGTCAAACCACTTTTTGGTTCAAAAGGGCAATTCACAAGCCACAAAGCCAACGGGGAACTAGCTTTTAAAAAGCAAAATAACTATTTTTCGAGATACGATAAAGTTTTTCAGCATTTTCTCTTTCCAAGCGGTATTTTAAGAACTACTGAAAATAGATAGATCAAATAATTGATAAAGAATAAACCGTTATTTTATGTCTATTTTTGACCTTATAAATCATTTGTTTAAAGCCTGTCCATACAAAAAAGAACTCAAAATCACTTTCGTGGTTTTAAGCTCTCGATTAACTTTATTCTATCTACCTCACATGGACCGATTCAACCCGATTAATCACTAATTTTGAAGAAACCCTATCCCTTACCTAGGTTGAGCATCAAATTCTGAGAAGCTTGCATGGGAACGGCTATCCTCCGTTGATGGAATAAGCAGCGCCATTACGATATACAAGATAACTGGTGCGCCGATGAAGGTAAGACTAGCAAAAACATAAAGGATACGTGCAATGGTCGGATCAATCCCGAAATACTCCGCGATACCAGCTAGAGTCCCTGTAAATACTCGATTATTATTTGATTTCGTCAACATTTTTTTCATTTTAATTCTCTCCCTTTTCCTAATCCTATTTTCCACTCGCGATGTGTTTTTATCTTATGTCTATATTATGCAAGATCAATCATGATTCGTCATAGGTCAAAGGGCGTATTTTCATTGTAGTCATTTAGTCGGATAGTTTCTAGGACTAGTATTTTGCTGACTTTCTAGAATAAGGATTTAACACAGGATTTTTCAAAGAGATTAACCACCAAAATTTCTATTCGTCAGTCGCAACAATTATTGAACTATGATGAGATAAGAAAGCAAAGCTTCCAAGCGTTACTGACCAGATAACTGATTTATTCTAGCATTCCTGTCAGTAGTTCTCAGCTTTCTTCCTTTTCTGTGCTTTCTAGCTCTATGGTATTAAATAAAGCGACCTGGAAAATTTTTTTCTACTCACAATAATCCATTAGATTGTATTGTCAAAATCGCGGACACTATGATCAAGAATAGCTTGCCAATCCCCATAGTTGTAACTATTATGCTGCCAACGATTTTGACGGAATGAAAAAGATTGAACATTTTTGAGCTAACTTATTATGCTTTAAAACGCTATCAAATCAACCTTTTTGAATCTTTAATCAAAAAAAGTATTTTTCTTGTGAGGAAACTTTTCGATATAACGATGGATATGGTTTTCACCGAAGCGAAATAAACAATTAGAAACATTTTTGGTAAAAAAACACAAAGTATATAACTAACATATAGTCAAAAAGAAATCGATAAAGTCGTCATCCAAACCAAAAATACTATTTTTTAATTATCAATGTGTTAGAATAATCTATAGGGGGATGTATGATTCCATTGAATCTCTATCAAAAGCTTTTCTTAACGATGAAAGCCAGTACCTTCGTTGAATACATCCCCCTTGCCACTGACTTTGTTCAGTGGTTTTTTTTATTAAGCGATCAAGAATATGAGGGCATGTCTTATAGACTTAAAATCATTTGAATGTGATTATAGATTTTGTTTCTCAAACAAAATAGAGACGCACAAAATCAGAGCTGTTTCGCTTATTAACTACTAAACAGCTCTATTTCTAGTTATTCGAATAATCTTAAAACTTAACTAGTTTTCGGGTCCCCCATACATCTCAATACTCCTCACCCCAAAAGGCAGCTCCATATTCTCGCTTATTTCTATTGCCTTTCGAACATTCTCAATCGGCGCCACATTCATGGTATAGTCATCGCCCCCAGTATCTAGAGTTGCCAAAACGTATCCCGATGGTAAGTATTTCGCGAGTTCGAGGAATTTCGAAGGCTCGATTCCCTCTTCCAAGTCAGGGTAAGTATCAAAAATCGTCGGATCAATCGCCATTTTTTCCAAATTCGTTTTGAGATTGAAAACAAGATCCTCCATCAAAAATTTCCAATCATTGTAAGACAAATAGCCAAATTTTTCTAAAGTGAAAATCATCAGGTCCCAGCCGTCATAATCATCCTGATTCTCCATATGTATTTCTTCTAGATAAGTCTGAGCAAAGGTACCCTTTGTTTCTAGATTAAGTAATTGGATTGCTTCTAATACTTGAGGATCATTATTTGAAAGTAGTCGAAGTATTTCTTTGATTGCTTCAATGAATTCTGGGGTCTCTTTCCACGTTTTTTCTATCGGTGTTTCATTTTGTAACTTTGTTTTTTCTTTTTTTTGAGCTATCTTATTAATGATGAAGACCACAATGGCAAGTGTAAGAACAAATAAAGTGACAAAAGCAATAGCTCCAAAAAGAAAAGTCTTTAAAAGATAGATTAAAATGCTCATTCGTTCCACACCCTTTTCATTAGATTCTGCTATTACTATGTACCTTTTTTAAATGGAAACAACCTTCTAAAGAACAATGTGTCCTTTAGAAGGTCTGGCTACATAAACACGGCAAACGTGATGCCTAAAATAAGTATACTGATGATGCGATAGCCTTCGTTTATAGCAATTACCTTCAGGCTTTTCCCATCAAATATCGAAAGCTTGATTCCTTGAAAGACCACAACTGCTGATACCATCAATAGTTTATAGATCAAATCGACGGGGAGATTGAAGAAAATACCGATCGTACAAAATGCCGCGATCCATTCACTGATAAAGGCAAAAATCATTCGTTTCGGAGTGAAGATTTGACGAATCTTTTCATCCGAAAATCCCATTTCTTTTTGCCACACTTTTCCAGTTATTGCGGTGTACCAGATACAGCCAGCAATAAACGAGCCAAAGGTCCCTATGATAGCCGCTAGATAAAATCCTGATGTCATTTTTCTCGCCTAGACTTCCTGCATTGGCAATCCTGTTGCCTTCCACGCTTCGTTTCCGCCGGCAATCTCTAGCACCTGATACCCGTGGTTAAGCAAAAGAATACTCGCCTGCTTCGCCAATGTACATGCTGCGCTCCAGGTCACCACATAGATCAGTTTTGATTTGTCTAATTCGCTTAATCGATCTTCTAACGCGATTAACGGAATTTCCTTCGCACCAACAATTTTTTCTTTTAAAAATTCTGGGTCGCCGATTCGAACGTCAACAACTTCAAAGGCCTCTTTGTTTTCCTGAATTCCCATAAACACTTCAATCGGACTTCTTTGTGAATCAATAACCGCCTGCAAATAGTCTACTCTTTCCATCATAAATCGCTCCCTTTTCTTTGATAAACTAAGCTTAACAAAGAATAACCAACGAGACTTCTTCTACTTTGCGGTCTTTTGCAGTACTCTTTTTTTGATTTTTCGTCTATTTCTGGCCATTTGTTGTTTGATGCCGTGTGCTAAAATATTCGGTAAATTAATAATCAATGGTGGATCGCTGACTCTTTTTTCTCTAAGTTGAATCGTTAGTTCTTCGTTCTTTTGTAATGGAAAGGTAATTTTTTGTCCATCACAAGCCCGTAATGCTTTGCTCAATTGAAAATAGCTGAAGGGGTTTTTGCTTTTTCTAACACCACAGGCCATAGGATAGTAGGTCCCGGCTGGTAAATGGTAAAAATCATACGTGAATTCCTTGACTCTGCACCTGCCCATCACAGGCTGATGATTCGGATTCGGTCTCAAAAATAAACCGCTAAAAACAATGCCTTTAAAATCACCAGGAATTCTAATATGTATCGTCAATTTATATGGAGTAACCGCAACTGGAAAATTAGGATTTCGATAAAACAGTGTATCGCTATCCTCGTCGACGATTTCCTGTTGCTTCACAAGTTCATACAACTGATCGACCTGAGTCGCATAGGCTTTAGGTGACAAGCCCGTATTCTTGGTAAAGGTGGTCGTAAATGTGCCAGCGCTAGAATACCCTGCATCCAATTGAGAATTGATGACGGACTCTCCCCGAACCAGCGAATCAATCCCATTTTCTATTTTGATCGAAGATAGGTACTCATTGGGCGTCACGCCAGTCAGCTTCTTAAATTCGCGACTAAAATGAAATTTGCTATACCCAAAATGCGCTGCCACCTGTTCAACCTTCAATCCCTCGCAGGCAAATGCTTGCATATAGCTGATAATTTCCTGAATGTAGATTTCCATTTTTTATAACCTCCTGATTCCAGAGTAGTAGTGTTAACTAGTCAATATCTTCAACCTTGATACTCTTAATCATCGCTTCAAATAGGGTCTTCTCCTTTTTGCTTAGCTTTTCCTCAGAAATAAACAGCAGCTGTCCTTCCATTTTATCTATATCGAATTGATAGACCAGTCCGTTCTCATCCTCTGTTTCTTGCAAAGCTTCTTGTGAAAACTCATGATAGTTGACCGACTTCGTGCTGGTAATCTTCGCTCCTAATTCTTCTGGGGAATAATCCTCTGGTGTTTGTTCAGACGCTTTATTATGCAACGATAATTGGATCAGTAGGTTTTCGTATTTCTCGCTTTGC
The DNA here is from genome assembly GCF_051710745.1 of Enterococcus sp. DIV0756. Taxonomy (NCBI): domain Bacteria; kingdom Bacillati; phylum Bacillota; class Bacilli; order Lactobacillales; family Enterococcaceae; genus Enterococcus; species Enterococcus sp. DIV0756. Next base: position 1,464,472 of record NZ_JBIOLF010000001.1, on the reverse strand, counting down.
ATAATCAACCAAGTATTCCCGTTGGCATCCACCATATCTCCTTCTGGTATCACATTGAAATCAGGAATAATGATGGTAAATCGTTTCTTTCCGACTTCAAATTGGTTCTCTTCGAATTTTGGCAGAGTTTCTGAGCTTTTACTGATAACTTCTGATGAATTAGAAGTGCTTTCCGTCGGCTCTTTATCCTGGTCACATCCAGCCAAAACACCTATAGTCACAATCGTAAATAATACTAGACCAACCTTTTTCATCTAAACCTCCTTTTTATCCAACACCTTCTCAAACTGTGATTTCTTCATTGATAAACTCCTGCAGAATCGTTCTAACAGACTCCTTTTCCGTTTTACTGAGACTGCTAGGTAAAATATGTGCGGTATTCGTTCCTAGAATGATGCTATCCTCGACAATCTTAACTGGATAACACGGCTCCAATTCACTGCGTTTAGTTGATACTGGCTGTTCCAGCGTATCTTTTGAAAAGATGAAGTGGTCCGTCACCACTAATCCATAAGGTCCAACAAGTGTCGAATCCGTGAATGCAAATAAAATCTTTTCAGCTGCTGGAATGTTGAATTTCTTCATGACCTTTCGGAAGTGCTTTTGATGCTTTTCGTCATTTCCCATCTTTATGCAAGAATTTGTTTGCACACCCAGATCAGCAATTCTTCCCTGCACATCCTTTGATTTGAAGGATTCAAGGTGTACAATTTTCAGCGTTTCTTTGATTGTTAGGATATCCGTGACTGCCTCGATCATCAATTGCATCAATTCTTTTTTCACTTCTTCAGATAAAATGTCGCTTAAGTAATCCCAATCAAAGGATTTCACCGCTTTGCCTAAAACATTTATTGCTTCCGTTATTGATTTAGGATAAGGATATTTCTTAGGGAGATAGTCATTAAACAGACTTGCTTCTCTCACATAGATCATATGATCGGTTACTAAGAAACCTGTGGCATTACTTTTTCTAGTGATTCTATTTTGAGCATTGGCTCCTACGAAAAGAACAGGAATTTCGTTTTTATCTAATGGAAGAAAATCGACAATTAATTGTTGATAGACCTTAGCGGCATCTTCCCACACATCGGGTTGATTATAGGGGGTAAAAACAAATTTTAGTGCCTCTTCACTATAGTCTTCGTATCTAGTTGAAACTTTTCGACAATAGCTTCTTTGATACTCAATTTGCTTCTCACTTAACTCTTGTGCTTTCTTTTGTTCTGCCACTTTCATCACCTTTCTTATTTTGAGATTCTCATTTATCAGAGGGACTCCTCATAAAAATAATACCTATTTTAATAACAATAATCAAGATTGAAACCATAGTGGATAGAAGATGGAAAATGTTATTATTAAGAAGAATTAGACGAATTATAAGTTTGATATACATCCTTATACAATAACATAATTATATTTTTTGTAGTTTTTTCACCACACTTCTTTTTTTAGATAAAATCAATGAAATTGTTCATAAAATAAAAAGAAAACAATTCTCAAATTCGAGACTCGTTTTCTTTTGGATAGTCTAGTATTTAACCGTTTTATTACTTTGAATTAATTGTTTAGCTGAGACAGCAGGATGGTGATATCGTCTTCGAGTCTGTGTTTTTTCCTTATAATTGATTGCCTTTTTTGGACAATAGTGCAGGCAAGCCACACATTGCTCGCAGTGGTTTAGGAACGTTGGCTTGCCTTTGACCATCTCGATATTATTAACCGGACAAACTCTTTGACAAAGGTTGCAGGAAATACACGCATCATTTACCTGATAATGACGATCTAAGGATTTCGAGCGCTTGATTTGCCAACCGTGATAGCTGTTCAAAAAGGGGATCCTTCTTCTTGTCTTTTTTAGCTTTCTTTGAAGAATTTCAGAAAGGATGTTCTGCAACGCTAGGTTTGCCTGCTCGGTCTTACTAGAAACCTCTTTACTCAAATTGTACATTACAACATAATTGGAGAACATTTTTAACCCCGAGCTATAATGGAGCATTGCACCCTTTTCTCTTAATAGCGTTGCTAATTGCGGTAACGCGTTTCCCTGTAGCTCACCATATGTTGTAATTCCATAATAATAGGCACAGTTACAGTCGGATACATCCAAACGTCGAACAAAGTCTTCTACTACGCCAGGAAGGCCTTGAAAATATGTAGGATAGACGAAGCCTATACTTTCATATTCTCCCTCTAATTTGGGCTCCAGAAAACTCGCCATTGGCAGAATCTGAGTCCCTCCCATCTTTTTAGCAATCGTTCTAGCCACGTGTAAACAATTACCTGTTCCTGAAAAATAGAAAATTACGTGTTTCATTTCATCACCTCAAAACTTTTTTTCAGCTTAACACTCAACCCAAGTTGAGAGTCAATATGCTAAAATGAAGAAAATCATTCTGGAGGAATCAACGATGTACAAAGTTCAACAGGCGGCAAAAATCCTGAATATTCCTATTTCCACCCTGCACTATTATGAAAAACGAAAGTTGATTACTCCACAAAGAGGAGAAAATAGTTATCGCTATTATTCTGATGAAGACCTTAGAACGATGCGACTCATCCTGTTAATGCGTCATTACCATTTTTCAATTGATGAAATCAAAAAAATTCTTCGAAACTTTCATAGCACTCATAATCACATAGAAGCTGCTGAGAATTCCAAAATCTTTTTTTCAAAGAAGATTGAGGAGCTGCAGGAAATCATTCAAGGCTACCTCGCGATCATCGAACTTATTAATGGCTTGCCTTTGATGAACGCTTTTGATGATTACGATACAAAAAAGAAAGAGACGATCGCGTTGATTGATCGTCTCTACGAAGAAATAGGATAGTTTCTATTGCAATTATCCTCTTTTATCGGAAAATGTGAAGCCTTCACTAGTAAATGGTGTTTGATCCAAATTTATTTTGCTAAAGAACTGAACCCTCGTTATTGAATCCGAAACCTTGCATCTTCTTGATACGTTTTCCGTGCTGGATTGCCTTCGCAGCGATAAACCTGCTTACTGTTTAGATCATAGATTGCAGACCAAACTGTATCCTTACCTGTCTTACGATCGTATTGACACAAAAAGCCAAATTCACCGGCTAGTAATTGCTTAGACTCAGACAAGCCCACCTCTCGAAAATGATCCGTTAAATAGTCTTCCAATGTCTGGTACCGCTCTTCAGCAAACCAATCATCTTCAATGGTTATTTTTCGCGAAACCATTTCCGGCAAATGGAAACTATTGGTAGCGCAAAGGAAGCCTTCTTTATCCAAGGCAGAATAAGCCACTTTATCATTGGTAAATTCAACTAAACAGGCGTCGCCAGAAGAGTCAGCCATTACCAAAGTGCCCGCTGAGCAACGTGGCAGTCTTTTTAGCCATTCGAGAGCTTCTGTGACTGTCTGGCATTTTTCCAACAGCACACGCAAAATCATGCCCACATTCATCCCAGGTTTTAGCTGATCAGGAAACACAGAGGTCAATGCAACAGCAAGTCCGAATTGATTTACACCGTCCTCCATCTCCACGAAAGCCGTCGTATTGCCTGAAAAAGCGTAGGAATCGGATTCTTTAAAAGTATAAAGACAATTCATATACAATTTTTCAATCGCCGTTAAAAAGTCGCTATTCCGCCCTAGTAAAAAGGAATGCTCATTCTTAATAATAAAGCTTGAACAATTTGTGACCCTGACGAGTGAATACATTGAAAACAGGACAGCATAAAGCGTTTCAGGATCGATCTCTTGCCCGTCTGCAATTCCGTTTATTTCCTCAATAATCTCAGGGAAAAATTCTTTATAGACCGGGTAGCATTGTTGGCCGAACTCGTACATTTCCTTTGTCATTTCAAAGGGAATAGTGTCTACTAGCTGCTTGCCATTTTTCTTAAGCAGCAGTCCCCATTTTTTACCAATTTCATAATGTGTGCCGTTAAATCTTGCATGATACATATAATTTTCTCCTTCATCATTGATTAGGAGTCGACTTCCTACCTCAAGAGTAACCCAATAAAAATTTGACTTCAATTGAATAAAATGAGAACTTTTCTCAATTTTTTTTTACACTTCTTTCGAAAAAATCTTAGTTGCACGTTAAATCAATTAGCTATACGGGATAAAAATAAGAGGCTCTAAACTCAAAAGACGAGCTTAGAACCTCTTGTTTCTGCTACGAAATAATCTTGATATGTGTTAACGGGTAATAAACCGCTTGGGCCTTGCCTAAAATATCATCGCTTTGTACCGTGCCGAACGAACGACTATCCTTCGAGATTCGCCGATTGTCTCCTAAGACAAAGTACTCATTCTTTGGTAATTTTTTCTCTCCAGTTAATTCATTTAAAGTGAAATCAGTCGTATAAGGTGAAACTTGGTGGTCGTGACTGCGGTTGTTCGTTAAAAACGATTCGGTAACCTTCTTACCATTGATATAGAGCTGATCCTTGTCGTAACGGATTTCATCCCCAGGCAGACCAATCACTCGTTTGATATAAATTGTGCCATCTGATTGTTGGAATACAATCACATCAAACCGTTTGACGCGACTAAATTTCTCCATTAGGACCATATCACCTTGGGAAAGCGTCTGATCCATTGAATTGCCTGTTACCGGGACCGGAATCAAGAGAAAACCGCGAATGACCACACCAAAAAAGAGGGAAATCAATAAATATTTGACACCTAGCCACAGGTGCGATTTGGTTAGTAAATTTTTCAATGGTTCCCCCCCTTGCAATCAAGGAACTGTGAGAAACATCTTGTCACAGTCCCTTTTTCCGAATGAACGGTGTTCCAGAAGTAGCTTCTTCGGAAATAAGCTGAACTTTCTTGCCGCTGACCACTTCTGTCACACCCTTTATTTTTTAAGTGTTTCTATAGCTTTAGCATAAGCAACATCATTGGATTTAACAAGCGCAAACACTTTTTCTTGTATCGCATCCACTGTTTTATCGTCCAACGCGCCAGTTGCAGATAAATTGTTTTCTATCTGGATTTCGCTAACTGCCTCTTTTGTCGCTTCGTTGAATAGATCCCCCTCTGTTGGGTAGCCCAAAGCCTTTAGCATCGTATTAAGATTTTTAATCGCACTGTCAGAATCACCAATGCGCCAATTTGATTGCTTAGAGATAGGTGGGAGTTTCGCGTATTCAGGATAATCTGCTTCGATCGTTGGCGTGACGCCTTTGCCTTCAACAGAAGACCCATCTGGCGCGAACCATTTCATAATCGTCAATTGAACAAAATTATCCTTACCGATCGGACTAAGCGTTTGAACACTGCCCTTGCCAAAAGTATTGACCCCAATCAGCGGATAGTTTTTATTCTTGACCGCAGCTGCAACTAACTCGGCACCATACGAACTTTCCTGATCGATTAAAAAGACTGTCGGTTCCTTCACCTTAAATCCTTGATCGATCTTTTTCCCCGCCTTATCAACGGAGATCATTTTTTTATTGTTTGAGAATTGTGCGATCGTGTCACCGTTTTCTAAAAAGTAACTAGCTACACGTTCTGCCTCAGCAATCAGTCCGCCGGAATTCTGGCGAAGATCGATCACAAAGGATTTCGCTCCCTCTTTTCGTAACTGCTCAATAATCGTTCTGAATTCTAACGCTGTTGTTTCACGAAAATTATCAATTTGAATCGAGCCAATTGTCGGGTTTTCTTTATCAAGGCTGCCTTTTACGGTATCCTCAGGAACGACATCCCGCTCAAGTGAGACTTCAAATTCTTCATTGCCTCGTTGGATCAACAATTTTACTTGTGTGCCTTTTTTGCCACGAATCATACTGACGATCTGATCTAACGACTGATCTTTCGTCGTTTTACCATCCACTTCTAAGATGATATCCTTGGCCTTCAATTTGGCTTTTTCAGCAGGAGAATTTTTGACAGGAACGCGATCAATCACTGGCAAGCGATTTTCCAGCTGCAGATTGGCTCCGATGCCTTCGAAACTTCCAGCTACTTTGGCATTTAATTCTTTGGTTTCTTTCGCAGTTAAAAATTCGGATTCTGGATCATTTAGAGACTCTGTCATCCCTTTTAAGGCCCCTTGAATCAGTTGTTCTTTATCTACTTTATCTACATAATTGGTGCTGATTAAATCATACAAATCCTGAACATCGTCCAAATCATCACGAGTAATCTTGACAACTGAATCGTTATCCATTGCTTGTTTTTGCTCGATAAAATGAGTGACTACTGCAGTGATGACGATCGTGCATATGATCGAAATGACAAAAATCGATACTGGTACTGTTTTTTTCTGCAAGGCGCATTTTCCTTTCACCCTTTTTTTCATGATAGCACGCTAGAAAAAAAAGGAAAAGCCTTCAACAACTTTTCCTTTTTATTATTTATTGTTTTCTAAGTATTTATCCCATACTTGATCGAACAAATCCATCGAGTCCAAATAATCAACATTTAATTCTAAGTAATCGGCAATTTCATGATAATCCTCCGACTGCTTCGGAAACATGATATCTTTGGCCACTTCCCCCGCAAATGCTTCAACAGGATCATGAAGGTTATGCCCGCGTTGCGTCAGTATATAATGGTAAAAGCTTCTTCTCATTTGATTCACCTCAATGATTGCTCTTCATTTGCTTGATTAATCATTGGCTTTCTTTTCTTTTGGTAAATACAAACTAAATTGAATATCATCGCCCACAAGATCAATATGGTTGGCTTTGATGAACATTCCATTACTTAGTTTGAACTCATTCAATTTCAAAACGATTGTTTGATCTTTCGGATCAATCGCTACCCATTTAGGGAATTTGTATCCGCGCTTCACTGTTTCCATCACTTGACTGACCGGCAGATTTAAAGACCCAATTGATAAATCCCGTGCTTTTAATTGAACATTGCCATTATCCATAACATACGGATCAAAGTAAAGATAAAAATCCACATCGGCGCCTAAAATTTTGAACTCACCTTTTAGCATCGCTTGATTTTCTAAATAAAACTCATACTTGATATCTGAGCCCTTTTGCAGATCATTTAAAAAGTAAGCCATTACAGTGTTCAATTTCTTTTTGTTCGTATTCATCGTTAAGACAGGTGAACCTTTCGGTACTGTTGTTTCACTGCTAGGCGGCAGATTCGTTTCACGAGCCGTGAATATTCGGACCGTAGAGAAAATGAGCCCGCCTAGTATAATACCAATTAAGACCAAAAACGCGACCTTCCAGCCGTTGATTTTATTTTTTACGGTTTTTGTCTTTCTTGTTTCGGTCTTTTTCTCAGCAACCTTCTGTTCTTCGATTTCTTTGTTTTCTTCGTTTTCGGTCATTAATTGCGCTCCTTTATTAACCATAAATCCTTCGTATCGACAATTTTTTCCTGAATCGCGTTTGCCATCAATTGATAGCCTAGGTTATTTGGATGAAAATTGTCTTCGTCATACAGGGCATCGTTCTTCACTTCAGAGTTGGAACTGGTCGTTTCATCACTATCCTTAGTAGCGATTCCTTTGTAAAGCAGATCATTGACAGGGACAAAGAAACAGTTGGTCATTTCCTTAGTCAACCGTTCAGTTTCCTCGTTCCAATTATCTACTACTGTCTGCATCGCTTTGATATCTGGAAAATTCAGATAGTACGGATTGTAGATACCGACGACATAAATTGGTGCTTTAGGGTTTAGTTCCCGCATTTCCTCCAAAATATTCGTCACATACTGCCCATATTTTTTGATTGGACGATTGAATTGTTTCGCTGATTTTGCGGTGATATTTTTTTGAAATGCCTGAAAAAGATCATTTCCGCCCACGGTCATCGTAATAAAATCAGCACTGGCAAGGCTATTGCGCAGGTCAGAGTCTTTTTTTACCCGTTTTAAAATTTGATCACTGCGCTCACCGGAAACGCCATAATTATCCTTTTCAATGGACGACAACTCATATTTTTGCTGCAGCGCATCTGCTACTAAAGGCACGTAACCGCCGCGTTTCGTCTCATCGCCTACCCCTTCCGTTAGTGAATCGCCTACCGCCACAAAATGGACAGATTTCTTATAATTCTGGTCATCCTCTCGAACGACACGAATTCGCGACTCCGCTTTAGGAATCGTTAGAAAAAGAACGAGTAGCGTAACAATCGCCGTTACCACTGGAATCAATACTGTTGAAAATCGTTTCATTCATCTGCTCCTTCTTTTTATACAATTAGTGTCCTCATCAGCTTATCTTTCGTAAAAAAAGCGCCTCTATCTCTAGAGGCAGGGACGACTAATCTGTATAGTACATGATTGCAAAAGCACCAGGTCCTGTGTGGGTAGCCACGATTGGGTTCGTGTGCAACACTGGGATATGCATATCGGGAAACATTTCTTGCAATGCTTGTTTCGCTTCGTCAATAAAATCCAATTTTCCAGCGTAGGAAATCCCGATTTGTTTGACGTTGACTTTAGCTAATTCATCTTTGAATGCTGCAAACCATTTACTGAATGTCTTTTTGCCGCGGCCCTTAGTGATCGGCAATAACTCGCCGTCTTCCAACTCCATCACAACGCGCATATTTAACACGCTGGAGATGACGCCCGCTACACGACTGATCCGTCCTCCTTTGACTAAATTATCAAGTGACGAAATACCGATAAACAGCTTGCTATGGTCCCTCACTCTTTCTACACCGGCTAAAACTTCCTCTAAGGAAGCGCCAGCTTGGGCTAACTTCGCTGCCTCAATGACTTGAAAAGCTTGCGATTGATCAATAAACCCACAGTCAATCACTGTCACATTGCTGCTGCTTAGAAACGTCGCTTGCCGAGCTGCTTCGGCAGTTCCGCTTAATGTGTGCGACATGTGGATTGATACAATGGGACTGCCATCTTTTCCTAATTCATCATATAATTCCGCAAAATAGCCGATGGGTGGTTGGCTGGTTTTGGGTAAATTTTTGGCCTGCGCCATCATCTCCATAAACCGCTCACCGGTTAATTCATCATCGTCAGGATACACCACATCATCGATCATCACTGATAATGGGATGACAGTAATATTTAATTCATCTCGAACAGATTTTTCGATCGTACAAGACGAGTCGGTTACAATTTTAACAGTTGGCATTCTGATCCTTCTTTCCATACCTAGTTTCAAATTAATTTTAGTATATCAAAACTAATGAAATAAATCATTGTTGAAACTACTTCTTTAAAAATCTTGAAAGAACCGTGTTTTTAAGACTCGATTCTTTGATACGTTTCGAAATAATAACGATAAGGGTTCTTTTCATCTTGAGGTCCTTGTTTTCGATTGGTCAACTGCCACTTTTCCCAATTGACTTCAGGAAAATAAGCATCGCCTTCAAAGCTTTCCTCAATAAAGGTCCGATAGATTTTCTCACAATACGGCAGGAATTCCGCATAGATTGCAGAACCGCCAGCGATGAATGTTCCGCCGTCGTTAGTACGGGCAAAAGCCAAAACTTCCTCCATAGAATGCATCACTACTACATTATCCGCTTGATAATTCTTGTCTCGTGTTAGTACAATCGTTTGGCGATTTGGTAATGGCCGGCCTCCCATTCCCTCAAAGGTTTTCCGTCCCATTACTAGAGTATGGTTGATCGTTGTTTCTTTAAAAAAGCGCAGATCATTTGGCAAATGCCAAGGCAACCGATTTTCTTTCCCTATCAAGTCATTTTCATCCTGCGCCCAAATCGCAATTAACATATCGTTCCTCCTACCATGTCCTAACGGAATCATCCGTTAATTTTCCTCAATAATTTCGCTCAGATATTCCCAACGCGCCATTTTATCCTCCAACGCCTGCTCCGTCTGATCAATTTCCTTTTGCAAATCCTGCAGTTTTGTAAAATCATCGCCTTGATGATTCATTTCTTCCGTTAACTCATCAATCTTACTTTCCAGCAGAGCGATATCATCTTCAATGGTTTCCCATTCCTTTTGCTCATTATAAGAAAGCTTTTTCTTGCGTTCCTTCGGCTGAGCTTTCAGCTTAATCGCTTTTTCTTCTTTTACTGGAACCTGCTGTTCTAAGTAATCCATAATTGAACCGAAGTAAGAAACAATTCTTCCATTGCCTTCAAAAATCAAAAGCTTCTCCGCCACTTTATCCAAGAAATAGCGATCGTGAGAAACGGTGATAACTGCTCCTGAGAATTCCTGAAGGTAATCCTCTAAAACCGTCAGCGTGGCAATATCCAAATCATTGGTGGGTTCGTCTAATAATAGAACGTTCGGCTGTTGAATCAACAGCTTCAGCAAATAAAGCCGCCGCTTTTCACCACCTGATAATTTACCGATCAGGGTTCCATGCATGAAACGAGGAAATAAGAAACGCTCCAAGATTTCCGCGACACTAATTTGCGAACCATCTCGTTGCTTGACTTCTTCTGCGGCCTCTTGCAAATATGCAATCATGCGTTTATTTGGATCTAACGTTTCATTTTGTTGGGTGTAGTAAGCCAAACGAACCGTTTCACCTACTTCGATCACACCACTATCTACTTGCAAACGCCCGGCTAAAAGATTCAACAGGGTCGATTTACCTGCCCCGTTCTTCCCAGTGATTCCAAGACGTTCCTTTGTCTGAATCAGCAAATCAAACTGATTCAAGATCGTTTTCCCTTCGATCGCATAGGAAGCTTGCTTAACCTCTAAAACCTTCTTGCCGAGTCGCGTTGTTGCGATATTCATTTCCAGCTGACCATCGGTCTTCACTTGATTGAGATTTTCTTTCAAGTCCTCAAATCGATTGATCCGTGCTTGCTGTTTAGTCGTTCGTGCTTTTGCTCCTGCGCGCATCCAAGCTAATTCTTGTTTGTAGAGCTGCTTTCTTTTGCCCTCTTGCTCCACTGCCACCCGATCACGTTCCGCCTTTTCAACTAAGTAGGCTTCGTAGTTGCCTTGATACTCGTAGAGCTTGCCGAAAGAAAGTTCAAAAATCCGGTTTGTTACCCGATCCAAGAAATAACGATCATGGGTGACCATCAATAATGAGCCAGTATAGCTTTTCAAATAGCTTTCCAACCACTGAATCGCATCATAATCCAAATGGTTAGTGGGCTCATCTAGTAAAAGCAGATCAGGCGCATCGATCAATACTTGAGCCAATGCTACGCGTTTAATCTGTCCTCCTGAAAGCTCGCTGATTCGCTTGTTCAACGTATCAATCCCCAGCTTATTTAAAATTGCTTTCGCTTCGCTATCCGCTGTCCAGGCATCCTGCTTGTTCATGGCTTCTTCCGCTAGCGTAAATTGTCGTTGAGATTCTGCATTGTTCTCATGTGACAATTGCAGTAAAGACTTTTCATAGTCGCGAACTGTTTGCATCAATGGATTATTTCCCTGAAAGACAACATCTAATACCAATAATTCCTCAGAAAAATTTTGCTCCTGCGCCAAATAACCAATCCGATAATCACTTGCTTTTTCAATCGCTGAAACATCCCCATCACCGCTATCTTTTCCAGCTAAAATCGTTAATAAGCTAGACTTTCCGGTGCCGTTAACTCCGATTAAACCAATTCGATCCTTTTCATGAATTAAAAAAGAAATACGGTCAAATAATGTTTTGTCACCAAAGGTTTTATAAAGCTCTGTTACTTTTAATTCTTTCATCTCGAACCATCCTCAAATTTCTCTCCGTTATTGTAACAAAAAAAGACCGTAAAGGAAATTTTTCCTTTGCGGTCTTTTGCTTACCAGTTAAAATCAGTGAATTCTGAAAAGTGATGGGGATGACCTGGGCCCTTACCGTGCGGGCCGCCATGACCATGAGGTCCATGTTCATGCGGTGGACGAGGACCATCAAAGCCTCTGCCGCCACCAAAGAATTCCTCTGGATCTTCCTCGCCTAATTCATTTTTCAATGTCTCACTTAGTTTTTCTACGAGACGTGTCCATTCAACTTTTTCTTCCTCGTTAAAATCAGCAAATAATTCTTCGCCAAAATCTGGGGCCTCTGAGAGCTTTTCTGCCTCTTCACGACCTAGCTCTGTTAAACGAATGATCATTACACGACGATCTTGTTCTGATGCTTCACGTGTAATTAATTCCTTATCCTCTAACTTCTGCAATAACTCGCCAACTGATTGTGGCCGCATCCCTAGGACAAACGTCAAATCCTTTTGACTGATCTCAGGGTTCATCTTCAACAACGCTAAAACTCTGCCTTGTCCACGATGAGGTCCAAATCCTTGATTTTTAGCCATTTGACGATGGTAATAACGACGCAAGTCATGTTGCAGTTTCATAAATTGTTCATTTAATTGATTTTCCATTGTACTCTCTCCTTTGATTTTGTTCAGGTACCTTACATCTATATAATACAGGTACCTGAATAATAAATCAAGAGGGAACTCAGTATTTATTCTGGTACCTTAATAATTTCTTTAATTCTCTTTTAAAAAGAAATACTTCAGCTCAATGAATTTACAAACGTTTTTCTGTTTACACAAAAAAAACAAGCATTCACGAGGGAATACTTGTTTAGCAAATGATTAAAATTGATCGCCGTAAACATCATCCACATTTTTTGTTGGATCGATTACGATGTATAGGCTTTTTGTTTTTTCAGAAACTTTTGTTGATTGATATACATTGTCAAGACCTTCAGTGTCTTTGTCCTTGTACGGGAAGTACACAGAATCAGGATGTCCTGCACGATAAATAATGTCCATTCGCTCGATGTCCTCAAATTTCCGTGCACGTTCGAACATACCTAGTTCTAATCCTCCTAGGTTGATATCCGTCGTTTGTACATGGTCGCCTTCTTGATAAATTTCGATTTTAAATCCGGCACATGGATGGATTTCTACAAACTCACTTCCATGAATTCTTCCGAAGCTAGTCGTAATTTGTTTGATCCATAAATCACCGATGTAACGACGATCGATCGTCCATGTTTCGCCATTACGAAAATAGAATTTTAACGCTGTCATTTCTCTTGCCATTCGACATTCTCCTCACTACTGATCTAAAATTAGTTTAGCATACCTTGAGTAAACGGTCACATGTTGTGCTCTCACTTCAGTTTTTTTAGGAAAGCTGCTGTTTCTACGATCACTCGCTGATGAGTTGCTTCGCCGATTAAATGTCCATCATCAAACGCTTTAATGGAAAAAAAGACTCTGTTTCGTTCCTTCTCAAGTAATTCTGCTTCAACCTTTACCTCCGCCCCAACAGCTGTCGGTGCTAAATGCTTTAATTCCATTTTAAAACCAACACTGGTTTGCTCAGCGGAAAGCTCAGGCGCTAAGAGTAGCTTGGCACAATTCTCCATCATTGCCACCAAAGACGGGGTTGCCAAAACCTCCAAATCACCTGAACCCATTTTTAACGCCGTTTGATCTTCCTTCACCTGATAAAGTTGAACTAAATTTTTCATGGCATCTCCTTTTTCAAAAAATCCTCTGCAAAAGCCAGCAATGCTTCTTTTTCATTTTTCAATCTGCCTTCAACGACTTCCTGCTCCAGCTTACTCAAGGTCATGCTGATCCACGGGCCGCGAGGATAATCAAAATGATCCTTCACTTCATTCCCCTTCAAAGCTAGATCCTTTAATGAATAAATCGGCAAGAATTGATAAAGCAAGCGAATTTTAGCCAGATTGGGTTCCCGATCAAAATAATAAAGCAAATACTCAACGGATAAAGCTAGCTCTCTGCCCAGTTGATACAACGTCCAATTGTCCCATTCATATTTCAAACGGAATTGTAACGCTGGAACCATTTGAGTTACTTCACGAATCAATTGATTGGAGCACTTCCATTCCTTCATAAAGTAGCGAATATCGGTGATGTTCATATCCAGCATCGTCATTAATAAAGTCCAAGCCTGACGTTCTGTAGGGATAGCCGGACCATGAAGCTCTGAAAAGTTTAACAATGCAGATCCATAATCACGTAGTCCCGGACAATAAATATAGCACTCTGATTCAACAAAGGAACGCAGCCCTGCTTCTCTAAATGACCCCATCATCAACTTCACAAACTCCACGTTAATCCGTTCTACAGAAATTTTCGCTAGTAGTGAGTGATATTCTTGAATCGCCTCAAACGTATTCGGTTCAAGAGTAAAACCTAAATGACTCACGAATCTCAGAGCACGCATCATTCGCAGGGCATCTTCATGAAATCGTTCATAGGGATTCCCTACTGCCCGCAAGACTTTATTTCGCAGATCATCTAACCCGTCAAATAAATCAATCACCGTACCATCAATTCCCACCGCTAATGCATTAATAGTAAAATCGCGGCGCTTTAAATCCTCTTTTAAGGAGCGAACAAATTCTACATGATCCGGACGCCGATAATCCTGATAGGTTGATTCTGTTCGAAATGTTGTGACTTCATAGGTGGCTTCCTTTGTAATCACCATCACCGTTCCATGATCAATGCCAACATCAATGGTCCGATGGAACAATTCTTTGACTTCCGCCGGAAAAGCGCTGGTAGCAATGTCTACATCATGGATCGGTTTGTTTAAGAGAATATCACGAACACTGCCTCCAACGTAATAGGCTTCGTATCCTGCCTCCTGTAGCTTGCGCAAGATTGGCATTGCCCCTTGAAATTCTAAAGGAAAGGCTTCTAATCTCATTGTGCGTCCCCTTCCGTCAAACCGTCTTTGCGTTCAAAGCGAAAACGGTCACGTTGATTGAACTTCTCCATGTTGCGATTAAAGGTCTCCGTTAAGTCAATTCCCAGGGAATTCGCCATAATGATCGTCACAAACAGGACATCTCCTAACTCCTCTTCAACCGTTTTTGGCTTTTCAGTATCCTTCTTTGTCTTTTCTCCATAATAATGATTGACCTCACGCGCCAGTTCTCCGACTTCTTCTGTTAAGCGGGCCATTTGACCAAGCGGGGAAAAATAACCGGTTTTAAATTGTTGGATATAATCATCAACTTCCTGTTGCATGATTTTCATTGTCTTTTCATTCATTAAACCACCTCAAACCTATCTTATCAAAAAACAGTTTTGTTTCCTATCATGTTGTTGTAACTATCTGAATTTCGTGCTATGTTGGTTGAGGATCAAATTTGCACAAGACAAGCGTCTGTGCAAGTTTTTTTGGTCGCTCTCTATTCATCAAATACAAATCAGGAGGTGTCGTATGGAAACGACTATGACTACACGGATCAAAGAAATTCTATTTATTGTGGTGGGAACAGCCATTTATGCATTTGGTCTTGTTTATTTAAATATTGCCAATCATTTGGCAGAAGGCGGCGTCACCGGTATTACTCTGATTATTCGCGCTCTTTTTGGCATCGATCCTGCCTATACTACATTGCTTATCAATATTCCATTGATTTTAATTGGTGGAAAGATTTTGGGAAAACGTTCCTTTTATTACACTATTTTAGGAACCGTTTGCTTGTCTGTCTTCCTATGGATTTGGCAACGGATTCCCCTACAGATTAATTTGGATCACGACCTATTCATTGTCTCTATCTTGGCCGGGTTATTTGCTGGTTTCGGTAGTGGTTTGGTCTATCGAAACGGCGGAACCACTGGAGGCGCGGATGTGATCGCACGGATCTTAGAACAGAAAATCGGCTTTACCATGGGAAAATCCTTACTGATTTTTGATATTGTTGTATTGATTTGTTCACTGACTTACTTAGATTTAAAGCGTATGATGTATACGCTGATCGTATCCTTCGTCTTTAGTAAAGTAGTGGATGTATTATCTTCGGGTGGTTATGCCGCTAAAGGCGTGATGATTATTTCTAACGAAAGCAATGTAATCGCGGAGTTATTAATGGCTCATTTAGAACGGGGAGTTACTTACCTTCATGGCGAAGGCGGATTTTCTTCAGAGTTAAAACGAATTGTTTACATTGTGGTATCTCAACAAGAAATTAATGAAGTGAAGAAAATTATTCACTCCGTTGATGAAAAAGCCTTTATCCTAATCAGCAATGTCCATGATGTTGAAGGAGAAGGATTCACGTACCTAAGACCGCAGCGACGGAGATTTACTTTAAAACGTTCCAATTAGAAAAAGCATCGCACAAATTCGCTTGATTGGCGAACGGTGCGATGCTTTTATTGACTTAACGTAAGTTTCAGGCGATTCAGTTCGTCTGAAAGAATGAGGAATGCTTCTTTATCCCCATCTTCCAAGGCCATATCGATCTGCTTCTTAAGCAGATTGATTTGCGCCTCTTGTTCCTGATGTTTTAAGAAATTCTCGACCTCTGAAACAATTTCCTGACTGACATTGTCATTCCAAGAAAGAGCTGGGTTATCCTCAAGTACAGATAAGTATTGGGCATTTTGCCAAGAATTTGGGAAAATGCATTCTAAGTACAAAGGCTGTTGCCAATGCAGACGAATTTCATGAAAAATTTGATCACTATTTGTAAATTGATGCCCTTCAATTGAAAAGACCATCGGCTCTTCCCGTTGGGTGATATCACGAAAAACCAATCCACGTTCCGTTTCTAACGCTTGTTCCACAATATGGACATTGCGCAAAATGGCTTCATGATTAATTAGATAGTTCAAAATCCAGATCACTTCTCGTCGTTGAAAACTCACGTTGTTGATTAACCAGACAAGAAATTCACGTTTTTCACCTACATCGATCATTTTCCTCACCTCTCTACTCTTCTAATAATGATTGTACTTCTAAATCACCTGGTTCCATTTCTAAATAATGTGTCAATACTGTCTGCGCCTCTTCTAACTGACCATCTTCTCGTAAAAAGATTCCGTAAGCTTTTAAGAAATCTGGCTCATGTGCCAACTCTTCGTAAGCCTGCTTATAATAAGTCCCAGCAGCAGCAAAATCCTCTAGTTCATTATAGGCCTGAGCCAAATTCCAAGCAGCATAAGGATTGCCTTCTTCATCCATTTGGCTGATCATCTCAATCGCTTTATCCGGCTGATCTTCATTCAAATAGAGATTACTCAAGGTTAATAAGGTCTCATCTGTTTTATCGCCAGTTTCCAACGCCTGCTGCAACAATTCCTCAGCCTTCTTGCTATCACGCAAGCGATAAGCGATTTCCGACGCGAGATGCAACAGCTCCACTTGGTAAGGATTTTCTTTGACTCCCTCTTCTGCAGCGACCAATGCTTCTTCCAACAGCTCTTCTTCCTTCAAGCTATCAGCAAGATAGTAATAACCACTTTGATATTGCGGATCAAGTGTAATCAGCTCTTGTAAATAATTAATGGCCTTTTGATGATCGTGAATTTGATAATAGGTGAACCCTAATTGGAAGAGACGGTCTGAAGTATGCTCTTGCTCCAATGCGCGTTCCAAGAATGGAATCGCTTCTTCAAAGCCTCCCATCATACTATAAGCTGTGCCAATTCGTTCATCAATTGATATATTGGCAATTTCATCAATTCCTTGCTTTTGAAGCTGTCCATATTCGTTAATAGCTTCACCCAACTGATTGGCCGTAAAGTGCAGCTCTGCCAAAGCAAAGGTGATTAAAGGTTCCTCAGGAGCGATCGTTTTGGCTTGTAATAGCTTCGCTTCACTCACCTCAGGAATGCCTAAAACTTGATACAAATCGGCTGTCACTAATAAGCTTTCCAAATAGTTTTCACTTTCCGGTGCAATTTTTTCTAGATATTCGAAGGCCGCATCAATGTCATCATTTTCAATGGCAATTTCAGCTAATGAAAGATAGAAAACATCTTCTTCAGGAAAATCCTTCAATAATTTTTCCAAAATACGTTTCGCTTCATCCAGAAAGCCCAATGCTTGCAGTTCTTCTGCTAGACTTGCCAGAATTTCTGGCTCATCCTTTTTAAGCGCCTCTTCGAACATCAGATTTGCTTCACTTAAATCTTCTTCCTTTAATGCTGCGAGCATTTTTTCACTATAACTTGACATCTATTCTCCCCTGATCTCTGTAACGATTTTTTCATATAACTCAAATGTTTGAAGCAATTCTTTTTGTGTCGGAACCTTTTTCATTCCGACCTCACCGACTTGGATCAACCCAGCCAATGGTTTTTCTTTTGCTAAAGCAATCACCTGCTGACCATAGTCAGCTAGCGAAATTCCCTCTGGCACAATGATAGGAAATCCTAATCGCACCAACCATATCATAAAATTTTTGAAATTGAAATGAAGATTACTTGCTGAAACATTCCAAGCCAGCTCAAACAATAATCCAAACATCGTCTTCATACTATTTGACAACAGGGACCCATTTTCCGTTTGAAAAAAAGCCCGCTCAAAGATTTTGCCAAAATCACGTAACTGCTCGCTATTTGTTTGGTAATAATTAATCAGTCTTTCACTGAAAGCTGAAAACGACTGTTGCAATAACGCTTCGCGAGTTGGAAAATTGACATATAAACTTTGCAAAAAGGGGTAATCACAAACGATTCCACAACGAATCAAGGTTAAAAGGTCCACCATTTTCCCGGTTGTTTGCTGATCAGCTAAAGTATGATCAAATAAGATACTTTGAGGCACCTCTTCGATCTCCATGACGGTCAATAAATTTTTTTCGGAAAGAATTTGATCAACAAATGAAAGACTTTGAGCGAAGGAACGCAGCGAAACCGGTAAAAAACATAATTCCGCTTTAACATTTGCTACATGATGCGTAAATCCCAGTAGTTCAATCACTCCTTCATTACCAATACCCAAGAAAATCGTTTCTTTTTGGCGGCTGAATCGTTCCAGATAGCGAATCAACTCCTGAAAATTTTCCATCGTATTACAGTAACGATTATTCGGTGTGATAAACCAATCATGTGAGCTGGATTTCGGAATAAATTGCCGAAGCTTCTCCGCGTATAGGTCATAGTAACGCTGGTTGCCGCAAAAAAGGATCTGTTTATTTTCCAAATTCTTTTTACGCATCATTGAAGCGACGGTTTCACCATATGTGATTCGTGTTTCATTAAGCTTGCTTCGGTATGTTACTTCCATCACACTCACCCCGTTTACTTCATTTTATACTACAAAAAAACCTCCCGCAACAAATCTGCGAAAGGCTGTCGGTCATTTTGTCCATCATCTTCAAAAATCACTCAAATATTAAAAATTTTGAAGATCCAAAAGCTATCCCAAGCAAATCATAGAAATTATTGACTTTGCGGCGTCTGCTGCTCTTGCACAGGTCCTTCTTGATTTGAAGCGGGTTGTTGCCCGTTGGATGGATTCTGTTGCACCCCTTGATTTCCCTGAGGTGTCTGTTGCTGATTTTGGTCTTGCTGCGGCACCTGCTGTTGTTGATTATTCTGTCCTTGCTGTGGTGTTTGCTGCTGATAATTGTTTTGTCCTTGCTGCGGTGTTTGTTGATATTGCTGCTGATTTGCTCGTTCTTCCACCTCGGACAATTCCTCAAAGGTTAGTACCCCGTCATTATTTAAGTCTGATGGCGAATAGCCCTCTTTGATGACCCGCTCACCGTTTGGTAAGATACGTAAAACCGTTACCTGCTCGCCCCAAGGCGTGGTCAATACTTGTCCGATACTAGAGGTATCAACTGTCGATGATTCCTCTGTTACCTCTGACGATGCCTCTACCGAATCATTTAAACTTATCTCGCGCTTCGGAATGACTACATCATCGGAAGACCCGTAGAAATACAACCCAACCATTACTCCGATGAGTACTAGCGGGACGGATATTAATAATATGATAAAGTTGCGACGTTTTCTTTTTTTGTCTTCCATTTCAATCTGTGCTTCCGCAGCTAAAAAAGCTTGTCGCCACTTTGGATCGTTTTGCCGTTGTGCAAGAAATTCATAGGTATGCCAAGAATCATTTTTCGGCACATAATATAATTTTTCCTTCGACATCGCTTCACCCACTTTCTCCTTTTTCATTAAATCCTCTTTATTATTCTATCGTAAGCCAAGGCTTTCGTAAAATGAAAAATAAGTTAAAAATTGAGTGAAATAACGATCTCTACTAGAAATAAGTATCTAATAATTCTGATTCCATTTTTAACGAGAAAAAAACCGTTGCGACTCAAGAGTCACAACGGTTTCAGCAGCAAAAATTATTTAACTGCGTCTTTTAGCGCTTTACCTGGTTTGAATGCAGGTACTTTGCTTGCTGGAATTTCGATTTCTTCACCAGTTTGTGGGTTACGTCCTTTGCGGGCCGCACGTTCACGTACTTCAAAGTTACCGAAGCCGATCAACTGAACTTTTTCACCTTCAGCTAATGCGTCTTGGATAGTTGAAAATACAGCATCGACAGCAGCTGTAGCGTCTTTCTTAGTTAAGTCAGTAGCTGCTGCAACTTTTTCGATCAATTCTGCTTTGTTTGCCATGAATGAATTCACCTCCTGAGAAATGAGTATTGATGTTAAAAACATCACCTGATAAACTGAGTGGTCCAGTCATCAGTAAAGAAATATTGATTTGGTCAATATTCTGTTATAACGATAGCATAAGAACCTTATGTTAGCAAGGTTTTTAGCGATTAATGGCACAAAATTCATGGTTGTTTTATCATTCAGTGAAATCTGTTGTCAGCAAAATAAAAGTATGATAAAATACCTTATTTTCTTCTGCGAGCGATTATTTTTATCGGTGTTCCTTCAAATTCGAAGGCTTTTCGAATTTGATTCTCTAGAAAGCGTGCATATGAAAAATGCATTAGCTCTTCTTCATTTACAAAGACAACAAAGGTTGGTGGTTTTACCGCTACCTGTGTAGCATAAAAAATCTTCAGACGTTTGCCTTTGTCTGTGGGTGTTGGATTGATCGCTACTGCATCCATGATAATATCATTTAAGACAGATGAAGGAATTCGCAAGTTCTGATTCATGCTGACTTCTTCAATCATCGTTGGGATCTTGTTCAAGCGTTGCTTTGTCATAGCAGAAACAAAAACGATCGGTGCGTAATCTAAATACGCAAATTCATCCCGAATCTCTTCTTCAAACTCTTTCATGGTATTGGTATCTTTTTTCACCAGGTCCCATTTATTAACGACAATAATCACTCCACGCCCCGCTTCATGGGCATATCCAGCAATTCGTTTATCTTGTTCCCGAATGCCTTCTTCTCCATTTAAAACAACTAGTACGACATCCGAACGATCAATTGCTCGCATTGCGCGCATAACTGAGTACTTTTCAGTATTCTCATAAACTTTTCCGCGTTTACGCATCCCGGCGGTATCAATCATGGTAAATTCCTGACCATTTTCGCCAACAAATTTTGTATCGATGGCATCACGAGTCGTCCCTTCAATATCAGAGACAATCACTCGATCTTCACCTAAAATAGCATTAATTAAAGAAGATTTCCCGACATTGGGACGACCAATCAAGCTGAATTTGATGGACTGGTCTTCGTCCTCTTCATTGTCTTCTGGAAAATGTTTAACCGCTTCATCTAACACATCACCTAAACCAAGTCCATGGCTTCCCGATACAGGATAAGGTTCGCCAAGGCCTAATGAATAAAATTCATAAATTTCGTTGCGCATTTCCGGATTATCCACCTTATTAACCATGAGGATAATCGGTTTTTTACTGCGATACAAGATTTTAGCGACTGCTTCGTCGGCATCCGTAACGCCTTCTTTACCGCTGGCAACAAGTAAAATGACATCCGCCTCATCGATAGCAATTTGTGCTTGTTGTTTGATCTGCTCCATAAATGGTTCATCACCAATATCGATCCCGCCGGTGTCAATGATTGAAAATTCGTGGTCTAGCCATTCGCCTTTTGCATAGATCCGGTCGCGCGTAACGCCTGGGGTATCTTCCACGATCGAAATACGTTCCCCAGCGATCCGATTAAACAAGGTTGATTTTCCAACATTGGGACGACCAACAATGGCAATTGTAGGATTTGACATAATTTAATTCCTCGTTCCTATTAAATACTTTTCTATTAGAAAAAATTTTATCTGATGTTCATAGCAGATACCAGCCACTCGTAAAGCGCTGGTACTTTTTCCAAATTCTCTTTAGTTTAACCAAGAAAGCTCCTTCTTGCAAGAGAAGGAGCGATTTTCATTAAAATATCAGGTGTCCCTTTAAAATGATCATCAAATCGGACAAAAAAGACGTGCTAAAGCACGCCTTCAATACACTCTATTCTTGTTCTTCTGAATTTTCATTCAAAGCATCGCCTAAGATATCACCCATGGTAAAACCAGTGTTTTCTTCTGGTAATTCATACGTTTCTTCTTCAGCAGGTTCTGCTTTTGCTTCCTCAGGCTTTTCTTCTAACGCTTTAATCGAAAGAGCTACCCGATGATCTTCAGGATGTACTTCTAAAACCTTCACTTGAACTTGATCACCTTCATGTAATACTTCATGCGGTGTTGCGATATGTTTGTGAGAGATTTGAGAAATGTGTACCAAACCTTCGACACCAGGGAAGATTTCCACGAATGCACCAAAACTGGTCAAACGTTTCACCGTTCCTTCAAGTACAGAACCTGGAGCCGCTTTTTCTTCGATATCTGTCCAAGGACCAGGCAGATTGGCCTTAATCGACAATGAAATCCGTTCTTTTTCTGGATCAACTGAAAGTACTTGAACTTCTACTTCATCGCCAACGCTTAATACATCAGCAGGCTTTGCCACATGGCTATGAGAAATTTCTGACACGTGAACCAAGCCATCGATACCACCAAGGTCGATGAAGGCTCCGAAGTCTGTCAAACGAGCAACTTGTCCTTTAATGACTTGTCCTTCATAAAGTTCTGATAAGATTTCTTTTTTCTTCTCAGCTTTTTCTGCTTCAACAACTGCTTTATGAGATAAAATCAAACGATTTTCTGAAGGTTCGATTTCAATGATTTTAAATTTCAATGTTTTTCCAGTGTATGCTGAAAAATCATCTACGAAATGATCATCGATCATTGACGCTGGCACAAAACCGCGCACACCGACATCAACAACTAAGCCGCCTTTAACGCTGCTAGTAACAGGTGCTTCAATGATTTTTCCATCTTGGAATTCTTTCTCAATATCTTCCCAAACTTTTTTCGCGTCTAAACGGCGTTTAGAAAGGAGATAACTGCCATTTTCTTTGTCTTTTCCGATAGAAGAGATAACGACTAAATCAAGAATATCGCCAACCTTGACTTCTTCATTGATATCTTCAACAGGTAGTGTCGAAAGTTCTTTTGCTGGAACAACACCTTCTACTCCGGCGCCTTCAATACCGACGATCACTTGTTTATCTTCTAAGGCAAGCACCTCACCTTTAACAATATCGCCAACTTGAACTTCATACACATTTTCCATTGCTGCTTCCATGGAAACATTCTCGTTGTCCATCGAATTTTGTTCTAAATCTGTCATGTCGTTTGTCCTCCTTACCAACAATTCTGCGTAAAATACACTACATGTTCTATTTTAGAATAATCCACATGAAAAATAAAGCGATTTCTTCTTTTTTTCTAAAAATTTGAAAGAAATCCGCTTTATTTATCGTTTTTATCCAAAATTTAGAAACCTTTTGAGTGGATGACCGCTTTAATCTTCGTTACTACCTGTTCAATCGACATTCCAGTCGTATCGACCAATTCAGCATCTGTGGCTTGAACAAGGGGTGAAACCTCACGATGGGAATCCAAATAGTCCCGTTTGGCGATCGCTTCTTTGATCGCTTCAAAATCCATTTTGATGCCTTTCTCCTGATTTTCTTTGTAGCGGCGTTGTGCCCGTTCCTCAACACTTGCGACTAGAAAGATCTTTACTTCTGCCTGTGGCAAAACAGTTGTACCGATATCTCGTCCATCCATAACAATTCCACCGGCTTGGGCTAGCTGTCTTTGCGCTTCGACCAATTCCTCACGAACTTTTCCGTGTGCCGACACCTCAGAAACAGCTCCAGTCACATCAGGCTGTCTAATCGCTTGGGTAATTTCTTCGTCATCAGCAAAGACAAGTTGTCCATGTGCCGATTGCTTGAAGGTGATCGGATATTTTTTTGTTAATTCCGCTAAACCCGCTTCATCTGAAAATGCGACATTATGTTTGATGGCTAAAAATGTCACGGCGCGATACATCGCGCCTGTATCTACATAAATAAAATGAAAATCATTCGCTAAGATTTTGGCCACTGTGCTTTTACCAGATGATGCAGGCCCGTCGATTGCAATTGAAATTTTTTCCATGTTCTGCCTCTTTTCAATAAATAAGCCGTAATCGCTAGCGATTACGGCAAAGTATTCAAATTATTTAATACGCACTTGCTGACCTGGATCAAAATAGAAGTTGCTTCTATCCATCCCATTCAGTCGTAAGAATTCATCTACACTTAAACCATAGCGGCCTGCGATTTGTTGCGGACCTTCACCTGATTGAACCGTACCGTATTGTGCGTTTGCATCGTTTGTAGTACTTGAAGATGGTGTTGTTTGTTGTGCAGCTGCTGCGGCAGAACGTGATGCTTCTGCTTGCGCCTCTGCGGCTGCCTGAGATTCAGCTGCAGCTTGTTGCTGTGCTTGCTGATCAGCGGCTTGTTGCTGTTGCTGTTGTTGTTGATCTTGTTCTGATTCAGACGTAGATGTACTTTCTTCTGTGCTGCTTTCTTTGGTGCTTGATTTTTCTGTTGAAGAAACCTTAGATACCTGAGTAGTACTCTCAGGAGAGGCTGCTGGCTTGTCGTTGTCACGAGTAATCCAGAAAAAGGCACCAGCTGGAATCAAAATAAGGGCTAATAATAACGCGACTAGAATCGTCAAGAATTTCGTATTTCCGCCACCTTTATTGCCACCACCACTACGACGAGACTGGCTGCGTGAATAAGTTTCTTCTTCACTATCAGATTCGTAAATATGTTGATCCCACGGTTCGTTGTTCGTATCGTTATAGCGATCTTTTCTACTCAATTTCTCTAACCTCCTAAATGCTATCGCCATGTATTATACCATAGCTCTTGAAAATGTGGCGCCAATTTTCAATCTTTCTCATCATTTTTAAAAATTTTTTGAAGAATTTTTTCCCACGGAAGTTGTTCTTCCCCCGACGAGTGTTTTCCTGCTTTTACTTTCAATATAGCCCCGTCATTGTCGCAGCAATTTTTGCTTTTTTCAGATAATTCTTCACCAAAGTAAGCGATCAAAAAGGTTCTTCGACACTCGTTAGTAGAAATATAGTCCAACATTTTTTGTAATTGAACCTTTTTGGTTCTTCCACGTTGACTTAATAAATCCATCAACCGCACACTTTCATTAGGAAAAAACTGTTCCCACTTTTTTATTAATGGGTCTTCAAAAACTAGATCACTCATTTTTTGCTTAATCTCAAATAATTTCTTCGATTGATCGGTTTGTTCCTGAAGAAAATGATGGATATGCTCATCGCCTGCTTCATAGAGTAAAATTGCTTGACTCGCTAGGCCATCTCGCCCCGCACGGCCGACTTCTTGCAAATAATTCTCTGGTGAGTCTGGTAAATCATAATGGATCACAAAACGGATATTTTCTTTATTGATTCCCATGCCAAATGCATTCGTCGCAATTAAAATCCTCAGATCATTTTCTAGAAACTGCTGCTGAAGCATTCGTCGTTCCTGTCCGCTAAGACCGCCATGATAGTAAGCAATCGCTTGTTGGTGCTTAAACATTTGATACAACTCTTCAACTTTCTTCCGGGTAGCACAATAGATAATTCCTGATCCTTCTAAGGTTTCAATCAACCCCCGTAATTTTTCCAGCTTGTTCTCTTGGTAGACAAAATAACTGATATTCGGACGATCAACAGAATAAATAAATTCCTTCGCAGGTTCTTCCTTAAATAACAGCCGTTGAATATCTCTTCGAACCTCTGGTGTGGCCGTTGCTGTTAATGCCAATACTAAGTGAGTACCAATAAACTTAATCCCGTCAGCTAGCTTTAAATATTCCGGGCGAAAATCAATTCCCCATTGCGAAATACAATGCGCCTCATCAACTACAATCAAGGCTAGCTTAGCAGACTTTAGCGCTTTTTGAACATCCGCCCCCAAGAACATTTCGGGACTCATGAAAATAAATTTATAATTATGAAGTTCACTTAAAATCCATTGCTTTTCCCAAGATGAGAGTAGGCTGTTTAGCGCTACCGCTCGTTTTTCTCCAAGTCGTTGCAACTGAGTCACTTGATCCTCCATTAAAGAAATCAATGGTGAAATAATGATTACTGTTCCTTCTAGTAGGTAACCTGGTAATTGGTAACACAATGATTTCCCAGTTCCCGTCGGCAGCATCCCCAAAGCGGATTCTCCAGCTAAAATCGTTTCAATAATCTCCTGTTGTCCAGGTCTGAACTGATCATGATGAAATTTTTCTTTTAATAGTCTCTTCAATTCCATGTAAATTTCCTTAAGTGATAGATTTGGGACAATCGAAAACTTAAATACGGAACATCGTATTCTTGATAGTGCTGGTCAATTACTTGTTCAATACTCAGATGACTGAAATCAAGCAATTGGAATCGTTTAAAGGGAAAGGTCTCCTCCATTAATGCCCATTCAATAAAGTGATCATTGATCGTTCCCTGTTTCAAATGTCTTAATGTTAAAATGTCTGTTTCTGTCTTACCTGCTAAAAAAAATTCTCTTGTTTTTAACATACTTTT
Organism: Enterococcus sp. DIV0756; assembly: GCF_051710745.1. NCBI lineage: Bacteria > Bacillati > Bacillota > Bacilli > Lactobacillales > Enterococcaceae > Enterococcus > Enterococcus sp. DIV0756. Next base: position 1,437,977 of record NZ_JBIOLF010000001.1, on the reverse strand, counting down.
ATTAAGATTTTGTTGATCCAACGTTGAAATCAATCTTGCTAGCTCTCCCTTTTTAACTTGTGCTAAAAAAAGATCAATCGCATGTTGACGATAAAGTTGATTCCACGGTTCATCTTGATACTTCGCTGGCAGTAATTGAAAAGTCGTCTTGCCTTGAAAGCCATAACCTGAAAATTGATTCGCCAAGAAATCAGCCTCTTCGACTGGCAGTTGCTTAAAGATCGTTTGCAATTCTTTTTGGAAACGTTCAATCAAGTGAGGCTGTGACCTTGTTAACCATTTTTTGAGCTGCTGCAAATAGAACGGTCGATTTTCAATCGGCAGATAGTCTTTTTCACTATAAGATAAATAGCTGAGAACTTGTACAGCAAAAAGAATCAACTGCCAAGAATCTTCCCGCATTCTACCATAACGTAAATTATTCAAGCCAACCAGATCAAAGTTTTTTTCAGATAATTGTTCTCTACCTTGCTGTGTCAATTGCCCAAAGCCTTCATTTATGGTAATCCAGCCAGCAGCAACCAAGTTCTGAAGTTCCTTTTGGAAAATTGCTTCCTTCAAGGTTGGTAGAGCCCCTAAATAAATCAGATTATTGTAAAAAAAACCGTGTAGCAAAACAGAGCTCGTTCTCTTCCCGACCAATAAATGATACAATGTCGAGGTTCTTATCTTGTAGCCTGTCTGAAATAACGTTAGAATAAAAAAAGTCATAGTAAAATCTCCTGTGGAAGGTGAAAAAATGAAATGTGAAATTATTCCTGAGCGTTGCATCGCCTGCGGTTTATGTCAGACGATCGCTCCCGAAATATTTGATTATACCGATGATGGACTGGTCCTTTTTTTGGGAGAGTCTGAAGCGACCCACGAATTCATTCCTGAAGAACACCAAGCAGCTGTCATTCAGTCTGCAAAACGTTGTCCCTCTCATGCCATCTTATATCAAAATTCATAATAACATATTTAAAAAAAGTTCACGAATACTATCAATATTCATAAAAAAAATCTCAGACAAACGTGTCTGAGATTTTTTGAATTATACTGAATGATGCTGCGAAGTCATCGTTTTTTTCGATAACCAAGGAAGCAGCTTCGCATGCAACGCTAGGAAAACAGTGCTGACAAAGACTCCTTTAAGGATATTGAAGGGCACGATACCAACTAAGATATAGCGTCCCATGCTCATTCCTAGCATTTGTCCTGCTGTAAGTCCAAAAACTTTTAGATAGAGCGGTGTGATGACAAAGTAATTTGCCACACTCATGAATAGCGTCATGGCCAAAATACCTAAACCAAGACCCATAATACGTTTCGAGGTTGTTCTTTTTCTAAACATTAGAAAAATCGGTAATGTATACAAGGTTGAAGCGAAGAAACTGGCAAAATCTCCAATCAAGTTGTCGATTGAAAAACCGGTCATCGTCAAATGCAGCAATGATCGAATGAAAGCTGTCGCAACTCCTGTCAATGGTCCAAAGATAAACATATTAATCAAAATTGGAATATCGCTAAAGTCCAACTTTAGAAAAGGGAACATCGGGAGAATGGGAAAAGCGATAAATTGTAATATTAGTCCCATTGCTGCTGCCACTGCTACTGCTGTCATTTTTTGTAACCGTAAGTTCTTCATGTGAAATCCTCCGTTTCGGAATCATCTTCATCGAACTATTTGAGTCAGACTTCGACGCAAAAAAACTCTATGCTTCAGAAAAAAGCATAGAGTTACTTGAATACGATCTCACTCAAATAAGCTCTATCTTCTTTATCCAGACTGTACTGTCGGTATCGGAATCTCACCGATTCGGCTGCTTGCGCAGTTCGCGGACTATCACCGCCGGTCGGGATTTTCACCCTGCCCCTGAAGACGAACCTTAAATTATTTTTTATTGTGTAATTACTATAACAAGTTTACTATCAAAAAACAAGTAAATGGTTTTCTATTTTGATTGGTTCAATAAAGTGTTGATTTCTTTAGTATTCAAACGACGATATTCTCCAGGGCGTAATCCCTGTAAAGTTAAGTCACCATAGCGTTCACGTTTCAATTTTTGGACCGGTAGCCCCACTGCAGCTAACATATTTTTGACCTGATGATTACGGCCTTCATGAATTGTCAGTTCAACGATACTTGTTTCCGCTTTTTTATCTGTCGAGAGAATTTCAAAACGAGCCGGAGCTGTTTTCTTTCCTTCGATGCGAATTCCTTTTGTCAAAGGTAAAAGCGTTCTTTTTTCTGCGAAGCCTTTTACTTTTGCTACATAAACTTTGTCGATTTGGTGCTTAGGATGCGCTAATCGTTGTGAAAAATCACCATCATTTGTTAATAGTAAAATACCTGACGTATCGTAATCCAAGCGTCCTACGGGGTAGATTCTTTCTGGAACAGCAGCAAAATAATCCGTTACGACCTTGCGATTTTTATCATCGCTAACGGCCGAGATCACTCCTCGAGGTTTGTAAAACAAGTAATAGACGGGCTCTTCTTGGTAAATTGGCACACCGTCGACTTCAACAATATCCTTTTTGCCTACTTTTGTTCCTAACTCTTTCACCACTTCGCCATTTACCTTAACACGTCCGCCAGTAATATATTCTTCGGCTTTACGACGCGAGGCAATCCCTGCGTGGGCGATAACTTTTTGTAATCTCTCCATTTATTGTCCATCCTCTTCTTTAAAACGATCATAAAACAAATCCAATGGTTCTTCTTCATCTGCTAAATCTGCTTCCATCTTCTGTACATCCGGCAATTCTTCGATATCCTTAAGCCCGAAGTAATCCATAAAGTAAGCACTGGTTCCATATAAAATCGCCCTACCTGGTCCATCAACACGACCCTTTTCTTCAATTAACTGTCGTGCTACCAGCGTTTGAACCGCTCCACTTGATTGGACGCCGCGCAACTCATCAATTTCTGATCGTGTCACTGGCTGTTTATAGGCAATGATTGATAGTGTTTCAAGTGCCGCTTGGCTTAATCGATTAGCCATCGGTGAACGAGCAAATTCTTTTAGTAGTGGAGCAAATTTCTTTTTTGTACTTAAAACAAAATGATTGCCTACTTCTAATAAAGTAAGCGCAGACGTCTCATTTTCCTCATAGGATTCCCTTAAATCAATAATATTCTGATAGATTTCCGGGGTTGGTCTTTTCAACGTGAAAGCTAATTCTTCTAAACTTATTCCTTCCTCACCTACCACGAAAAGCATCGCTTCGATTTGACTTAATTGATTCATATATTGACTCCTTTAAAAATCAAAATTGGTGCATAGGTTTCTTCCTGAGTCGCGGTGGCTTGGCCCTTCTTCATTAATTCCAATAATGCCATAAAGGTTGTGATCATTTCATCCTTCGTGTATTGCACAAAAAAAGACTCCAGCGGCAAACCTTCATTCTCGGGGAGTTTGTCTAACCTCTGACCAATCTCAGTCACTTTTTGATCGACAGTGATCGTTTCAGCGGTCACTGTTGTTTCCATTGGCTGATTTCTTTTCTTTCGTTGCAGAACATCATGCAAGGCCAAGAAAAGATCAATTGTATTCAATTGATTTTTGGGTAAAGGTAAAATTTCTTCTTCATATTCAGATAGGTCCATGGGCGCCTTAGTGTAAAACAAGCTTCGTTCTTGTTCCTTTTCTGATAAAACAGAAGCCGCATATTTATATTTCCGATATTCCAAAAGTTGTTGGACCAAGGCTTCTCGTGGATCTTCACCTTCTTCGTCATCATAGTCAAACGCTAATTCAGGTTTCGGTAAAAGCATTTGACTTTTGATCGACATCAAAGTTGCAGCCATAACTAGGTATTCTCCTGCTACTTCAAGTTCCAATGTCTTCATCGCATGAATGAAATTCATGTATTGTTCCGTCACTTCCGCTATCGGGATATCGTAAATATCAATTTCCAGTTGTTGAATCAGGTGCAGCAATAAGTCCAGCGGCCCTTCAAAAACATCTAATTTCAAACTAATTGTTTCCATTTTACCCTCACTTATGCTCCTGCCATTTTGCTAAGAAGGCAGACGTTGCTGGTGTCCCAATTATTTTTTGCCCTGGATACAGCGCTTGTAATTCCACCATCATTTTTCGGCTCACACCTTCCCCACGATAAGAGGGATTTAAACTGATATCATGCAAAACAATTTCTTGATCTTCCAATTGACTGATTCCGATAACACCCTGAACATTATCAGAATGCTCATCGTAATAGCAGTAAAGCTGATAACGATCATCCTCTTCATATGTATCAATTTCTTTTAGCAAATGCTGGTGATCCTTCAAGCTTTCATGGAAGCTTAAAAGTCCCATGGCAATTTTCCGTTGATTTTTTCGATACTGACTAAGCATTCTTTCTCCTCCTGTCAAGCCCGTGGGAAAAATTCTTTGTAGACTTCGGTCATTCTTCGTTTAGTAATATGTGTATAGATCTGAGTTGTCGAAATGTCAGCATGACCTAAAAGCTCCTGAACAGTTCGCAAGTCCGCGCCATTTTCTAGCAAATGCGTCGCAAAGCTATGACGCAACGTATGAGGAGTAACATCCTTAGTAATCTCAGCTTTAATCACATATTGCTTTAGGTTTTTCCAAATTCCCTGTCGACTCATTCCGTGACCGTGGTTATTGACAAATAGAAAGGGCTCATTAGGTGTTTTTTTCGTTAATAATGGGCGCACCTCTGTTAAGTAGCGCTCCAGCCAATGAATCGCATAGTCGCCAAGGGGCACGATCCGCTCTTTGTCACCCTTCCCAACAGTTTGTAATAACCCCATTTCTAAATGGATATCGCCAAGTTTTAGTCCGATCAGCTCGCTCACTCGTAAACCTGTGGCATACATTACTTCTAAAATCGCTCGATCCCGAATCCCTAAATCTGTTGTTGTATCTGGAGCAGCGATCAATCGTTCAACCTCCGCTAAAGAAAGCGTCTGAGGTAGTTTTTGAGCCTTTTTGGGACTGTCTATATGTTGCATTGGGTCATGATCCGTGTAACGCTCTTGACGTAAAAACTGATGAAATCGGCGCAAGCTAGAAATCATTCGCGTTATTGTCGTGGATGCCTTGCCTGCCTCTGTTAAACTTGCCAAAAAAGCCACAACGATATAACGATCGACTGCTTGCCATTCGGTTACTCCCTGCTCCTGCAGAAACGACAAATACTGGTGAAGGTCCCTTTGATAACTCACACGAGTATTCTCCGAAAGCCCCCGTTCGATCGTTAAATAATGCAAATATTCGGTTATTTGATCATCCATGTTCTCACCACTTTCGCCTTATCATAACAAAAAGTCCCTTGAAATGATAGCACGTATCTTTGCAAGGGACTATATAAATTAATTATAACTTAATCCATTTCAAGCTAGAAGCCTTATGCTTCTTTTTTTTCTTGGCAAGTTTGACAAATGCCATGGAATGTCAAACGGTGATCCTTAACTAAAAAATGATACCGTGATTCAACTACACGTTCTACCTCACCAAGAAGATCTTCTTCGATCTCTTCAATATTCCCGCATTCAAGACACAGCAAGTGGTGATGAAAATGCTCTGCCCCTTCTTTGCGAAGATCATAGCGGGCTAAGCCATCATCAAAACTGATCTTATTGACAATCTGCAATTCTGTTAAAATTTCTAATGTACGATAAACAGTTGCTAAGCCGATTTCCGGACTTTTTTTCTTTACTAAAAAATAAATTTCCTCCGCTGATAAATGATCTTTTTCATTTTCCAATAAAACGAGAACGGTCGCTTCGCGCTGAGGCGTCAACTTGAATCCAGAATCATGAAGTTGTTTTTTGGTTTTTTGTAAGGCTAGGATTGCGTTCAAGAGAGCCCTCCTCTATCTAATTTAGAATAATTCTAAACAACCAACAATGTGACTGCCGTTTTTCTTAGAATTATTATAGTTTATCACCTTTATTTATGCAAGGACATTCTCAATTAGCCCTTTAATCGAATCTGACCTTCACTTTGTTCAATCAATTTTTCTTTTAATAAATGCCCAATTGCTCGCTTAAACTGACCTTTACTGATCCCGAAAGCTTCTTTGATCACTTCAGGAGCAGACTTATCCCAGTAAGGCAACGTATGATTTGCATTTCTTTGCAACATCGTTAAAATCATCGCTGCATCATCATTGATCATTTCGTAGCTGCGTGGTTTCAAAGACATATTCAACACACCATCTGGACGAACACCAATTACACGCGCTTCAACGACTTCACCTAATCGCGGTTCTTGATAACGTTCAGAAGGATGGACAAAACCGATGTAAAAATCATCGGTAATTAAATAAGAACCAGCAACTTTTAGACGATAGACCGTGCCTTTTTTATTCTCATTCTGCATTTCTGCATTTCCTGCACGACTTAATGAATGAAAGATCGCCTCATCGGCTAAAACACCCCACATCCGATCTTTTTCATCGACGCGCATGCTGATCATCAAGCGATCGCCTTTTTTAGGCCACAATTCTTTCATACTAGGCATTTCATCTAAAGAAACAACCATGTCCTTATCAGGTAACCCGATATTCACAAAAACGCCTAGGTCCCGACGAACATCTGTCACTTCGCCAAATGCATAATGACCGATTCGAACTTGCGGAATCAAAGTAGTAAAAATGGCTTCCTTCTTTTGATTCACGTAGCCGAACCCTTCAACCGAGTCGCCAATTTTGTGAGCGTCATTCTCAGTTTTTAATAAACGGAAAGTGACTCCGTTTTTTTGCACTAAATACATTGTGTCATTTTCATCAATGATCAACCCTGTAAAAACTTGACCTAATAATTCATTCATACTTGTTGCTCCTTTTGCTTTCACTTTATCTATTTTTCATCATCAAATCTGAAAAACATTACATCCGCCTATCATATTTTACCACAGCTCATGACTAAGGCTGGAAAGAAAACTTTCTTTCCAGCCTTGATTTTCTTTTAATTTGGACCGTTGCCTTTAAACCAACCTGTTTTACAGTTGATTGTTACTAAATACATCGGTAAATCGCTATCTGAATAGCCCTTCGTCAAAGAAGCACGATTGGAAGTGGCATACAAATTATAATAGCCTTCGCCATTTTCAACCTTCACCGGTTCCAAGCTGTACCCACCTTCCACGATGTACCCTCGTGAAATACACGTTTGGATAACCTTTTCTTTCACTCCTGGCGCCCATGCATAGGCATCACTGCTGGTGTCACCTGCCTGGCTAGTGTTGGAAGAAGGTTTGTTTTGAGCTTCTTGAGCCGCCTTTTCTTGCTCGGCTTTTTCTTGAGCTGCTTTTTCAGCTGCGGCCTTTTCTTCAGCCGCTTTTTTCTCTTTGTCCTTCAAGACTTGATCGACTTTCGTTAATTCATCCTTTTGAGTCTGCACTAACGCTTGATTAGCCACCGCTTTAACTGCATCATTGGCCTTATTGTATTGATCACGATTGACAGAGTCAACGACGCTTCCATCTTTCAATAATCCATCTGTTGCTTTTTTGGCAACGTCAATTTTGTCATACTGTTCTTTTGCATTGTTGATTGCTTGATTCATTAAATCATCAAACGCTTTATCACCTGTATTAACGGTTAGATTCACTGGTTCAGCAGCCTTCAAGAGCGGCTTCTCTGCAACCTTATTTCCATTAATCGCTGCACTTGTAAATAGTTGGTTCACTGATTGTTCAGCTTTCTGTTTGTTTGTCAGCTCATCATAGTCCTTTTTCAGATCCTCATAACGCTTATGATCTTTATACTTAGACAGTTCCTCGTCGATTTTGCCAGGATTAAGATTCACCTTTTCAGCAAGTAGAAACGTATGCTGATCGTCCGTGTAATAACCATTGATACTTTCTTCGATCGAATCAAGAGCTTTATTTTCTTTTTTTACAGTTGCGACGCGTTGCGCCTCAACTTCTTTCTCGTGCTGATAATAGTAGGCACCGCCAATACCCAAAACAGCGATTGCCGCTAGCGTAATATACATCTTTTTACGGCTTTTCTTTGGTTTTTCTTCAGTGGGACGTGGATTGTTTGGTGGAAGGTGATTGCCACCAGATCCATCAGTCGGCACAGTGTCTGCCAACTCTTTTTCCCTCTCATCAGAATCAGATTTTACGTTTTCTTCCTCATAAGGAATAGCAGGATCAAGCAATGCTTCTTCTTTCGAATCAACGATTGTTTTATCAGAGGAAACTTCTGCTTCTTCGATCACCTCATCCTTTTCAATCGGTTCTCCAGCTTCTGCTTCTTTTTCCTCTACAATTTCTTCAGAAACAGGTTCTTGCGTTTCTGCAGCAACGGCTTCTTTTTCCTCTGAAATTTCAATTTCATCTTCATTGACTGAGTCCGCCTCAACGGCTTCTTCAGAGTTCGTTTCTATTTCATTTTTATCGGATTCGTTAAGGTCATCCTTATGTTCACGAATATACTGCGCCAAAATCGGATTCATTTCTGGAGTTTCTTCAATTGTTTCGTTTGAATTCTCTTCTTTCATTTTATCCTCATTATCCTTAAACATTTTTTGCACAGATTCAATTGGCATATCCGCTAGATCAGACCATTCGATTGTATCATTTTTATCAGTGACATCTTTGGTATTTTCTTGATCATTTAACTGTAGAGAAAAACCACAATTCGGACAAGTTAAATGTCCTTCAACTGGTTCAAACCCACAGTTAGGGCATTTTTGCAATGAAATCGGCTCCTTTTTTCAATCATATGCTTTAATCTATCATATGTTTAGGGATGTTCCAAGCAATTTTCGAGCGAATTAATCAAAAATAATAAATTCCATATACATTTTGAGATTGATGAATCGAGGAAGGTTAGTCGCTCTTTCTCTATATAAAAAGCTCCTCAAGGAATCCCTCGAGGAGCTTAACGCTTTTATTCTAAAAAGTCTTTCAATTGTTTAGAGCGAGATGGATGACGCAATTTACGCAAAGCTTTCGCTTCAATCTGACGAATCCGTTCACGGGTAACGCCAAACACACGACCAACCTCTTCCAATGTTCGTGTTCTGCCATCGTCTAAGCCAAAACGTAGACGTAAAACATTTTCTTCACGGTCAGTAAGAGTATCTAACACATCTTCCAATTGTTCCTTCAACATTTCAGAAGCGGCATGTTCAGCAGGACTCGTTGCTTCCTGGTCTTCAATAAAGTCACCTAAATGAGAATCGTCTTCTTCCCCAATCGGTGTTTCCAAAGAAACCGGCTCTTGAGCGATCTTTAAGATTTCACGAACCTTTTCAGTTGGCAAGTCCATTTCAGCACCAATTTCTTCTGGCGTTGGTTCCCGGCCTAAATCTTGTAATAATTGACGTTGTACACGAATCAATTTATTGATAGTTTCAACCATATGAACTGGAATACGGATCGTACGTGCTTGGTCAGCAATCGCACGAGTAATCGCCTGACGAATCCACCATGTCGCATAAGTCGAGAATTTGAATCCTTTACGATAATCAAATTTTTCAACTGCCTTCATCAAGCCCATATTTCCTTCTTGGATCAAATCTAAGAATTGCATTCCGCGTCCCACATAACGTTTTGCGATACTTACAACTAAACGCAAGTTTGCTTCTGCTAAACGTTGTTTTGCTTCTTGATCACCTTGTTCGATCAATAATGCAAGTTCAACTTCTTCTTCCGCAGTCAACAATGAAACGCGTCCGATTTCTTTTAAATACATACGAACTGGGTCATTGATCTTAACGCCAGTTGGGGCCGATAAATCTTCTTTTTGTGCGGCTTTTGCAGTTTCTTCATTTTGTTTCAAGCTAGCCTTAGAAGGTTCACCATTTTCATCAACAACACTGATACCAGCGTCTTCGACTTTTTGGATCAATTGATCCATTGCTTCCGCACCTAATTCATAAGGTGTCGCCAAACGATTGGTTAACTCATCGTAGACTACCTGTCCTAAAGGTTTTTTCTCCTTAATGAAGGCTGCTAAAGCTTTTTCGTACTCTTTTTTGTTTTTTACATCTGCCATAAAATAAATGCCCCTTTCACTTCTAGGCTTGTTTCAAGCGTTTCGTCAATTCGATAATTTGCACGGTCAATTCTAATTCCCGTTGCTGGTTTCCACTTTTTCTAGCCTCGAGCTGCTCTTCTTGTCGTTGTTTGATTTCCTCAGCAATGCTAGATTGGGAGATTACCCGCATCAGATCATAGATTTCCCGCTCATTACTATCTTCTGACATGGATATCATAGAGATGTCGATGACTAACTGCTTCATCTCGTCCTCTTTTAAATAGTTCAGGAAGTCCGCTAAAACAAAATTTCCATGAACCATCATATAACTATCTAAGTAAAGAAGCAATTCTTGATACTGGTCATGGATGAATTGAAATTCCGATTGCACTAATTGTTCGCGAATCGAACTTTCATTCATACTACGATACAGCAGCATTCGTTCGGCTTTTTCTTCTTTGGTCAGGACCTTTCTAACCGTTTGAGTCGGAACTGGAGAAATTGGCACCTGCTGTTGACGTCGTTCGGTTCGCAAAGTCTGTCGAACCATTTGCAGCTGCTGTTTTAAGCTTTCTCGCGTTAAATGAAACTCGTTGGCTAGTTGACCTAAATACAAATCTTGTTCTACAGGAGACTGTACTTTTGCCAAGTCTTGCATCAGGACCTCTAGGTAATTCAAGCGATCTGATTCATTATCCAAATTTAAGCCTTTTTTGCGATAATGCATCTTAAATGCAAACGGTGTCTGACGGCCATGTTGCAATAAGTTCTGCAACTCAGTCACACCGTATTTCCGCAAATACTCATCTGGATCGAGCTTCTCCGGTACAGTAACAGTACTTAAATTCAAACGACTATGTGCATCTAAAATCGTCAAAGCGCGGTCTGTAGCGGCCTGTCCAGGATCGTCACCATCGTAAGCGATGACTACTTGGTTGGTCACACGTTCGATTGCTGCAATTTGCTGCTCTGTCAAACTTGTTCCCATGGAAGCTAAACCGATTTTGATATTCGCTTGCCAAGCAGCTAATACATCCATGAAGCCTTCAAAAAGGATCGCTTCACCTTGCTTGCGAATTTCATTACGCGCTTTATCAAAGTTGAATAAAACCTGTCGTTTATTAAATAACTCTGTCTCAGGAGAATTCAGATATTTTGGTTGGTCTTCTCCGGGAAAGTCTTTTGTCTTCAACAAACGTCCCGAAAAACCAATCGGCTTTCCGCGAAAATCATTCAGTGGAAACATCACGCGCTGATAAAAACGATCACTAAAGCTGCCGTCGTCTCGGCGAATAAACAATCCACTACGTTCCATTAACTCAGCATTAACCTTGTCTTGCTGAGCTACTTGAACTAAGAAATTTCGTTGACTAGGTGCGAATCCGATCTTAAATTCATTGATCAGTTCATCACTCAGTCCACGTTCATGAAGATATTCTAACGCCGTTTCGCCAACCTTCGTATTCATCAACAAATGATGATACAGATCACGTGTCCGTTCATGCAAAGCAATCAACTGCTGCTGTCCTGTCGACGTTTGATTTACTGGCTCGCTAGAAATCTCAATACCTAAAGGAATTTGTTCCATGTCGGCAACTTTTTTTACTGCTTCTGGAAAACTAATTCCTTCTAGCTCTTGCAAAAAAGTATAAACATTGCCGCCTTTACCACAACCAAAACAGTGAAAAATCTGCTTGTCTTCAGCAACCGAAAATGACGGAGTTTTCTCTTCGTGAAATGGACACAGTCCCAAATAATTTTTACCGGATTTTTTCAATTGAACATATTGCCCAATGACCTCAACGATATTTGTTTTTTCACGAACCTCATCAATCACTTGTTGGGGAATTCTTTGCGCCAAAAAAACCTCACCCCAATTCCCAAAAAATATGATAACAGCCGTAAAAAATCGCCCTAATTCATCTCTCGATCAGCGCGATTTTTTTAGACAAACTTATACGTCTATCATTTTAGCATATTTCTTTATTATTACAAGCTTTCCGCTCATTATTTTAACTATTTTGAAACCTTTGAAACATCGTAATGAACCGTTTGTTCATTTGTACAATTTCTGCGTAAAACATGTTCCCACCGTTTTGATATAAGTACCCGCCGTTGTATAACACTGACTGTAGTTGCATGTAACGATATGTGTGTTGCTGATCATTTCCGTATCCTGGTGATAGAACGTCCCGCGAGTACTCTTCTGCAAGCTCTACACTGTTTTTACCACCATGTTCTTGGACGTACTGTATATATTTGGTCCCAAAATTGTATGCTTGAATGGCTGTGTTAAGATCACACCCCGCCGCTTTTGCTTGTTTGTAACTTTCCGCAAAATGCTTAACACCGCTTTCGATGCTCTCCTGTTGACTAATAATTTTCCCACGACTGCCATACGCACTTTCAGAACTTTGCATCAAGTCTGTCCCTTGACCCTTTGATTCAGTATACATGATACCTAAAATAACATCCGTGTAGTCTCCCACACCTGCTTGTTCTGCCAAAACTTGAACGTCATTGCGATAACCATTGACCGTATTTGTATTTTTATAGATTCGAACTGTGAACAACCCACCGACCACTACGGTCACTAAAATTGCACATATAATCATTATTTTTAAAAGCTTTCCAATTATCTTTAACATGAAATCTACCTATCTGTCTTCTTTTATCTCTAACCATACTACAAGAGTCGCAAGATCATTTAAAAGAAAAAAATGATAGTTTTATATTTAATTAATCATTCTAAAGTTTTCATTTCGTTCAACAATTAAATTAATGTGCAAGAAACAAAAAAATCGGTATACTTAAGTCTGGTAGGTGATGTTGTGAAAAATGAAAAGAAAATTGCTCAAATGAGCGATGGTTCAGAAATTTATTATGAAAAATACGGAGAAGGTCCAGCACTCTTTCTGCTTCATGGTAACGGCGGAAGCGGCAGATACTTTTCGAAACAACTAAACAGTTTTAGCAAGCATTTTAATGTTTATGTCGTGGATAGCCGTGGACATGGACGTTCGACGAATACGCAAAAAGAAACAAGTTTCCAATTAATGGCAGAGGATCTCGCTGCTATCATGGAACAAGAAGAGCTTAACTGTGCCGATCTCCTGGGTTTTAGCGACGGTGCCAATTTGGCAATGGTCTTTGCACGACTCTTCCCTGACAAGGTGGATCATTTGATTTTGAATGCCGGAAATACCGTTCCCAGCGGCGTTCGAACGCTTTACCACCTTCTAAGTTACGTGCAGTATGCCATTGTTTGGGTCGGTTCATTTATCGATACGGGGATGCGTAATTTCTTACCTATTCTGCGTCTGCTTTTCCGCGACATCGGGTTATCCACTGAGGATCTGAATAAAATTAAGGCCCCCACCTTAGTTATCGTGGGAAAACACGACTCAATTAAAACACAGCATTCAATGTACATTGCTCGTTCAATACCAAATGCGAGTTTTGCAATTGTTTCTGGTCAAGGGCACATGTTTGCACGTAGAAATCCAAAACGTTTCAATCAGGAAGTCCTACAATTTTTAATCGGTGAGGAGTAATTTGATGGAAAAGTTTATCGAATGGGTCAAAACTCATTTAAGTAAAATTAAAACAATTTTTTTGATTTCTGTTATTATAATTGTCTTTTTTGAATTATCAAATATTGCGAAAAAAATATCATTTGAACAGCTTTCAACACTCTTAAGCGAAATCAGCATTTGGAACATTCTTTTGATGGCAGTGATCGGATTAGTCTCTATAATTCCGATGATCGGCTATGACTTTACCCTAAATAACATCTTGGGACAAAAACCAAAAAAACTCTATGTCTTCGAAACAAGCTGGCTTGTTAACACTTTAAATAACATAGCAGGTTTTGGTGGAGTGATTAGTGCCGGATTGCGATCAGAGTTTTACGGCAAACAGACCTCCGGAAAAAAAGTTGTTCAAGCCTTATCAAAAATTCTAGTTTTTACAATGTCTGGTTTATCCATTTATGCGTTGATTTCCTTTTTCCTAGTGATGTTTGATGATCATAATCAATATTTACGTCAATATTGGATATGGCTAATAGGAGGCGGGTTATACTTTCCGATCATTTTCTGCTTAAGCCTCTTCGGCAAAGGCGAATACCTTGGCGATCTAAAGAGTTCGCATCGTTTTGAGCTAATTGCGACCTCCTTTTTAGAATGGACTGGTGCATTGGCTAGCTTCATTTCGATTGGGCTGTTGATGGGCGTCCAAGTAAGCATTCGTGATGTTGTTCCGTTATTTATTGCAGCGACTGTAATCGGGATCGCATCGATGATTCCCGGAGAATTGGGCAGTTTTGACCTGATGATGATCATCGGCCTGTCTGCTTTAGGAACGCCGCGTGAAACCGTCGTGGCATGGCTATTACTTTTCCGACTATTTTACTACCTAATTCCTTTTGCGATTGGCTTGATTTTCTTTTTCAAAAATATCGGTACAACGATCAATACACGTTACAAAGGAATTCCGATTAGTTTATTAAAAGAATTAGCACATAAATTCGAAGTTCTCTTACTCTACTTTACTGGAAGCATGCTAGTTTTATCAGCAACAATACCCGAGGCATTCATTCGCCTGCCTTTCTTACAACGATTAAACCCTATTCATTCACGTGTAATCGTAGTCTTTCCAGCCATACTATTAGGCTTCTTGTTGATTGTATCAGGTCGTGGAATTGCTGCGCGGGTTAAAAGAGCTTATGTTCCTACGATCGTAATTGTGACTCTGACCTTTCTTTATTCATTACTAGCTGGATTCCGTTTTTCAACGGGCGTTTTCCTCGCCATGCTGTTGCTTTTTGTTATTTTTTCGAAAAACGAATTATTTAGAGAACAGCTTGTCTACTCTGCTGAATGGGTCACTATCGATGGTATTATTATGGGTAGCTTAACGTTCCTCTATATTATTATCGGCGTTTATAACAGCCCAAAAATTCACCATCGTCATCGTTTACCGGAATTTTTCTTATTCCCTAGTGAACAAATTTGGTTTGTCGGATTTGTAGCTATTTTGCTGGTTTCTTTCATTATCTTATTATTGATCCGCTTTTTGAAGAACAAACGCATTCAAGTTGGTGAAGAGATTGACGAGCCACGTGTTCAACATATTCTATCGACTTATGGCGGAAATGCTGATAGTCAATTAGTTTTCCTAAAGGATAAGAAGGTTTTCTATTATAACAACGGAGAAGAAGACACGGTATTCTTCCAATTATCAACATTTAACAATAAAATTTTAGTTATGGGTGATCCTTCAGGGAAAGCAAGTGACTTTGAAGCGGCAACCGAGGCCTTAATCAATGAAGTTGATCGCTACAATTATCTGCCGGTCTTTTACGAGAACAGCGAAGAGATGGTCATGATTCTTCATGAATTTGGCTATGATTTCATCAAATTTGGTGAAAGAGCCCATGTTCATTTACCAGACTTTACATTAAGCGGCAAGAAGATGAAGGGGCAACGGGCCAGCTTTAATAAAGTTCTTAAAGAAGGTTTTCAATTTGATGTTATAAAACCTCCTTTCTCAACTGAAACAATGAATGCTTTAAAAGAAGTTTCAGATGAGTGGTTAGGAGGACGGAAGGAAAAAGGCTTTTCTCTAGGCTTCTTCTCAGAGGATTATCTGCAACGAGCACCCATTGCAGTGATTAGAAATAGCGAAGAAAACATCGTAGCCTTTGCGAATTTTATGCCTACTTATACCGATGATATCGGAACAATCGATTTAATGCGTCACAGCCCAGAAAGAGCCCCAAGCGGCACGATGGATTTCCTTTTTATTAATCTTTTCCAATACATGAGAGATGAAATGGACATTAAGTATTTCGATTTAGGAATGGCACCGTTAGCTAACGTAGGAACATCTCGAAAAAGCTTTACTCAAGAACGAATTGCCTATTTGGTTTACAATTTTGGTTCTCGTTTCTATTCCTTCGGCGGTCTAAAAGAATACAAAGACAAATACGCCAACGAATGGTTGCCAAAATATGTACTCTACTCCCGTGACAGTTGGATTGGTTATGTCATGATCGCTCTGTTAATCACAGATAATTCGCCAATCCAAGAAGAAAAAAAATACCATGGTCTTCGTCGCTTTATTTTTAGAGACTGATTCGTTCCACCAAAAATAGCATACAAATAGAAGTTCGATACAAATGAAAAAGTCTGGACAATTTAGTTCCAGACTTTTTTATTAATTAATTTCGATTGACTCTTTCTTGTTCAAGCTTTAAATTTATTTCCGCCAAATCAAACGGCTGCCAAATTTCCTCTCCTCGTGAATCTTCAACAGGCGTATCTCCCTTGGCTTTTACGCACACCGCGTACTGAAAACGTACAGCTTCATCCATAAGAACTTTTTCAACAATAATTTGGTGTTCCCAATCACAGCCAAAATCATAAATATATTCGATTTTAGCACCTTCTTGAAAATCTTCGTCAATTAACCTGCGTTCTTCAGAAAACTGTGACATTTCCAAGTCACTTGGTCCAATCATCTTAGTCCGATCAACAAAGAAACTGTGTAAATGACTGTTCTCCCATCCAAAACTAATTTGAAGAATATGATGAAGTTGCTCATAGGTAACCCCTGCCGGTATCTTCAATCGTCGCCAAATCGGTGGTTTGTACCCTTTTAGGTCCACTCGAACAAGATAGCTTGTCCTTCGACTTTCAACCTTCTTCTGTTTAGGAAACGCCAAAATATTGTCGGGCATTGTTTTCTTTGGCATTTCTTCGAGATCATAGTGCTCCACATTATAGGGATCTTCAACGTCAAAATTCCCTTCACGCCACTCGTCCATAATCGCTAATTTAGCCTTTGACCAATAATTTGGATTGCTCATACGAGTCAAAAAAGGCGTTTTATTAAGATAAATAAAATAGTGCATCTCTTTACACTCTTCTTCGGTGATAACTCTCTCGTGATACAGCGCACTATAGAGATCCAATAAAATTTGATAAGCATAAAAGCTTTCATCAATAAATAATGGCATATGTTGAGGCATGTGATGGATTAATGCCTCTTTAACCACTTGTTTGTCCAAAAGTTTATCACTTAATTTCCCTTTATCAACAAAGCTTAAAAAAAATTCGACTGTGCGAATAAGGCCATCAGGTTCAGCGAGTCCTCCTGCAATAAAATAATGCATCATGTCTCTAGTCATTCGATCAAATAACTTGTCTAACTTATCCATATGAACCTCCTTCAACACATATTCTCTTCTTAACCTAATAGTAAAAGAAAAAAGAGACTCAATCAACAGTCAATTGATTGAGTCTCCATAATTATTTCTTTCCGCCAAAAGCATCTTTCACCTTGCCAAAGAAACCTTCTTCTTTTTGTTCGCTAACGGTTTGACCACCTGCTTCAGCAAATGCCCGCAAGGCTTCCCGTTGCTTGTCATTCAAATTCTTCGGCGTAATGATCTTAACCGTTACTTGTTGATCACCATTCGTATTTCCACGAAGTCTTGGTGCGCCTTTTCCGCGGAGTCTAAACTTCGCTCCTGTCTGAGTTCCAGCAGGCACCTTCAATTTCACTTCGCCATGAACAGTTGGAACATTGATCTCATCACCAAGCGCAGCTTGCACGAAGCTTAGAGGTAATGTGTAATAGATCTCTGCACCATCACGATCAAAGATATCACTTTGTTTTACTTTAAAGACCACATATAAATCTCCATATGGTCCGCCATTGACACCTGCTTCTCCTTGATCAGCTAGACGCATTTGTTGTCCATCTTCTACACCAGCAGGAACTTTCACCTTGACTGTATGAGGACGTTTTTCATGACCTGAACCATGACAAGTTGGACAAGGGTCTTTAATTTCTTTACCTGTCCCATGACAAACATCACACGTTTGACGGCTCATTACACGGCCAAGTGGCGTTTGATGTTCTACATTGATTGAACCTGAGCCATGACATTTATGACAAACTTCTGGTTGTGTTCCTGGCTTCGCACCATTCCCGTTACACGTATGGCAAGTTTCTTCGCGATTATATTTAATATCTTTTTCCACACCAAAAATAGCTTCTTCAAACTCCAAGTTGATCGAATACTGCAAATCTGATCCTTGTCTTGGTGCCTTAGGGTCCGCTTGACGTGAACCACCGCCGCCAAAGAAGGATTCAAAAATATCCTCAAATCCAAAACCGCCTGCTCCGCCGAAACCACCAGCGCCTCCGAAGCCACCTGCTCCGCCAGCACCAAAGTTTGGATCGGTACCTGCATGACCGTATTGGTCATAAGCAGCACGTTTTTGCGGGTCACTTAGGATCTCATAAGCCTCAGAAATTTCCTTAAACTTTTCTTCAGCATCAGCTTCTTTATTAATATCCGGGTGGTACTGCTTGGAAAGCTTACGATATGCTTTTTTTATTTCATCATCCGAAGCGCCCTTTTGCACCCCAAGGACTTCGTAATAATCCCGTTTTGTAGCCATTGGCTTCCCTCCATAATTTCATAGAATCGTTAGTATTGTATCACACTCAAAATCGATACGATACTTTTCTTAGATTTTTTCTAAAGGAATCACCAATCTTGAAAGAAAAAAGGCCAAAGCGATGACTTTGGCCTTTCGTAACGAATCAATTATTTGTCGTCATCGTTAACTTCTTCAAAATCAGCATCCACGACATCATCCGCGCCGCCTTGAGCTGCGTTTGGATCAGCCTCTGCTTGTTGTTGTGCTGCTTGTTCATAAAGTTTAACCGTTAAGTTTTGTACGATTTCGTTCAATGCATCGCGTTTTGCTTTCATTTCTTCGATATCGTTCGCTTCAACTGCTGCTTTCAATTCATCACGAGCATCTTCAGCTTTCTTCACTTCATCCGCGTCAACTTTACCTTCTAATTCTTTCAAAGTTTTGTCAACTGAGAATAGTAAAGCATCAACATCATTACGTAGATCTACTTCTTCTTTACGAGCTTTGTCGGCATCAGCATTTGCTTCAGCGTCTTTTACCATCCGTTCGATTTCTTCGTCTGATAAGCCTGAAGAAGATTTGATCGTGATTTTTTGTTCTTTTTGTGTTCCTAAGTCTTTCGCAGAAACATTAACAATACCATTTTTATCGATATCAAATGTTACTTCGATTTGAGGAATTCCACGAGGTGCTGCTGGAATATCTGTCAATTGGAAACGACCTAATGTTTTGTTATCCGCAGCCATTGGACGTTCACCTTGCAACACATGAATATCTACTGCAGGTTGGTTGTCAGCAGCGGTTGAGAACACTTGTGATTTGCTTGTTGGGATCGTTGTATTACGATCGATTAGCTTCGTGAATACGCCGCCCATTGTTTCAATACCTAATGACAATGGTGTTACGTCTAGTAATACGACATCTTTCACATCACCAGTGATAACCCCACCTTGGATTGCAGCACCCATTGCTACTACTTCATCTGGGTTCACTGATTTGTTTGGTTCTTTGCCAGTTTCTTTACGTACCGCTTCAACAACAGCAGGGATACGAGTAGAACCACCGACTAAAATAACTTCATCAACGTCAGATTGTGACAATCCAGCATCTTTCAATGCTTGACGAACTGGCGCTTTTGTACGTTCCACTAAATCAGCAGTGATTTCGTCAAATTTCGCACGAGAAAGAGTTGTTTCTAAGTGCAATGGACCAGCGTCACCAGCGGTAATAAATGGTAAGCTGATTTGCGTTGAGCTAACACCTGATAAGTCTTTTTTCGCTTTTTCAGCAGCATCTTTCAAACGTTGCATTGCCATTTTATCTTTAGAAAGATCAATTCCGTTTGCTTGTTTGAAATCAGCAACTAAGTAATCAATGATCTTGTTATCAAAGTCATCCCCACCTAGTTTGTTGTCTCCAGCTGTAGATAATACGTCAAATACGCCGTCTCCTAATTCAAGGATTGAAACGTCGAAAGTACCACCACCAAGGTCAAATACTAAGATTTTTTCGTCTTTATCTGTTTTATCTAATCCATAAGCTAATGCTGCGGCAGTTGGTTCGTTAACGATACGTTCAACTTCTAAACCAGCAATTTTACCAGCGTCTTTTGTTGCTTGACGTTGTGAGTCATTGAAGTAAGCAGGAACTGTAATAACGGCTTTCTCAACTTTTTCACCTAAGTAATCTTCTGCGAAACCTTTAATGTATTGTAATACCATTGCAGAAATTTCTTGAGGTGTATAAGATTTGCCATCTGCTTCTACTTTATATCCAGCTTCACCCATGTGACGTTTAATAGATGAAATTGTGTGTGGGTTTGTCACTGCTTGACGTTTTGCTACTTCACCGACTTGGATTTCGCCATTTTTAAATGAAACAACAGATGGTGTTGTACGATTTCCTTCTGGATTAGTAATGATTTTAGCTTCTCCGCCTTCTAAGACAGCGACAGCAGAGTTTGTTGTACCTAAGTCAATACCGATAATTTTACTCATAGTTGAAAATCTCCTTTTCCATTATATGTTTAATTTAGTAGTTTATATATTTATTGAGCTACGATCACCATTGCTGGACGCAATACGCGATCATGCAGCTGATACCCTTTTTGCAGCACATTTACAATTGTTTCAGGTTTCACTTCGCCCTCAGCTGGAACAGTTTGCACTGCTTGATGCAAATTCGGATCGAAAGTTTCGCCTTCTGCTTTGATTTCTGTGATACCTTCTTCTTTTAATGCAACGGTTAAACTTTCAAGGACCATTTCTACCCCTTTTTTCAGGCTAGCGCCTTGATCGTCAGTGACCTCAGTTGCTAGGGCTCTTTCTAGATTGTCGATCGCTGGCAACAATTTCTTACCAAGATCTTGTGAACGATAGCGAACTAACTGTTCACGCTCGTTCTTGTTGCGGTTGGACATATTTGCGATCTCAGCACGAGCTCGTAAAAATTTGTCTTCCATCTCATTGAACTTGTTTGTCAATTCTTCAACTTCCGAAACTTCTGGAATATCAATGTCTTCCGCTTCTTTTTCAGTCGACTCTGTTTCTGCCGATTCGACTTCTTCTAATTCTTCTTCAACTTCTTGTTTCTTTTTTTCTGCCACTGCGCGTACTCCCTTTCTTTGTAGGAATCGTTTCTAGTGATATAAACCCAAAGAACGATAATAATCATCCAATGCGTTTGTCAACTCATATCGGAAAACTTCCAATAGCCCAAAAATTTTTGAATATGGCATCGATGTTGGACCCAATAAAGCAATCGTTCCGCGACCGTGACCACGGATTTCATAATTTGCTTGAATCATGCTTAGGTGATCAAACAAGTCATTGCCCATCTCCGTACCAATCCGAACATGAATATCACTATCAGAAGGTAACAGTAGTTGTGTCAGCTCATCCGAGTTCTGCATCAATGAATACATTGATTTCACATGATTAAAATCTTGGTCCGGATTAAAATTTAAAATATTCATTCGACCACTGACAAACACCTTATCCTCGAAAGCATCATTCAAAATCACATCAAACAGATGACTGATTCCTTCGGTTGTTTGAAAATAGCGATGCAAAATCATTGGAATCTCGGTTCTCAATTTTTGATAAACGCTGACCAAAGGCTGACCTACAAGACGATCATTAATGATGCGAACCATTTTTTCAAGGTCCTGACTGTCAACATTCTCAGGAATGCGAAAAACTTGGCTCTCAACATTTCCCTTGTCTGTGACGATAATCGCTAATATTTGTCGATCATTCAATGGAACAATCCGAAAACCGGTCAATGTCCGATCTTTCATTTCCGGTCCAAGCGAGAACGCCGTATAGCTGGTAACTTGCGAAAGTATTTTTGCAGACTGTTGAATGATATCATCAATCTCATGAATATCTTTCTTTAATGATCTACGAATCTGGTCTACTTCTTGATTACTCACCTTAGTTGGCGTTAGTAGATGATCCACATAATAACGATAGCCTAAAGCGGATGGGATTCTCCCCGATGAAGAATGGGTTTTCTCCAACATACCTAATTCCTCTAGCGCCTTCATATCATTGCGGATAGTTGCGGAGCTTGCTTTTACGCCTTCTTCCATCAAACTTTTTGATCCGACCGGTTGACCCGTATTGGTAAAGTTTTTGATGATCAAGCTGAGAATCAGTTTTTGTCTTTCCGTTAACATTCTTCTCATCCTTTAGTTAGCACTCTTTCTTTTTAAGTGCTAACTCGATTATTAATATACCAACAACTTCTATATAAGTCAAGGAAAAAATATAAAGAATTAGCACTCTCGTGTCGAGAGTGCTAATCGCCCTTATTCAATAAAAACTCCTCAAAAACATCATTCCCTCGAAACAAGCCCTCCTCAGTCAAACAAACCCGCGAATCCGTCTCTGTTATCAGCTTTTGCTGCTTCAATTTTTCAATCACGTCACCATATACATCCATCATACTAAGCCCAAAACGGTTTTCAAAAACGGTTTTATCAACACCTAAAATTTTTCTTAAGCCTAAGAACATTTCCTCTTCAATCTGAGCTTTTTGAGTAAGTATTTCTTCCTCTAACACGGGAAGCTGATCATTTTTTAATGACTTCAAATAATGCTGGATCGGCCCACGATTTTTATATCGTCGATTTCCAAGATAGCCGCTAGCTCCTGCTCCAAGACCAAAGTAATTTTGATTGTTCCAATAGACTAAATTGTGCTGACTTTCAAATCCAGGTTTTGCAAAATTGCTGATCTCATATTGCTTTCGCCCCGCTTTTTCCATCGCCTCGATAGTTTCTGTATACATTTGTGCCTCTATTTCTTGCTCAGGAAGGTGAATTTTCCCACGTCTAACCCAATTCATAAACATTGTTTGATTCTCTAAAATCAATGAATACAATGCATAATGAGGTAAATCCAAAGCTAAGGCTCGTGTTACCGTATCACGAAAACTTTCTAGAGATTGACCCGGCAACGCATAAATTAAGTCAATCGTTATATTGCTAAAATCTTTTTCTTCTAGCAGTTGGATCGTCTCATACACATCCTGTGCTGTATGTTTACGACCAATTTTTTTCAACAAACGATCATCAAATGTTTGAACACCCATTGATAGGCGATTGACTCCATAATTTTTCATTACATTTAACTTATCGGCAGTCAAATCACCGGGATTCGCCTCTACTGTAAATTCTCCATTATTATATGGAAGGATTTGGCGCAAACCACTTAATAAGCGATCTAATTGTGTCGCATTTAAGGACGTTGGTGTACCTCCTCCGACATACAGTGTTTTCATATTTTTCACTGGATTCTGACTTAATGCCAAGCGTGCCTCTTTCAACAACGCTTCAATATATTCATCTACTGGCTGTCCTTCAAGAAATACTTTGTTGAAGTCGCAGTAGTAACAAATATGTTCACAAAACGGGATGTGAATGTAGGCTGAAGTGGATTCTGTCATCTCATTCCTCTTTCTTAGTAGTAGTAACAGACGTATTCTACCATATATTTCTATTATAGAAGGAAGCACACGATTATTTGAAATATTCATAACATTTTTAAAGTCATAAAAAGAACTTGATAACCCTAAATAAACTATATCGGGTTTTCAAGTCTTGTTTGATATACTATTTATAGATTTTACGCGCATAGAAAAAAACGATACTCCCAACAACACTAATCCCTACTAAAGAAAGAAAAGTGTTCTGATAGTCATTTGTTTTCGGAAATTCCTTTGATTGTTGTTTTGAATTAGCTTGTCCAGCTATATTTTGACTTGATGATGCAGGCATTTTATCAGATATTTGTTCTGCTTTCGTTGCTTTTACGGATAGATCATTTCCCGCTGAATCAAGAATACCTTTTATACGATTAACACTGCCTTCGATATCGTTCACCCGATTTTGGATATCAGAAGTCGCTTTCTGCGTATTTTCTACTCCCGTAGTTAGCTGATTATCGACTGATTGTGCGCTTTTTTTACCATTTGAAATACTTTGGTTAATCGTTGATCGATCTGCATTCAATTTCTTTTGCAATTTTTCTAGATCGGCAAGTTTTCCGTTAAAGTCATTCCGCGCTTGATCTAATTGTTCCTTTGCTTGTGTCCATTGATTTTCAAGCGCTACATGATCCGTTTGCAGTTGGTCATTTACTTCATTAAAATGGTTTTGAAAGTCATTATGAGTCTGATCAATTTGATTTTGAATAGTTTCAAAATCATTATGAAGATCCTCATGTCGTTTCTGTGAATGCTGCTGAGCGTCTAATATGTCTTGTGCAATTTGTTTTTGCTGCATTTCAAATTGTTGTTGCGCCAACTTCAGAGCATTGTCAATCTCCGCCTGTCTATTCGCAAAATCATTAGCCGTTATTCCGCTGTTTGCCATAGTTTCCGACGATGCAGCTTCCGAATTAACGGCATGTGCGGCTGTTGTATCAAACAAAAAGAAGCCGCTAGTTAGCCCGGCGACTGATACGATTAAAGCTAATTTCTTCATTAGTTAATTCATCCCCTTGCAAAGGATTATAACCAAAACCTGTTAAGCTGTTAATAAACAAATTGGATGATCTGTCTAAAAATTATTTGTTGATTATAGTTTTTGAGAGGCTACATTTATCAAAGCATGAAACAAGAAAAAAAGCCAACG
Source organism: Enterococcus sp. DIV0756 (assembly GCF_051710745.1). Taxonomy (NCBI): domain Bacteria; kingdom Bacillati; phylum Bacillota; class Bacilli; order Lactobacillales; family Enterococcaceae; genus Enterococcus; species Enterococcus sp. DIV0756. The sequence goes on along the minus strand of NZ_JBIOLF010000001.1, from coordinate 1,413,431 downwards.
AACTCGTCGTTGGCTGAGAGCATATTCTCGAACTTCTAAGAGTGTATTTCCTATTCCGTCAAAAAGGTTTTAATGGCTTTTGCATTTGCTTCAGTATCCAATTCTAAGACACTTCCACTTGGCGTGTCGTTATTAAATTCCCACGTTTTATCAATCGGCACAGCAAGTGATTCAATTTTTTTCGTATCACCTAGAGCAAAATCTTTTCCGACACTTAAAATCGTTCCTTCAGATAGATTGGTGTCCACATACCCCAAAAGCTTTCCAGTAGTTTTGGGTAACTTGCTTAATGAAGTGACGTTTGTAACCTGTTGGGAAATCGCTGACAGAACTTGCTGCTGTCGGCGAATTCGTCCGAAGTCTCCCTCTTCGTCCTCGCGAAATCGAGAGTACTGTAATAGCGTATTTCCATCCATCTTCTGCTTTCCAGCCTTAATGAACACTTGATCCAAATCTAGATCTTTTTCAGCATCAATTGTTACACCTTTTGGAAAAAGGCTGTCTACAGCTTCTTTAAAATGATCAAAATTGATCGTCACATAGTATTCAATCGGAATATCAAAGTTTTCTTTTAATGTTTTACGTACTAATTCAATACCTCCATAGGAATATGCTGCATTGATTTTGTCTTTACCATGACCTGGAATATCCACATAACTATCCCGCATGATTGAAACTAACTTCGGTTGTTTCTTTTTTTGGTCATAATGAGCAATCATCAGAGAGTCTGATCGACCACGATCTTCTCCGCGAGAGTCAGTCCCGATGATTAAAACATTCAAATCATTCTGATCAGGAGCTTCTTCTCCGTTGAACTTAATCGTCTGCTTAGTTTGAGCATTTTTTGTTGATTCATATCCTTGGATAAAGGAGAAAACTAGATAACATTCAAAAACCAATAGTATTCCTAAAATGATCAAGACCACACGCTTAAAAACTTTCATTTGAAACTCCTCTTCTAGACAACAAAAGTAGATAACTTAAATTGCCAAGCTTTCTAGTTGCGTAATTAAGTAAAACTATCCACCTAGTTTATACCAAAAATAATCAAATCCACCACTATGAAAGGTTTTTTATGGATTTTTTTATAAACTGCTTATGATCTCTATCATTAATAAAAAAAGAACCGTTAAAAGCTACACGGTCCATCATTGCGTATTCAATTGATTGATCCGATTAAATTATAAAAATAATTACTTGTTCCAAGCAATTATTTTTATAAACCCGTCTTCAATTTCCACTAACGTATAATTACCTTGTTCTAGAACGATTTCCCAAAAATTGTGTTCGGGAAACCAATATTTCAAAATAACTCTCAGAACACCTAGGTGTCCTACAATGACAAAATCTTGTTTTTTCTGAAGGATCGTCCTTAAACATTTTAAGACGCGTTTTTGAAAATCCGAAAATTTTTCAGCATTTGTAGGTGTTATTTCGAAAGGAGAAGATAACCACTTTTGCCATTCAACAGGAAATCGTTGATTGATTTGATCCGCATCCAACCCCTCCCATAACCCAAAATCCTTTTCATCTAAATCTTTTAATGGAATTTTTGTCTGATTTGGAAAAATTAATTCAGCAGTTTCAATCGTTCGTTTTAAGTAGCTCGTATAAATTGATGCTTCTGTCTTCATTCCCGCCAATTTCTTATACAATAAGCGGGCTTGTTGAATTCCAACTTCGTTCAATGAGACATCTGTCTTTCCATAGAATAGATGTCTTTGATTGTATTCTGTTTCACCATGCCGAATCAAGATTATTTTCATAAAAACCCTCGCATTAAGATTAACGTCAACAAAAATACTCCCTGAGAAATCGGTGAACAAGCACCTAAAGTATCCCCATTAAAACCGCCTACCTTACTCAAGACTAATTTTCGATAAAGTAATGCGGCAAAAATGTTAGTAACAAAACAGACAATGCCAATCCTGCCTAAAAAAAGCAACAATGTGCAAAAGGAAATCAACTGACAAATAATGACATTTTGATTTTTTACATTCAAAAAAGTGGTGCCTAAACCATGAGGATTATTTCCGGCATACTGCATCTGATAAAACAATAGACTGATACCGTTTTTTCCAACAAGGTTTAATAGCAAAACAATTATTGCCTGAAGCTGGATACTTAGACTAGGAAGCAAAACTAAAAAACTAAAAACTAACATCAAATAATAAAAAACAATTGCCAGAACGCCATTACTACCTACTCGACTATCCTTCATAATTTCTAGCATACGTTCTCGCTTGCGAGAAGAAAACAGCCCATCAGCCATGTCCGACAGCGCATCCAAGTGAAAGCCGCCAGTCAACATCACATCAAAAAATAATATGACGATCCAAGCAATACTGGGACTGAGTAAATACTGTAGCGGCCAATAGACAATCGCCTCTAACAGGCCAATCAATAAACCAAACAATGAAAAAAAACGGACGCCTGAACGCATTTTTTCTTCAGGTTCATCGACCGCAACAGGAATCGGTATTCGCGTAAAAAATTGGAAATACAGAATTAAACTATCAATCATTTTATCTTCATAGGGATACCGGCTATCACTAAAAATACAGCATCCGCTTCCTTTCCTAAGGATTGGTTTACATAACCTAATACATCTCTAAACCAACGAGAAAAGGCGTTTTCAGGCACAATGCCAAGCCCAACTTCATTCGTCACAACAACCAAATCTGCTTGATTTTTTTTTGCCGTTGTAAGTATTTTTTCCCATTCATTAAGAATCTCGCCTTCAATCACAGCTTTATCTTTTTCTGATAACTTCATGATCTCTTCATCGATTACCGCGTAATCCTCACCGAATCGTTCTTTCATTAAATCGAAAAAATAATTCGTTGTCAGCATCGTGGCACAATCTAATAAATGTGCTGAGACTTGCGCTTGCTCGATCACGTCGGCGACAACCAAATAAGTTTCAGTGGTTTGCCAATTTTTAGGGCGGCGCTGTTGATGAAGTGATACTCGAGTTGCCATTTCAGGATCTTGAGCCGAGCAATTTGTCGCAATGTAATTAATTTCGGCTTCTGTATCCAACAAGCTCTCTGCAAAAGCTGATTTTCCGCTACGCGCGCCACCAGTAACTAATGTAATTTCTCCCAACGTTCGTCACCTCTTTTTAAATTCACCAATTTTTTTAAGTTCGGCATAACGCGACAAAATATCCGCTTCTTGATCTGTTTTAACTGCTAATAGGATGACTGTTGCCGGTCCAGCTGAACAGTCCAATCCATCCTTCTCTAGAAAATGGATCTGAAATTCAGAATCCTTCGTCATCAATTGCGCCTCATACTGAATTCCCTTCGATCCAACAGGAAGCATATCCATAACTCCAGGCTCTGCTCTTAACGCTTTTACCAAAGGATAAGAAAAAATCCGTTCACGATTTTTCACAACCTGTTCCCCAACAAAAGGCTCACCTAATTGCAGCAGGCTGCAAGTTTCATTCATTTGAAAATTTTCTTTGCCTGCTTTTATCTCGGCAATAACGGTAACGCCAACACTGGTGGTCTTAGTAGGCATATTTTCCTCTGTACTTCCATTAAGCGGAATATCAGCAAGCCCTGCTTTCACTAATTCTGCACTTATCCCTAGGATCATCCGTTCACCTGTAGGCTCGTATTCATTTCCTATCAAATCAATCACAGCGATCGGTTCTGCTCCATAACAGAATAATTCCATTAAAGGAACCCGCAAACAAAAAGCAGCGGTTATCGCGGGATCAATCTCAACGGCATCTTGTTTCTTCTTTCCGATTCCAGCACTGGAGTCACAGGCTATAACTAGCCATTTTTCATTCGAAACCGGTAAAATCGAAAGATCGCGGTACTCTTGCGTTAAAATCACAGCCTTATCCCCCTTATTTGTTCAATATGAATCTTTTGTATCCTTCATCTTAATAAAAGAATTATTCTCTCAGTAAATTGCGAAATGATGTGCTGCCAATTTCCTGATCTATGTTCTCTAATAGGCATTTATAAAGATGCGGCATATCATAAACGGCTGGTTGAATTGCCACTCGTTGTTCTTTTTCAATCACTCTTGCTGTCACAGGTCCAATGGCTGCGATTTTTAATCGTGACCAAAAATCCTTGGGGAAATCTGGAAGCTCTCTTATGGTTTTGCTGAAAGAAAGCCAAGCTGAAGGACTTGCAAACAACACATAATCCACTTTTTCATTTAATATAAGTGTTCGCAATTTTTCCTGATCTTCTGGAAAAAAGTCATTTCTATAAATGACTTGCTCCAAAACATCATGGCCTTGCCGTGTCAACGCATTGTAGATCACACGTCGAGCTTGGAATGAATGCGGCCAAAAAACACGCTGCTTCGGCTCTACAAAGCCAAGCCATTCCTGCACCAGTCCCTCAGAAAAACCTTCTTTAGGCTGAAAATCAACAGGATAGCCCAACTTTCGCAAAGTTTTAGTCGTTTGATTACCGATAGCCAGAATTTTGGCTTGAGGATTCAATTGAGTAAAATCAAAATACTTAACAGCATTTACACTAGTAAAAAAAATCCAATCATAATCAAATTCTAAGCTTTGATAGGGTTGGAAGACCGTGCGATTCAGCGGAATAGCAACGACTTCGACTCCTTTTTCGGCAAAAGCTTGCTGAATATCCTCTGGCATGCGCGTTTCTCTAGTGTATAAAAGTTTCTTTTTGATCGTTCTTACACTCCTCAATCAACGTAGTCGCACCTTGCTGAATGATTTTCGCGGCAACAGCTTTTCCTAAAGTCACTGGGTCATTCCCCTGCATCGTTTCTTTCAAAATAATTTTTCCGTCTTCACTGCCGATCATACCGGTCAACTCATAAGAATCACCTTTAGGCAAACAGTATGCGCCCACAGGAAATATACAACTACCATCCATACTGTTCAAAAAAGCCCGTTCTGCTGTCACAGCTGTCGCCGTTTCTGAATCTTCCATGGCTTGCAGCATCTGAAGGATTTCAGTATTATCCTTGCGACATTCTAAAGCAATCGCACCCTGACCAATCGCCGGTAGCATGACCTCTGGAGATAGTTCTTGATGATAAACGGTCTGATCCAAGCCTAAACGTTCCAAGCCCGCTAAAGCTAAAACGATCGCATCGTATTGACCTTCAGTCATCTTACGAATCCGCGTGTCGATATTTCCTCGAATGGGTTGAATATCAAAATCCGGTCGTACATGCAGTAAATGTGCCTTTCTACGAAGACTGCTGGTCCCAACAATGGCATTTTTAGGTAACGTTTCCAACGTTTTCCCATTTTCTCTAATAATCAGAGCATCCGTTGGTGAATGGCGCTTCATTATGCAGGCCAACGCTAATTCTTCGTGAATCGTGGTTGGAATATCCTTTAAACTATGGATCGCAAAATCAATATTTCCTTCCCGCAGCTGATACTCTAATTCTCTTACGAAACAGCCCTGTCCGCCAATTGCTTGCAAATTATGCGTTGCCAGATGGTCTCCTTTTGTTTTGATTCTTACTAACTCAACTTCCACCTCTGGATAGTGTTCTTGAAAAATAGCTAATGTTTGTTTTGTTTGGGTTGTGGCTAATTTACTGCCCCGTGTTCCAACTCTCAGCCTCTTCATGTTTTTCCTTCTTTCACTCGCAGAGCTCTTTTTTCTAGATTATTTTTTTCTTTTAAAAACCGACGAACTGTTTTCATAAAAAATTTCTGGTTGTTTCTCTTGCCCATTGACCCAACGAGCCAAAGCAAAAAAGTAGTCAGATAACCGATTTAGAAACTTCAATGCTTCTTCATTGAACGCCTCGTCGTATTCTAGAAGCTCGACAGCCTTTCGTTCCGCTTCTCGAGTAAAGCAGCGGCAAAGATGCAAATTTGCCGCAGTGATCGTTCCTCCAGGTAAAATAAACCGATCAATCTCTGGTGATTCTTCCCAATAGAAATCAATTTTTTCTTCCAGCCAAATGATTGTCTGTGCATGAACCTTATAAGGACGCTTCTCCTCAGGGGTTGCAAAATCACTGCCGCAATCAAATATCCATTGTTGTACCTGAACTAGCTCATCATACAATGAATCTTTCTCAGCAAGGGAGGCCGCCGTTAGCCCTACCTGCGCGTTTAATGTATCAATCGATCCATACGCTTGGACGCGGGGAGCATTCTTTTTTGCTCTACCTCCCCCAACCAATCTAGTGAATCCTCGATCCCCATAACGCGTATAGACGTTCATACAATTACCTCCTGATTCATAATTTGATAGATTTTTTCCAAATCAACATTCTCACGAACCAAATCAGCCAGCTGATCATATTGTTGATTTTTATACTCCTGATACGGGGTCGCTATCTTTTCAATTGGTGCCAGTCCTTTTTCCGCTCGAACCTGATTTAACAGTTTTCGTCGCCAAGCACTGTTATCAAAAACACCATGCAGATAAGTGCCGATCACTTTTTTATCAGAACTGACAGCTCCATCTTCCTTCGAAAAAGCTTCCCCATTAACAGTAATTATTTGAGCAAAATACTTCTGCTCATGACGTTCTGTTCTGCCCATGTGAATCTCATAGCCGCTGATCGACTCTTCTCCGATTTTCGCTTCTACCCTCGTGGTCGTTTTATCTGCCTCAAAATAGGTCTCCGTATCCAGTAAACCTAATCCTTCAAGAGTGCCATGAGTCGATTCCACCTGGTACGGGTCATGCAATTTTTTGCCCAGTAATTGAAACCCTCCGCAGATTCCAAAAATCATTTTGCCTTCACTTCTTACGCGTTCAATTTCTTTGGCTAACCCAGATCGTTCTAAGTAGAGACAGTCCTCTAAAGTGTTTTTACTACCTGGCAAGATAAGAATATCCGGACTGCCTAATTGATCACCAGGAAAAACATACCGAACAGACACGTCGGGCTCGCTTTCCAAACTCTTAAAGTCGGTGAAGTTGGAAATTTTAGATAATCCAATTACGGCGATATCTAACTCTTTTTGAGTATTGTAGGTTCGACTTACCTTTGATAACGCGACACTATCTTCATCTTCGATATTCAACTGTGCATAAGGAATAACTCCAACTACTGGCACATCAGTCAAGTCTTCAATCATTTTCAACCCGGGATCTAAAAGAGCAATATCTCCGCGAAATTTGTTAATAATGATCCCTTTAATTCGCGCTCTTTCTTCTGGTTCCAACAGATGGATTGTTCCATAAATTGACGCAAAGACTCCGCCCTTGTCAATATCCGCGACTAAAAGAACTGGGGCATCTGCGATTTTTGCCATTCCCATATTTGCAATATCACGACTGTTCAAATTGATCTCTGCTGGACTGCCTGCTCCTTCAAGTACAATTACATCATTCTCTTTTAACAGCTCCTGATATAACTCTGATATTTTTTTTATTAACTGCGGTTTGAATTCGTGGTATTCCACGGCGTCCATATCACAAAGAACTTTTCCATTAAAAATCACCTGCGACTTACGGTCAGAGGTTGGTTTTAATAAAACAGGATTCATTCGTGCATCTGGTTCGATTCCAGCAGCTTCTGCTTGAAAAACCTGTGCCCGCCCCATTTCTTTTCCTTCTAGCGTGATGTAGGAGTTCAATGCCATATTTTGTGATTTAAATGGCATGACCTTCAAGCCATCTTGATGAAAAATACGACATAAGGCTGCGACTAAAATACTCTTACCTGAATCGGAAGCAGTTCCTTGGACCATCAAGCTTTTCCCCACTTTTCTCACCTCGCCTTCATTTTTATTTGCATAAATTCTTGTTGATTTTTTACTAACGGAAAGCCTAATTGCTGATGAATTTTCACTAACCAAGGCTGCTCTAATCCGGCTTTTTTGAGAATCGTCTCATCCAAAAAAACTTGATCCGCTTCCCCTTCGTTGATGATCGTTCCTTTATCAAGAACATATAGATACTCGCAAACCTCATACATTAAATCCATGTCATGACTGGATAAAATAATCTTCGTTCCCTGCTGTAACAATCGAGAGATGATTTCAATCATTTGTTGCCTACCAGCCGGATCTAAACCTGCAGTTGGTTCATCCAGCAGCAACCATTTCGTTTTAAGCATCAAAACGCTGGCAATAGCGACCTTTTTCTTTTGTCCATAACTTAAATATTGAACCGGCTTCTTTTTTAAATGTTCGATTTTTAATAGAGCGAACACTTCGTCCATTCTGACTTGGATCTGTGCGGAATCAAATCCCAAGTTTTTTAAAGCGAAAGCGACATCGTCTTCCACAATCGAATAAAATATCTGATGTTCAGGCTCCTGAAAAACGATACCTACTTCTTGACGATACTGATAAAGAGCCGCTTTTTTATAATTCAAAGAATTGCCTTCATAAATGATTTCACCATGAGTCGGTTGCAATAACCCTACAATCGCAGCAAATAAGGTAGACTTTCCTGACCCGTTTGCCCCTAATACACCGATAGCTCGATGATCGCTAAAATCTAAAGAAAGATGATGCAAGACATCTGCTTGATTTTCGTAACTGACACATAAATCTGCAACCTTAAACATGTTAGCTCCTTCTTTCAATTAGTAATCATAGTGGAAAATCGCCATCAAAAAACTTCATTTCAAGCGAAAGGATCATCTTGTTGAAACGATCAAAGGTTTGAAAAAAAAGAATCTTGATTAATGCTCCCAATGATTGATAGCTATTTTTTAATCCTTTAAAACCAAACCGCATATCTTGTGCCCGCTTGATCACTAGAAGTTCATCAATAAATATGAAAATAAAGCGATACATCAACATTGTTAGTTCAATTAATAACGCCGGAAAGTGCGCTTTTTTCATGATCACTAAAATTTGATGAAAAGGAACAGTCAAAATGAAAAAGTAGGTACAGATGACACAACTGGCCGAACGAAAAAATAAACGAGTTCCAAGTTGAAACGACGATTCCGTAACACCTAGATAATGATTGAACACTGGAATCTCAAAAATAAACTCCTTTGAATACGTACTGATTGAAAACAAGATCGTCAAAATACTTATCACGAGAAAAGGTAAAGGAATAAGCAGCCATTTGAAATATCTACTAATTCTTACCTTTGTGACATAAATTGTCGCGCCTCCAATAACGAGACTAATTAAGATCTGAATCGTTGGTGGAGCTAGAAAACAGCTGATTAACAGAAAAAGATATAGAAAACCCTTAATCCCCGGGGACAGATCAATCAGCCGATTTTCATAGGCAATCTTGTCAATTAACAGCATTTTTATTCTTACCTTTGTAGTAGCCCAAGATGTAAGTGATGATTCCCACTCCTAAACTTCCTTGAAGAGTAAACAGTAAGCTTTCAATCTCACCACTCTTAGGCTCTAATAAGGAATCAAACCACGGCTCATAATCTGGATTAATTTCTGTAATAACGGTTTCTGCCTCACCATCTGAACCGCCATACTCGCCGTTTTGATTGATTAATAGTGCACCCACCATCAAAGCCGCAACCGCCAATAAAAGAATGATATTCAAACTCATTTTTGATTTATTTTTTTCCATTGTCTAAAACCCCACTTTCATGAAAAGGAAAATTCGCTGAAATAAGATTATATGCAACGACGGTTAAAAGACCCTCAGCAATAGCGATCGGAATTTGTGTCAGCATGAAAACTCCGACAAACTTCATGATAGCGCCAAAAACGCCCGATGAAGGATCTGGAAAAACTAAACCTAGTTGAATCGAGGTTGTGAGGTACGTAGCTAAATCTGCGATAAAGGCACATAAGAATAAACAAATAGAACTTGATACGTTCGCCTTTTTCAAAATCTGGTAAACGCCATAACCAACAAATGGACCTACAACTGCCATAGAAAAGGCATTCGCTCCTAGAGTTGTTATCCCCCCATGAGCTAACAATAAGGCTTGAAATAGTAAACAAATGGTCCCTAAAACACTAATTACTCCTGGTCCGAAGAGCGCTGTTCCGATTCCAACACCAGTTGGATGGGAAGTTGAACCCGTAACGGACGGGATCTTCAGTGCTGATAAAATGAAAATGAAGGCCCCGCTAAAAGCTAGCAGTACTTTATTTTGCGGACTATCTGCCACAGCTTTTTTGATACTGAACAAACCATAAAGAAAGAACGGAATAAATGCTGCATACCAAAACAAACACCAGCCAAGAGGTAAGAAACCTTCCATAATATGCATCGCATGCGCCTTTTGCGGTACGATTAGAATTAAAAGAAGCACTGCAAAAAGAACTTTTCTAACTGTTTTTACTTTGATTTTCATCTTTTTAACTTCCTTTCAACGTTCTATTCTTATAAACAATCATAGTACTGAAATAGGAAAGGGTATCCTGCTCATTTAACTCATTTAGTCCAATCATACTTTTTTCTGAATTCATTGAAGAATCACTAACTAAGATAGTTTGCTCCAATAATTCTAGCTTTGTTAAAAGCTTTAATACTTTGGGCAACGCAATCGAAACCTTCATCAAAATCACGGTAGACATTTTTTCTAAAGCTGTTCGAAGAATTTCCTCGTCTGCAGTTGCAGGTAAAACAGCATAGCTTTCTTCATCAATAACTAGAGGGATCTGCAAATCATTCGAGATTTGGCAAAAAGAAGAGATTCCTGGAACTGTTTCTGTCTCTATTTGATCTTGCATACGCTCCAATAAATAACTGTAGGTGCTATATACCATGGGGTCTCCTAATGTTATAAACGCCACATTTAATCCATTTTTTACATCTGCAATTATTTCCTCGGCGATTGAATCCCATGCGTTTCGTTTTTCATCCCAATCATTCACCATCGGAAAATGCCGCTGCTTGATTGTCAGATCTTGTCTTAAATAAGGACTGACAATCTTTAAGGCAAGACTTTTCCCGGCCTTTTTTGGCTCTGGCGCATAAAGACAATCGACCAGCTGCAAAACTTCCTTTCCACGAATTGTCAATAAATCTGACGCTCCAGGTCCCGTGCCAACTCCATAAAATTTACTCATTTATTGTTCCTTCCATCATCGCCGCTGCATGCTCCACAAATTGCTGCTGAATTTCTGCAGCTTCACCCATTCCTTTCAGATATGCTTCAACCGCAAAACCGGCCTGCTCCAACTGCGACTTCCATGAATCTTCTTCATCAGAAGCCATGTCATTTGTAGCATGATCACCCGCTACCAGCATTAATGGATACAGCTTGATTTTTTTATAGCTGCTCTTTTTTAGTCTTTCAATCAATAAAGTAATCTCAGGATAGCTCTCCACCGCACAAATAAAAATCGGTTTTTCCAATAGCATATGATCAAGACAAGCATAGACTGTAAAAGCTGAATGCTGACTGCCGTGTCCCATCAATACAAGTGCCTCATCAGTCTTAAGATCCTGGGAAAGTTTTTCTAACCACGCAACAATTTTTTGATAATCTTCCATACTACTAAGCAGTGGTTTACCGACTTTAATGAGTTCTAGTTGATCCTTATAACGCATTGCTTGATGGAGTGCCTTAGAATATTCACTGCCAGGGATGATATGAAGCGGTTGAACATAGATTTCTTTGTACCCCTCAGCAATCAATTTTTGCATCTGTTGATCAACTGTTAAAATCGTCATCTGCTCTTGCTCTTTGATTTTTTTGATTACCTTATTGGAAGTAAAAGCTCGAAAAATATCAAACTCAGGATATTCCTTTGCTAACTTTTCTTCGACAGCCTCAATGGTCTTTTTCCGCGTTTCTGGATAACTAGTACCAAAACTAACAGCAATTAATGCAGGTTTCATCGCTTCATCTCCTCTTTTATTTTTTCTACGACGCAATCAAAGCTAGGTTCTGCCGTCTGAATTACAGATAGTTGATAGTCATCAAAAACTGCTTTTGTCTTCTGCCCCATCACGATAATTTTCTTTTGTGCGACAACGACCAATTCCTCCTCAGCTAAAGCGCTTAAAAATAATCGGGCTGCTTTTGAGTTTGGAAAATACATAAAGTCCGCTTTTTGCCATAAATCAGGAATTTCCACAGTGATTTTCTCTTCATGGGTAATCAGTTTTGTCCCTATAACTCCTTGTTCAGTTAGCTTTCCGATCATCCAAGAATCACCTAAAATTAAACTTTTTGACTGTCCTTCTGATTCTTCCAAGTATTTTTCAAAATCGGGAAAGTCGAAATCTGCTCGTATCCCAGCTTTTTCTAAAATCGTTCCAGTATGATGACCAACGGATATAAATTGCCAGTCAGCTAATTTTCGCCAATCGATTTTTTGTACTTTCATTGCCCGTATAAACACGTCAACACTCAGCGAATCAGTAAAAACGATTTGGTGAGGCTGAGAGAAATCAATCGTCTGATCATAAATTCGCGTATCGCTAGGTGGTAATTCGATGATTTCTGCTCCCAAATCCGTCAGACGGCTGGTCATCTTTTTCTTTTTCGTAAATGGTATTGCAATACTAATTGAGTACAATGGTCGTTCTTCAAAGAAATTTAGATCCTTTCTGCGGGTAACCACTTCACCGATTACTATTAAACTAGGGGGCTGCAATTTAGCGGCACTGGTCTTGTCAAAAATCGTTTCTAACGTGCCGACTACTGTTTTTTGCTGTTTGCGACTTGCCCATTGAATGATCGCTGCTGGGGTATGCTTATCCTTTCCATGAAAAATTAGCTGTTCCGTAATTTTTTTTAACCCGGACATCCCCATCAAAAAGACTAAAGTTCCTTCAACCTTAGCGGCTGTCGACCAATCGATTTCACGTTCTGAGTTATTTAGGTGTCCAGTATAAACATGAAAGTCTGCCGCCAAATCTCGATGAGTGATTGGAATTCCGGCATAAGCTAGTCCGCCAATTGAAGAAGTGATTCCAGGAATGACTTCAAAGGAAATACCCGCCTGCTTTAAGGAGGCACCTTCTTCCCCACCGCGACCAAAAACATAGGGATCTCCGCTTTTTAGTCGGACTACATTAAGGCCTTGCTGAGCCTTTTCAATCATGATTTCCTCGATTTTTTCTTGAGGAACCGGATGATAATTGGGCTTTTTCCCAACGTAAATTTTCTCACAATCCACTTTGCAGGAATTCAGAATCGCAGGATTGATCAAACGATCATACACAATCACATCTGCTTGTTTGATTTTCCTCAATCCTTTGACAGTCAATAATTCTGGATCTCCAAGTCCTGCACCGACTAAGGCAATTTGTCCAGTCATTTCATCGCTCCTTTTCAATTGTAGTCATTCATTCTTCTTTTTTAGTCAAACAAACTATGATAAGCCAGAGGAACGTCTCTTTTTTGCTTGAGATATCAAGTGTTCAATCGAAGAAAACTTTTCAGGATAGTCTAAGTGTTCACGCGTAATTACAATACATGGAATATTCAGATCTTTACACGCCTCAGTTTTTTCAAAAAAACCACCTGCTTGACCGCTCTCTTTGGTAATCATTACTCTAGCTTGATTATGAATCAAAAGCTCGCGATTTAGTTCTTTTGAAAAAGGTCCCTTAATCGCTTCGATTTGACCATTAGGTATTCCCAGTTTTTCAATTGTGCTTATCACTTCAAGTGTTGGTAGCACTCGAACAACCAGTCGTTCCTTAGGTAAATACTTTAAAAATTCTGCTAGTGTTTTGCTTCCGGTCGTCAAGTAAATGTTGCCTGTATAGTTCATGGCCTGCTCACAGGCTGCTTTTACTGATTTGACAGTAATCATATCTTCGCTTATCAATGACGGACGTTCAAACCGAAGATAGGTAATTCCCAGCTGAGCACATACCGACATAGCATTTTTTGACACCTCTATAGCATAAGGATGTGTCGCATCAATCAATTGAGTAATTTGATGTAGCTGAATAAATTCAACCATTTCTTTTGGGTTTAAACGGCCCTTAATGACACGTTTCGCTATTGTTGCAGCCAAATTTTTTCCATAATCTGAAACCACCGATAAATAGAAGTCTAGACCTACTTCGTTTAATCCTTGCGCAATTTTCAAACTGTCAGAGGTGCCCCCAAGTAAAAGAATCATAATTGATAGCCTCGAGGTGTAATCATTCGGTCTCCAGATAGATAGGTTTCCTTATTTCCAACTAATACTACAGTCGTCATATCTACTAGAGTTTCATCCAAATTGCTGATTGAGGTGAATATAGCCTGCTCTTTTTTACGACCTACATCTTTAGCCAAACCAACGATCGTGTCCTTGGATTTATAGTGTTGAATAATTGCTAATGCTTTTGCTAAATGATCCGGTCTGCCTTTGCTTCGTGGATTATACAAACAGATCACAAAATCAGCACTGGCCGCTGCGTGAAGACGTTTTTCAATCATTTCCCATGGTGTCATTAAGTCACTTAAACTGATGTGACAGAAGTCATTCATAAGAGGTGCTCCTAACAAAGCTGCACCCGCAATACTGGCGGTGATTCCGGGAATCACTTTGACTGGAAGTTCTTCATCTATTTGACTGATAAGCTCTAAAACCAAGCCAGCCATTCCATAAACACCCGCATCCCCACTAGAAATGACAGCAACATCCTTGCCTGTTCTAGCCAAATCAATCGCTTTTTTGCAGCGATCAATTTCTTGTTTCATTCCTGTACTGACGATTTCTTTTTCACCTACAAGCTCTTTAATTAACCGGACGTAGGTTGTATAACCAACAATTACGTCTACTTTTTTTATGACGTCAATAGCCTCAAGCGACATTTTTGCTTTCTCACCTGGCCCTAATCCCACAACGTATAACATGTGTCGTCTTCATCCTTTCCCAACGCAAAGGTGACTCCCTTGCTGGCATAGCGTTCGGTCACCACTTTTCCATTACTTGCTAAATCGGCCGCTGCTAAACAAACACTTCCTACACCTGTTACTTGCTTGACAAAAGCTGACTGCGGATATTTCTCTGAAACAGATAGTAGCTCTGCCGCTGAATAGGTTTCGAAGGGAACGCTCAGCCATTCGGCTAATTGGCAAATTCCAGCTTCTTGCTCTTTAATATCAATACTAGCGATTTTCTTAATACTGCGGAAATGAACATTTTCTGATCGGCAAAAATGAAGATATTCCTCTTGAATGATTGAAAAATCAATGCCTTTTTTGGCTCCAATACCTAAAACATACCGTCTTGGCACGATTTGAATCATATTTTCTGAATTAAGCTCTTCTATTTTGTCAGAGATCAACAGTACCACTTCGTAGGAAGCAAAAGAGTCTTCTTCTTGAAGTAACGTGAGCCCTCGTAAATCCTTCACCCAGTTTTCACGTTGGATCAGTCCAACTGGTTGATGTTCGGCTAGAAGGCGATTGACTTTCTTCGTTGTTTCTTTAAAATCCGCATACCAAGCGTTAATATCTTTACTTAACAAATCAAGCGCCGTTACGTTTTGCACATCTGTCGCGGTCGTAATTACCGGACAGCTGTTCAACTTTGCGGCGATTTCTAGTGTTAATTGGTTGCCTCCGCCAATATGGCCTGATAATAGACTAATCGTATGTCGGCCTTTTTCATCAATGACGACGATCGCTGGATCTTTTCGTTTATCCTCCAGTAATCCTGCAATGCTCCGAACCACGATACCAGTTGCCATGATGCAAATCAGAGCATCAAATTGTTTGAATAGTACTTGAATCCCTGTTCCAAATTTACCTGTAGGAAAAAGTTGCAGTCCTTCTTCTAAATTATCTTTTGAGACAAAAATAGGTATTTCTTGGTCCCATTTATCTCGAAGTTCTTTAGCCAATTGGATACCGGCTGAAGTCAAAGCTAAAATTGCTGCTTTATTCATCGGACTTCACATCGCGGTATTCATGCTTAAAGGAAGCGTCATACAATTTAGAATAATAGAATTCATCTCCCAAAAATTCTCCTACCATTATTAGAGCCGTTTTTGTGATATCCGCTGCCTCAATTTGCTCAGCAATTCTCTCCAACGTGCTAACAATCTTCTTTTCCTCTGGCCAAGTAGCTTTATAAATAACAGCAACAGGTGTTGTTGGCTGATAGCCTCCCGCCAATAGCTCGGCAACTACCTCTTTTATTCCTTGTACAGAAAGAAAAATCACCATTGATGTTTGGTGTTGAGCAAAAGATCTCAGGCTCTCTTTATCCGGTACGGGAGTTCTTCCAGCCATTCGAGTGATAATCACACTTTGAGATATTTCAGGAACAGTATATTCCACCCCCAGGCTAGAGGCTGCCCCTAAAAAGGAGCTAACACCAGGTGTACAAGTAAACTCGATGTTGCGCTTTTTTAGCTCTTCGATTTGTTCACGAATCGACCCATAAATAGAAAAATCCCCGGTCTGTAATCGAATAACCTCCTTATCTGTTTGAACGCCACGCTCCATTTCGTCAATAATTTCGGTTAGATCCATTGAAGCGCTATTGAAAATCTCGCACTCTTCTGTGCAGTATTTCAACAGCTCCGGATTCACAAGTGATCCCGCATAGATCACAATATCCGCTGATTTTAATAACTGATAGCCTTTAAATGTAATCAGTTCAGGATCACCCGGTCCTGCGCCGACAAAATGCACCTTCGCCATATACTTATTCCTCTTTTCTTGTCTCTATAATAATTACTGGATTTTGCGGTTTGAAATAATTTCCCTGACCTAATTTAGTAAAATGACTGACTTGTATTTGAATAGTCTGGAAAGGAAAATGATTGTTTTCTAACCATTCCTTCGCAGCAAGCGCATTCTCTAAAAGAATAAAATTCAATACTAAGCGACCGCCAACCTTCAAATGCTGAAAGCTCCAGGCAAGTATTTCTGTCATATTGCCACCTGTTCCGCCAACAAAGATCGCATCAAATTTTTCATCTAGTTCAATCGGTGCTTTACCAAGAATACTCTGGATATTCTTCAACTGAAATTTTGTCAGATTCTGCTCCAAAACATCCAAAGCTGTTTGGTTTGAATCGATGGTTATGACCTTCAGCTGCGGATATAGCAAAGCCGCTTCGATCGCAATGCTGCCTGTTCCTGTACCAATATCTAAAAAATTATCAGCTCTGCTTAATTGCAGCTTTGCTAAACTAATCGTTCGTATCTCTTCCTTTGTCATCGGAACGTTACCACGAATAAAACACTCATCCTTCATTGATTATCACCACTGCATTCATTAGATAGTCTTCATCGGGAACCTCAGAAGCTTTGTAACATCTTATTTTTTCATCAGAGTAGCTAAGTTTTTCACCTATATAAAAGGTCGCCTCATGTCCTCGCTTCACAGCTTCTTGCGCTAGTTGATAGGGACCCATTTTTTTATCTGTTACCAGACCGACTTTCGGTAATTTGAAGATCAGTGAAAAATCTGGCTTTTTCCCATGACTGCTAGTGATAAAGCAATCCTCCATCGGAATTTTCAGGCGATTGAATAAGTATTGAAGTGAACTGATCCCCGGTAAGATACGTAAATTTTCTGCAGAAAATCGTTTAATGAGCCAATTTCCGATACCATAGGTCAGTGGATCACCGGAAGCTAAAATCACGATCTGTGCTTCTTGATTCTTTTTTAAAAGTTCCGCCAAATCATCCAGTTTACAGGGAAGCCGAACTCCTTTAAGTCTTTCTTCTTCGGTAAGAATTTCCAGTTGTCTTTCACTTCCAATAATTACGTTAGCTTCTTTAAGAGCCGCTTGAGCTTTTCCGAATAAATAGTCTTGCGTTCCTCCTGGTCCAATACCGACAACAGTGATCATTCCCATTCCTCCTTCAGTTGCTCCAAAGGTTTGGTTGAAGCTAAGTACCCTCGTTTTGACGAAAAAAGAATGACATCGATACGTGGTTCGTGCTCCCGATACTTTAATAAATCCTCAGACCGCTTCTTGACCTTTTCTGCCAGAACCTGATAGACCGCACCATAACCTGAGTTGGCAATAATCTCTCCAGCCGCCTCTGTCGTTAAACATTTCTCAATTTCTTGCAATTGACTCACCGGCATCCCTAGCAAAGCAAGATTTGCGATTAAAATTTCTGTTCGTGCATCGGCATCTTTACTATGAGTAGAAAAAATTCCTGCGGAAACTTTGATTAATTTTCCTAGATGTCCCACCATCAAGACCTTTTCAAATTCCAAACGTTGGACTTCTTTCAAGACATAACCGACAAAATTACTCATCGAGACGACATTCTCCCCATTGAGTTTCATGGTATTTAGAACAAAAGCCTCCCCATAATTACCTGGACACAGAATGACTGAGGAATGTCCTTGGCTTTTCTTCATTTCTAGTTCCAGAGAGATAGACTGCTTCCAGCCTTCCTCAGACATCGGTGTAACGATTCCCGTCGTCCCCAAAATTGAGATGCCACCTAAAATACCTAGACGCCGATTCATCGTTTGCTTGGCGATCGCCTCTCCTGTTGGAGCAAAAATCGTGATTTTTACGCCTTGATTCGGTCCGATGATCTTACGAACGGATTCTTCGATCATTTTTCGTGGGACCGGATTGATTGCGGCTTCTCCTACTGGAATTTGCAGTCCTGCTTCTGTTACTCGTCCAATCCCAATTCCACCGTCAATATGAATTTGATTTCCATTCGTTTTTGCAACTTTTGCACCAATCAACATACCATCTGTTGCATCAACATCGTCGCCGCCATCTTTTACGACAAAAGCTTGACAGCCATCTTCTACGGTCTCAATCGAAGCAATTGGGATCGTTAAATTTTTTTTATTGGGTAATTCAATGCAGATTTCTTCTGATGCTTCCTCTTCAAAAAGGAAAGCCGTCGCAGCTACTGCTGCAGCTGTCGCACAAGAACCCGTAGTATAGCCTTTTCTTAACTTCTTTCCGTTATAGAAAACAAACTCCTCCATCAATTTTCCCTTTCAACCAATTGATATAGCATTGCATTAATGATTGCTGCGGCAACATTGCTTCCACCTTTACGCCCTCTAGCTACGATTGCTGGAATATCGCTTTCAAACAATGCTTCCTTTGATTCCGCCGCCCCGACAAAACCCACAGGAGCGCCAATAACCGCGGCAACCTCAAGTTCTCCATCGTGGAATTGTTCCAATAATTTGAAAATTGCGGTGGGGGCATTTCCGATAACAAATACTTTCGGTCCAGCAATTGTTGCCGCCCGTTCTATCCCGGCCATTGAACGAGTCATCCCCTTAGCCTTTGCCTGCTCAGCTACTTCTGGATCAGCGATATAACATTCATAGCGAATACCTAGCTTATCTAAGAAACGCTTGTTGATACCGCTAAGCGCCATCGTTGTATCTGTAAAAATTGTTCCCTTAC
The DNA here is from genome assembly GCF_051710745.1 of Enterococcus sp. DIV0756. Lineage (NCBI taxonomy): Bacteria > Bacillati > Bacillota > Bacilli > Lactobacillales > Enterococcaceae > Enterococcus > Enterococcus sp. DIV0756. The sequence goes on along the minus strand of NZ_JBIOLF010000001.1, from coordinate 1,394,235 downwards.
CGGCTAAGAAAAATTTCTCAAGCTCCGAAACAGCATCATTAGAGAAAACCAGATTCTTCAAGTAGTCAAAATCAGCACTCGTATGAATCACTCGCTTAATAATTTTTTCTTCCTTGGGAGATGAGAAAACATATTCTGGAAATTCTTGATCGATAATTTCTTGAATGATTTTAAAGCTTTCTGTTTCAATCAATTGCGGATTTTTAATATAGTCCACGCTCTTTCCCCTCTCATAAAAAGTAATTATTGATGATAATTGCTATAACACTAAATACACACAGGCTCAGAATCGCTGTTGTATATAAAAGTTTATTGGCAGTCAAAATATCCTTTGGTCTGGCTGAACGAAGTGAGACACCAATCGTTGGTTTGTAAATTTCAACACCATGGTAAAAATGCGTACCTCCTAATTGAATTCCTAACGCACCTGCTACGACTGCTTCTGGATAACCGCTGTTAGGACTTTTGTGATTGCGACAATCCGTTTTACCTACTTTCCAAGCATTGGAAGTATTTAAATGGAGAATTTTTGTGGCGCCTAGGAGATAGAGCCAAGTCAAGCGTGCAGGGATAAAATTCCAAATATCGTCCATTTTTGCAGAAAACCAGCCAATTGCACGATATTTGGGTGTCACATAGCCCACCATCGAATCCAATGTATTAACGGCTTTATACATCATGGCTAACGTAGGACCGCCAAGAAACAAACATAATAACGGTGCAATTACGCCATCACTCGTATTTTCAGCGACAGTTTCAATTGTTGCTTTAGTAATTTCTTCTTTTGATAGCTCATTGGTATCTCTTCCGACAATCATTGCAACCTGTTTACGAGCATTATCCAAGCTATCATTAACTAACTTTTGATAAACTTTTTTTCCTTCTAATGATAAACTTCTGGTTGCCAAGGTCGTGTAAGCAAGATAGATATAGCAAGCGATCCCAATGAAAGGATGGATTCGAAAGCTGACTCTTAAAAGACAATACGTTATGAATCCAGACCCGAAAACGGTAATAACCCACAAAAGAATACCCCAACGATACTTTTCCTGTTCTGTTTTTTCCTGTGTAAATTTGTCTTGGAACCAACTGATAAAGTTGCCGATCAGCTTAATCGGATGCGGCCAATTGTAGGGATCACCAATCAGCAAATCTAAGATAAAAGCAATAATAATCCAATAAATCATGAACCTTTCCTCACTTTTTCCAGCAGGTTCAGAAGAAAATCCTCACTTTGATAAAAATGAAGGTGGAGATAACTACCGAATGTATTCTTCTTCTGATACCCACCAGTCCATCTTTTGACTACTTCTCCGTCGCGTTTCTTTTTCATTTCCAAGACTGTCGGCTCTGAACTTTCAAAAATCGAATGATGGAACTCGTGTCCTACTACCGTATCTCCCGTATTTCCGATCAAGGTCTCTTGAGTAGCTTTCCCATAACAATAGCCAAATTTTCGTAGTCCTGAAGTCATCTTGCTGGCTCCGTCAAAAATCCCTACCATCGGGTAATGCTTCTCATCATTATTGAACGTTGCCCCTAAGTACATTAAGCCGCCACATTCAGCTAAGATAAACGCATCCTGTTCATGCTTTTCCTTGATACTCTTGCGCATCTCTTCATTTTCAGAGAGTATTTGAGCAAATTCCTCAGGATACCCCCCGCCAAAATAGTACAAATCAGCTTCAGGGAGCTGTCGATCTTTCATAGGACTAAAAGTAAGCAGTTCTACACCATGCGCTTTCAGCAAGTCAAGATTATCTTGATAATAAAAATGAAAGGCTTCATCTAAAGCATATGCGACCTTGATATCCGAAAACTGCGGGTAGTGCGGTGCTGTAAACCGGACTTGTTCATTCGGCAGCCGGTCTAATAACTGATCGAGTCCAAATGTTCGTTCTAAAGATTCCGCTACCTGTAGAATCTTTTCAGTGACATTATTGATTTCTCTGTCAGGAACTAGACCTAATTGTCTAGAGGGAAGCTCTGCACCTTTTTCTCGTTTCAAATAACCAAAAACTGGAACATTTGTGTATTTCTCTACTGCCTTTTTTATCAATTGATAATGTGTCTCTGAGGCAACTTTATTAATGATTACACCACAGATATTTAAATCAGGATCAAATTCAGCAAAGCCTTTTATCACCGCCGCCACGGAGGTTGAAGCTGATTGTCCATTGACCACCAATAGCACGGGACAATCTAGCTGCTTCGCGACCCCGGCACTAGAACAAAAATCTTTTTCTACACCTAATCCGTCAAAAAGCCCCATTACTCCTTCAATTACACAAATATCTGCTTTTTGTGCTTCTTTTTCGAAGAGTGCTCGCATACGGGCATTGTCTTGAACCAGGAACATATCTAAATTTCGAGAGGCTCTCCCAGTTATTCGTGTGTGGTATTCGGTATCGACATAATCTGGTCCCACTTTATAAGGTTGAATTCGATACCCTCGATTTTGCAACAGCTTCATTAAACCCAGTGTTATCGTAGTTTTCCCCGAACCGCTGGAAGCCGCGGCAATCATCACCTTTTTCATTAACATCCCCCGCTTCTATCAGCCGTACCCCTTGGTAGCAGCTTTGATGGACACTTACCTTAGAATAACAACGAATCATCCCTGATTTCTTAATTGCTGCTAACGCCGTTGGAATCTCGTCTAATTTTTCAATCATCAGCCCGACTACTGAACCGCTATGTGCAACGTTGATTCCTAGCCACTGATAATTCCTCCTAAGTGTCAGTAACTCTGAAAAATAGGGTTTAGGTAATATCGCTTGATTCAATCTAGCGCTGCATGTAGCAGCTTCTCCCAGCTTTCGTAAAGATCTCTCATTGACGGCAATCTCATACTTTCGATAAACATCCGCAAATTGTTCCCGTTGCTGATAAAATAGCCGATCGGTCTTCCGCGAATGAAATACTTCGGTGGCTAGTGTTTCTTCCGTTTCCAAAACAACTACGTAAAAATGCGGGGCCCATCCGCTACATTCTCTTACTGAGCCATTTTTCTGCTCAAACAATGTGAGAGTCGGGAAAAGTATGCTGTCGGTTCTTTCTATCGCTAAACAAATATTAATAATTTCATCTCTAGAAATTTTTCGACCATAATAAGCCGCCGTCGCTTGGCAAGCTGCGGCAATATCTGCTGTGCTGCTCGCCATTCCTTTAGCTACTGGTAAATCTGAATCAATCAAAAAAGATAATTTTTCTTTTTCTGAAATAGGAATCCCTAAATGGTCTAACGTTCTATAGATAGCTTCTTCAACTTTTGGTTTGATTACTTTAGAAGCAACGCCTGTTTGAATTGTCACTTTAGAAAACCGATCAATCCCATAACTAACTAATTTTTGTGAATCACCAAGCCATCCTTGAATGAGTTCTCCACATGAACCATTACAGGAAGCTGTTACTCGCATAAAACCGCCTCCAATGCAGCAAGCAGAATCTGATTATCCGCTCTTGACTTGACAGCAATTCGATAGTATTTCTGCGTCAACCCATTAAAGCTATTGCAATTTCGGATCAAGACATTTTGTTTCAACATCTTTTCTTGCAGACAACCTGCTCCCTGATAACGCATGAACAAAAAATTCGTCTGACTGGGATATACTTCCAGCTCCTTAAAGAAAGCTAAGCGCTCCTCCAAAAAGCCCCGTTCTTGTGCAATATAATGCTGACTATCTTCAATGAAACGTGTTTCCTTTAAAGCCTGCTGACCCGCAAGATCGGCAAACGTATTGATATGCCAAGGCACCGTTTTTTCTACAATAGCCGATAGGATTGAGCGATTACTTGTTAGTAAATAGCCCAGTCTTAAACCTGGAATCGCAAACATTTTCGTCAACGATCGAAAGATGTAGAGGTTTTCGTTAGTATTGATTGAAGAAACAAACGAATATTCCTCCTTTGTAAAATCTACAAATGCTTCATCCACAATCAATACTATTTTGTTTTCTTGGCAAAAGGCGAATAATTCCTCAAGTTCAAATTGCTTCAGCATTTGTCCAGTCGGATTATTCGGATTGCAAAGGCAAATACCATCGACTTGCTGTTCTTTCGCCGATCGCATCAATTCTGAAATTGTCCATTGAAAATTTCGTTGTTCTAAGTTGAAATAACAAAATTCGGTCTCTTGTTGATTAAAAGCTGCTTCATATTCCATGAATGTCGGGGCAAGTAGCAGCAGCCTTTTCAGTTGCAGTGTTCTTCCTAGCATAAAAATCGCTTCCGCGGCACCATTGGCTGGATAAACAAATTCTTCGGAAAGCCCATGAAAATCGGCAATCGCCCGTTTCAATGCTCGATAGCGGATATCCGGATAATGAACTAGTTCTGTAATTCCTTTAATTAATACCTCTTTGACTCTTTCAGGAATGCCCAATGGATTAATATTCGCGCTAAAATCAATTAAATTCTTCTTCTCAATTTTGTATAGCTCACTGACTTCTTGAAGATTCCCTCCATGCTTCACTGCCATAAAAACGACTCCACTTCTTGATTATTTTAGAAAGATTGCTTCTTTATATTTTTGAGGGATTCCAAGAATCACAACCTCAGAAAGACATAAATTCACGACCGTCGCTAGCGTCAGCGGAACAAAAAGCATAAAAACAACAGGGCCCATTAATGGATAGAGCAATATCAGATCCAGTGGAACATTAATCAGATACGCAACTAACATTGAAACGGCAGAGGCTGCGATTTTGTTTTTTTGCAGCTTTTTACGTGTCCAGCTATAAAAGAACATGCAGGCCGCCATTAATACAGCAATAATTAAATGGATCGATAACGTATTAGGAAATCCAGATAATAATGCAGAAATCATATGTCCAAAAAAGCCTAAAAATGCTCCTGCGGCGGGACCGAGGATGATTGCCCCAATAAATGCAGGAAAAGAGTCCAACGCGATTGAACCTAAAATCTTGATGTTTGCCCCGATCACACACAGCGCCAGTAGGATTGCCAATGTTGCCAATTTCTTTGTTGAATACTTCATCATGTTTCACTCCTTATTTGTTTTACTATCTTAATTTTTCTAACATAATAATTGAGTACTCGTATTACTATGCTTTTTACAAAAGTGGAAGATAACAATTGGACGAACATTCAAAAAAAATAAACGCAGTGAGTCCAGAAAAGATGGGCTCGCCGCGTTTTTTATTTGTCTTAGGTACACCAAATAAACAGTTAGCAAAATAATCTTCCCAATCCAATTATTTTTAATCCCTGAACAAGGTATCCTGACTTTGCATCTATTTACTATCTCGCCTTCCCGAAAAGTGGCTTATGAGAGTTCATCCGCATATACAGTAGAAAGGGGCTGTTGAGGATTTTCACCTCATTCCCTTGCTCAGTTATTAATTATTCGATTTTCTTTATTATAGCAAAGCTTTCTATTCAATCTTTGCTTTTTTCTATAACTCAGCCACATTGTGCTATTTTAAAAAAAGTAAGAGCAAAATATTGCTATATTCAAACGAGACTGACAATTTAAAAAAAAGATTGAAGAAAAGTGTGTCAACTTAATGAAGCCTTGATTACGCAATTAATTAAACCAGATTAAAAAGCGAATTTATTTAAATTATGTTCTTTTCCTTACAAAAAGAGATCGTAAGAGAACGATTATACTTTTCACTTTTGAAGAAACTACTCATACTTCAGCAATAAATCTTTGCTTACTGTTATTGACTAGCTTAGTTTGTGTAAATTGGCTAGCTAAAGTTTCTTCACACAAGCACTTTAGTAAATTGTTCCTTATTAAGGTGATTAAAAAAAGATTCAAGTACTAAAATTAGCCAAATATTGTTATTTTGCAGCAAAAACAAGGCAAGATTTTGCTATTACTTAATCATCGTTTTTAGAATCGTTGATTTATCAATCATCTCATTCACTTTTATCGGTCACTTTTTGATTGAAGTAATTCCTTTGCTTTAAAAATCAGCTTGTCTTTTTTTTTAAAAGAAAATAAGATGGAGAAAAGATCTATGGAGGGGACAATGACTAAGAAGCCGTCTTCACAAAATTTGATTTTGATCATTACCACCACCGTGTACTCATTTTCTAGCATGATCTCAGCTTTTTTTATGTTAGGGAGTCAGTCACTTATTTGGTTTCTCATTAGTGCGCTCTTTTATTTTATTCCTTACGCACTTATCGTAGCCCAATATACAAAAAAGTACGCGCATCGTTCAGGGGCAATTTATGACTGGTTAAAAGAGTCGCTCTCGCCAAAAGCCGCCTTTACGACGGTCTTTTTGTGGTATAGCAGCTACTTCATTTGGATGATTAGTTTATTCATGAAGCTTCTCATCCCAGTCTCTATTCTTTTATTTGGGCGAGACATGACCTCGACAATGAATTGGTTTGGTGTTCCTTCTCAAGTCTGGTTAGCAGTATTTTCCATTCTGGCGGTAATCTTTATCACTTGGATGAACAAACGCGGTTTCCAAGTAATTTTTAGATTTCTGCATATTAGCGGTTATGCCATGGTCGGCTTATTGATCCTTTCTTTAGCTGGTAATTTGATTTTGATTGTTAAAAATCCTGAACAGGTGATCATAAATATCAACCATAGCCTAACTGTGCCCAGCTTTTTCCAAGAATCATCCAATCGCCTCCTGTCACAATTGCCCTTTTTTATATTTTCTATTACTGCATTTGGTGGATTAGATACCATTGCAAGTCTGGCAGATAAAACAAAGAAAAGTCGCAGTAGATTCCCACGTGCAGTGATTATCAGTTCGTTCATAGTGTTATTTTTATATGTCAGCGGCATCATCATTTGGAGCTGTGCAAATAACATTGATAACTTGAGAAATGTCGCTTCTCTGCATTTAGGAAATCTCATGTATGGTGTCATGGAGCAATTAGCCAAAACCTTAGCCTCCACCTTCAGCCTTTCTGCTAGTCACACGTATTTATTAACTCAGCTCTTCATTCGTTACACTGCACTGACAATGGGATTAGCGTACTTGAGTCTACTGAGTTCCATTAGCTATGGACCATTAAAAAGCTTGATCAAGAGTACGCCAAAGATATTTTGGCCGAAATTCTCAGCCTTAAATAAGAACCAAATGCCTGAAAATGCACTTTGGCTCCAAGCGCTGCTGATTTCTTTATTCATTGGTCTGCTTTCATTCAGCAATAGCTTTTTGTCAGACTTGTTTAACCAATTGACTTATATGACAAATGTTTCGCGGGCAATTCCGTATTTTATTGTTGCAGCTAGTTTTCCTTTCTCTTTAAGAAAAAGGATTATCCAGAAAGAATCCTTGATTATTAAGAACAATCGGCTAAACTATTTTCTTTCAATAAGCGTTTGTGTCTGTATTTTTGTTGCGATTGCCTTTCAAATTTATGAGCCATTGAAGCTGGGAAATTATTTGAACTTTTCGACTCTGCTATTAGGTCCTGTGTTTTTTGGGGTTCTTTCCCACTTCATCTATTTTCGTTTTGAACAGAAAAAAGCTTTAGTAGGTCTTTCTAAACAAAACAGTGATAATTCGTAAAATCATGGACTAAGGAGATAGGCTTATGTATCCAATCTTAATTGACATTCAACAGCTTTCTGTGCTAGTCGTTGGTGGTGGAAAAATAGCCACTCGAAAAGTTTGCGGATTGGTTGAAGCAGGTGCAAAACCGACAGTTATAGCACCAAATTTTTCTGAAGCCTTACATACAGCCAATAAGAACGGAACCGTTCTGTTGCGTGAACGCTCATTTCAGTATGGCGATACAGCCGGCTTTCAAGTAATTTTTATCTGTACGGATAACGCTGCCGTCAATCGAGCCGTTTTGAACGAAACTACTCCGCGACAGCTTGTAAACGATACGACAAACCAACATAATAGTAATTTCTTCAATATGGCATTGATCAAAGAAAACGATTTTGCCATCGCTTTGACTACTAATGGAAAGAACCCGAGGAAAACGAAACAGTTAAAAGAAAAAATCCGTTCGCTTTTAAAAAGAATCACGTTGGAATAAAAAACGCTTGAATACAGACTGTTTGGATAATCAGTCGAGGTATTCAAGCGTTCTTTTATAATCAAATTAATCCATTAATAAAGCGATCAGTTGCGTGAGAAATAAACACTTCTGCTTCTCTTTCATACTGATCATTACTAGAATAGGCATGCAAAAAAGCGAAGCCAATCATACTGGAAAAAATAATCTCAGCCGTTTTTTTCGGATCTTGAATCTCGATTTTCTGCTGCGAGTTCATCTCAATCAAATATGCTTCCAGTATTTTAATAAAAGCTGTTGGAATTTTTTCTACATAGGGCATCGTTTCCTGATAAATTTCTTGTGCACGAAGGCCTAAAGAAAAGCGCACGATCTCTGGCGTCACCTGCTTCAAATACTCTCTCATTATCAAGTGGAGATCATCGACTAGATTCCAATGAAATCCCTCGGCGATGTTTGGATTAACAGAAGGAACCCAATCGGCCTCTTTTAAAGTTGTCAATAGCAACTCCTTCTTGCTGCCAAACTGTCGAAATAGCGTTGCTTCATTTACTTGCGCTTCTTTTGCAATATCTTTCGTTGTCATATCACTGTAGCCTTTTTCAACAATTAGCTTTTTTGTCGCAGCCATAATATTGGTTCGGGTATTTTTCATACAGAATTTTTTACTCCTTCACTAAACTTGCAATCGCCACACTTCCTCCCCGAATTATTTCGATTTCTTGAGAAATGAATTGCTTTAGATCGGCAATTAATTGGTTATTTTGCTTATCCGTATTTATACACTCAATCAGTAATTGATGTGTTGTTTCTTCAACAATAGTAAATGAATTATTCTTAGCTAATTTATCCAGGTCATTCTCTAGGTTCTCATCATAAGGAAGCTTAATGTACATCACCTCTTTAGTGTGGATCGGAATGTCGGAATAATCAATCACTTGAATCACTTCGATCATATTGCTTAACTGATACTTGACTTGTTCAAAGGTACGATCATCACTAAAAAGACTGATAGTCATCCGAGAAATATCTTTTGCTTCCGTTTCCCCAACCGTCAAGCTATTTAAATTATACAATTTCCCAGAGAATAATCCAGAGACTCTTGCTAGTACTCCTACTTCATTTTCAACGTAAACACTTAACCATTTCTGTTCAGTTGTCTTCATAAGTGATCATCTCCTTTAACCCTTGACCTGGTGCAACGATCGGTAGCACTTTTTGTTCCGTTTCAAGCATGAACTCTAAAACAATTGGCTTATCCTTCGATTGTTTTGCTTTTTCAAAGGCACTATCAAGCTCTTCTTCTTTGGTAATTCTCATTCCTTCTAACCCATAACTGTGTGCCAATGCAATAAAGTCCGGTACATACGTGTCATTACTATTACTCAACATCGTGTAAGAGTAGCGTTCCCCATAAAACATTTCTTGCCACTGACGAACGTTTCCTAAGCTTCTATTGTTGAAAATGCAAATAATGATCGGAATTTTTTCTAGGATAATGGTTGCTAGCTCCTGAAGATTCATCTGGAATCCTCCATCACCAGTGATTGTCAGAACATCCTTACTGGGATTTCCCAATTTTGCACCAATCGAAGCAGGAAAGCCAAAGCCCATTGTTCCTAGACCACCTGAGGTTAATAATTGACGCTCTTTTGTTACTTCAAGAAATTGTGTTGTCCACAGCTGATTTTGTCCAACATCTGTCACTACAATAGCATTTGAGAAATGGTCATTCACTTTTTTGATTATTTTTTCAGGAGTTAGGCCCCTTTCCTCCATCCGAACAGGCAGAATTTCATTGATTTTTTTTATTTCTTGTAGCCACTCATCATAGCTTGATTGATGAAGATGACTAGTTATTTTTGGTAATAAATCGTTGATGTCACCTACTAGGCGAATCTGTGAATCGACATTTTTATCAATGACAGCCGGATCAATATCTAGGTGGATCAGCTTAGTTAGCGGACAAAATGTTGTTGTGTTTCCAGTTACGCGATCATTTAGCCTTGTCCCTATTGCGAAAAGAACATCGCTATTCATAAGGGCGTGATTCGCCGCACAACTGCCATGAATTCCTACGTTACCAATATAATTCACATGATTGTTAGGCAACGCGCCTTTTCCCATAATCGTTGTGACAACTGGCACGTTATACTTTTCAACAAATTTTGCTATTTCTCGATAGGCTGCTCCACGATGAACTCCACCACCGAGAAGTACCACAGGCTTATTAGCGCTATTTAACAATTCAACCGCTTCTGTTAATTTTTCAAATGAAATATGTGGTGTTTTCTGACCACCACGAATTGTGACTTCTTCTGGATACATTTCTGAGCCAAGTTCTTGCTGAATATTTTTAGGAATATCTACTACTACCACACCTGGTTTGCCAGTTTGTGCAATGACAAACGCTTTTTTTAGAATCTCTCCTAAATCTTCTCGTTTTTTGACGGTTACTGCATATTTTGCAATTGAACGACAAATTCCTACCATATCTACTTCTTGAAAAGCGTCCTTTCCAATCAAGTGTGTCGAGACCTGACCTGTAATACAAACTAAAGGGGAAGAATCATAGCCTGCAGTAGCAATTCCAGTAACTAAATTTGTGGCCCCTGGTCCACTAGTTACCAGACAAACACCAACTTTTCCCGTCGATCGAGCATATCCATCCGCAGCATGGATGAGTCCCTGCTCATGTCGCGGCAAAACAACCCGAAACTCTTCTCTTTGATAAAGTGCATCAAACAAATCAATAGCCTGCCCGCCCGGATAGGCAAAACAAACTTCAACCTCCTCTTTGACTAAAGCGTTAACAACCATCTCTGCTCCCGAAATCATTTTTCACGCCTCCTTAAAATGCAAGTATTGACTTGCATTTTAACATACAACTTACATTAGTTGTCAACCGTTTTCAAAAAATAAAAGACCGTTCTCCTCCGAACGATCTCCTATTTCCTACCATTTTTCCAGCTTGACAGCCATTTCCCAAAAAGCATACTCCATCTTACTGCTAATCACGAAAGCCTGGATCATTTGCTGTTGCTCCTTCTTTAGACTTTCTTGATACAAACGATCTAAGAGGGCACACTCCTTTTTAATCCCTTCTGCAGCTGCTTCGCCTGCATACGTTTCAATCCATCGCTGATATAAAGAATCAGGTGAACCTGTTTCAATCAAACGAACGCCGATTTCTTGATAAAGCCAGGCACAAGGAAGCATGCCGGCAAAAGCAGTGTTTGGTGTCCCATCAACTAACTGTCGATACATATGAGAAACATAGTGATACGCTGTGGGAGCAATTGGTGTCTCCAGAATCTCTTGATCCGAAATCGCCAATTCTGAAAAGAATTCTTTACGAATGGCCATTTCGCCAAGTTTAAGATTTTCTGCATTCTCTTTCAATTGCTGCTGGGCTTCTTGATCATTCGTCTGTTCCGCGATCTTACTGTAAAGCTTACTAAAATGTTCAAGATAATAACGGTCCTGAAGTAGATAGTAACGAAAGATCTCTGATTCTAAATCTCCGGCTGCCAGTCTTTGGATAAACGGATGTTCAAAACTCTTCTCCCAATAGAATGCTGCTTCTTCACGTGCAATTTTTGTAAAAGTCATTCTCAGTCTCCTTTTATTGTTCTTTCTTAGTGTTCTTACTTGTTAGAAATCATCTCGGATCAAACCATAAAAAAACCTCCTTTATTCACATAAGAATGAAAAGGAGGCTTGCTGCTCAAAACATGCGTACAGAAGAAAACCCGACCGCAAAAAAACGGTCGGGTGCAAATTCTAAAAACATCACACATTCCCTGCGTCAGTACTAACTGTTTCAGGTTCAATGGGTATAATCTCAGGTTCAATGGGTATAATCTCAGCTTCAAAAGCACCCCTAGTGTCATTCAATTATTAAAAGTATAACATACTCTTTTTAGTAAAACGACCGTTATTTAAAATCATCTGAACTTAATCAAATATTCTGGATTCTTCGACTAGCGTTCTACTTGGCGTCAAAGTAGCTTGAGCAATTGTTTCTCCAGTATTTTTTAAATAATCCTTTACAAGATGATAGCCGATCGTGTATCCGGCATTTCTTGAAAGCCCCACTGGCTGGTAGCCCTGTTCACGCGCCACCTCATCCCCGTACATATAAGCGGAAACCTGATCGAAGCCACGAGCCTCTCGTCCAGACTTCATTACCTCGATTGTGTACTCTAACTCCTCTTGATCGTACTCTTGTACCCAAGGACCACGCTGTTCAACTCCATAAAGGGTTTCAGCAAAAACTTCCGCTAACCCTTCAATTACTAAATAATCTTCGACACTTACATCTCCATGATTAAAAGGTTCATAAGTAAAGCGAACATTATGATTAAACTCATGGGCTAATGCTGATTTTAATCGCGTTCGATTAAAGGCATTCGGTACAACAATCAGCAAAATGTATCCAGGTATACCGCCAAATCCACTATATCCCTCACTTGCCATCAATATATTATTTTCGGAATCACCAAGTAAGATATTCAAGCGAAATTCATTCACAGGAATGTCATACCCAATATCATTAAAAAGTTGAACACTCTCGTTAATCACCTGATTGTATTGCCTGAAAATATTCGTGTCTTTCAATGAAGTTACTTTTGATTTAATCAACTCTATTTCCTTCCTTGGTGTCCAGATGCCTAGCATCTCTGATGCCATTACTACGTCGTAACCTCCCGGTGTTTTAGGTACAAGTGGAACGCTTAAGTAGCGCCACATTTCTTCAAATGGCTGCATGATTTCATAACGAAAGCTATTTTCGTCCACCTGACTGTGCAAACATCGTTCATAAAAGCTCAGCGAATCAACTAGTTTTACTTCAAAATTATTCACTATGATAACCTCCTTTCTTTTATCATAATCGTTGACGTTACGTAAAGGTCAACAGCACTTAAAAATAAAGACCAAAATTTATTTCGCAACTTAATTTGCAAACAATTTCAGTTTGTGTTAGCATTATATTGAAAAGGAGAGATGGTATGGAGAATGAATTAACTATCAAAGAAATAAAAAAAGGTTATTCAAAAAAAGGAGAATTTCTTTTTCACTGCCTATATTGTGATCAAACATTTGATGATCGCTTTGTCTACCCGATCAGTGAATCGAATAGTCAATTCGCTCGAGCTGAAGGTGCGATGATCTATCATGTGAAGCACACACATCACGGTCCTTTTATTGCTTTACTTAATCTTGACAAAAATCAAACTGGACTAAGCGAAACACAAAAAAATTTTTTGAATCTATTTTCAAAAGGTATGGATGATCAGGAAATCGCCGATCAGTTGAATATTACGACTTCCGCGGTAAGAAATCATCGTTTCAAATTCAAAGAGAAAAAACGTCAAGCAAAAATTTTATTAGCTTTATTGGAATCGATCGAAGAAAAAGAACAACGAGATTTCACTGCGAATTCAATTATTGATTCTGATGAACGCTTTGTATCAACACAAAATGAAAGAGCAAAAGTCTTTAAAGTTTTCCTTGATGAGAATGGAAAAGCCAACCAAATACCAAAAAAAGAAAAAAAGCGGATAATTCTAATTCAAAAATTAGCTGAGAATTTTATTCCTGAAAAGCAATACACAGAAAAGGAAATCAATGAGGTCATTTCTACAATGTTTGATGATTATGTCACGATCAGACGATATTTGATTGAGTACGGAATTTTAGGTCGTACCGTAGATGGCACGACCTATTGGAAAATATAACTGTTTTGAAGGGAGCCGTTATCATGGTGTTACCAATGAAAATCGATCATATGCAAGTCACAGTAAGAGATATTAATGTAGTAGAAGCCTTTTATGATGGACTGATGGAAAGCTTGGGCTTTGATTTGAGCAAAAAAATCAAGGTTTACTTAGAGGAATTGGATATGAACGTCATCGAATATCTTGATAGCTCCTATGATTTCGGCATTTGTTCCGCCCTTAATGACTATCAGCAAGAATCAGTCCATCGTAGAAAACCAGGCGCTGTTCATCATATTGCGTTTCGAGCGCCATCCAGAAGTGAAGTTGATCGCATCTATCAAGAGATACTTAAATTAGATGCTGAGATTTTGGATGAACCACAGATTTTCCCACAACACGGACCGAACTACTATGCTTTTTTCTTTAAAGATCCAGATGGAATCAAATATGAAATTGTGAATAATGACGATCATCTCTAAAAAGTCAGCGAACTCCGCTGACTTTTTTAATCCCTAAATATTTCTACACTCTCCAACGCTTTCCGCAAATTGATCGCATCCCACGGTAAATGTTCCCCGATACTAAATCCTACAATTTCGGTCTGTTCAGACACGTCTTTCATGATACGGGTAATCTGTTCGAGTGTCATCGCTCCAACCGGTGCAGGAAATTTTTCTATCTCTAAGTATGGTTTTCCCGGATTTATCGATCGATAATCCTGTGGCGACAGAACATCCAAATCAAAATGGATCGCAAGATGTTTAAATTGATTTTGAGTAATCCAATCAATTATTAAGCGACTATCATCCACTAGCTTATCGGGCGTGAGGTAATTCATTTTCAGATCATTTACTTGATGATCACAGGGACGCAGCTCTTCATATTTTAGACCAGCTAGCATAACCTGCTCCACCTTGAAGGGATGACAAACCTTTTCGGCAAACTGTGGCGCTCCCTGACCTAGAAGATTTCCTAATACATGCATATGACCTTTTTGACTATCATTGATTGTTGACATGTCCGAATGAGCATCTAGCCAAAGAATCCCCAGCGAGTCAGGATATTTTCTATGTAAATAATCGAAAGGTGCCTGCGAGATAGAGCAATCGCCGCCTAAAGTGATTACCTTATCAGGAGCCTTTTCCACTAAAACCTTCGTTGCTTCGGACATTTGCTTTAACAACCCATCTCCACCAATTACACCATTTTCGATCGATAGTTCTTGTGAAGTATCCTCATCGATCATGATTTGAATGGTCTCCGCCTTATCGCCTGGTGGAACAATGTGACCTAACAACAAGGAGCCAAAAACATAATTTGGATTATTTCCTCCCTGCCATTGAGGAAATATCAATCTAAGGGTTTTAGTCATACCTATTTTCTCCTTTAAATTCTGTCTTCTTTATGCGGCTTTTCAACAAAAATCTATTATCATAAGTATACAAGGCTTCTATCATGAGAAGCAATTCCACAAAAAAAGAATTGGAACTAGCAATCCAGTCCCAATTCTTCATGCACATATAAAGACATTTCTTCATTTTGATCTATTAAATTATAGAAGTATTTAAGCTGATCGTCTTTTCTAGCTGCAACAAATGCCTCAGATAAATCGATACAGTTCTCAATGGCGAAAATCCAGATATCTGCAATGAATTCATCACACATTTTTTGATGAATAAGGCTTAAATTAAAAGTATTCACTGGCATATTCTTCCACCTCCTGTCTTTCTGGCTCTGACCGAAAGACGATGACTAATCCCTTAGAATCTGCCGATAATACCATTTCTATTCCCTTCACTTCAGCGCTATGTTTTAGGGCATAATAATATAACTGGTCTACACTCCAACCTTTTGCTGCTAGGGTGACCATTTCTAAACACAATTTATCCACTTTTGCTTCTACTTCTGGTGTTGCATACACCATCATGGGTGCATAGCAACAGATATTTTTCAATCTATCCATCACAATCATCCCCTCTTAAGTATAACAAAAAAAGGAACTCAAAAAAGAAAAAATCTCGCCAATATTTTTTAAAAAATCAAAGGTTATTCACGAACCTTACTCCCCGTTGCGTTTTTAGCTTTTAAATAATAATCAATTTAAATAATTCTTTTAATTAATATTTTTTATTATTTTATAATCTGTATTTCTGATCAAAATAATCGATTAGAATTTTCCGATCAAGCAAAAAAATCTCCTGCAAAAATCAGCAAGAGATAAAATTTTCGATTCTTTCACTACTCTTCTTTAAATATTCTCCAGTAATCGTTCCACTTTTTAATAAATCCTCTGGCACACCGCTGAAAACAATCTTACCACCATTCACGCCTCCATCGGGGCCAACGTCAATGACCCAATCGGCCTGCTTAATAATTTCACTATGATGTTCAATAATAATCAACGTATTCCCATTATCTACCATTCGTTGGAACAAACTATTTAATCTTTTTATATCTGATAAATGTAGTCCAGTAGTCGGTTCATCAAGCACAAATATTGTTTCATTTTGCGTGATTGCTTTGGTTAACTTCAAGCGTTGGCGTTCGCCACCCGATAATGTAACTAGATTTCGTCCTAATGGTAAATAAGTTAATCCAGTATCAATCATCGCCTGTAGTTTTTCCATGAATTTTCGACTGGCGTGTCCTTCGTAGTAATCTTGCAACTCTTTTGGAGTCATATCCAATACCTCTAAAATTGTACGCTCCCTTAAACGATAGCTTAACGCTTCTTCTGAAAATTGTTTTCCACCACAAGTCTCACATTCATTTACGATAGGGTCCATAAAAACTAACTCGACTGTTGTCTCACCCTTACCATGACAAGTAGGACAAGCTCCAGTTGAATTGAAGCTGAACATGCCAGCAGGAACATCATTTGCCTTAGCGAAGGTTCGTCGAATTTCATCGGAAATACCTAAATAAGTTGCTGGTGTAGCACGATTCGTTGCCTTGATTGGGGCTTGATTGATGATGGCTATTTCGTTAGGAAATTGTTCTGGTAAAACTTTTGTGATGAGTGTAGATTTTCCTGAGCCGGCTACACCGGTAATAACTGTTAACACATTCTTAGGAATATCCACCGTCACATTGTTCAAGTTGTGTAGGTTTGCTTCTCTGATCGTCATTTTTTCATACCAACTACGAGGCTGGGTGTTAAGCGGCAGTGTCTGACAAATCTCTTTTCCCGTTAGGCTGTCTGATTGAAGTAACGCTTGGTAGTCCCCACGAAAGACAATTTCTCCGCCTTGTTTGCCTGCCAAGGGGCCAATATCAATCACTTCATCAGCAATCGCGATCACATCTGGATCGTGCTCCACAACGAAAACGGTATTCTCCTTGTCACGAAGATCCTGCAATAATCGATTGATACGAGAAACATCTCGTGCATGCATTCCTGTACTCGGTTCATCAAAGATATAAAACATCCCATTTAAGGCACTTCCCATGTGCTTGACTAATTTCACCCGTTGCGCTTCTCCACCAGATAAGGTTGGGGTCTGACGATCTAACTGCAAATAGTCCAACCCGATATCAATCAATCGTTGAACCTGACGTTGAAGCTCATTGATTACTTCCTTCACCTCTGGATAATACAGCTGCTTTAAAAACTGAAATAGTTGATTCATATCCATCTGAACACAGTCTGCAATTGAACAGTCGTTAATTTTGACTGATAAAGTCTCCTTATTCAGGCGTCGTCCCTCACAGTCTGGACAAGGAGCTTCAACTAGCAATTCCTTCAACTTTTCCTCATACATTTTACTTCGCTCGGATAGGTCGCGCTTCAAAATGATCCGTTCATAGTTGCGACAGATTCCTTCCAATTTCGGATTGACAGGTGTTGAAGCTTTCTCTGGGTGTCCATAAATTAATTGATTCCACTGGGCTGTCGTCAGCTCCTTCAACGGTTGATCGTTATCAAAAAAGTCGGCTGCTGCATATTGTTTCCAATACCAATTTCCTACTGCATATCGGGTATCCATTACTGCGCCTTGATTCCAAGATTTTTCTTGATCAATCAACTTTTTTAGATTGATTTGATTTACTCGTCCTAATCCGGAGCATGTTTGACACATACCTTGAGGATGGTTGAATGAGAACTGACTAGCTGAACCAATAGAAGGTTGTCCAATCCGTGAAAAGAGTAATCTCAGCAACGAATACGTTTCAGTGATCGTACCAACTGTCGACCGTTGATTGCCGCCTAAAGGAGTCTGATCGATCACGATTGCTGGATTCAGATTTTCAATCCGTTCTGCTCTCGGTTTGATGAACTTAGGCATCCGGTTTCGTACAAATGTAGAATAATTCGCATTCATTTGTCGCTGTGCTTCTGCCGCGACTGTATCAAATACTAGACTAGATTTTCCAGAACCTGACACCCCTGTAAATACAATCAGCTGATTCTTCTCGATCTCTAATGAAAGATGCTGCAGATTATTTTGTGTGAGACCGATTAATCTCAATGGTTTCATCTAAATCCCCCCTTACCCATCTAGTCTAAAGTCTTCCGCAACTGGAGAGTCAAGGCACAAATAAATTCTTTTTCTTCAGAATAATTCATTCTGCTTTGAGATGCGAAAAACCAGCCCAATCAATGAGCTGGTTTCATTCTATAAATAATTGGCTTTTTTCAATTGCTCTTGTGCCGCTGACACATTTTTCTCATTGACCAAGATGATTGGGCCAGTGCAGCCCATCCCACTTTCGGCATAAATGTCTGCTTCCCATAAAATTTTTACCGCGTCTTCCAACTCCATGATCTCGATGCCAGCAATTTCTGCTGTCACGATTTCTTTAGGCGGCGGGACGATCGCTTTAGCGGCTTCTGTTACTGGTGGAGCCTGTAATTCTGAACAAATTTGTTTGAGTTTTGCTTGATCGGCTTTCTGATATTCTGTTTGGGTGATTTTTTCAAGCTTCCCTTTTGCTAACTCATAAGCATATTCCAAAGCATTCGCGATCACAGGAGCCCCGCTGGCACGAGAAATGATACAAATATTTCGATCATAATTTCGACCGATTCCCGGACCATAGCCTGAACCTATCGTTTCGTAATTTCCTCCGCTTGAACTAGCTGAGAACAGCTTCATCAAAATATTTCCAGTCAAGCTATCACAAACGACAACATCCACACTCCCCAGTAACAAATCATTCCCGCGCAAAACGTTTCCGCCATCTTCACGTTGACTTTCACCAAAGGCCATTTCGTAACCATTTTCCTGCAACGTAATTAAGGAACGTTCGACTGTTTTTGCCCCCTCAATATTTAATATCCCTACAATTGGTTGCTTGATACCGCAGGTTCTTGCTGCAATGATCCCATTAATCGCATTCAGCACCATCGCTTCATTGCGAACACCGCTGGTCGTCCCTGTCGTAGTCGCAATATAAATCTCACGACCTAACGCAGGAGTAACAACTCTGCCAACAGTTGAAACACCAATTGGAAAATTGTAGTGCAAAGTCACACAGCCCTGTATTTCCCCACTATCTAATAATTCCTCCATTACCTCTGAGGATTCTTTTTGACATTCTGTCGTTGAATAGTGTTCGAAATCTTTCGCCCACTCAACATCACTGCCGATCAATACGATATCAAAAAGATTCTTTTGTTTACTAGAATAAGCAGCCTGTTTCATCACATCCATACCGAGCTCACTGCCATCAATAGTCAATCCAATTTTAAGTCTGGATTCCATCCGCCCAGTTTCTAGGCTCGACGCCAGATCCTCAAAAACTTTTTTGACTGCTTCTTTTACTTGATCAGACATTGAATCCACCTCTATTCTGCTGAAAGATTGGAAGCGAAATTTCTCAATGCCTGCGCAACTTCTCGTTTAACTATTTCCTCTAAATCCTGTTGGGCATCATTGGATAATTTTCCGCTGTTTCGTTCAATTAAGATCGACACCCCATCAAATAGATTCGTCATTCGTCCTAAGAAAAGCGAGCCCCTACCAACAATCATAGCCCGATTTTTATCTCCTTTTACTAAATCCTCTGTCGCAAATCCTAAATAAGGAATACCACTTGGTATGTAACCTTGTGTTGGCGCCCAGCCTACTAAAGCTTTGTCATTTACAAACTCCATTAGCTCTTTTTTCTCGCTATCCTTGCGTAAGACACCGATTGCACCAATCATTTTAAGATTAGCTAAAGAAACATCTCCTGCACTCGCTGGTTTCGTGATATCGGGGTTTTGCATTTCTACCGAATATACATCGACATCCTTAATAGTCAATTGAGCTTTTTCTAAGATACTAGCGATCAAGGCTGTCGTTACTGCCTGTGGACTTGAGCCGCTGCCAACTTCGTGTTTTCCAGTTAAATCATGACGTAGAATCAGGTGAACCCCCTCATTCTCACTAATCAATGTTGCAAATCCGCCTAATACATCTTCTAAAATTGGAAGATCCTTGCCAAAGCGAGGCCGCTGTACTCAACGCATGTGTTGGCCCCACATAGAAGCTACGAACATCTGACCAATAATAGAAATATGAAAGAGAACTATGCCTTTTCACTTTATTTGAAAAGAGCATTACGTTTTTCAAGAAGCATCTTCAAATAGAAATTTTTTACAACATGCTATGATTAATAAAAAATGGGTGATCCCTATGAATGAACAAAAGAAAAATAATGTCCAGGTCAATGAACTAGATAGAAATCTTCAAGAATTTATCTTAACATCTAATGAAAATTTATCCGTCCAAAGCTTTCTTTCATCTACAGATTTATTAAATTTTCGCATTCAACACATTAATTATATGCTCGAAAAGGAAGTTCCTATCTCCAAACAATTCGACCATGAGTTGAAGCATAAAATCCGAACAGAACAAATTCAGATCAAAAATGTAAATGATGCCTTAAAAATCAAAGAAACATTCGGACAAAGGGTCGCAGATGGAATTGCTAAATTCGGTGGTAGCTGGACCTTCATAATTTTATTTGTTCTGGTCCTGGCTACTTGGATTACTTTGAATACGTTACCCTTGTTTTTCGAGCCTTTTGATAAATTTCCTTACATTTTACTCAATCTAGCACTATCCTGTTTAGCAGCTATTCAAGCCCCCATCATCTTAATGAGTCAAAATCGTCAATCCGATCGCGATCGTGTTGAAGCCGATAACGATTATGAAGTGAATGTAAAATCAGAGGTCGAAATTCAGCTGCTCCACGAAAAAATTGATTACTTAATGGAAACAAAGTGGCAACATTTGGTTGAATTACAGCAACTGCAAATCGAGCTCTTACAAAAAATAGCGAAGAAGAACGATGAAAGCAGACCTACTCATTAATTAATAATGCTTAAACGTTGGTATCATCTTTTGTTCAGTTAATTCAGATATAACTGACAATCAATAATAAAAAAAACTAAGCCACGTATTCATCAATACCACGCGGCTTAGTTTCATTACATATAATAAATCGTTCGATCATCAAGTAAAATATTTTCTTCATAGCCTTTCAGCCCAGCTTTAATCTCAGCTATGCTTTCTGCAAACAACTTATCCATACCGAACTCTTTGCCTAAATAAACATTCTCAAGCTGATTATAAAATTCGACAAAGGCTAACTTATTTTGTAAGTCCTCAATTTTAAGCCCATAATAGTCCATCATCTTTTCTACGAACACTTGAGAAAATCCCTCTTCATAATCAAATAGGAGACAAATAAACTCCATATCCCGATCATAAATCGCCACATCCCCAAAATCAATCAACCCGCAAATTTTATTGGTCATCAGATCAAAATAGACATTACTTGCACCGAAATCATTGTGAATTAGACATTTTTTATCATTAAAATCGTGCTGCAGTATTTTTCTGTAGACTTCATCGATTTCTTGTTGAACAGACTTATCTAAAAGAGGAAATGCTGCTTTTTTAATTACGTCATACTCATAAGCAGCCTTCTTTTTTTTATCTACCTCCATCCCTTTGATTGCTGTTGGAAGCTCAACCTTGTGCAATACTTTGAAAAAGATAGCTAGTTCCTGGGCTAATTCGTCCGTTCGTTCCTCGGTTAAGGTTGCCAAAATTTTATTATTAAGAGGAACACCTTCAATTTTTTCATATCCGACAAATTCTAGTTGATCGGATTTACTCGATTTTCCGATGAAAAAAATTTTTGGAACCTTCAGTGGTAATTGATTCTTTATTCCATCAAAAATAAGCGCTTCTTTATAAAGATTTCTAGCAGCTCTAGTATGTCGCGGAAATTTGAAAACATAGGATTGGTTGATTAGAAAGGCTTCACTATCAAACCCCTCCCCTAAAAACTCTAACGTATCGATCGTTAAATCAGGATATGCTTGCGAAATCTTTGTTTTCACTTCGATTTTATTCATTTGTCACCTCGTCATTTAAATTTAGCTGCATAATGAGTACCACAAAAGGTAAATGGGTATACTTTTCAGAACGAACAATTTGATAGCCATTCTTTTGATACCATCGCTTCAAACGTGTATTCTCTTTGATAATACCAATATCAATTTGCTTGATATGATCATTTCTAGCAATCTCTTGAGCCTTATCCAAGATAAACTTGCCATACTTGTTTCCACGTTCTGCTGGAAGAATTGCGACCTTTTCCAATGTAGCGTGATTTTCTTTATAAACAAGCTCAAAAAAACCGATCATTTTCATTCCTAAATACACTCCAAAAAGGAAACAACCTTTTTCCAAATCCACTTTCAAATGCTTAGATTGAGTAAATGCCCCGTTTGTCGGGCAATTTTCACTCGTCAAACCAAACTCATTAGCGACAGTTATAAAGCTTTCGCGAATCACTTGGGCTGCAACATTTAACTCATCCTGCCCCAGCCGTCGAATCATTGGCTCTTTTGCTTGTAACGAATCCCCGTTGCACAACTCTAATTCTGTCAAAATAATCACTCCTCCAAGGTTGATGCTAAATTTGACCGTTTCTTTATTTAAAAGCAAAAGGAAGAACACATAAAAAAATGGACTTACCAATCAAAACTCTGTTCATTCCTTTTCCAACAGAACCTTCTTTAATTAACCATACAAGAAAAGGTAGCCTTGAACTAGCCCTAAATCAAAAACTTTCAATTAATTACGGAAGCATTCCCTTAAAATTTTGCTTCACTAAATATACAAACAGCCTCACGAAAGAACACCGTGAGGCTGTTTATCATATTTAATATTCAAGGGTTGCTTATAAAAAGAGTTCTTTGTAAAAATTATTACTACAAAGCTAGTGATGAGTCTAGTTAAAAAGAGCAGAATCAAGCTCCAGTGATTTCAGCATATTTTTCCATAAACTTTTGATAATTCAGTTTTCCAAAAGCAAAATCACGACTCAATAAATAGATTTTTTCATTTTTCGTTGTTTCTCTACCATAAATTTTACTCAATCTTTCATCTTCATTTCCCATCGCTTGAGAAACATTGGCTCCCTTCGAAAAAGCTTCGTAATAACGAATGCCAAATTGCCGTTGTGATTCAGCATTGATATGAATGCCATCCGAGTTTGCCGTCAAATTTTCGGCACTGACCAAATAACAATTTTGTTCCTCTGTAACGACTTTGCTGATTTCATGATTGATTTCCATAAACTCAGTGGCACTTAAACCAAAGCCAGTCTTGCCCAAAAAATCTGGAAGTTCACCGACGATGATTGGTAAATCAGGAATTCCCAATTCCTTGCGAAAATGGGCAAATACCGCTTTTAATTTTGCCCCATACTCCTTATAACGTCCATTTAAGCTGTCATTTTCTCCTTGATGCCACAAAATTCCGATTAGTTCACTTGTTTCCATCGCAAATTTTGCTTCAGTGATAGCGTGACGAGTCAGCAACTGATCTTCTGCCCACTCATCGATGGAGCTCCCACCTTCAGCGCAAGGGATTAAACCTAATTTTTCCTCTGGATGATCTTGTGTCCATGCCGCCGCAAAAGAAGCTGCCGGCCCAACACCTGCTACTTCTCGATCAAAATGAATCGGTTCAGCCATCATTTGCCACCGTCCATTACGCAGCATCTCAATATTCTCGTTATAAATAGCAGGCACTTCCTTTAAATAACCTCTTCCGGCCATGTTGGATTGCCCGATTAATAAAATTGATTTCATTCTCTTCACCTCAAATTGCTTCTCCGCACACTATAGTTTAATCAAACCCTAGTGTCAATTATCCGCATTCATAAAAATTCTTGTTATCTGTTAAATGAATAGACGGAGTCATTTGACTATTAACTTCTTGAATCTTTTTCAACCTTATCGTAGTCAACAATTCAGCGGTTAGATTTCTTCCATTGCTTTTCTTCTACCGATAATGAACAAGTAGAAAGTTAAACCCAGCACACAATGAATAGCTAAAATCCCACAATAGTACAAAATGCTTTCAAATCGTCCATTCAGTAAGTCCATAAGTCCATAAAAAGTACAGCTTGATGGCAAGATGAATGAGTAAAGGCGTAATGAACTGTTTTCAGGAATCAGCAAATAAAAAAGAATGGGCGGGGCTAGGTATAAAATCATTACGAGCTTAATGTATACGATCCCAACCATCATATTGCTTGAAAAGTAGCCGATAAACAAGCCTAATAGTCCTGCGATGAAGGCTGAAAGAACAATCAATCCCAACAAAGCAACAACTAGTGTACTATTCAAGCGAATGCAAATACAAGCAGTGAGTATCGCCGATACGGCAGCCCCGCAAAAACCTAAAAAAATCTTTTGAATGAGGTATTCTCTGCGTGTCATGGGAATAATCTTATTGATCATAGCTATTCCTTCTTCTTTTTCACCGATGATATTCATCGCGTTAAATGTACAGCCCATGAACATAGCTGTCACCATTGTAATCACTAAGAACAATCTTTTTAACCAGTCACCATTGCTTTTAGCAAAATGTATATCGACCTTTACTGAACTTGCGTCTTCTCTCTGGGCATACATTGCCGGAATCTTCTGACCGAGCGTTTGATACAGGCTCCATTCATCCCCAGATAAAAAAGTCTTGAGCGCATTTCCGTCAGCGGCTACACCAATTAGCTGACTAGCAGGATCATTCACCGCTTGATGCAACTGCTCTTGATTCTTATAAGATTTTACCTTTCCAACACTTCTCAACCACTGCGTTTGCTCATTCGTCAAATGATCGTTAACTACACCATAAACTGGTTCGCTTGTCTCGGAGAGCTCAAAATTTGAAAAGACATTTACAGCTAAGCCAAGAATAATTGGTAGTAGAAAGGTTAAAATGGATAGCTTATCCCTACGCACATTTTTTAATTGATAAGCAATTCCGCTCATGTTTTATCCCTCCTTTAGCATTTCCAACGACAAAACCTTTCGAGCTAAAAAGAAGAGCAGAAATATGGTAACAATACAGCTAAAATAGTAAACAAATCCAGTCGTTGGATTTTGAAAATAGGCTTGTTTAAACGCTAAAAATAAATGATATAGCGGATGAAAATTGATCCATTGCAACTCGATACTCGTTTGTCCAGCCAAAAAAACTGGAGTTGTAATGAATACTGCAAGAACTAAATAAACCAGAGAAAATTGCTTAAAATCAGATAAATAGATGGCACAAATAAAGCCAATAAGTGCCATAATAAGCGACAGAATTCCTGTTTGAAGCAATACAGCTGGTAAAAGGCTTATTCCAGGACTCAGTCCCAGATTAAGAAACGTGAGCAGACACGCAAATAATAAGTCGATAAATAGAAATAGACCGAGTTTCGATACTATAAAGAGGCTTCTGCTCATAGGCATTACACCGTGAACTCTGATGACTCCCATCTGTTTTTCCTTAAATAACGTTGATGCCACACCTAAAAAGCCGACTGCCACTAATTCGAAAAAGAGAAATTCACTGGTAATTTCTCGCAGCTTTTTCATTCTGCTATTGTACTGACCGATTACCCTTACTTCACTACTCTTTGTGGGAGACAACATGGCTAGGGCATAGTTGATTTTCAACTGATCCCCTTTCTTTGAACCTGATGTCTGAAACACAAGCCTTGGCTTTTCTTGTGTTAGATCGATTCCAATTCCACTTTGAGCCATCGCCTGTTTCTCAAGTTCGTCTAAACTGTCCACTTTATTGGTATCAGAAGAAACCTCGAGCAATGTATTTTTGGGGTCGTAAAGAAAGATTGGGTCGGCTTTTTGATCAACATTTACATAAACCAGTTGAATATAACAGCAATATAAGACTAAAGAGCCTAGGGTCAATAATAGAAATTTGCTAGAAATAATCATTCGAAGGTCCTTTTTTAAAAGTGAGAAGAAAATCGTCCGCATTAAGATAACCCTCTTCCTGTATACTGAATGAATATTTTCTCCAGTGTCGGCTCTTGAGAATGGATCTGTATGATCTCATCATGGGGAAATGACCAGCCGTTGCCAACTTCCATTATAGGAATCGTTTGGCTTTTTCGCTCATTATTAAAAGCATACGTAACAACCACTTGTCGTTCACTATTTCGTTCCTTCAAATTCTTAGGAGTGTCGATTGCCGCAATAGTACCATCAACAATAAATGCGATACGATCACAAAGTAAGTCCGCATCGATCATATTGTGAGTAGTTAAAAAGATTGTTGTACCCTTTCTTCGTTCCTCCTCGATGATTTTTCGAAATAAGACCGCTCCAGAAGGATCAAGTCCGCTTGTCGGCTCATCTAAAAACAACAATTTCGGACTGGTCATTAAGGCTCGAACCATGCTTACACGTTGTCGCATGCCTTTGGAATAAGAGGAAACAGGTTTAGTAAGATAGTCTTGCTTAAATTCAAGCAGTTCTAACAACTCGGGAATATTTCGAATTTGATCTCTTGGATAAAAGGAAGCGAAATAATTCAAATTATCTAACGCGCTCAGATTCGTATACAAGTAAGGATATTCAAATAGAACACCGATTTTCTGAAAAAAGCTTGATGACAGTTTGTGTTGAAGATTTTGACCAAAGAGTGTGACCTCACCACTGTATGCTCGCAAAAGTCCCGTTAGGATTTTTTGAGTTGTTGACTTCCCTGAACCATTTGGTCCCAAAAAACCGAAGATTTCTCCATCTTTTACCGAAAAATCAATTCCATGCAGTGTTTGCTTGTTTTTAGCATAATTGAATGTTAAATTTCTTACTTCAATCATTTTTCATTCCCCCACTTATCCTGCTTTGTTTCTGTCTTTTTTCTCATTGACCACCAGTTCATAAATCGAATCTTAAAAGGGAGTGAGAGCAGAAAAACTACCGCGAAAATGATCCACCAATACCAAGCAAGTCCTAAAAACATTGTGATCCCTCCTATCACTGAATAGCGTTTCTTTTATACAATGTACGACTTTACTGTAAAGATGGTGTAAAGTTGGAATAAAGACCATGTAAAAAAACCGCACTTACTTAGTACGGTTCTGCAAAGTAACGACTATTCATTTGTAGGCATCGTAAAATAAAATTCCACGCCAGCAGCGTGATTGATAAAACCATAATCTGCTTGATGCATCGTCAAAATCTGCGCGGTGATGGTCAGACCTAAGCCCGAACCATTTTTATTTGCCGAACTTTTTTCTCGTTCAAATTTTTTCCAAATCTCCCTTGTAACCTTTGAACCGTCATTATAAATAGAAAAGCGAACTAGCTCATTTGAACTGCTTACCTCGATATGGATTTTCCCATTTTTCGTCACAAACTTCTTCGCGTTACTCATAAAATTATGCAGTACTTGTCGCATCCGATTCAAATCAGCAACAATGAGTATCGGTGTATCCGGTAACAAATAGCTGATTTCAAAATGTGCCGCTGGATGATCAATATATTCTCGTCCGGCGATCGTCTCCACCAACTCAACGAAATCGAAGGCTTCTTTAGCAAGTGTTGTTGAACCGGCTTCTAACGCAGATAAATCCAATAGAGCATTTACCATCTCTGACATCTTTTCTGTTTCTTCAATAATCGTTTGACGATAGAGTGTTTCCTGCTCTGGCAGCGCATCCCCTAGCCCTTCTGTATAAGCCCGAATGATTCCTAAGGGTGTCTTCAATTCATGAGACAACGAATCTGTTAGCTCCTTTCGCTGAGTAAGCGCCTGCTCAAGATTCCTGGCCGTTTTATTCAGATTTTCTGCCAGAGTTCCCAGTTCATCCTTCGTTTCAAGCGTACACGGCTTTGAAAAATCTAAGGCTGCCATTCTTTTGGCAGTCTCACTAATTTCATGAATAGGCTGTGAAATGATTTTGCGTAAAATCGAATCCCAGCTTATTATCAAAGCAACTAGTAAAACGATAAAAATCGTGTCTCTAAGCCAACCATCAAATGCAGAAGAAATAATGTACGATAAAAGACAACCGGCAATCACTATTTTAGACAACAAAAAAATTTTTTTATTTATTTGATAAGTAGAATACCATTTATGATTAATCATCTGCATTCACCTCGAGCTTGTAGCCAGATCGAATCAGTGTCACGATCGCCTGTCCTTCCCCACCTAATTTTTGGCGAAGATTTTTTACGTGGACATCTACCGTTCTTGTTGTTCCTTCAAAATCATAACCCCAAATGCAATTAAGTAATTGCTCTCGAGAGAAAACCTGCTTAGGATTTTGCATAAACAACAGCAGTAGTTCATATTCTGTATGGGTCAATTTTATTATCGTATCATTAATGGTTACTTCACGAAACTTCTTATCCAGAACAATTTGTCCAACTCGTAGTAAAGTCTCGTTTGCTTGATTTTTTCCAATTCTTTTTAACAAAGCTTGTACTTTGGCCATCAACACATTCGGACTAAAAGGCTTTGTCACATAATCATCCGCTCCTAATTGATAGCCCTGCAGCTTATCAGCTTCCGCTGACTTCGCTGTTAAGAAAATGATCGGCAACTCACTAATTTTTCGTGCTTGCTTGCAAACTTCATACCCATCAATAGAAGGCATCATAATATCTAAAATCAATAAATCGACCGAATAATTTTTCAAAATTATTAAAGCTTCCGTCCCGTCATTCGCAACTAGAACAAAATGGCCAGCCTTTTTGGCATAATCTGCTATTATCCTTTGAATCTTTTTTTCATCTTCTGCAATCAAAATCGTCGCCATAATAAAAACACCTCCATGCCATCTGCGTATTCTTTATTTTATCATAAAGGATTTATAGACTAGAAAGTCATTTGTAAAGAATGAAAAAAGGACGGTACTCAACAAATATCTCTTAAGACAAAAATTGAATGAATTCAAAAATAAATTTAGGAAGATGCTATCCAAAATTGTAACAACTTAAAAACTTGATTCTCTCAAAATATTTTAAAAAAACAAATAACCAACTCCCTTTCTAAGTCTACTGGGAATGTACCAAAGCAATAGTTATTTATAAATATCGTGATTATCTCTATTTTTATAATTAAAAAACGAAAAATGCTATTACCCAAAAGTTTTAGGTTATTTAACCGAAAAAAATATTCTTGGAAAACCTTTTCATTTTAAAAACAGAGTGTTATTATAATCTCGAAAATAGAGGTACAAGTGACCAATGAGTAATAAGTGGAAATAAATGGAGGGGTAAAAATGGATACAGTGAAGCTCGGACAAAGACAGATTTTTGCAATGAAACCTAATAATCTTATGAAGCGTGTAGCGCAATACTTTGAACAAACCAAAAATGCTCCGCAGGTGGTGGAGTATTTAGTTGCGATTCTTTTGCGTGATGCCTTATGTATTGGCGACTACTCACTGATACCGTTAATGGAACTTATCCAGCAGATTTTCCTTACGACAACGCCAAATGATACACTGCGGAAGCATTGTGTCTTTTTTCAATCCTTCTTTTCAACGGAAGAATGGCAAAAGGTCGTGGAACGCCTCTTCAAAAATGAAACAGAATACTATGAAGCTACCAAGGAAACTTGTTCATATAGAACTCTTCTAGAGAAAATGCACCGTGTAACAGCAGAACCTTCTGAGTTTCCGTGCAGGATTGTCTCAATCTTTAAAAATGCAGATGGTAAAAAATATACTTGGACACTACGAGATACGAAGATGGTTTCCGAGGAATTAGAAGCGGAAACCTCAGATACTTTGAAACTTCTGACGACCTTGACAGTTTTTCAACATGCTGGTGTTCGTCGTTTTGCCAAATATTTAAGTTTTAAAAATCGCGAAGACCGTGTTCATGCGCAGCATGAAGCGGATGAAGCAGAGGAAACAATCGAAGAATGTGGTGCCCCAACAGCTTCTAGTGAAATGACATCTCCTTTAGAGTCAGTTCCGGTACCATCCACATATACATCACCTTATTATGATGAAATCGCTGCAAAGATAGAAAACAAGTACCCACTGCCTGGTGAAATCCCCGCAACTGAACAGGCGTCCTCTTCTACAGGATCAAATGCGACGGCAACCATGAAGCCGCCAGCAAAAAAAGCAAATACGACCGCACCTCCTCAGAAAATGGATACCAGCTACTTGCGCTATGGAAAAACCAAAGAACAAATCGAAAAAACTCGCAACGAAAAATCGTTAAAAAGAAGAACTGAAAAGGCTTTAGGAAATAGCGGAAAGCTGGGGACTAGAGACAAAAAGAGGAAGAAAAAAAAGAAATGATTCTCTGTGATTGTGTTTAGTAATAAGAAAAAGCACGTTCATTCGGCATGAACTTCTTTGAGCTGGACAAAATACTTTGCTGCTCCGATGAAGATAATTAAAGGGGATTTATTAAATGGTGGGCTTGATAATTTCTCATCAATATTAAGTCTATTTATGAAGTACATTCATTTCTGCGAAAAGCATAAAAGGTTCCTTCTCAATTCACGTGCAAATCACATGGATTGGAAAAGGAACCTCGATCGCCGTCTGCCTTTCTTTACGCTTGATAATTTGAGCGGTATTGATGGATTATCACAGTAAGGGCTTCATTATTTTATAGTCGCGGCAATATCTCCGACTTGTTTTTCACCCATGTTCACAGTTATCTTTTTGTCTTTCATTTCTGGAAAAACAACTATTACAATGTCATCTTTCTTGTTTTCAGCTAAAAAAGTCCGGTCGACTTGAACTAGTAAGTCACCTGACTTCACTTTTTGTCCTTCTTTAATCGTCGAGCTAAAGCCCGAACCATTTAATTCTACTGTATCTAACCCAATATGAATTAAGATGTCTAATCCATCATCCGCCTCTAAGGTCAAGGCGTGCAGCGAAGGAAAAACTGATTTGATCGTGCCTTTTATCGGGGCGTGGATCTTTCCATCCGAAGGTTTCACCGCGAAGCCTACCCCCATCATTTTTTCACTAAAAACCGGATCATTTACTTCTTTAAGATCAACCACTACTCCATTTACAGGTGTACTGATCTCATTACTTTTATTTTTAAATAATCCAAACATCTGTCATACTCCTCCCTATAACATTTTAATATTTTAAATAGATGTCTTCAGAATACAGCTTACTTTTTTTGGCTTTTCTTAGTGTATAATACCATAAGTAAGGGCTTTTTTATTTTGTCTAAGAGGTGAAAAAATGGATCTGGAAATAGTTACTAAAGGAAAACAATTATCGGAGAATGATCGAACCATTTTGATTTATCTAGCCGCGCATGTTAATGAACTAGAGGGCGTTTCTTTAAGAAAAATCGCTGCCACACTCTATACTTCACCAGCAACTATTGTACGATTAGCGCAAAAGTTGGATTTTTCTGGTTATCTAGAATTATTTTACTTCTTGAAAAATCAATATCAGCCACAAAATCAATTCGTCGAAGCAACTGTCGATATTTCAATTCCAACGGAGAAAATCGCTCCTTCGATTCAAGATATGAAAAAAATCTATCAAGAAAATCAAGGAAAATTCATTACCATTTACGCTACAGGCTTTTCGAGTATTATCGCAGAATATCTTTACAAAAAGCTGTTAGTAAATGGCATTAAAACGCTTTTCGTAAATGCAGCAGATTCGTCTGGGATCATCAACAATAACGCCGATAATATCAGCATGCTGATTGTCATATCTAAATCCGGTGAAACTCAAAAAGTGATCGAAAAAATGCAATTTTCACAGGAGCGAATGATTCCGACCATCTTGTTTACAGGTAACAGTCAATCCCGTGCAACAGAAGCTGCAACAATTGTTTTTGAAGTCGCTGACGAACGTCCTTTAGATAGCCAAAATATTAAGTATAATAGTTTTTTCGGCAAGCTATTATTGCTGATGGAATACATCGTTCAAGAATTTACTCAGAAATAATTAGTCGAAATAGCCTTGAGCAATCTGCTTGTATAACTCACTTTTTAAAGGGTCGGGAATGAATATTTCCTGCCCCTTCTCGATCGTCAGATCCGGCTGCTCCAATAAATAGTACAAGCCAAAAATTGGTTCATTTTGTTGCGCATAATAACATGGCGTGCCGAAAACATCTGCAGCCAACTGACCTAAGGCAGCTGTTTGGAAAAATCCGCCGCTAACAGAAAGTGCCTCCCCTTTTGCGACTAGCTCAACTAGTTGACGAACATTGAGCAAAACGCCTTCGATCACGCTTCGCATCATTTCCATTTGTGTATGCTGCAAGGTCAAATCGTAAAATCCACCCTTGATCTCGTTGCTCCAATAAGGCGCGCGTTCGCCATTCAAAAAAGGCCAAAAACGTAGACCGTTTGCTCCGGCTTCTGTACGATCCAATAGATCTGGCAGGCTTTCATAAAATTGTGCTGGATTTTCTGCTAAATGATTTGCCGCCCACGCTAACACGACCCCGCCATTATTGGAAGGTGCTCCGCTCACTAGTAAATCTTTTTTTAAATAGTAACAGAAGTTTTGTTTTTTCTGATCCAGCTGGATCTTATTCGCGACTTGGCGAACCGCTGCGCTTGTTCCAATCGTCAGACTTGCTGATCGACCAGTAGAGTAAAAACTCGCATATGCAGCTAACGTGCCGTCGCTTGCACCAGCGACAACTTGAACACTATTAGAAAAATCAAATAGTTCGCGTATTTCCGGCAATATTTCAACGATCTGATTTGTGTCTACCAATGTTGCCAGCTGCTCTTTTCTTATTCCGAGATAGCTTAGAATTTCTCCACTCCATGCCTGTTTTCGCAAGTCAAACATTCCTGTAGCCGAGGCTGTAGCGAAATCAATGATTGGTTTACCGGTAAAATATTCCATAACCAGTTCTTTCAGTCCATACCAACAGGTCTCGCTGGAATAGAATTGCTTTTCTTTAAAATAAAGCAATTTAGCAAATGGGGACATCGCGTGAATCGGTGTGCCTGAAATCTCATAAAAGCGCGCTGCTAGCTCGGTTTGCTTGAAGCGATCTATTGTCTTTGCAGCCTGTAGATCCGACCACAAAAAAATCTGTCTCCTGCCGTCATCAGGCATCAGGCTATGCATCGCCGTACTAAAACTAAGCGTGGTAATTTTTTGCCGAAGATTTACTGGAATTGCCAAAATCCCCGCCTGTAAAATTCCTAAAATCTCATTTCCATCTTGATATTTGATTCGATCATCGCCATAGGTCTGAAGTGGTAAATCACCCGTATAAAGCAAGCTATTTTCCTGAATCACTCCTAGCTTAATGGCTGTTGTTCCGATATCTATTCCTAAAAATACTGACAAATTTATTCATCCTTTACAAAGGCGTGCCCGCCAAACTGATTGCGCAATAATGCGACAAGCTTCTCACTTATCTTATCACAATCCTCTGAAGCAAAGCGCGTCATAAGTGACTGGGTAATGACAGGAATATTTACCTTTAGACGCAGCGCCTCTTCTACCGTCCACTTTCCTTCCCCAGATGATGGGATGATCCCTGCTAGCTCGTTTAGATCGATCTGC
This sequence comes from Enterococcus sp. DIV0756, assembly GCF_051710745.1. Classification (NCBI taxonomy): domain Bacteria; kingdom Bacillati; phylum Bacillota; class Bacilli; order Lactobacillales; family Enterococcaceae; genus Enterococcus; species Enterococcus sp. DIV0756. The sequence continues at coordinate 1,360,747 of NZ_JBIOLF010000001.1, read as the reverse complement.
TCCTGATAAATGTTTTCCGTTAATTCCATTAGCCAAGAACGAATAACCGAACCATGATTAAACACTTGCGCGACCTCAGCCATATCATAATCATAAAGACTATGATGTAGTAAATTGAATCCTTCGCCGATTGCTTGCATCATCCCGTATTCAATCCCATTATGAACCATTTTGAGATAATGTCCGCTGCCTGCTGATCCAGAGTAAATACAGCCCTTTTCAACACATAGATCGATAAACAATGGTTTTAATTCCTCGAAAACCGCCTGTTCGCCTCCAATCATCATACACGCACCTTGTCTTGCTCCTGCAACACCACCAGAGGTTCCCACATCGATAAAATGAATGCCTCTAGCCCTACAGTACTCAGCGTTCTTTAAACTATCCTGATAATGAGAATTTCCTGCATCAATCACAATATCTTCTACAGTTAATTTATCAGCAATCTCCATAACCGTATTGTTCGTTATGCTTCCAGCTGGCAGCATCAGCCAAATAATCCGACGCGTGGTTGAATCTTTTAGTAACGATTCAATATCCGTAAAAAACGTTCCGCCTAATTTAGTTAATACGACTTCAACCTTTTGATCTATGTCGATCCCATTCACCTGATGGTTATGTCTTAATAAATTTTCAGCAATACCCATGCCCATTTTTCCGAGTCCGATCATCGTGATTTTCATTCTCATTCCCCCTGAATTTTTGATTAAAAAGATGACAGCAGCAACTCACTTAACAGTCGTTACTGCTGCCATTCTATAGTTAATGTAATTCTGGCCAAGTATCGCCATTTTCGGCAATCAAATCGTCTAGTAATTCTTTGGCCACCTGTGCGCTAGGAACAGTCTTGGATAAAGTCAGAGCCTGCCACATTTTTTGATAGCTGTTTTCTACATAGGCTTCAACAACTAATTTTTCAACAGTAACCTGTTGGAACATTAAGGCTTGCTGAAAGGCTGGGATTTGTCCTTGAGCCAATGCTTCTGGTCCATCCGTTCCAACAATACAAGGCACCTCTACCATCGCATCATCTGGGAAATTGGCGATCGCGCCATTATTCTCAACGATCATCACCATCCGTTCATGAGTGTTAAAGGCAATCGCGCGGGCTAGATCAACTATGAATGTAGCATGAGCATCAATATCGAATGCAATTCCGGCTGCTGATCCATTGGCAATGATTTGTCGCGCATGATCGAAGACATTTTTTTCTCGTCCTTCCATCACTTCATTGGCACGAGTAAACTCAGGATGATCCTTCATATGCTCAAAGACGTAATCCGGATACAAATAATATTTCAAATAGGTATTCGGCAGGTATTCTGGCGTAACCGCTAAAATATCTTTAGCCTTTTTATGAGTCTCCTGCCAGCTAGGATCTGTATGTTGTGTGTCTACTTCGATTTGAGTCAAATAGCCATGTTCAGAAACATATTCTCGAATTTGATCTAGATACTCATGTCCTTCTTTGTCTTTAACGCTAGTCCACCAACCAAAATGATTCAATCCGAAATAGCGAACTTCTAGTTCCTCTGGTTTCTTACCAATAATTTGGGACATCCGACGCAGTGTTCCAACAGGCATGTCACAAATATTCAAGACTTTCGACTCTGGTCTTAACACTCGACACGCCTCTGCCACAATGGCTGCCGGATTCGAATAATTCAACATCCAGCAATCTGGCGAATATTTTTCCATATAATCGATAATCTCTAACATCCCGGTAATACTGCGCATACCATAAGCGATTCCGCCAGGTCCACAGGTCTCTTGACCAAAGACGCCATGACGCAATGGAACCTTTTCATCCTTCTCACGCATCGCATACTTTCCTACACGAATGTGGGCCATACAAAAATCGACATCTGTGAAAGCAACCTCTGGATCAGTTGTATATAAGAAGTCGATCTCAGGCGCTTGCTCCTTCAATAAAATCTCTAAAGCTTCACCAAGAATTCCTTGTCGATCACCGTCATTATCATAAAGCTTCAAGGTTCGTAATGGAAAACGCTCCAAATTATCTAACATCATCATGACGATTCCTGGAGTAAAGGTACTCCCACCGCCGGCAATCACTACTGAAAATTTTTTCATCGCTATTCGTCTCCTCCGTTGTCTCTACCTAAATATTTTTCAAGTTTTTCTCGGACCTGCGGGACTGTCAACCCGTAGACCACGTGGACATTTTCGCCATTACTGATGACACCTTTGGCTTGTGTCTGATTTTTTAATAGACCTTCATTCACTAATTCCGGCTTCGCAAGCTTTAATCGTAACCGCGTATAGCAATTATCAATCGTTTTAATATTTTCTGCACCACCTAAGCCCTCTACGATTTTTCCTGATAACTCGTCATCAGCTGATGAAACGGCTAAGACACCTTCGTCTGGCACTGCTGTTTTCTTTTCGTTGTACTCTTTTTTCGAATAGAGCTTCGTCTCTTGATCTTCATCTTCTCGTCCAACGGTCTTAAAATTGAATTTAACGATTAAGAATCGGAAAATAAAGTAATAAATGAAGAAGAAGGCAACGCCAACTAAAAGATAGATCGGCCAGCGTGTCTTTTCTGTCCCCAATGGAATGTTATAAAGTAAAAAGTCGATAAACCCATTGGGACCAATTGCCCGCGAGCCAAGGATATTTAATGCCACCATACTCAACCCGCTCAATGCTGAATGAATGACGAACAACGCAGGTGCCACAAACATAAACGAAAACTCAATAGGTTCTGTCACTCCAGCAACAAACGAAGTGACTACTGCTGGAATCAGAATAGCCTTCACCTTGAACTTATTCTCTGGTTTAGCCGTTTGATACATCGCTAAACACGCCCCGATCAAGCCAAACATTTTCGAAATTCCACGAGCGTCCCAGATGACACTTTGTGACAACACTCTCACTGCTGGATCAGCAATTTCGGCGAAATAAATATTTCTTGCACCTTCAAAGACCTGACCGCCGACTTCTGCCACACCACCAAGTGAGGTGTACAGAAATGGCGTATAAATCAAATGATGCAATCCAGTCGGGATCAATAATCTTTCTAGTGAACCATAAAGGAATATCCCAAAGTTACCTGTCTTTTGAATCACTCCACCTAAACCGTCAATCCCTTGTTGAATGACTGGCCAGATAAAGGAAAGTAGAATGGCTGCCAATACCAAGACCGGAATCAATACGATAAAGACAAAACGAGCACCACCATACACCTGAAAGGCATTATTAAAGGTCGTATCAATAAAACGGTTGTGGATTAACGCTACGACGATTCCAAGAATAATTCCTAGAAAAACGCCCATATCCAACACTTGTACTCCTAAGACCAATGCCTGTCCCGATCCTTGTAACTGATCTGGAGCCACCAGCATCTCTCTTAATTCCATAAACTTATTCATTGCGTATAAGAAAACTAGATACCCAAGCAAGGCGGTAAATGCCGCTTCCGCTTTTTTCTTATTGGCTAAACCTAGTGCAATCCCTACACAAAAAATCACTCCAAGATTTGTTAATACTGGCAGCAAGGCTGCGGACAAGATACTACCGAATCCCATTGTGATCGGATTATCTAAAAAGCCAAATGTCTCGATCAAGCGCGGATTCGTAAAAACGTTTCCAATCGCGATTAAAATACCAGCGATCGGCAAGATCAACACAGGAACAAACATGGCCTTTGAAAACTTTTGCATGCTATCCATGATTTTCGCTTTCATCATTCTATCTCCTTCGTTTTATGATGTGTTCAGTATACGGGGCACTTTTCTAAAAATAAACAGATACCGCTTACAACTCAACTCGTTTCACGATTTGAAACACGTTTCATGATAATTGAGTATTAAAAAAGAGTCTCCAAGATAGGAAACTCCAGATATCTTTGACTTTCAGATACGTTAATAAAAAAGAATCTTTGTCCAGCAGCAAGCTATTTAGAAAGTAACTCCTTGATCGTTAATTGGATAACGTGATCAACTAATACTGGGTTTCTCGTTCGGTAAGGCCATGCCCCACCTTCAAAAAGTGTATACAGCTGATCATCTATCGCTGTAATTTGTTCGACATACGGCGGTGTGTCTATTGAAAATTCCGCGTCCTTAATCGAGAAAAATCTATCCACTTTATCCAAGTTAAAGAAGTAAATTTTACCTGGGCGGTCAGGTCCCCAAGATTGGGACATTAATAAATAATCTTGATAAAAAGTTAATCCTTGAATCATATCCAACGTTTTCCATGAACCCAAGGAACGAGCAAATTGAGAAGAAGGAACAGGTGTCAAACCTGAATGCACCCTTTCTCCTTGATCAAAACTAGAGATCTTTTCATGTGAATCAATCGTTAATTCACCCTGATCATTTAGACGATAAGTCGCCATGCGGCCATATTCGTTCAACGTAAAATAGCCTACGACCAAAACACCAGATGTATAAGTCAGCGCAGAAGCATGAGAAACTTCTTTTAATGATAATTGCTGATGGTATGAAATGACACTGTCCCTTTTAAGCTGATAGGCTTCTAATTCCTTTAAATCAATAGATGCCAGACCAGCAAGTGGACCACCAGTTGTGACCCATACCCGCTGATGCTTTGGATCATAGGCTATCCCGCCAAGATGCGGATGCTTGGGTAAAACAACCGTCTTGATAAAACGATGTGTTTGTCGATCTAGCATGTATATTACGGAGTGATTCTGATGATCATGACTATAGGCCGAAATCAAAAGGTACTTTTCAGTCAAAGCAATTCCTTGGGGCGTCATCGTTCGACTATCGCTAATATCGTTTGTCTTCAAATTGAGCGTCTTCGCATTATACAAGCCAGGAATTTTATACATACCATAATCAGGAACCTCCTCTTTATCAGAAAATGCGGCATGATAAAAATGATGATAGTCCTCCAACGAATCCTTTTGTTGGTCGACTGTCAAACCATGGTGTGCAGCTTCTGCTTTCAAAGGAAAAATTAGAAGGAGAAGAAATAAAAACAGGATTTTGTAGTTTTTCGTATGCATTTTAAAGGAGCTCCTTATTTTTTGGAAATACGATATTCTTGTTAACAAAACTTTAGCAAATATTCTATTAAACGACAATTAATGCGATGCAAAGTTTCCTAATACAAAAACGAGACTCCCATTTCTAACAGGAGACTCGTTTTTAATTTACTTTCATTCAGTTATATGGCTACGTCGATTGACTCTTCGATAGTTTCTTCTTTTGTTTCCTTTTTCCCCTTCGTTCGTTTTCCCCGATTGACGATCGCCACTTGCATCACGATACATAAGAGCATCAGTAAGCCGACAAAGATCTTTGTCCACCATGAGCTGAGTGTGCCCTGAAAGTCAACCATCGTCCGGATCACACCAGTAATCAAGACACCAATGACCGGTCCAATCAGTGAACCAACACCGCCTGTCAGCAAAACACCACCGATGACACAGGCCGCGATCGCGTCCATTTCTAGTCCCTGCGCGTGCAAGCCATAACCAGATAATGTGTAGAAGCTAAACATGAGTCCTGCTAACGAAGAACTAAAGCCGCTTAATGAATAGATCATTACTTTCGTTCGATCTACTGGAAGCCCCATCAACAATGCCGACTGCATGTTGCCGCCCATGGCATAGACGGTCCGCCCGAATTGAGTGAATCTCGACAAATAGATACATGCGACAACAAAGACGATCGCAATCAGCACATTTAGAGAAATAAAGTAGCCCGGTAGCAAATAGACCTTAAATTGCGAAAGCTCATAAAAAGTATTGTCCGTGATAGGAATCGACTCGATGGAAATCAAATAGCAGACTCCGCGGGCAAAGAACATACCAGCCAGAGTGACGATCCATGGATGCATTTTGAAATATTGAATCAGAAAGCCTTGGACTGTTCCAAAGATGAGCCCGATTACTAAACAAATCGGAATGACTAGAAATGCATTCATGCCGCCCTTCAACAATGCAGCGGCGATCATCGAAGTCATCGCGATTACTGCACCGACAGATAAGTCGATTCCACCTGTTAAGATTGGGAAACAAATTCCGCAGGCCAATACGATCAAATGGGCATTGTTGATAAACAGATTCAAGATCACTCGTAGTGACAAAAAGCTAGGATACATGATCGAGCCAGCTAAAAACAAAAGTAAGAAAATACCGACAGATGCCAATAAGGGAACATTCAGATTACCAATTTTAATTTTCAACAGAGACACCTGCTTTCCGTTTTTGTTTCATCGTTGCCGACCATTCCTTCATTCGTTCAGAAGAAAGCAGCACGACAAAGATCACTACGATGGCTTTAACGACCATGATGGTCTCTGATGGAATCCCGAAGGTAAAGATAGTCGTACTCAATGTTTGAATAAACAGTGCGCCCACAACAGTCCCGCCAAGATAAAATTTCCCGCCATCCATTGATGTTCCACCTAACACTACGGCTAAGATCGCATCCAGCTCCAACATCAAGCCATTGTTATTTCCATCTGCGCTGGAAACATTCGCGCTATCCATCATACCGCTCAATGCTGCCAGTACACCGCAGATTATGTAGCAGATCCACAGAACCTGCCGTGTATTGATCCCTGCATAACGAGCCGATTGCTCATTTATACCAACCGATTCGATCGACAATCCTAACGAGGTTTTTCTTGTTAAAAGATAGACAGCGGCAACGATCAAGCCCATCAATATTGCTGGAAATGGTAGACCTAAGAAATAGCCGCGACCGATAAAGGAATAGGAGGTCTTTCCTAATGTTAAAATCTCGCCGCCAGAGATAATCTGGGCGAAGCCACGACCGACTGTCATCAAAATCAACGTCGCGATCATTGGCTGGATATTCAACTTTGCCACTAAGAAACCATTCCATACCCCGCAAAGACAGCCGACCAGCAATCCAGCAGCAATCGCCACCACAACTGGTGTTCCAATCGTCAATAAGTAGGCTGCCACCATCGCTCCTAATGCATTGACTGAACCAACCGAAATGTCGATTCCACGTGTCGCGATCACTAGGCACATTCCGATGGAGACAATCACCAAGGAAGCCCCGCGATTCAATACATCGATCATACTGCCATATAAATGACCGTTATTGATCGACAATTTGAAAAAGTTCGGTGAAAAAAATAAGTTGAACAATAAAATCAGCAGCAAACCGACAACTGCCCATAATTCTTTGCGCTTCAATACTCCTTTGAGTTTTTCCATTACGATACCTCCCCGGCAATAGCGCTCATAATATTATTTTCAGAAATGGCTTCTTCAGTCAATTCAGCCACTGAGAATCGATCTCTCAAGACGATGATTCGGTCACAGCAGCGTACCATCTCCTCGTACTCGGAGGAAATAAACAGGATTGACATGCCTTTGCGTGAAAGTGATAAAATCAAACTCTCAATTTCTCTTTTAGATCCGATGTCGATCCCTCGTGTCGGCTCATCTAAAATCAAAAGTTTGGGTTCTGTTACCAACCAACGAGCCAACAGCACCTTTTGCTGATTCCCTCCTGAGAGTTCTCCGACTTTTTTATCTGCATCTGGTGTCTTTATGTTCAACAACTCAATATATTGTTCGGAGATCTCCTGCTGCTCTTTGAAGCCGATACGCTTCCATCCACGTTTCGCTTGTAAGGAAACGATAATATTCTCGCGAATACTCAGATCTGCTAGAATCCCTGAAACCTTACGATCCTCTGAACAGAAGCCGATGTTTTCTTTGATGGCCTTTTGCGGATACATTTTTTTGATATGAGCATTCTCGATATAAAGCACGCCATCGTCGAATTCTTGAGCACCAAACAAAAGCTCTGCTACTTCACTACGTCCCGAACCAAGCAGACCGGCCAAGCCTAAAACCTCTCCCTCACGAATCTTCATTGAGAAATCACTGATCACTCCTTTTTTTGTCACATCCTTCATTTGGACAAACGTTGTTTGCGGATATTCATCGGCTTTTCTGAATGCCCGTGAATTTTCATCCTTGAATTCCTGCCCAATCATTTTTGTTACAAGGTCGATTTGACTCAACTCAGCCGCCAAATATTCTCCGATCCAACGGCCATTTCGCAAAACAGTGATACGGTCAGAGATCGCGTACACCTGATCCAAAAAGTGTGTTACAAACAAAATTGCCATGCCATTCTTCTTCAACTCGCGAATGATTCCAAATAATTGCTCTACTTCATTGCCATCCAAACTAGATGTTGGTTCGTCTAAAATCAACACGCCAGATGACATATCAACTGCTCGTGCGATCGCGATCATCTGCTGCACCGAAACCGAATAGCTGTCCAACGTCTGCGTGACATCCACATCGATCTTCAGAGTTTCAAGTAAATTCTTCGCATCTTGATTCATTTTCTTCCAGTCGATCGTTCCCAGTTTTTTTGGCTGGCGGCCGATGTAAATATTTTCCGCAACGGTTAGATTCGGACAAAGGTTGATTTCCTGATAAACTGTACTGATTCCTGCTTCTTGTGCTTCCTGCGGTGTTTGTGGTTCGATCACTTCGTCATTTAGTAGAATGGTACCGCTAGTTTTTGGATAGACGCCGGTCATAACTTTGATCATAGTCGATTTTCCAGCGCCATTCTCTCCCATCAAGGCATGTACTTCGCCCTTGCGGAGATTGATCTTTACGTCATCTAATGCCTTTACTCCAGGGAATTCTTTTGAGATATGCTCTAGGGAAAGGACGATTTCATTTTCCATGGGTATTCCTCCTATAAACACTGTTCCGATAGATTAAAAAGGAATAGAGAGACCTCTATTCCTTTAAAAGTATTAGTAAGGTCGTGGTAAGTTTTCTTTTGCATTCTCACTATCAAAGATGCCATTTTCAACAAATACTTCCTTCTCAACTTTTTCGCCTTTGGCTAATTTCTTGGCTGTCGCGATGATATCCTCACCATAAAGTGGGCTGCATTCTACAACACAATTGATTTTTCCATCGACTACTTGTTCTAAGGCATCGTTCGTTCCATCAAATGAGATAACGGTAATATCTTTACCTGGAACTTTTCCTACTTCCTCGATTGCTTGGATCGCACCCATAGCCATGTCATCGTTTTCCGAGAAAAGCACATCGATGTTATCACCATTAGATTTCATGAAAGCTTCTGCAACTTCTTTGCCTTCAGCACGAGTAAAATTACCTGATTGCTGTTCAATGATCTTCCAATTTTTATGCTTCTTGACTCCTTCAGTAATCCCGGCTGTTCGGCCCACTTGTGCGGAAGATCCAGTTGTTCCTTGCAGATGAGCGATGTTTAAGGCTTCGCTTTCTTTGCCGTCCGCCTTCAGCTTGTCTTCTAGCCACTTGATTCCACGTTCGCCTTCGTCCTTCGAATCTGTTCCAATCCAGGCACTGTACAAATCATCGATCTTCTTGCCTTTCATCTTGCGGTCTACGATCAAGACAGGGATGTTTGCATCTTTTGCCTCTGTTAAGACGGTTTCCCAACCCGTTTCCACAACCGGAGCAACAGCAATCACATCGACACCTTGTTGAATGAAATTACGAATTGCTGAGATTTGATTTTCTTGTTTTTGCTGCGCATCAGAAAATTTTAAGGTGACATCCGAATCGCTTTTCGCTGCATCTTGGACCGATTTCGTATTGGCCGTCCGCCATTGACTCTCTGCACCCAACTGAGAAAAACCAATCGTGATTTTTTCGTCTTTGCCCTTTTTTGCACCAGAATCATCTGTAGAAGCACTTCCGCCTCCACATCCAGCTAACAATGTACCAAGGATCGTTAGTGACAAAAACGCGCTGACTAATTTTTTCTTTTTCATTATTTTCCCTCGCTTTTCTTTTGATGAGTTAATCATAAGTCAGCATTGTAAACGCTACCACGAATCATTTGTGATGATTTACTTAAAATAATTCAGCTTTTTAACTTGATCTATAAAGCAGACAAAAAAGAACCTTGATTATTTTTAGGGAGCTCCTATAAATATTTCTGATACGCTATCTTTGGTTTATTTTTTTTCATACAATATAAGTAGGAAATGATGCCGATAGAAGGAGGAACCACAATATGAAAAGGTTTTCGTTCTTAGTGCTGGTGATTTTACTACTAACCAGCTGTGCTGCAAGAAACTCCCGCTCATCAAATGAAGAAAAAAAACAATATGTGATCGGCTTTTCTCAGATCGGAGCAGAAAGCTCCTGGCGAGAACGCAACACTGAGTCTGTCTTAGAAGCAGGAAAAAAAGCTAACTATAAAATCCTCTACGAAAACGCGAATCAAAGTCAGACTGAACAAATCAAAGATCTCCGTTCCTTCATCGCTTCTCGCGTGGACTTGATTATCTTGACTCCTATCGTAGAAACTGGCTGGAAACATGTTTTGGAGGAAGCCGCCGATGCAAATATCCCTGTCGTTATCAATGATCGATTGATCTCGAAAGAAGATTCTCATCTATATAAAACATTTGTTGGTCCAGATGTTCCGATCCAAGGAATCCAGACCGCGGATTTCCTAAAAAAGAAATACAAAGATGTGCAGGAACCAATTAATATCGTGGAAATCCAAGGGAGCAAAGATGCCTCGCCAGCGATCAGCCGACATGATGGTCTTGTGGAAGGATTGAAGGACGATCCGCGTTTTCATCTAGTTGCTTCGGTTCACGGTGATTTTATGCTTTCAAAAGGACGGGAGGCAATTAAAAATGTAACGAAGTCCCATGATCTCAAACAAGTTGATGTGATTTATTGTCACAATGATGACATGGCGGATGGTGTCGTCTCCTATTTAGAAGAAACAGATATTAAACCCGGAAAGGATATCACGATTTGTAGTGTTGATGGGCAGCAAAGCGCCATTGATCTGCTAAAAGCTGGGAAAATCAATTGCGTGATTGAATGTGATCCAAATATGGGTGAAAAACTCTTTGAAGTCGTTACGGCCGTATTAGAGGGAAAAAGTATTCCGAAAGAAAACTACACGACAGGACGCGTGTTTTCCGAATATTCAGATTTGACTAAAATCGATAAACGAGGGTATTGATCATGAAGCGGATAAGTATCGGAAACACCTTAGACTACCACTATAAATTGGTGATCCTCTTAGCCATTCTACCAATGGTTTTGATCAGTATCTTTTTTATGGTCAATATCTTTCAATACCGACAATCGATTGAAAATGTCAACGATGTAAACAAGATGAATTCCGAAATGTCTACTAAAATAGACAATTCCGTCTTTTATTTGATCACCGGCAAGCCAACAAGAATGCAGGACCCGACCGAATTGATCGTTCACTATCAAAAAGAGTTGGACAAATTGAAGGACAGCTCTTCCTCCTTCGATCAACAGCAAACACTAGATGTGGCCAAACGCATTTTAGATACTGATCAACACTATGTGAATACGATCAAGGAAAATATCGCAGCAGAAAAACCGATCAGCGATAGTGAAGCGATCTTAATTGAGATTCGAAACGTCAATGTGCTGTTGAAGGATACGTTGCAGGAATTTGTAACCGGTGAAATCAATTTATCAAATAAGAAGAGCAATCAGATTTTCCAAACGATCATTATCCTGATATTCTTAGAGATTTGCTTAGTGATCATCCTCGTTATTATCATCACTCGAAATAAAAAAAATTTGAATGCCCGTATCAAGGTTCCCATGGATAAGCTTTTGACCTCACTCTCTGAGATTTCTAAAGGCAACCTAGATACTCAAGTGGAAAGCTCTGAGATCGTTGAATTCGACATTTTATCCTCGGAGGTCAATCAGATGATGACTCAGATCAAAGCACTACTGGAGCAAAATGATCGCAAACAACAGGCGATTGCAAAGGCTGAGTTGAGGGCTTTACAGGCACAGATCACTCCGCATTTTATTTACAACAGCTTAGACGCAATTATCACTTTATCTGAGTTAGATGAACCAGAACGTGTCGTCGAAACAACACTGGCCCTTTCAAATTTCTTTAAGCTGACACTCAATAATGGAAATGATTGGGTCACTGTCAAACAGGAAATCGAACATGTTACAAGTTACCTGCAAATTTTAAAAACTCGATACGGCTCGATCTTGGAATATCAAATCACGATCGATCCAAAAATCGAACTTGTCAAAATGCTTAAAATGATCCTCCAGCCAATCGTCGAAAATGCAATGTATCACGGGATCAAACACAGCCGCCAACGTGGAGTGATTCATATCAATGGCCGCCAACAGGAGGAAAGACTAATCTTTGAAGTCACCGATAACGGAGTCGGAATGACCCCTCAGCAAATTGAGACCCTGCAGAAAAATATCCGAGAACTGGATCCTACTGGGGTATCCGGCGGCTATGGACTTTATAACATTTATCGCAGATTGCGTTTGTATTTTGGAGAGACCGCTGAGCTGAAAATCGACAGTCAAGAAAATTACGGAACGACCGTCACGATCATTTTGCCACTTAAAACAGATGTCTTTGTAGAGAAGAGGGACGAGAATGCTTAAGGTATTTATCGCAGAGGATGAAGAAATCATTCGTTTATCCTTACGCAAGCAAATTGCCAAATTAGAAAAGGAAAGCGATGTTCAATTTGTCGGTGAAGCCAGCGATGGTGATATGGCACTTTCTATGATGCAGGAGTTGAAGCCGGATCTACTATTAACAGACATACGGATGCCCTTCATGAATGGCTTAGATCTCGCTCGCTATGCCAAAGAAATGCTTCCGTGGCTCCATGTGATTATCATTAGCGGCTATGATGATTTTGCGTATTCGCAGGAAGCCATCGCCATCGGTGTCGATTCCTATATCACCAAACCAGTTACTACGAACGAACTGACTAACGCCATCAAGACATCTCAAAAACAGATCCAGCAAGAACGCGAACGACAAAAACAGCCGGATCAAAAAAATAAAATATTGCACTTTGAATACTATAAAGAGCATTTTTTTCACCATTTAGAAAAGAGCGGCTATGAACCTAGTGAACTAATCGAGCGTCAAGAAAAGCTCAACTTTAACTTATTAGGACAACACCTAACCGCCATTTACGTCAAATTGCCTCAAAAGCATTTGAATGAGCAGAACTACCAGTATTTAGTATTACGTTTAAATGAAATCTTTGGTTCGGATAAAAATGTGTTATCGGTGGTCTATGACACGCTGATCATCAAGTGTTTAGTGAGTGCTGCAACCGAGTCCGATTCAATGGATAAAGCCTATTATGCCGCTGATATTTTGAAATACGAGCTTCAAAGTCTTAACGAATCTGCCTTCGTTATCGCAATCGGCTATACCTCTAATCGTTTGACTGAGCTTCGGAATAACCTATTAATCACGCAGCAATTCGCAATAGATAGTCTTGGTCCGTTCAACGGAAAAATCATCCGTCTTGCCGATACTCTAAATGTCGAAGATACAGGTTTTGTCTTACCAGATAAAACATTATTGAATCTCAATCAGGATTTTCACGTGACTGAAGCCATTGATCTGATTTTGGACGGCTTAGAAACAAAAAATGGCTTCTCTTCCTCCTATGCTTATCAGGCCGCCAAATACTTGATGAAATTCTTAGAAAAACTTGATACCACCCAAGGGAAAAAAGTCTTAGCAGAATACCAAGAGTCCGATCTCGTTTTAATCAGCAAGACACCTTCTGTTTATCGTCTTCTGCTGGAAGTTTTATTAACAGCCATCAAAAATGGCATAAAAGAAAAAAGCTATCATAGTAAGAATCAAGAACATCCTGTCGTCACAGCTGTATATAAAGAAATGCTGGAAAACTACTCTGATCCAAATCTTTCCTTACAGATGTCCGCAGATAATGCTGGCGTCAGCTTAACCTATCTAAGTACCCTTTTTTCGCAAACAAAAGGCAAAAATTTTATTGATGCTCTAACGGAGATTCGATTGAATCACGCGAAAGAACTCTTAATAGATACCGATCTTTTAATTACTGCAATCGCCTTTGAGATCGGCTATAACGATCCAAATTATTTCAGCTATCTCTTTAAAAGAAAAATTGGTATTTCGCCAAAAGCATTCCGGGCAGAGCATAACAAATAAGCACAAGAAGAAAACCAAGTTCTTCTTGTGCTTATTTTCTCATCACCAATTAATACCAATCATCCATCATTTCTAGTGTCATAATCCCATCATCCACGCCCAGTTCGAGTTGCTCTCGAATCTCCGGCATAGCTGATTCATTCACTTCCCCAGCTGCAATCAAAAATTGATAGAACTTCTTCATAGATGATCCGGCCTTCTTAACCGCACTTTCACTGATCCAGACATTTTTTCGAGCGCCCCAACTAAAGAAGTCGCCAATCACCTGAAAAGTAGACACTGCTAGGTCATAGCCATAAAAAATTAAATACCCGCTCAGATAATCTTCAATATTGGCTAGATGTTTATTTACCGTCTTCTTTGTTAACTTTTCATGCTGTTCAAGGTATTGTTTAAATGCAGCTAAAACTAAGCGATTGTTCGCCAATGCAGCTTCATACTCTTCATCAGAAAAATCGACTACTTTGAAATCAGCCAGGCTTTTCCAATTTCTTTCTACCACATATTTTTTCTCTATCTCTTCTTGTGAAACATCGCGAAGAACAAATGGCTTTTCAAAAATTTCTCGTAACTTATCTAGCGGACGCTCACTTTTATAAAAAGAATCTGCTAAGTAAAGACTAAGCTTAACATCCACCAGCATATTCAAATTAAACGTTCCATGATACTCCATGGATGTGATCATGTTATTAATGATCCCAGTAATCACACGATTATATCCTGCACTTACCTCTATATCACCAGCCAAATCAAGATATTCAGCAATTTTTGCTTGAGAGATTCCAGCAGCCTGGAATACTTCTTCGATTGCTGCGGGAATAATTTTCCCTAGCTGTTTCTTAGTTTGAGCGTCGATTCCGATCAAAACAATCGGAAAATACGTCAAATCATTAACCAATAATAAAACTTTCTTTCGTTTAACATTGAAGTAATTCGCATGCCAAGAAAAAAGCGGATTCTTATCTGAAAAGCTTCTCGCCCATTTTTTATCCACCACTTCAGATAGCTGATTAAATAAAGGTAATGCCTTCTTCGCTGGATTGATGATCATTTTCGCACCTCGCCTAATCGTTCATTAAACACAGTATTAGTATAACAAAAAATAAATCCTGAGGTACTCCATTTTTGGGAAATACAAAAAACGAGCTTTCCCATAATAGGAAGCTCGCTAAAGTCTGTTTGAACAGAATTTTTATTTTTCCTCTGCATTGGCGTCTTTGAGACCGTATTTCTTGTTGAAACGATCGACACGTCCATCTGCTTGAGTGAATTTTTGACGTCCAGTGTAGAATGGATGAGAGTCCGAAGTAACTTCGACACGGATTACAGGATAAGTGTTTCCATCTTCCCATTCAACTGTTTCTTGTGAAGTTTTAGTAGAACCTGACAAGAATTTGAAACCTGTAGTTGAGTCCATGAACACAACTGGATGATATTCTGGATGAATTCCTTGTTTCATAGTTTTTTTCGCTCCTTTGCCCTGAATCATTTGCTGGTTCAGAGTTATTTTTGCAATTTGCAACATGAATATACTATCATGAATGATTCGACAATGCAATTATCTTTTTTGATTTCTTCGCACGGTTTTTCCACCGAATGAAACGTCCTTGAAAGCTTTGAAAACTTGTTCGTTATTCTTTGTCTTTTTCAGGAAATTGACAAATTGTGACGTGTATTCTAATGAATCGCCAGTCATATTGTTACGTAGCTTAAAGATTTCTTCGAGACGCGACGGTGCCATCAATAATTCTTCTTTACGTGTACCCGATTTCTTGATATCGATCGCTGGGAAGATTCGGCGTTCAGATAATTCGCGTGATAATTGTAATTCTAAGTTCCCTGTTCCCTTGAACTCTTCATAAATCACATCATCCATCCGACTACCCGTATCAACTAACGCGGTTGCTAAAATCGTCAAACTACCGCCTTCTTCGATATTACGAGCAGCACCGAAGAATTTTTTCGGCTTATACAATGCAGCTGGATCGATCCCGCCGCTTAATGTCCGACCACTTGGCGGAACGACTAAATTATAAGCACGAGCCAAACGAGTAATGCTATCCATCAAAATGACGACATCACGCTTATCTTCAACCAAACGCATCGCACGTTCTAGCACTAATTCCGACACACGGGTGTGATTTTGTGGCTGCTGATCAAAGGTTGAATATACCACATCACCCTTAACGCTACGTTCTAAATCCGTCACTTCTTCTGGACGTTCGTCAATTAAGAGGACGATTAATTCAACATCGGGATAGTTATCAGTAATGCCATTGGCGATTTCTTTCAGGATTGTTGTTTTTCCGGCTTTAGGCGGTGCAACGATCAATCCACGTTGACCAAATCCTACCGGTGAGAAGATGTCGATCATTCGTGTAGACAAACGACCGGGAGTTGTTTCTAAAACTAATTGCTTTTCAGGATAAAGAGCCGTTAATGCAGGAAAATGTGGACGTTCTTTGGCTTCTTCCGGATCTTTGCCATTAACACTTTCCACGTGCATCAAGCCGTAATAACGCTCTGATTCTTTCGGTGGACGAGCTTTTCCCGCCACTTTATCACCGTTTCGCAATCCGAAACGACGAATCTGTGAGGAAGAGATGTAGATATCTTCCGCACTTGATCCGTAATTGATTGGACGTAAAAAACCGTAACCATCTTGTCCTACAATGTCCAAGACGCCTTCCATATAAAAGAAGCCTTGTTTTTCTGCCTGTGCACGTATCACAGCCAGCGACAACTCTTTCTTATTCATTTGACTGTAATAAGGAATTTTAAAATCTTTTGCATATGCATAAATTTCTTTTAGCGTCTTGTTCTCAAGTTCCGCCATTGTTAAATAATCGCTCATTATTCCGCCTCTTCCTCGTCGATCATTTCGATAGTAGCACCAAGAGCCGTTAGTTTATCAATAATATGATCATATCCGCGCAAAATGTATTCTACGTTAAAAATTGTTGTTTTACCTTCAGCCATTAATCCAGCAATAACTAAACAAGCTCCCGCACGCAAATCAGAAGCCACTACTTCTGCACCATGTAGTTTATTCGATCCGTTTAGTATGATCAAATTGCCTTCTACACGAGCATCCGCACCCATACGAACTAATTCTGGTATGTGATTCACTCGTTTCGAATAAATCGTATCAACGATCTCAGAAGATCCTTGGGCTTTTAATAATAATGGCGTGATTGGTTGCTGCAAGTCCGTGGCAAAGCCTGGATAAGGGGATGTCGTAACATCAACTGTTTTTAAATTCTTAGACGGCAGCACTTCGATACTGTCTTCAGAGATATTCATCTCCACACCGATTTCTTCCAACTTAGCAATAAAACTTTCAATATGTTCATAAATGACATTATGAACCGTCACACCTTCACCCATCGCAGCGGCCAAGGCCAAGTAAGTTCCTGCTTCGATTCGGTCAGGAATGATTGAATGGACGCAGCCATGTAATTCTTCAACGCCTTCGATCCGAATCTCATCCGTACCAGCACCGCGAATTTTTGCACCCATATTATTCAATAATGTTGCAACATCAATGATCTCTGGCTCACGTGCGGCATTTTCGATAATCGTTTTGCCTTTGGCTTTTACTGCAGCAAGCATCACATTGATAGTCGCACCAATAGAAACCACATCCATAAAGATACGATCGCCACTTAAGCCCTCTTCATCTGTTCGTAAATAAATCACGCCATGTTCATTTGAAACTTCCGCACCTAAGCTCTCAAACCCTTTGATATGCAAATCAATCGGACGAGGTCCTAAGAAGCATCCTCCTGGTAATCCAACAACTGCTTCACCGAATTTCCCCAATAAAGCGCCCATAAAATAGTAAGAAGCACGTAAAGAATTGATTTTACCACTTGGCATCGGAATTGATACAACGTTACTTGGATCAATCACCATTCGATTGTCTTCAAAAGACACTTTCGCACCCATGATCTCTAAAATTTCAATCAAAGAATGCACATCTTGAATATCTGGTACACCTTCTAATGTTACTGGCGAGTCCGCCATAATTGCTGCTGGGATTAATGCGACTGCGCTATTTTTCGCGCCGCTGATTGTAATATTACCTGATAATGGTTTTCCACCATGAATTTCGATTTTTCTCATTTATTTTCACCTAATTAATTATTTTGAAGTTTATAGACCATTATCCATTCTAGCATATTATTGTCTGTATAAAAAGGAACCTTTCTCAAATCCGCTTAGAAAATAAGCGGCTTATCTAGACTAAAATGAAAATCGATTACTTGAGGACTAATTTTCGACTTCAACTTTTTTACTCCAGTGAAATTATTGGTATTTTTAAAATTTTTAGTTTTGGATTTAATTGTCTAAGTGAAAAAAATCTTCTTTTTTTAGATCATTCGTCAAGAAATTAATTTCGTAAAAATCCACAAAAAAAATCTCGAAGCAGTTGCTCCGAGACTAAAAAATTAAAAATTAAGCTTTGTTAGCTGAACCGAACCAGTCAATGTGTTCTTCAGCATCTTTAACGATTGCAGCAACACCTGGTGCTAACAATTTACGAGGGTCAAAGCCTTTTCCTTCTTTATCTTTGCCAGCTTCGATGTATTCACGAGTTGCTTTAGCAAATGATAATTGGAATTCAGTGTTAACGTTGACTTTAGAAACACCCATTGAGATTGCTTTTTGGATTTGTTCTTGAGGAATACCTGATCCACCGTGTAATACTAAAGGAACATCAGAACCTACAGCATCAGCGATTGCTTGTAAGTGGTCAAATGCTAGGCCTTTCCAGTTTTCAGGGTATACACCATGAATGTTACCGATACCGCATGCTAAGTAATCGATACCTGTAGCAACCATTTGTACACATTCGTCGATGTCAGCTAATTCACCAGCACCGATGATTCCGTCTTCTTCACCACCGATTGAACCAACTTCACACTCAACAGAGATACCTTTAGCGTGAGCTTTTTCAACAACGTCTTTAGCCAATTTCAAGTTTTCTTCAAATGGAAGATGAGAACCATCAAACATGATTGAAGTGTAGCCAACTTCGATACATTCTAAAGCAGCTTCATAATCACCATGGTCTAAGTGGATAGCAACTGGTACAGTGATACCCATTGAGTCTACTAAATCAGTGATGATGTCTTTAGCAACTTTGTATCCGCCCATGTATTTTGCTGCGCCCATTGAAGTTTGGATAAGAACGGGTGCTTTTTTAGCTTCTGCAGCTTTTAGAATTGCTTGAGTCCATTCTAAATTGTTTGTGTTAAATCCACCAACTGCATATCCGCCTTTACGTGCAGCTTTTAAGAATTCTGCTCCTGATACTACTGGCATAAAAAATTCCTCCTAAGGTTTTTTACTATTTGGTTAAGCCATGCTTAACTAACGTGTTAATTCTATCAAAGTTTTCCCATCTTTGCTACTGCTAACCTTCCAATAAAACCTTTACATTTCAACTTTTTTGCTTTTTTCATGTAAAAGACTGAAAGGCGTCTATGCCTTTCAGTCAAAATTACTATTTTGCTTCTTTACTTTCCAATGAAGCACCAACGAAAGCTTTGATCAATGGTTGAGGACGATTTGGACGAGAAATCAATTCTGGATGGAATTGACAGCCCACAAAGAATTTATTTTCAGGGATTTCTACGATCTCTACTAAACGATTATCTGGAGATACGCCAGAGAACACTAATCCTTTATCTTCAAATAATTGACGATATTGATTATTAAACTCATAACGATGACGATGACGTTCTTGAATTACCTCTTCATTGTTGTAAGCAGCAGCTGTTTTGCTACCTTTTTTCAACTTACAAGGATACAAGCCTAAACGTAGTGTCCCGCCTAAGTTTTCAATATTTTCTTGATCTGCCATCAAATCAATAATATTGTTTGGTGTGTCTGGTACTGTTTCTGCTGAGTTTGCATCTTTAAGTCCCGCTACGTTACGAGCAAATTCCACACAAGCCATTTGCATTCCAAGACAGATTCCCAAGAATGGCACATCGTTTTCACGAGCATAACGAATGGCTTCGATTTTCCCTTCGATTCCGCGATCGCCAAATCCTCCAGGAACTAAGATTCCATCAGCATTGCCCAATACTTCCGCCACATTTTCTCGGGTAACATCCTGAGATTGAATCCATTCAATCTCAATATCTGAATCAAATGCAAAACCAGAATGTTTTAAAGCTTCAACAACTGAGATATAAGCATCTGGTAATTCCACATATTTTCCTACTAAAGCGATTTTAACTTTCTTCTTAAGGTTCAAGACCTTTTCTTCTAATGCACGCCATTCTGTCATGTCCGCAACAGGTGCATCAAGTTTTAAATGATCGCAAACGATTTGGTCCATTCCTTGAGCCTGTAGTGCTAATGGAATGGAATATAATGTCTCAACGTCACGAGATTCAATAACAGCTTCTGGAGCGACATCACAGAATTGGGCCAGCTTATTTTTAGTATTTTGAGAAACAGGTAGTTCTGTACGAACGACTAAAATGTTTGGTTGAATTCCTAAACCACGAAGTTCTTTTACACTATGCTGTGTCGGTTTAGTTTTCATCTCACCCGCTGCTTTTAAGTAAGGAATCAATGTTGTATGGATATACATGACATTATCAGCACCAACATCGGCTTTCATCTGACGTAAAGCTTCTAAGAATGGTAAGGATTCAATGTCTCCAACCGTTCCGCCAACTTCCGTGATAATTACATCTGAGTCGGTCATCTTTGCCGCACGCATGATTTTTGATTTGATCTCATTTGTAATATGCGGAATCACTTGGACAGTTGCTCCTAAGTATTCGCCTTTACGTTCTTTGCGAATGACTTCAGAATAGATTTTTCCTGTCGTTACGTTGGAGTATTGGTTTAGATTGATATCTATAAAACGCTCATAGTGACCCAAGTCTAAGTCCGTTTCAGCACCATCATCTGTCACAAAAACTTCTCCGTGTTGATAAGGACTCATCGTACCTGGATCGACATTGATGTATGGATCGAACTTTTGAATGGTCACTTTCAATCCTCGATTTTTAAGCAAACGACCTAATGATGCTGCCACGATCCCCTTGCCAATTGATGAAACTACGCCGCCAGTTACAAAAATATACTTTGTCATAAATGAAAAAACTCCTTCATACTAATTTGCAGGAAACGTCTAGAAAAAACAAAGAAAGCTCCCTATCCAATTCGAATAGGGAGCTTTGAATTCACTAAACACATGACCCTTCTAAAAGGGTGCCCAAGCAGTATAATACCGACACTTTGGAAAAATGTCAACTGTAATTATTAGTTGCTTAATTTTCTTTAATCAAATAATCGCCCAAAAAGGCTTTTCTTTGGCTTTGTTTCAGCAGTTTCATCATCATTTTGAGCTGGATATTTTTCTTCAATATCAATAATCTCTTGATTCACTGCATGATCGGTCACTAATAAGACACCTATACTATCTTCCGAGTCAACGGTTGCATCATTAACGATGGTAAAGTCGACAGAATTTTTTGAAGCTAGGGCGATAAAATCATTCTGTAACTCCCCGTCAACAGCTCCATTTATCAAAAGTTTCCCTTCAGGATACTTTTGAATTTCCGAAACTAAGTATTCACGATCTCGTTGACTTTTCATTTCTCTTATCGTCATGCTTGCAAAACAACGTTCGCGAAAAGTTCCTAAATATTTCCTTTGCTCGTCTGGATTGATTCGTGCCGCACCAAAACGTCCCTTATCCAAATGCTGCTGCAATTCATCCTTTGCCATCTATTTCACTTCCTTGCGTTAGTTTTGTAGTGCTAGTATATCAAAAAATTGCATTAAAGAAAAAGCGAAGCCGACGCGGACTTCGCTTTTTCTTTATTCTCCTTCTAAAAACATCTTCTTCGGCATTTGTAAATTAGCCGATGTATAAGCACACATAAATGCTGTTCCGTTCGGGTATTCATCTGGTACCATAGATTCAAAAATATCTTTTAGTGGTGTAAACTGATCGTCCCACGTTTTTACTTGAATCGTTCCCGCTTGTTCGATCAATTCCTCTTTAGTGACGGGAAAAGTAATATCCATTTTATTGAAAGCCTTTACAAAATAGTGCATACCGACATTTGGAAATCCCATTATGCCCCCTCCTTTACTTACCTTCTAAATAGGTGTACATTGTTGTATCTTTACCTTTTCCATGAGTATCCGGCGAAGCCGCCCCCCGATGCTCTCTTAACCATAACAAATCTCCCATTAAAGTCTGCTTCTGAATAGCATCACATAAGCCAGGATACAAATCTGCTTTAAAGATATACGGAATCCCCACCGGTGCCTGTGCAATAATGTCTCCTTCTGGATTTACTACCATACTTCTACCGAATAACGAATAGCACTCATCCATTTCTGAAGTATTGGCTGCTACAACATATACTTTATTGAAATACGCTCCCGCCCGATTAGTGATCTCATATTGATTTTCAAAGGGCGTCATATATGTTGTTAAGCGTAAAACAACGTTTGCACCCTTAGCCGCAGCTTCTCGCCAATTGTCTTGATAATCACCATCCGAACAAATAATCGAGGCAATCCTTGAACCCTTTGGTCCTTCGAAAACCCGGATCTCATCTCCTGGACTAGATGGCTCCACCGGATTCCATGGCGTTACTTTTCGATAGATATCAACGATTTCTCCATGATCATTGATCGTGATTGCGCAGTTTTTATAAAAATTTCCATCCTTTTCATCAACGCACGCGCCCACAGCTAGCCAGATTTGAAATTCTTTACAAACAGCCCTTAGCCTAGCCAATTCTGGTCCATCTAAGGTGACGCAGCAAAGTGAAGCATGAGGACCCACACCATTTAATGAGGCTTCCGGCGTTACTATCATATCAATTCCAGGAAAACCCGTAACAGTCCGTTCAATCCACTCAATAATTTTATCCACATTTTCCATGACTTCTTCTCGAGACTTTGGTACCACTGCTAATTTCATTTGAAAGAGTGCAACACTCAAACACTCTGTTTCAATTTTTCCATTGATTGGAAAGCAATTTCCGACATTCATAACTTATCCTCCCTTTTTTCGTTAGTTTCTTGACTAACTATTGTCTGTATTGATTTAATTGGTGACGTGTTGGTAAACAATTGAAATTCATGGATCAAATGAGCCTGATCATAAAAACGTAATTGTTGTGCAACTTTGGCCAATGTTGTGTTTTTATCAAAATAAATCGCCTTGATTGCATTTTGAAAACGGATGATACGACTGTACAGCTTCGGTGTTATACCAATCTTTTTTCTAAAAAGTCTCTGGCTGTATCTTTCAGAGTAGCCTGTTTCACGACCAATGGTTTCCATCGAAAAAGCTGTCGTCTCAGTACAAAGTAAAACAGATAAATATTCCGCTAACAAAGAACGTTCTTCTTCGTCTAGAAAAAGTTCGCGATGCTGCGATAACACTATTTTTTTTCGCTCCTCAAAATGAGTTGCCGTACTTAGCTCTTGAAGTAATTGCTCACACCCGTTAAACTGGGTTTCAAGCGACACCATTGTATCTATCAGCCTGCTCTGGTCCTTTTCCCTACAGCGAAGCCCGACATTTGAATAAGGTTTTATTCCAAAATAAAGTACATTTGGTTTAATTATTATTGGATATGCTTTTGTGATAATTCCCATAAAACTCGCGGAAATCCCTCGATTATTTACTTCGAATAAAAAATTAACACAAGCATCTGGGAGATAGTCCAATACGATCTCTTCTTTCGCTCGAAATTGATAAAATAAAGCCTCGGCCTTCAAATGTTCTTTCGACCAAACAACAATTTCCTCTTGATACTCTACCACTCGCTCATCATAGGTAAACAGTTGAAATGGTGTGGCCAAAATATGTTTATTTTTCGTCTCTAATACTTTCAAGCTGTTCACCTTCCTTCATATTAAGAAACTGCTGGTCTAGAGTCTTTCGTTAGAAAAATTGCTGTTTTCAATGCTATGGGAAAACTAATAAACAAGGTAATATAACCCAATCCTAGTAAAACTGGAAAATTAGCTAACCAAATTTGAACTAACATTGGATTTGGCCCTACACCTACATACGTACTTAAAAAACTGATAGGAGTAACCATACAAAAAGTCAATATAATGGTCGAAACAGCATGTCGAGCAACTCCTTGTTTTAATCCGAGTTTTTCTGCGAACAGATCACCCCAAGCTTTTCCTGGAATAATGTCACCAATGAAGTAACTCACAAAAAAGCTACTGACAAAGCCGTGTAGGATTAATTCTGGACTAAAAGCATTATTCACATATTGTAGGTACAGCCCTAATACTAAACAAACAGCAACACCAACAAAAATATTGATAATCGTAGTAAATCGTTCAACTTTGATCATAGTTAGCCCTCCTAACTAGTCAATGACAGTAAACAATTTTGAAATAATCCACCATCGTGAACCATCATTAATCAGATGAAAATGATCCTCTAATTTTAACGTTCCTCGAAATCCGCTTTCCCTAATCACTACATTTGCAATATTTCCAACGATCACTTTTGAAACAATCTCAGACTCATATGGATCGCCATTACTTTCCATTGATGCTTGTGAACCAATATCTTCTATAAAAGGTTGCGGATCACCAATAAGCAATTCGTTTCCTAAATAGCCTGTCATCCTTGCTTTCTCATGAAAAACAGATTGCAACAAATCGATATCTGCTGTATACGTCCCTTTGATGTATCCATCTATAACTTTTTCAACAGTGTTCATTTAAAGCCCTCCTAGGTTTGTCATTCGAAAAAGCGCGCGCAAGCTTTCCTTGTAATTTAATTTATCATATTCACTTACAATTGAATTGTAAAAAATGTACCTTTGAAAAATCAGTATAAACCTACAAATTGCTAAATATAAGTAAGTACCAATTTTTTATAGTTTATCTAAAAAAAATAAATTTCTTTTTCTCTGTTTTTGTGTAAATTTTTTTGAGTTATTTTATAAAAAAACTTATCGATGATTATTATCAGTAGAAAAATACCTTCTAAAAGTCCAGATTCTTTTTAGTATTAGTCCCCTTTCATGCTATTTTTGAAAACAAAAAAACGTGTGCCTTAAAAGCACACGAATCTGATTGTCGTTAATTAAGGTCCTATCATATTTTGTTTTAGGCGCATTATTGATTTTGTTCTTCCAACTGCTTGCGTCTTATTTCTTCCGTCTGTTTGTTTAAATCATTCTCAGCTTTAACTAATTCTTCATAGGTGAGAATACCATCATTGTTCAAATCAGCTTGAGAAGTCTGTTCGCTAATCACACGTTCACCATTTGGCAAAATGCGAAGAACCGTTACCGCTTCCCCATTCGGGCTGACTAATACTTGTCCAACTTGATCATTTTTTTGAGGTTCCTCAGAAGTAGCTGGTGTTGCTTGAGCCGATGGTTCCACAGCTTTGGTTGATGTCTGCTGTTCTGCGACAGGTTCTGTTTTCGAAGTCTCTTCTTTAGAACGCTGAAAACTTGCTGAAGGCTCAATTTTAATTTTCTTTTCAACCTGTTCACTGTTTTTCTTAGAAGTCAAAGTCAGCTCTTTGACCGTTGCTTCACTCAATTGATATTCCAAACGAAATAATCCGTGCTCATCAGCAGTTTCCTTCTGATTCTCAATCGAAACCACTGCATCCGGCTCTGTTGTTCCAGTAATGATCGCTTTACCTAGTTCATCCGTTTCAAAAGTCTTAAAGCAAATAATTTCAAGCTTCTTCTCTTTTTCAGAGGAAGATTGTGAAATACTCGCCTCTCGCTTTTGTTCTTTTTCAGTACTACAACCAACTAACAGAAAAACACTTACAGCTAGAACTGCAAAACTAATAACCTTTTTCATAATTCCCTCCGATTTTTAAAATAGCGCTACTCTTTTCATTATAAACATACTAATAGAACCATTGTCTAGATGAAAATAGCTTATCTCTTAGAAGATTTATTAATTGAGAAAATGTTTAGTTAGAGTAAATAAAAAATCCTCCTGTCTAAAATTAGACAAGAGGATTTTTTGGTATCATCAAATAAAACATAATAGATAGAAAAACTATCTTAATTATTTACCGATGAATGGGTTGTTTTTTAAGTTGTAGAAAGATTTGATTCCTTTATATTCTGCAACATCACCCAATTGGTCTTCGATACGTAATAATTGATTGTATTTAGCAATACGGTCAGTACGTGAAAGAGAACCAGTTTTGATTTGGCCAGCGTTTGTTGCAACAGCTATATCAGAGATTGTAGAATCTTCTGTTTCACCAGAACGGTGAGATACAACTGCAGTGTAGCCAGCTTCTTTAGCCATTTCGATAGCATTGAATGTTTCTGTTAAAGTACCGATTTGGTTAACTTTGATAAGGATAGAGTTAGCAACACCTAAATCAATTGCTTTCGCTAATTTTTCAGTGTTTGTAACGAACAAGTCGTCACCAACTAATTGAACTTTATCGCCTAAAGCTTCAGTTAATTTCTTAGTACCTTCCCAGTCGTTTTCGTCTAGGCCATCTTCGATTGAGATGATTGGGTATTTAGCAACTAATTCTTCGTAGAATGCGATCATTTCTTCAGTTGTTTTTTCGCCTTCGCCTGAGTCAGCTAAAACGTAAACACCTTTTTCTTTATCGTAGAATTCTGAAGAAGCAGCATCCATAGCAAGAACGATGTCTTTACCAGGTACATAGCCAGCTTTTTCGATAGCTTCGATGATTACTTCGAAACCTTCTTCGTTAGAACCAAGGTTAGGAGCGAATCCACCTTCGTCACCAACTGAAGTAGCAAGGCCTTTAGCTTTTAAGATTGAAGCTAAAGCGTGGAATACTTCTGCACCATAACGTAAAGCTTCTTTGAATGTAGGAGCGCCAACAGGCATGATCATAAATTCTTGGAAGTCGATAGAGTTATCAGCATGTGATCCACCATTGATGATATTCATCATAGGAGTAGGCAAAACTTTTGTATTGAATCCGCCAAGGTAGTTGTACAATGGGATTTCTAAGAAGTCAGCAGCTGCACGAGCAACGGCAATAGAAACACCAAGAATAGCGTTCGCACCTAATTTACCTTTGTTAGGAGTGCCATCTAATTCGATCATAGCAGCATCAATAGCAGCCTGGTCACGTACGTCGTAGCCGATAATTGCTTCAGCAATAATGTTGTTTACATTATCAACTGCTTTAGTAACACCTTTACCGCCGTAACGAGCTTTGTCGCCATCACGTAATTCAACGGCTTCGTATTCACCAGTTGAAGCACCTGAAGGAACCATACCGCGGCCGAATGCGCCGTCTTCTGTATAAACTTCTACTTCGATTGTTGGGTTACCACGTGAGTCTAGGACTTCGCGTGCGTAAACGTCTGAGATAATTGACATGTTTTGTCTCTCCTTTAAAATTTGTTTTTATTAAAGGGTTTAAAACCCTTATAACCAATATTAGTGAAAATCGCGGACAGTTGCAAACAAAAGCCGCAATTTTCTATAAAAAATTATTTTGCGCCTTCTAATAAAGCTAAGAATGAGTCAGCTTTTAAGCTAGCTCCGCCGACTAAAGCGCCGTCAACGTTTTCTTTTGCCATGTATTCAGCGATATTTTCTGGTTTAACAGAACCGCCGTATTGGATACGTACAGCTTCAGAAACTTCTTTGCCGTAGATACCTTCAACTGTCGAACGAACAACGCCGCAGATTTCATCAGCGATTTGTGCATCCGCAGATTTACCAGTACCGATTGCCCAGATTGGTTCGTATGCAATAACCATGCTTGAAACTTGTTCAGCAGAAAGATCAGCTAAACCAGCTTTGATTTGTCCTTCGATCCATTCAGCTGTTTTGCCAGCTTCGTATGTTTCTAGAGACTCACCACAGCAAAGAATTGGCAACATGCCGTTAGCGAAGATCGCTTTGGCTTTTTTGTTGATTTCTTCGTCTGTTTCGTGGAAGTATTCACGACGTTCTGAATGGCCGATGATGACATAATCCACACCAAGATCAGCTAAAGCAGCAGGTGATGTTTCACCAGTGAATGCTCCGGCATTTTCCCAGTAGCAGTTTTGAGCAGAGATTTTTAAATCAGTGCCTTTTGCTGCTTCAACTAATTCTTGTAAGAATAAAGCAGGTGATCCAATCACTGAATCTACTTTATCATTAGCAGGAATGTTGTTTTTAACTGCTTCGGCAAAATCTTTTGCTTCAGATGCAGTTAAATTCATTTTCCAGTTACCAGCAATAATTGGTTTACGCATTTATAAAAACTCCTTTTTTAATGTAAGGTATCGATTTTTATTTGTCGTTGATTGCTGCAAGACCAGGTAATTCTTTACCTTCTAGTAATTCAAGACTTGCACCGCCACCAGTTGAGATGTGAGTGAATTTGTCAGCAAAGCCAAGTTGTTCAGCTGCTGCTGCAGAGTCCCCACCACCGATGATTGTAGTTGCGTCTTTTAAGTTCGCGATTGCTTCACAAACACCGATTGTTCCGCGAGCGAAGTTGCTCATTTCGAACACACCCATAGGTCCGTTCCATACAACTGTTTTCGCGCCTTCTAATGTTTGGGCGAACAAAGCAATTGATTCTGGTCCAATGTCAAGACCCATTTGTCCAGCAGGAACATCACCAGTATGTTCTTCTGTAGGAACATCGTTTGAGAATTCCGCCGCTGTGATTGAGTCAACTGGTAAAACTAACTTGTCGCCAGCTGCTTCAATCAATTCTTTTGCTAATTCTACTTTGTCAGCTTCTACTAATGAGTTGCCGATTTCCATGCCTTTAGCTTTGTAGAATGTATAAGTCATTCCGCCACCGATCAAGATTTTGTCAGCTTTAGGAATCAAGTTTTTGATTACGCCGATTTTGTCAGAAACTTTCGCGCCGCCTAAGATCGCGATCATAGGGCGTTTAGGTTCTTCAACAGCTTCGCCGATAAATTTGATTTCTTTTTCCATCAAGAATCCAGCAACAGTTGGAATTCCAGTAGAAGCAATACCCACGTTAGAAGCGTGTGCGCGGTGAGCAGTACCGAATGCGTCATTGACGAATACGTCGCCTAATGAAGCCCAGTATTTACCAAGTTCAGCGTCATTTCCGCTTTCTTTTTTACCGTCAATATCTTCATAACGAGTGTTTTCAAAGACAACCACGTCGCCGTCTTTCATGTCTGCGATTGCAGCTTCTAGTTCAGAACCGCGAGTTTCAGGTACGAACGTTACGTTTTTACCTAATAATTCGCTTAAACGTTCAGCAACAGGTTTTAATGATTTGCCTGCTTTATCTTCTTCTGTTTTCACACGACCTAGGTGAGAGAACAAAATAGCTTTGCCGCCTTGTTCTAAAATGTAGTTGATTGTTGGTAACGCCGCTTTGATACGAGTGTCATCAGTAATCACGCCATCTTTAACAGGAACGTTGAAGTCCACACGAACTAAAACTTTCTTGTCTTTCAAGTCAAGATCTTTAACTGTCATTTTTGCCATGAAAGAAAACCTCCAAATAATTTTTTTAAATCTTTATTATTATACAACTCTTTTTGATAAAAGAGCCAATGATAAACTTACGAAAAAAACGGAGAAGCGCGTTGCTTCCCCGCCTTGTTCAGACAATGTCATTTTCGTTTAAACTAAATCTTAAAGTTTAGCGAAGTATTCTAAAGTACGAACTAATTGAGCAGTGTATGACATTTCGTTGTCATACCAAGCAACAGTTTTAACTAATTGTTGGTCTCCAACTGTCATAACTTTAGTTTGAGTTTCGTCAAATAATGAACCGTAAGTCATACCTACGATATCTGAAGAAACGATTTCGTCAGTGTTGTAACCAAATGATTCGTTAGATGCTGCTTTCATCGCTGCATTTACTTCATCAACAGTCACTTTTTTGTTAAGAACAGTAACTAATTCAGTTAATGAACCAGTTGCAACAGGAACACGTTGAGCAGCTCCGTCTAATTTACCGTTCAAGTCAGGAATAACTAAACCGATAGCTTTAGCAGCACCAGTTGAGTTAGGCACGATGTTTGCTGCTGCAGCACGTGCACGACGGAAGTCGCCTTTAGGGTGAGGTCCATCAAGAGTCATTTGGTCACCTGTGTAAGCATGGATAGTTGTCATTAAGCCTTCAACAACGCCAAATTCGTCATTTAAAGTTTTAGCCATAGGAGCTAAACAGTTAGTAGTACATGAAGCACCAGAGATAACTGTTTCGTCACCAGTTAAAGTTTCATGGTTAGTGTTATAAACGATTGTTGGAACATCGTTACCACCAGGAGCTGAGATAACAACACGTTTAGCACCAGCTGTTAAATGTTTTTCAGCAGCAGATTTTGAAGTGAAGAATCCAGTACATTCTAATACGATATCTACTCCTAGTTCTCCCCAAGGTAATTCTTCAGGGTTGCGGTTAGCAAGAACTTTAACTTCTTTGCCGTTCACGTTGAATGAACCTTCGTGAACTTCAACAGTTCCGTTAAAGCGACCTTGAGTTGTATCATATTTTAACAAGTGAGCCAACATTTTAGCGTCTGTTAAGTCGTTGATAGCTACAACTTCCAATCCTTCTACATCTTGGATACGGCGGAATGCTAAGCGTCCGATACGTCCAAATCCGTTAATTCCAACTTTTACTGTCATTTAAGATTTCCTCCTTATGGAATCAAAAAATATATTTATTTTAAAGGGGGTGTCCCTTTTAAAATCTCGTTTGCCGCAGCTTCATCGGTGATGAGCCACGTTTGTTGTGGAGCATTTTTCATATACGCTGTAATGGCTTTAACTTTGCTTTTACCACCAGCGACTGCAAGAATCGTCGGCATCTTTTGAATATCCTCTAAGGATAATCCGATACGCGGTACCTTATGAACGATCTCTCCATTCTCGTCAAAAAAGTACCCAAAAGATTCTGCAACGGCATTTTTTTGTTTCAGGCGAACAATCTCATCCTCTGACATTTTTCGTCTAGCTGCCATGTGCAATGCACGACCAATACTGTGAACCACACAATTGGCTTCTTTGATCATCGCCAAGACACTTCTAATCGAAGGTTCTTTCAACAGAGTATGATACGCCTCTTCACTCAATTGCTCTGGGACATATAATGCACGATGCTCACCATGAGCATTTGCTGCCATTAAAGCACTAACTGAGTTTGCTTGAATTGATACGGCTTCGCCGATACCACCTCTAGCTGGAACAAAAAGATTATGTCGTTTTGCTGTTTCTAATGGACTAACATGTCTGGCAACCTCTGCCATCGTTGTGCCGCCCATCACTGCAATAATATTTCGGCCTTCTGGTAATTGACGCTGCAGTGCTTCATCAACTAACTCACCAAATTCACCGATTACCTTACCCTGCTCATCACTGTTACCAGAAACGATCAAGCATCGTTCGATCTTAAAAAGTGAAGCAAGTTGTTTTTCTAACTGATCCATTCCAGTAAACTGTTCCATCAGAAGTTCCAAATGTTGTAACAGTCCCTCGCCCTTCTCAGTTAATAACATGCCGCTCTTCGTTGCATCAATCAAACGCTGATCTCTAAGATAATCCGTCTCGCCACGCAATACTCGCTCGGTAAGACCTAATGAATCAGCTAAGTTTCTTCGACCGATCGGCTGCATCCAAAAAATATTCTGCATAATGCGATATCTTTTCTTTACAACCTCTAGCACATCAGGGGCGATTGCTTCAAGTACTCTTAATTCACTTAACAAAGGAATTCCTCCGTTGGACTTAAGTAGTCCCTCATAGACTTTTAGCGACCCATGAATTCTAAAAAAAATGCAAGAAAGTCAAATCAATCATTGTAATTCGCTAATTTCTTACATGACAAAGTGTAACAGTTTTGTGGCTTCTGCGCAAGGAAAAAGCCAAGTTTTTTTACTTGGCTTAATCAAAACGTTTTCTTTTCGAAGAGCTAGGAATATTTAATGCATCTCGATACTTCGCAACTGTTCGTCGAGAGATTTTTTGATCTTTTTCCGCAAGCAATTCGACGATTTTCTGATCAGATAATGGCTTATGTTTATCTTCTTGTTCAACTAGTGAAGCAATTAACTGCTTCACTTCGTCAGCCGAGGTATCTTCGTCATCATTGACCTTATTGACAAAAAAGCTCCGTAATTCAAAAACACCAAAATCCGTCTCGATATATTTCCCATTCACAGCACGACTAATCGTCGATTCATGGACATCTAGTTGCTTCGCTACATCTTTAAGCATCAATGGCTTTAATGCTCCCTGCTTTTCTTCAAAGAACGCTGCTTGATGCTTGACGATGATCTTTCCAACCTCTAAAATCGTATCTTTACGCTGTCCAAGCGTTTTATTCAACCATTCAAATTGCTGCAATTTTTCTTTCAGATAAATTTTGGTTTCTTCGTCCGCTTGCTGTTTCAAACGATTAAAATAATTTTCCTGAAAATTCAGTCTTAGTTGTCCCCGCTTATTTGATAGTACAACTAATTGTCCATCCCTTCTTACTAAGGTAAGATCCGGAATGATGAAGTTCGAATCCTGCCCGCCAAAACTTGCTCCTGGGAATGGATTCAATGTCCGAATATAATCTAAAATTTGCTGAACTTGTGGTAGGCTGATTTGATATTCTTTAGCAATCTGTTCGAATTTCCTCTTTGCAATCGCATCAAAGGATTCTTCTAATAATAGATAAGCTAGTTCTGGCGCATAATCATCTTGCTCAGTCTGAAGCATCAAGCATTCCTGTAAATTTCGGGCACCGACACCTGGCGGATCTAATTGCTGTAAGAGTGTTAAAGCATCTAGATATTGAATATCTGTCGCGTGTAACTCCT
This sequence comes from Enterococcus sp. DIV0756, assembly GCF_051710745.1. NCBI lineage: Bacteria > Bacillati > Bacillota > Bacilli > Lactobacillales > Enterococcaceae > Enterococcus > Enterococcus sp. DIV0756. The sequence continues at coordinate 1,327,932 of NZ_JBIOLF010000001.1, read as the reverse complement.
CTTTAATTTCTTCTTCATCAACCCTCAAATATCCATTAACATCAATATACTCTACCAAGACCAGCATAATTTCACGAATAAAGGTATCTCGATAATTCAAATGTATCTGATTGATTAGATGTTCAAATAACGAAACAGGGTGATCGGCAATTTGAATGAAGGATTCTTCCTTGACTGCGCCGCTGTGCATTTGCATTAAATCACTTTGTATTTTCGGAGCAACTACATCAAACAATGGATTCTCTAAAGAAACTGTTTCAACATAGTCTTGCAACTCCTCAGTATTAAATTGTAATATTTGAATCGCCTGCTGCAGCTCCTGTGTCATCGCTAATTTTTGGGTTTGCTGCTGCTTTTGCGAATAACCTTGTTGAAACTTCATATACTTTCCCCTTGTTTTTTTAAAATAATATGCTAAACTAATAATCGTGCTTGCGCCCTTAGTGTAGTGGATATCACGTAAGATTCCGGTTCTTGAGACGGGGGTTCGATTCCCTCAGGGCGCGTACTTTTACGACACTTCTCATTTTTGAGGAGTGTCTTTTCTTTTACCGATACATTTAGTCTATCTCCATAAGTTCCATTATACTTTTTTAAGAGATACTTATCAATTTTATCTATTTCAGCTCCCTTTTAATGCACAAATCCTGTAATAGCAATAATTATCAACGATTGTTCAAACGGTTAAAACAAGCACGAAATCTTCAATTGCTGAAAAATAATCTTTTATAAAGATGAAAATAACCTCTCTAGAAAGACTGATCAGCCTTTCTAGAGAGGTTTCATTTGTTTATTTCTTGATCAATAATGCTTTACTTTTCGGATAAGTTGGAAATTGATTCATCGGAATGCTCCAGTCCTGCTCTGGTATCGAGAACTGATATTTATTAACAAGCTGATCAGAAAAGACCCTTAACGTATGCAAAGTAATCCATTCTCCAGCACAACGATGCATTGCTTCAAATTTCCCTCCGCCTTGAGCAATCATCTCGTATTCTTCATCGTAAGAAATATGCTTTTCTTTTCCTAGGTAACGGGAAATTCGAAAGACCTCAGGCGTTTCAATCGTTCGATTATCATGGTTTGTTCCATACAGATCGAGAACAACCCAACTATCTTTTGGAATTAAGTACCCATCAACTTCCACATCTTTCTTTGCAAAAGCTGGCAACATTGGAAAGAAGGGATAATATCGACGCATTTCTTGTATGAATGAATCCTGTAATTGATCAAACTCAGCATGTAGACGTTGGTAAATATCTGGTCGACTAAATAGAGCATGCCCCATCAAAGCAATCCAAACAGTCAAGGCCACAGTTGGACGAATCACATTTAATAATTCCACAGCAGCGATGTCGATTGGTAATAATTCACCATGACCATCTGTCGCTTTTGCGAAAGCATAAAGAGCTACATCATCTTTTCCTGCCACCGGATTGATTCGTGCATTTTCGATTAATGATTGTGCCCATTTTTCAGATTTTTTACGGTTGTCGATTCCTTTAATGTGAGTCGCAGGGTTTGTTACAGCAGAGCTAATCATCGAGATCTGATATTCAGCTAATTGATCTACTTCCTTCTTAGAAAATTGAGATAAATCAATACCTGCCCACTCACAAATCGAACGGAACAGAACATCTTTAGCCAAGTCGAATAATTCAAACTCCCCTTGCTGTTGATCTAATTTTTGTGTCAAATTTTTATCAAGAATTCGGTGGTATTCCTCCATCCGTTTTGGGGTCATCAAATCCATAAAAATGGTTTTTCTATGCTCATGTGCTTGACCATCTAATGTTTGAACGCCGTTTTCTCCAAACAATGTCTTCAAAACAATTTTCGGCATTGCACCTTCTCGCTTGAAATTTTGCGGATCATAGAACTTCTTAGCTGCTTCTTTTCCATAAATCGCAATCACTTCTTTGTTTAGAAGACGCGCTTTGACAACTGGAGCGTTTGCCTCCTTGCGTAATTCTGAAAGCAATAAATAGCCTTCGTCTAAACGATCGGTCACATCTGTTAGTTTGATTTTAATTTCCGGTACTTTTTCCATAGCCATCCACTTCCTGTTCTTCTTTTTCTAATTTTATACTATCGCGTTTCATAGAAAAGAATCAAAGGAAGCGCTTGTGAACGCTAAAAAATTGAATAAAAAAAGAATAGATCGCTATGATCTATTCTTCATCTTCTTCATCATCAAATTCATCGTCGTCATCATCGATCACGCTTAGATCATCTTCGATTCCGCCTGGAACGACTTCTTCGTCATCCTCGCTTGCATCCGCTCCAATTTCTTGTAAATCAGAGTTGTATGCTGCGATTTCGTCATCATCATCGTCATCATCGTCGTCGATTTCATCTTCTTCATCGTCTACCAATAGATCCGTATCTTCTGGATCATCATCATTGTAGTCAATCGCATCTTCATCATCATTGATAAAGGCATTGACTTTTTTACGTTTCTTACGACGAGGAGCGTCTTCTTCTTCATCTTCTAGGCCATGATTCACTTCTTCATCAATTGAATCAATCGCGTACCATGAACGTAATCCCCAACGATTATCTCCTAGAGAAATAAAACTCCCATCAATATTCAAATCGGTATAAAATTGTGCTAATGCATCACGAATCTCACTGTCTGACTTGCCAAGATAGTTTTGGATTTGATTTACTAGATCCGAAAAATCCATTACATCTGCGCGTTCTTCCAGAATTGCGTGTGCCACTTCAATCATTGATAATTCATCTTTGTTCAAACCATCAAAAACACTAAGTTCCAAGTATGACACGTCCTTTCAAAGTCTACTCCTTATCATACAAAAACCAAAGGTAAAAAGCAAACCTTTCTTATGCTCAGGTCGTAAATTCTAAGACCATCTGATAATCACCGACTTTTTCTTCTTTCATCAAAAGAGAATAATCAATCGTAATGATTCCTGAGAACGGTCGGTCTTTTAAACTCACATGCATTTTTTGGGCATAAGTCGTGATCATAAACATACCAAACGGTGTCTTATAACTGGTCTCCATTTTTTCGCGATAAGCAAAACGCATGCGCATTCGAGTTTCACCAGAACGAATTAGTTGTACCTGCGAATCTGGCATTACTTTGACCGTAACTGGAACTTCTTGTCCATCTGGTTGAATCTCTTTGTAACGAATGTACAGTGTGTCTCCCATTTTAACAACTTGACCGGGAAGATCGAACACAAAGTCCTCTGTCTCATTATTCTGAGTGACTTTTGTTTGAACTTTAATTTTTGCAGGAATACCTTCGTTGATATTCACAGAGCTCCCACTCCTTTTTTAGTCTTTTACATTTTTCAAACCATCTATCACTTTATCATACTGCTGTGGCAAAATAACCGTAGAAGCACAAATAAAGTGGATATTCTTCCACTACTTATTTTTGTCGGTTTTACTTTTTTTGTCAACTACTTCTGCTTTTTGAGCGACATAATTACTTACTTTCTGTATTTTTGTTTATAATAGAGGTGATTATAAGGAACGAAAGGAAGATTAGATGAAAGAAGCGTTGCTTTTTGATCAAGGAATGCTACCATATACGGACTTATTCAATCCTTTTGCTTTGACCGATGTCTTAACAGAATTCAGTGGGGAGCAAGAGCAACCAATCATTCATTTTTGGCAGTTACCGAAAACATTGATCCTAGGAATGAAGGACAGCCGTGTACCATATTTTAACGAAGCACTTAAAGCAGTTCATAAAGAAGGCTACCATTTACTTCTACGCAATGCTGGTGGTTTGGGAGTCATTAGTGACACTGGCATTTTGAATGTCTCATTAATTCTTCCTAAGGATACAATTACTGCTTTGTCGATCGATGACGGCTATCAGTCAATGGTAGACTGGCTAGAGCAAACTTGCTTTGGTAAATTGGGAATAGAAATCGGCGAAGTTGCCGATTCTTATTGTCCAGGTAAATATGACCTTTCTATCAATGGAAAAAAAATTGCTGGGATCGCCCAGCGACGGGTCAAAGAAGGCGTTGCAATTATGATGTATCTTAGTGTGAATGGCGATCAGAAGCTTCGAGGAAAGATCGTCCACTCTTATTACCAAAATGGATTAAAAGAACAATTTGGAGTGGGATATCCACCCGTAAATCCTGATAGTATGACGACGCTAGATGGCACTGCATCCTTTGAAGTATCCGTAAATTTTGTCAAAAAAGAATTATTGCAAGTGATACCTCATTATGATCAAACAAATTCTCTGTCAAACTTTTATCAATTAGAAGAGTATCAACGCCGCATTCAAAATATGCAGCAACGTAATACGCTTATTCAGGAGGTACTTAATGACTTATAAATATCAAATGTTGCCGCTGGAAAAAGTTTTTCGCGATCCAGTCCATAACTATATTCATGTTCAGCATCAAGTAATTTTAGATTTAATTAACTCAAAGGAAGTTCAACGTTTACGAAGGATTAAACAGCTTGGAACTACCTCCTATACTTTTCATGGTGCAGAGCACAGCCGTTTTTCACATTCGTTGGGAGTTTACGATATCACTCGCCGAATCTGCGACATTTTTCATCGAAACTATTCTCAAGAAAAGTACGGTAAAGATGGATGGGATGATTCCCATCGCTTAGTTGCTTTATGTGCAGCGTTATTGCACGATGTTGGTCATGGACCCTATTCCCACACATTTGAACATATTTTCCACACCGATCATGAAGCATTGACTGTAGCAATTATTACATCACCAGAAACTGAGGTCTTCCAGATTTTGAACAATGTCGAAGAAGGCTTTCCTGAAAAAGTTGCCAGCGTGATTACTAAAACCTACGATAATCCGCAAGTCGTGCAAATGATTTCTAGTCAAATTGATGCCGATCGGATGGATTATTTATTACGTGATGCCTATTATACTGGAACAGAATACGGAACGTTTGATTTAACACGGATTTTACGAGTTATTCGCCCCTACGAAGGCGGAATTGCCTTTTCAATGAATGGGATGCATGCCGTGGAAGACTATATCGTCAGTCGCTATCAAATGTATGTTCAAGTCTATTTCCATTCTGTTTCTCGTGGAATGGAAGTTTTATTGGAGCATCTGCTGGACCGTGCCCATGAACTGTACCAAGAAGATGCGGAAATTTTTTCACTTCATTCGCAATTCTTGATTCCATTTTTGAAAGAAGAGTTTTCTTTAGAAGATTACTTGAAATTAGACGATGGGGTTTTGAATACTTATTTTGCTCAATGGATAGATGAACAGGATTTGATTTTAAGTGATCTCGCGTATCGCTTTTTAAATAGAAAACCTTTAAAATCAATCACGGTTAATTCCAGTGAAAATCCATTGCTGATTGAAATGAAAGACTTGGTTGAAAAAGCTGGATTTAATCCGCGCTATTATACCGCAATCAATTCCAGTTATGACTTACCTTATGATCTTTACCATCCAGAAAAAGGCAGCCACCGTACACAAATCGAATTGATGCAAAAAGATGGATCAATGATTGAATTATCCAAAGCCAGCCAGCTTGTTTCTGCTTTAACAGGGCAAGGTCAAGGCGATGTTCGTTTCTATTATCCAAAAGAAATGACTCAACTAGATAGCAAAAACTCGGATCTCTTCGATGATTATTACCGCGCCTTTGCTAAACATATTCATAATGGTGCATTAGTTAACTAAAACAAAAAACCTTTCTGATTTCTCAGAAAGGTTTTTGTTTTAGCCACTCTTCTACTGCCCATTTGTGACTGCCGCGTTTCAATAACTCAATCGCTTTTGCTGGTTTCTCCCAACTGCTGTTGTTTCCTTCTTCTAATGGTTCAGAAACTTTTTCCCAGCTTTTTGTAGAATAAAAGTAGCCTGGATTATAAAAGAAGGTTCCGCGATGACGCGAGTAAAAATATTCATCTGCTTGCCCTAAATATTCTGATAAAACGACTTCAAAGCCCAATTCTTCAAGCATTTCACGCTCGATTGTCTCTTCTTTCGTTTCATTACCTTCGATTTCTCCTCCGGGTAAAAAGTATGCACCATTAGGAGCTTGGACGAGCGCAATTTTTTCTTCATCATTCATTAAAATTGCATAAGCTGCATAACGGGCTTGATATTTTTTTTCGGCTTCCTTTTCGCCAAACACTGGGATCATTGGTGTCCTCCTAAGTAACGTATTTACTAGCTAGTGTACATTAAAAAAAACTCATAAACAACCACTGAGCATAAATGTCAGTAAATTGACGTTTTATGTTATTATGAATTTAATAATTATTAGGAGGGTATTTACTTATGAAAATGGCACATACTTGTGTTCGAGTAAAAGATTTAGAAGCATCCGTCAAATTTTATCAAGAAGCATTTGGTTTTGAAGAATCTCGTCGTCGTGATTTTCCAGATTCAAAATTTACGCTCGTTTATTTAACTTTACCAGGTGATGATTACGAATTGGAATTAACCTACAACTATGATCACGCTGCCTATGATCTAGGAGACGGTTATGGTCACATTGCCATTAGTTCGAATGATCTAGAAAAACTTCATGAGGAACAAAAAAATAAGGGCTTCAACGTGACCGACTTGAAAGGTCTCCCTGGAACCGATCCTTCATACTACTTCATTACTGATCCAGATGGCTACAAAATTGAAGTTATTCGTTAAAAGCAAAAGAGCTAGATTCAACTAAATGAATCCAGCTCTTTTTTATATTTTTACTAACATCCTGATGAGATACTTTATCCAATCATGACACTTTCTTCTGGCAGTTTGTAATTTCCTTGATCTTTCTTCGTTAGACGCATGGTTAGTGAGAAGCCAACTGTCAAAATCCCCACTCTGCCAATATACATCAAACCAATGATTAGAATTTTTCCCATAAGACTTAAACTTGGTGTTAATCCCATCGTTAATCCGACAGTACCAAAGGCTGAAAAAGTCTCAAATAAAAGATATTCAATCCCTCTAAAACGTGGCAAAACTTCCGTTACTGACATCAGCATCGTTACTGCGATACATAGGCTTAGTGTAATAAAAAATAAGGTAAGCGCACGAGAAACGACAGAGGGACGAATCGTTCGTCTAAAAGCCTCCGCATGCATCCGCCCCCTCAGCATAGAAATCGTTTGAACCAATAAAACACCGAATGTCGTTGTTTTCAATCCGCCAGCCGTTGATCCAGGGGTTCCACCAATAAACATCAAGACTATCGTAAATAGTATACCCGCTTGACTGACATTGCCGTAATCAACTGAAAAATAACCTGCGGTTCGAGCAGTCACCGACATGAAAAACATATTTGCAAAACGATTAATTGGAGATGAATTCCCCACTATATAACGTCCACCAGATTCAGATATACAAAACACAATAGTTCCAACAATCAACAAACTTAAGGAAACAGTTAAAGCTAGCTTACTATGCAAACTGAGCTTCCTTGTCTTACGAAAATTCATTAAATCCTGCCAAACGATAAAGCCCAAGCCGCCACCGACGATTAAGCCAGAAATTACAAGTAACACATACGCATTACCTTGAAATCCTACTAAACTATCACCAAATAAATCAAAGCCAGCGTTACAAAAGGCCGAGATAGCATGAAAAAATGAATACCAAAGACCTTTGCCTAATCCATATGTTGGAATAAAATCAATAGCTAATAAAACGACACCCAGCAACTGAAATACCATTGCAAAACGAAAAATGTACAGCATAAGCCTCATAACTCCAGATAAACTATCTAGGTTTAGTGATTCCCGTAAAATGATCCGAGTCATCAAGCCAGCTTTTCTTTTCATGATCGCCATAAAAATGAATGGCATCATCATGAAACCAAGACCACCTACTTCAATTAATCCTAGAATGATCAACTGTCCACCCATATTCCAATGTTCACTTGTAGTGAGGGTTGTCAAGCCCGTTACACAAGTTGCAGATGTCGCTGTAAACAATGCGTCTATGAACGGTGTTCCCTGTCCAGATTTTGTAAATACAGGTAAAGTCAGTAACAAACTTCCCAAGAGAATGATTCCTGCAAAACCTAGAGCGATAAATTGAATAGGATAAATTTTAAATGGCCATTGCTTTTCTTTCCTCATAGTTTCCTGCCTTCAAAAAAAGTGCTACTTTCTCAAGTAGCACCCATATTTTTAACTTTGATCATGCGAGTCACTTCTGCACGTTCATTTTCTTCCAATTTCATTTTGATAAAATAAATCGTTTCTTCTAGCTGAGGGATCGTCATATACTCTAAAGCATTAACACGACGACGTGTTTTTTCGATCTCCTTTGCCATTAGTTGACAAGTTTTTTCGATTTCAGTCAGTTCTAATAATTTAGGCAGAACTTTCGTGAATTTTTTAATACTTTGATCCAGCTCATCGTTAGAATTCAAAAAGCCATATTCAAGCGGACCATCAGCAAGATCTTTTTCATGTTGGAAGTTCATGATCGGAACTTTTACGCTCATCACATCTTTTTCAATCACATCAAGCGTTACACGTTCTTTAGGCACGGCTAACAATTCTTCAATGTACTTGTCATTCAATAACGCATCGGCTACAGAGAAATTCTTCATCGCTTGCTGCAACTCCTCTTCGACTTCAGCACGCATGACGTTATTCTTTTTGACCAGTAAAATGAAACGTCTCATTAGCTCATCTTGCTTGTCCTTCAAAAGCTTATGACCGCGACTTGCAGTCGTCAGTTGCTTTTTCAAGCGTGTAAGCTCCATCCTTGTTGGATTAACATTTAATTTCACCATAGGATCATTCTCCTTTTGTTAAATATTCGTCCAACATATCGTCTTTGATTCGTTTCAACTCTGTTCTTGGCAGCATTGCTAATAGTTCCCAGCCAAGATCCAATGTTTCATCAATCGAACGATTCTCGTAAAATCCTTGATTCACATATTCTTCTTCGAAACGCTCAGCAAATTTTGCATAGATTTTATCGACATCTGACAAAGCAGAATCTCCCAACACGACGGCTAGTTCCTTAGCTTGTTTTCCTTGAGCATAAGCTGCAAATAATTGGTTCATCGTTGGCGCATGATCCTTCCGCGTCTTTCCTTCACCGGTTCCCTTATCTTTCAAACGTGATAAGGATGGCAATACATCAATTGGCGGCTGGATACCATTTTTATCTAATTCTCGAGACAAAATAATTTGTCCCTCTGTAATATATCCCGTTAAATCGGGAATTGGATGTGTCTTATCATCTTCCGGCATCGTTAAAATCGGAATTTGAGTTACCGATCCTTTCAAGCCACGAATTCGACCAGCACGTTCATATAGTGTCGCCAAGTTCGTATAAAGATACCCAGGATAACCACGACGGCCAGGAACCTCGCGACGAGCCGCTGAAATTTCTCGAAGCGCCTCGCAGTAATTGGTCATGTCTGTCATGATAACCAACACGTGCATTCCTTTTTCATAGGCCAAATATTCAGCCGCTGTCAAAGCCATGCGGGGAGTTGCAATCCGCTCAATCGCTGGATCGTTAGCCAAATTCATGAACACAACTGAACGATCTATCGCACCTGTCTGACGGAAATCTTCCATAAAGAATTCTGCTTCTTCAAAAGTGATACCAATCCCGGCAAACACTACAGCGAAGTCATCTTCCTTATTCAACACAGTTGCTTGACGGGCAATTTGTGCCGCCAACTCTTTATGTGGCAAACCAAAGCCAGAGAACACGGGTAATTTTTGTCCACGAACCAACGTATTCAAGTGGTCAATCGCTGAAATCCCCGTTTGAATAAACTCATCAGGATAATCTCGCGAAACAGGATTAATTACTTCCCCATTGATATCAACATTCTTTTCCGCTAGTATTTCTGGTCCGCCATCTTTTGGACGACCCAGGCCATCAAAGACACGACCAACCATATCCTCAGAGACACCTAACTCCAACGGATGTCCTAAAAAACGAGCCGTAGATTCTTTTAGGTTGATACCGCTTGTCCCTTCAAAAATCTGAACTAAAGCTTTGTCTTCATGGATTTCTAAAACTTGTCCGCGACGCAATTCGCCATTTTTTAAACGGATTTCCAGTAGCTCTTCATACTTTATGCCTTCAACTTTATCAATTGCCATCAAAGGTCCGACCACTTCATTGATGGTTTTATACTCTTTAATCATTGGTCATTCCTCCTTCAGCAACAATCGCTTGAATTTCCGATACAATATCCAAGTTGATTTGATCTAATTTTTCTAACTCTGACTCTGAGATATATTTGCTTCGAGCAATGCGATCGCGCAAAGTGACCGTTCCATCCATGATTTCTTTCAAATAGGTCCCTAATTCTAATGCACGTTGACCTTCTTTATTGAGAGTCAAGATGTTTCGAATCATTTTGAATTGTTTTTCTCTTGATGTAAAAGTATCCACATCGTCAAAGGCATTTTGCTGCAGATAGTCTTCTCTTAAAGACTTCGCAACCTCTAGTGTCAGACGATCTTTTTCCGACAACGAATCAATTCCGACCAAACGAACGATTTCATTCAGTTCAGATTCCTTTTGCAGCATCCGCATCCCTTCTGCTACCATTTGAGACCAATTTGCTTGTAAATCATTGTCTAAATACTTCCCAACTTCGGAAGAATACAGCGAATAGCTTTCCATCCAATCAATTGATGGGAAATGGCGTTGCTGTGCTAATGTTGCACTTAATCCCCAAAATACTTTTACTACGCGCAATGTATTTTGAGTTACTGGTTCAGAAGTATCACCACCTGATGGTGATACCGCACTGATCGCTGTAATTGAACCTTCACGTCCATCACTTCCCAATGCAATCACACGTCCAGCACGCTCATAGTATTCTGCTAAACGGCTACCTAGATAGGCAGGATAACCTTCATCCCCAGGCATCTCTTCCAAACGTCCACTCATTTCACGCAAGGATTCCGCCCAACGTGAAGTAGAATCTGCCATAATTGCAATATTATATCCCATATCTCGGAAGTATTCTGCAATGGTAATTCCGGTGTAAATAGAAGCCTCTCGCGCTGCCACTGGCATGTTCGAGGTATTCGCAATTAGTATTGTCCGTTCCATCAAAGATTCCCCTGTAGTCGGATCGACTAATTCAGGGAACTCATTCAATACATCTGTCATCTCATTTCCGCGTTCACCGCAACCAACATAAACCACAATGTCCACGTCTGCCCATTTAGCAATCTGGTGCTGAACGACCGTTTTACCAGCCCCGAATGGTCCTGGCACTGCGGCTGCCCCACCTTTTACTACTGGGAAAAAGGTGTCTATTACCCGTTGACCTGTAATCATTGGTGCCTCTGGATTTAGCTTTTCAGATACAGGGCGTCCACGACGAACTGGCCATTTTTGCAACATCGAAAACTCTTCCAAGCCATTTTGAGTTTCAATTACATAAACTGTTTCATCAATTGTGAACTCTCCTGATGTGATCTTTTTCAATGTCCCTTTAACACCATTTGGCACCATAATTTTATGTGTAATGATTTTCGTTTCGTTTACTGTTCCGACGATATCCCCAGCTGACACAGTGATTCCTTCTTCAACAGTTGCGTCAAACCACCATTTCTTCGTATGATCCAATGCTGGAATTTGAACACCGCGACTAAGGAAATTGCTGTCAGTCTGTTCCTTGAATGTATCTAATGGGCGTTGAATACCATCGAACATTTGAGAAACGATCCCAGGTCCTAATTCGACCGAAAGTGCTTCTCCTGTTGTTTTAACTGGTTCTCCTGGTCCAATGCCTGCAGTTTCTTCATATACTTGAATGGATGCCACATCGCCGCGCATCTCAATAATTTCGCCGATAACTCCAAGGTCACCTACGTAACAAATATCTTGAATAGCCGCTTGCTCCATATTTTCTGCCAACACTAGTGGACCAGAAACTTTAATTATTCTACCTTCTTGCAAGTCATTAGCTCCTTTATAAAATATTCTGTCCTACTGCTCGTTCAACTTGTCCTTGTATCATGGACTTGCCGATGCCTAATGTTCCTTCATGATTAGGAATTAAAACGATCGCTGGAATCATTTTTTCTTCATAACGTTTAATGGTATCAGGAACAAGCTGAGCAAATTCCTCAGTGATGTAAATAATGCCATAGTCTTTTTTAGCCATTTCATCAATTTGCTGTCGAATAAGTTGCTTGTCTTTTGTTGTTCGAGTATCAAAGTCAAAAAGTTTGAATGGTAAGACTGAGTCTTTGTCGCCAATTGCACCGATCTTATGTGCCATATGTCTCACGCATCCTCTCTCTTATTTGTTCTTCTGATAATCCGACCTCTTTGCCTGTGATAATCAAACGAAGATTTTTGGCCTCGATAGCTTTTGCGTTTAACAATGCCAACACCGGCAATGGGCCAAACGCCTGTGTTTGAGCTGTTTCATAAAAGCCCGTCAAGTAATCATCGCAAAGTCGTTCTAGCTGACTTAGATTAATCGTATTTTCTTGAATGATTGGTTCGATAATTTCACCATACGAGGTTGATCTTAAAAAGAGTGTAAACTGTTCTAAATCCCCCTCAACACTATCAAGTAATTCATCTTTTGGAATACTACCATGGCTCGATAACGCTGTAGACATGAAGTTGCGACTTCTTTTTTGTTTGATCCCTCTAGCTACCATAAGCATATTTGTAAAGTCAATAAAACTGATAACTTCTTTTGACAATTCAGGTTCATCGATCGCATCAGCAATCTTTCTTTGACAGTACAAATATTTTCGATCGAGAATAATATCAATCCCTTGTAAACTATTTGATTCTTCAAAATGCTCCCGGACTTCTTGTAAACTTTCGAGTAAAAAATCCGGCAATCCACTGGCTTGACCAGTCCGAATTGCTGTTTTGATTTGATCTAAAGAATAAAAGCCATCATATATATAGAGATCATCAAAGTTTTGATTTAATAATTCAGCTTTAATTAACGCTTTTAGATTATGAAAGGTAAAGCGCATTGTATATATCCATACCACTTTCGTATCAGGCACGATTTTTATTAACTCTGAGAGCAATTCTTCTTGCGCTTTTCCTAAAGCCTCTTCAAAACTTTCAGAAAAATTATCAGTTAAATATTCGCCATAAATCGTCCCTCTAAAAAGCGTCTCAACTTCTTCCATATCTTCGGCTTTTAACATTCGCCCCATAAAATCAGATGATAACAGTTCCAATTCCTTCAAACGAACCAGCGGATTCAATTCATGATACGTAGATTGTTTCATTCAATGCCTCCTAATTCGTAGTCTTTTAATTTTACTAAAATCTAAATTTACACCACTCTAGTTAAAAAGTGTTTGAGCGAATTGAAAACTCTCTCGTTGTTGTATTTCTCTAACTAAACTCTGATAAAGAAAATTATACTGTACACCGTCTTTATCTAAAATAAAGCCCGCTTGAGCCATGATAGGATTTTCTCCCATGATTAGACGATAGGAGAGTATAGAATTTTGCTCCGCAAGCCATTCTTTTGTAAAAACAGTTTGAGATTTTTCTCCTGGAATGAAAACCAAGTCGCCTTGTAACTGCATTTTCTTTAAAGCATTATGAGCGAATTCTTGTTGTTCCTTCATAGACCAATTTTCCATTTGTACAACAGCCTCAGCAAACACTCGCTCTAAAATCGCTTGCTTTTGATTTAAGATCATTTGTTTTTGTGCAACCTGCCGCCGGTTCTTAGCCTGCTTATAATTACTTTCAAGATTTTGCAAATTTTTCTCTAGACGTTTTTGATGATCTGCTTTCATTTCTGTTAATTCCGCTTGAAAGTCCTGATCAATCCGCTCGGTCTCTTTTTCTTTCAGCTGTCGCTGCTCCAAGTCAGCTTGCTGGTTCAGCTGCTCGACTATCTTTTCGATTGCTTCCATCAAAAAACTCCTTACACTTGTCCAACTAACAAGAATGAGATAACGAATCCTAAAATTGCATACGTTTCAACCATGGCAGCATAAATAATTCCTTTTGTTGAGTGTTCTGGTTTTTTCGCTAAGATTTGAATACCTGCAGCTGCAACCTTTCCTTGGGCAATCCCTGAAAATAATCCAGTAAATGCAATTGGTAACGAAGCCCCTAAATAACCTAATCCTTGAACAACTGTTAAATCACCAGATAGATTCGTGAAAATCAAGAAGGCGATAACGAAACCATACAAGCCTTGTGTACCTGGAAGTAACTGCAAGATCAAGGCTTGACCAAATTTTTCCGGTTGGCTAGTCGTCAAAGCTGCTGCTGCTTCACCAGTCATACCTACCCCTTTAGATGAGCCTATACCTGAGAAAATCGTTGCTGTTGCCATTCCTAAAATTGCGAAAATAATACCACCACTGTTGTTAATCAAATACTCCATCATTGTTTAAAATTCCTCCAATTATTTTTCTTGTTCGATATTTACATATTTTTCTTCCGTTTTTAATGGACGGAACGCACGTCCGCCACCCTCGTAAAATTTCCCAAAAAATTCTACATACTGTAGTCGAGCACCATGAACATAGGCCGACAACAAAGATAAAAAGATATTTAGTCCATGCAAAGCCAGCATTAATAAAATTCCAACGCTGAATCTTGCAATTGGCGGCATGTAGCCTACCAACATATTAAATGCTGCCGCGATACTCCCACCAGAAATCCCTAAAGCCATCAACCGTGTATAACTAACCAAATCGCCAATATAACTAGTAATTCCGTATAAATTGTAGGCTCCTTTAGCAAGTCCCTTGATTTTGGATCTTGATTGAAGCATCGGCGTAACAATTATCAGTAATGCACTTAATACAGCTAGTCCTACACCAATAAGGAAGAGTGCTTGATTGCTCATCAACATTTTCCCTAAGCCACCAATGATTGCACCAACCATAATGCCTTGCCAAGCAAATCCATCTGAAACCGCACCTAGATAATTCTTAGCTTTGATATTTTCTTTGGCAGCTAAGCCTAATCCGATAAAAATCTGTATCACACCAAAAATAATCGACAGAATCAAAATACTAATAACATCGTCACTAGTAGAAAGAATTGGTGTATAGCCTAACGAAAAACCAAAAAATGAATTGTAAATCAATCCCCACATAATAGTCGGAACAGCCAAAATTTGGAAAAAGCGCATAAATCGCTCCATTCCGCGTGGTAAAATTGTTCGCAAAGCAATCGTTGTTGCTACTAACATCAAAGCACCATATCCTGCATCAGCTACCATCATTCCAAAGAAGACAAAATAAAACGGCATAAACCATGGTGTCGGATCAACTTCATGATATTTTGGTAAACTGTACATTTCGGTCAGCATCTCGAATGGTTTAACTAACCGATGATTTTTTAATTTGGTCGGAATTTCCTCATCAATCTCTGTACTAGTTGGTTCTTCAATTTCAATATACAGGTTCTCAGCACCAATCAATTCGCCTACAAAATCCTCAAATTCCTTAAAGCTGTCTGTTTCAATCCAACCTTGAAGTAGAAATACTTTATCATCTCTGATGAAACGATCGTGAATCAACCAACGATTTTTCTGCGCCAGCAATACCTCCTCTGATGTTTCCAGATGTTCAATAACGATTTTTTTCTGGCCAATTAATCGAGCTAATTTCTTCTGCTCTTCAACTAATTCCATTATTTCACGTTGAATAGTTGTTAATTCAATTTTTGGAAGTTGTGCTCGATTGTAAGTGAAGGCAACTATGCTAAATTGACGAATAAGTTCTTGTACCTCACTTTGTTCTGCGCGTAAAAATAATAGAACAAAATTAACAATATGATCATCACTATAAATAACTTCGTAATGAATTTGCTTATCTTGCAGCTCCTGTTTGAATGATTCCCAGATACTTGCGTCAGCAGTTCCTAAAAAACACTTTGATGAGCGTAGCGTATATTCTTTTGGTAAAAAGTCTAACGCTTGCCATTTTTGTAAAAGACTTTCCTGTTCACTTAAATCACGCTGCTTTGAGTTAGTATCCGAAAAACGTTTCTCTAACGCTTGAATACTTTCTAATTCTGAAAGCAAAGAAGCTTCGTCGAAATTGTCTTCTAGAGTCTTAAGTGTCGCCACTTGGCGTTTAAGATGAAGTCCTTTTTCGCGACTACTGCCATGATGTTCGACAAATCTAATGGCATTTGTGATTTCTTCTAATTGATAATCAATCTTTGCAAGCGTATCTTGACTAGGCAAAGGTTCTACTTCATTAAAATATTCCTCAACCCACTCATTACTGACCGTTTGCTGAAAGAGGTCTCGAATTTCAACTCCTTGAAATCCCTGAATCGCAGATAGAATTCGCTCGCTATATTCTTCTTGAGCAATCAATGTCAATTTACTCATTTTACTGACTGCCATATTCTGAGATCACCCTTTCAATAATTTCTTGAATTGTCTGTTCTTTCTTAGAGGAATAATTTTCCTCCATTAATTTAATAGACTCTTCAGCCTTGCTAGATAAAACTTGCTCTTCAGCTTCTAAATCTTGAGCTAAAACCTGTTCTCTTTCGGATAACGCATTCGAAAAATCTGTTCGTAATGCCTCTCGTTTCTCCTGTAATAATTGTTTTTTACTAGCTTCATAAGCTGCTAATTCTGCCAGTAATTGTTGCTTTTTTCTTTCATTTTGATCTTCAGCATACTTTATTTTTTCTAAAGCTTCTAACACACAAACCCTCCTTTACATACAAAAAGAGCGCAAAACTATCAAGGTTGTTCTTCTCACCCCTTGAAGAACACGATCCTTGAAGCTTACGCCCAACCTTTTTGTATTTATTCAATGGTTACAGTATATCAAAAAAAGCCGTTCTCGTAACTATTTTTCAAAAAAAAGACAAAATTTTCCTAAAGTAATTAAGACGAAAACGGCTATATTTTAACGTTGTAAGCAATTTATATAATAGATTAAAAAGCAAAGAAAATTTAAAGATCGAATTACTTGCTTTTTAAGTTTTGACTATGGTATCAAAAGATAGAAGGAGTGATTATTAATGAATAAAAATATTATAGGAATCGCAGCAAATCAACATTATCAAAATAATCAAGATTTTTTTGATCAACAGTTTACTTATAGCCCTCAAGGTTTTATTAACGGAGTACACCAAGCGGGAGGCATCCCTATTTTACTACCTATCAGTGATCCCGAACTTGCCAGTAATTACATTGCAGCAATAGATAAATTGTTATTAGCAGGCGGACAGGATGTCACTCCTTTCCTATATGGAGAAGAACCACATCCGAAACTTGGCCCTACGAGCATTGATCGTGATACATTTGAAATGGCTCTAATCAAAGAAGCAATCAAACAGAATAAACCAATTTTTACGGTTTGTCGCGGCACACAACTTTTGAATGTCACACTTGGAGGGACACTATATCAAGACTTAACCCAGTATTCTAACTGGAAAGTAAAGCACGATATGTTTCCTACTGTACCTGATTTCGGATTGCATTCTATTACTGTTAAAGGAGATTCAGTTTTAGCACCTATATTTAGCGAACAGGCACAGGTCAATTCATATCACCATCAAGCAATTAAAGAATTGGCTGAAAGTCTTGTTCCAATTGCTTGGTCAACTGATGGTATCATTGAGGCTGTGGAAAGTCGCGATCGAAACATAAAAATCATCGGTGTTCAATGGCATCCTGAATTAACACAACAAAATAATCCTCAAGAGCAAGAGTTATTTAATTATTTTGTTCAAGACTTCGAGTAAATCAATGATTTGCTCTTTTTTTATTCACTGTAGAAAAACTCCAATAATTGTGCAGATAAGTTCATTTTTTTCGTAATAATTAACAAAATACTACTTTAGTACCATTTTATTATTTCTAACTTATGGGAGAATCAATCCATAACTTTTAGCTAAGAGGAGGAAAAAAATGAATGCAATTGAAGTAACGGATGTGAAGAAAGTTTATGGCTCTGGCCAGGCAGCTTTTGAAGCATTAAAAGGGGTTAATTTTACAATAAAAAAAGGAGAATCCGTCGCAATTATCGGAAAAAGTGGCTCAGGTAAGTCAACTTTGATGCATATATTAGCATTATTGGATCGACCAAGTTCAGGAAAAATTTCTTTACTCAATCAAGATACACGTCAAATAAAACATCGTTCGCTAAATAGAATGCGAAACGAAACATTTGGTTTTGTCTTCCAACAATTTTTTATAAATCCTAAAGATACGGTTCTATCTAATGTCCTACTACCGTTAAAAATTGCTGGAATACCAAGTCGGAAAAGAAAACAAATGGCAATAGAGGCCTTAGAGGCTGTCGAATTGAATGATAAAGCGAATAATAAAGCAAATGATTTATCAGGCGGTCAAAAACAGCGTGTTTGTATCGCGCGTGCCATCGTAAATCAACCAGAAATCATTTTTGCCGATGAACCGACCGGAAATTTAGATACGGCTACTGGTGAAAAAATTGAGAAGTTACTTTTTGATTTAAATCAAAAAAAAGGCATCACCTTGATTATCGTAACTCATGATCCTGAATTAGCTGATCGATGCGATCGCCAGATTCATATTAAAGATGGTCAGTTATTGGAGGATGCCTAACATGAAACTATTTGACATTATCAAATCTGCAAGCTCAAACTTATGGCGCAATAAAGGGCGAACCATTCTAACCGTCATTGCAATTTTTATTGGGGCATTTACTATCTCGCTAACAACTGCTGTCAATAACGGGGTTAATGATTATATTGATCGCCAAATCAATGGTGTCGGCGGTGAAGATCAGTTGATGATTTTTCCAGAATCTCAAATGGGCTCAACTAACGATGAGCCACAAAAATACGATCCTGATAAGGCTTCCGGAGCGGATGCCGATTATTTAACAACAAAGGATTTGGAGAAAATAAAGGCAACAAAAGGAATTAAAAAGGTTGAACCTTTCCATTTTCTATCAACGGATTACATTCAACGAAATGATGGAGAGAGATATCTTTTATCTGCTGTAAGCGTCAGTGATATTTCTATTGATTTAGAAGCCGGTCGCGAAGTAAACAGTACTGGTGATAGGTATGAAATTAATATTGCTCCTGAATATATGAAATCTTTAGGGTTTAAAACAGCCAAAGACGCGCTCAATCAGAAGTTAAAAATTGCGGTCAGCAGTCAAGCTACAGGTGAACAAGAAATTCTTAATGCGACTATCGTCGGTGTTCGAAATGTTAGTTTGATCCAACAAGGTCAGTCGATTATGAGTAAAGCCTTATCAGACAAAATTGTCAGCGTAAACGAAAAAGGAATGCCAGAAAATATGAAAAATAAGTATGGAACCCTTTTTGCTACCATGGATAAGGATTTGTCGAAGAAACAGATCGAACAGCTAAAGAAACGTTTAACTAAAAAAGGTTTTACTGCTATGACTGTTGAAGATGAGATTGGCATGATTCGACAGGTTATAAACGCGATCACAGGCGTACTTACTCTTTTTGGAGCTATTGCTTTATTAGCCGCAAGTTTTGGAATTATCAACACCCTATACATGTCTGTTCAAGATCGAACCAGAGAAATCGGTTTGATGAAGGCAATGGGAATGGGGCGGTTCAAAGTCTTTTTGACCTTCAGTATTGAAGCCTTACTAATTGGTTTCTGGGGTGGTGTGACTGGGATTGCTGGGGCGGTTACAGCAGGTCATTTTCTAAACGATTTTGCTACCACATCATTTTTGGATGGCCTAACAGGTCTGACTTTATTGCAGTTTTCATGGCCATCCATGGTAATTATTTTGCTAATAATTATGCTAATTGCCTTTTTAGCAGGAACTTTTCCGGCCAACCGAGCGGCTCGGTTAGACCCAATCAATGCGCTACGTTACGAGTAATAAAAACCCTGTCGCAATTAAGTTGCGACAGGGTTTTTATTACTTAATCATCATCAAGTGAAGCAT
Organism: Enterococcus sp. DIV0756; assembly: GCF_051710745.1. Taxonomy (NCBI): domain Bacteria; kingdom Bacillati; phylum Bacillota; class Bacilli; order Lactobacillales; family Enterococcaceae; genus Enterococcus; species Enterococcus sp. DIV0756. The sequence goes on along the minus strand of NZ_JBIOLF010000001.1, from coordinate 1,308,083 downwards.
CTGTTAATGATACAGATGAAAACTCCTCTATTTCCCCTGCTGATAATCGATTAAAATAAGACTTGGTCTCCTTAAAGACAACTGGACTCAATAAGATCAAAGCAATAATGTTTGGAAAGGCCATCAATCCATTAAAGATATCGGCAATCGTCCAAACCGCTGAAACTGTCAAATAAGGTCCGATGAAAACAGCGAAGATATATACCCAGCGGAATACTGCTGAAAACTTCGTATTTCCTCCCGTTAAATAGCTTAAGCAACGCTCCGAATAATAGTTCCAGCCCAAAATAGTTGTGAAAGCAAAGAATGCTAGACAAATCATTAGCAGAAGCGATGCAACTGTTTGAGAAAGAGGTAGTGCCTCAGCAAACGCATAGATTGTAACAGCTGATCCGTCTAGTCCTGTTTTCCAAGCCCCAGTCAAAATAATGGCCATTCCGGTCATATTACAAACAACGATTGTATCAATAAAGGTTCCAGTCATTGAAACCAATCCTTGACGAACAGGCTCTTTCGACTGCGCAGCAGCTGCAGCGATTGGTGCACTCCCTAAACCTGATTCATTTGAAAAAATCCCCCGCGCGATCCCTTTTTGCATCGCAATCATCATTGCTCCTAATGCCCCACCTGAAACAGCTCGCAAGCCAAAGGCACTTTGGACAATTTCAACAATGACCGCAGGTAATTTAGTGATGTTCAAGATAATCATAAATAGACATAGTCCAACATAAATCACAATCATCAATGGTACGATAATCTCAGATACGCGAGCAATTCTTTGAACCCCTCCAACCAAAACAATTGCAACTAAAATTGTGACAACAATACCTGTAACGATGACTGCCCAAGAATACTCATTCCCAAAAAGTGTAATCGTGTTCAATTTTTCTGGGTCAAAAAAAGTTTCTGCAGCAGAAGTGATACCGTTTATCTGAGCGATTGTTCCAATTCCAATCAAACCAGCGATCGCTCCAAAAAAGGCAAACATTTTAGCTAGCCATTTCCACTTAGCTCCCAATCCATTTTCGATATAGTAGAATGGCCCTCCTAATGCTTTTCCATGATCATCAAATGTACGATACTTTACAGCCAACAATCCTTCTGCATATTTCGTAGCCATACCTAATAGTCCAGCAAGTTCCAACCAAAACAACGCTCCTGGACCACCAGCCACAATTGCAGTAGCAACCCCAACGATATTTCCCGTGCCGATTGTTGCTGATAAAGCCGTACATAACGCTTGAAAACTAGTGACGTCCCCTTGTCCCCCATCTTCATTTTTTACCATATACTTCAGTGCCAAAGGTAAACGACGAATTTGGATCATCCGACAACCAACAGTTAAAATAATGCCGATTCCTAAAATTAAGATGATCATCGGTGCGCCCCAAATCAAAGAATTAATTTTCACTAATAAATTCTCCATCAAACTCCTCCTTTTTCTTGCTATTTTATCATAAATGTTTTTCTGAAACGCTGTTCTGAAAAAAATAATTCTAATTTATTGTCCAAAACAAAAAAACATGAATAGACTGAAGAATGTCTGTTCATGTTTTAAGTTGTTACAAGTACCATGCGCTGCTTCATTAGTGCATGTATAACAAGTCAATTAGCTCTACTGGATACTTTTTTTAACCTTCGGAAAATTGAAGGAGTATCTCTACTCAGGTTAAAGATGATGTTTACCGTTTATCGTACACTTTCATTGTTGAAGACTCTCTTTCGAGGATCTGCAGAACTGATTATTTCTTTTTCCGATCGTTTTGCATAATTGAAATCGATTGTTTTAAAGCGCTCCATGTTCCACCTTCGCTGTACACTAATACATTTGACTTATACAATTGAGCAGAAAATAGAGTTAGAAGAATCGTAAATAAAACTAAAATTGCCAAAGATACAAAGGCGCTAGAAAGGCCTACTGTTCCAGAGGCAAGCCGTAAAGGCATGCTGTAAGATGATAAGAAAGGAATATAGGACGTAACTTTGATTATCACGTTAGTCGGATCAGAAGTTCCTAGAATCAAACTCAACATGTAGCCAATCATCGACAAATAAGTTACGGGTTGGATCGCTTTTGCCGTATCTTCTGGCTTACTTACAAGCGAACCACATAGCGCTGATAGCACCGCGTACAAGAACAATCCTACTAACATGAAGGTGATAATGACAAAAGCACTGCTGCCTAACAAGGCCTTAATGGACACATTACTAAGTAAATCCTTCACCATATCCATATCCTTGAACTGTCTATATCCTAGCACAATAGCGATACCGTAGATCAATAATTGTGTTAAAGCAACTAATAAAACACCTATCAGTTTCCCATAATAGTGCGTTTTAGCCTTCATACTAGAAAGCAGGACTTCCATAATTCTTGTGCCTTTTTCAGATGCAATTTCTTGAGCGATAATTGAGGAATAGCTGACAATAAAGACAAACATAATGATCGTCGTCAAGAAGCTCAAGATAAATTGAGTTCCTGAATCTCCACCATCATTTTTCATTTTACCATTCTCAAAAGTCACTTTTGTTGCCTCAAATTTCGCTGGCTCCATCACTTTTTGAACTTGTGCCGTCGTCAAATTTAATTGACTTGCCCGAATATTTGCCTGCATCGAACTCAAAATTTGTTGTAACTGTACTTCAGTTGATGTTCCTAAAGAAGCTTTACTGTAAAGTTTTCCTGAAACATTATCCTTACCCATTTTCAAATTAAGATAAGCATCGATCTTCTTATTCTCTAATTGCTGCTGAGCCTTTTTCTCTGTAGTTATTACTTTAAATTTATAATCATCATTTTTAGTTTTCGTCAATTGTTCGGCAATTGCGGGTTGATCACTTACAATACCAATTTCATTAATATCATTGGCATCACCAAAAAAATGCTGTGATAGATAGAAAATTCCCATCAATAGAAATGGTGCTAGGATCATAATGAGAAATGCCGTTGATTTTACGTTCTTCTTATATACGTCCTTGATAATAACGCCCATTTTACTCATTTACAGCACCTGCTTTCCATTTGAAAATTTCTTCCAGTGTTGGTGGTTGTTGATTAAACATAGGGATGTAACCATCCTTTGTAGCTTCGGCAAAAATTTCTTGCCCTGCCGTTGGGTCTTCTAAGGTTATATCAAAGCTGCCGTCCTCTTTCTGGATTACTGTATGAACACCTGAAAAAGCTTCTAATTCTTTTTTAGTCAAATGCGATTCTAAATACAATTTGCTCCGCCCAAAAGATTCACGAATTTCATGGACTTTCCCGTTTAAGACAGTTTCTCCGTTTCGAAGCATGATTAAGTGATCGCAAATTTTCTCCACATTGTCCATATTGTGACTAGAGAAAATGACACATGATCCTTTTTCTTTTAACTCAATAATGCCGTTTTTTAATAATTCGGCATTAACAGGGTCCAACCCACTGAAGGGTTCATCTAAAATGACTAATTTCGGCTCGTGAATCAATGTTGAAATCAATTGAACTTTTTGTTGGTTTCCTTTAGAGAGTGATTTTACTTTATCCGTCTTCTTCCCCTTGACTTGAAATTTATCCATCCACTCATCTATTTTCGGAGCGATCTCTTGTTTGCTCTTTCCTCTCAATGAAGCAAAGAAAAGCAATTGATCTTCAATTGTTACCTTAGGATATAGTCCCCGTTCCTCAGGTAAATAACCAATTAAATTGTAATCCTTACCAGATAGTTCATGTCCATTCCATGAAACACTTCCAGAGTCCTTTGACAAGAAATCTAATATCAAGCGAAATGTCGTTGTTTTTCCCGCGCCATTTTGTCCAATTAACCCCAAAATTTTCCCATCTTCGATCGTAAAATTCATATTATTTAAAGCCTTATACGATCCAAAACTCTTACTCAAATTCTCAACCTGTAACATTTTTTCACTCCTTTTTTATAATTAAATTCACTTTTCAACGGTGAATTTATAACTGATATTATAGTTTTTTTCTGAAATAGAAATAGCAGATCAGGTAGCTAATCGAGAATACGTAAAGTAACCCACTTGCAGTAAGCATTAAACTTTTTGAAACGAAGCTTCCAATAATGCTCAAAATCACCAATGCTACTATCATTACATAACTTGTAATTTGCAATGCTTTGCTCCAGATTTCTAGATTTCGTTCATCGGTCTTAATAATCCGCTGCTGTTTCAATTTTTCAGGATTTCTCATCGTATTTCTATTTCTAATGATATAAATTATAAATACAAGGCCAATAGAAAGAAAGAAGCCCATTAGAAAGCTCACTGCTCGATCGCTAATTTTCAATTCATACCAGTTAACTCCAATAAATAAAATCGCTGAACAAATTAGCATGAAAATAATTGCCACAAAATAAACCTTATTTAACTTTTTTAATTTATCTCTGTATTCACGATCCAGTTTTGATAACTCTTCCATTATTCATCCTCCTCATCAAAAATGAATACTTCTTCTATCATTAATCCAAAAAACCTAGAAATTTTATAGGCAAGGATCAAGGAGGCGTTGTAGCGACCATTTTCTAAAGAAATAATTGTTTGACGTGTAACTTCTAGGTGATCAGCTAACTCACTCTGAGTCAATTTACGTTCTTTGCGTAATTCTTGAATTCGATTTTGCAAATAATCACTCCTTAATCATACCGAGGGACCCATTCCGTCTTATTTCTTTATATTTATTTTAGTTCTCTTACTTGTTTCTTTGACTCAGTAGATTCGATTAGAAAAAGAGATTAATCGTTCAAATGTATAGTTAACTTTACATATCACAAAAAAAGTATAGCACCCTTTACATTGAATGTAAAGGGTGCTATACATTATTTTTCTTGTAATTGATTAAATGTATTTTCAGCTACCTGTTTAGGTAATCCTACTTCTTGCAATTCATCTACAGAGGCTGCTTGGATATTCTTCAATGATTTAAATTCCTTTAGCAACATTTTTTTACGTTTCGGTCCTAATCCATCAATATTATCCAATTTCGAAGCAAAACTATTTTTACTACGCAACTGTCGATGAAAGGTAATCGCAAAGCGATGGACTTCATCTTGAATACGCTGTAGTAAGAAGAATTCTTGTGAATTACGTTCCAATGGCACGACGTTTAATTCTGGACCAAATAGTAATTCACTCGTCTTATGTTTATCATCTTTTGCTAGTCCCGCGATCGGTATATCAATTCCTAACTGGTTAGCTAATACATCTTTTGCGACATCAACTTGACCTTTCCCACCATCAATTACAATTAAATCTGGGAATGGCAACCCTTCTTTTAATACCCGAGAGTAACGGCGATAAATAACCTCACGCATGGACGCATAATCATCTGGTCCTTTGACCGTTTTGATCTTATACTTACGATACTCTTTTTTTGCAGGTTTTCCATCAATGAAAACAACCATGGCCGATACTGGATCAGTTCCCATAATATTAGAGTTATCAAAAGCTTCAATTCGAATCGGTGCTGGAATATTCATAGCATCGCCCAATTTCTCTACTGCACCAATTGTCCGTGCTTCACTTCGACCAATGAGATCAAACTTTTCATTCAAAGCAACTTGAGCATTTTTCCCTGCCAATTTTACTAGCTTTTTCTTTTCTCCACGTTGCGGTTGTAAAATTTTTGTTGATAGCATCGCTTCGACACTTGGCTTGTCAATATTATCAGGTATCAAAACCTCTTTAGGAATAAAGTGTTCATTTTCTTGATAAAACTGTCCAATGTAGGTTAAAAAATCCTCTTCTGCATCATTATAAAATGGAAACATCGAAACATCTCGCTCAATTAATTTTCCTTGACGGACAAAGAAAACCTGTACACACATCCAACCTTTATCTGTTGCATATCCAAAAATATCACGATCAACCAAGTCTGTATTCGTCATTTTTTGTTTCGTCATAACTGTTTCAATTGCTCTAATCTGATCACGGTATTCTGCCGCCTTTTCAAACTCCATATCAGCAGCTGCCAGATTCATCTTTTCTTCCAATTGCTTCTGAATTTCTGTATGTCCCCCATTTAAGAATCGTTTGATTTCTTCCACCATGTCCTTATAGACTTGAGGATCAACATGGAAAGCGTACGGACACAGACACTGACCTAAATGATAATAAAGACAAGGAGTTTTTTGCGACGGCTTACACTTTCTAAGTGGAAACAATCGATCCAATAACTTCTTAGTTTCATTAGCCGCATTCACATCGGGATACGGACCAAAATAATGCGCCTTGTCCTTTAAAACTTTTCGCGTGATCATCAAACGGGGATATTTTTCGTTCGTGATTTTCAGAAAAGGATAGGTTTTATCATCTTTCAGCATGATGTTATACTTAGGATCATTTTTCTTGATCAAATTGATTTCAAGCAGCAGTGCCTCGATATTTGATTCTGTCACGATATACTCAAAATCAACAATTTCGCTGACTAAACGCTCTGTCTTCGTATTATGGCTACCAGTAAAATAAGAGCGTACCCTATTTTTTAGAATTTTAGCTTTTCCGACATAAATAATCGTGCCATTTTTGTCTTTCATCAGATAACAGCCCGGTTGATCTGGTAAAAGCGCTAGTTTATTTTTGATTCGTTCGTTCATAAGTTGCTTCCCTTCCGAGCTACATCATTAGATTAAAACTAAACTGACAAAAAAGCTGGACAAATTGCCCAGCTCAGTTGCTTACATGTGAGCTTGGATAAGCTCTTTTAGTTGATCTTTCGTATGAACACCAATTACTTTATCAACAACTTGTCCATCTTTTTTTAGAACAAGCGTTGGGATGCTCATAATACCAAATGAAGCAGGTGTTTCAGGATTTTCATCCACATCCATTTTTACGACTCTGAATTCATCTTCATCATATTCTTCAGATAATTGTTCTAAGATCGGTGCTTGCATACGACAAGGACCACACCATGTTGCCCAAAAATCGATCAAAACAAGACCGTTATCTGTCTCTTCGTTAAACGTTTTATCAGTAACTACTTGTGACATTTGAATTCCTCCTATATAAATTGGATACATTAAAATCGGTATCCGTTTTTCTTACTAAAAGTAGTATAGCACGGTCCTATTTTCTTCGCTACTGTTCTGCTTACACTTGTAAACTATTTAAAAGTAACTACTGTTGCGCCACTTCCGCCTTGGTTTGCTGGGGCAAATTCAAAGCTTTGAACATTACGATTATTTTTTAAATAGTCAGTGATTCCCTTACGCAGAGCCCCAGTTCCTTTACCATGAATGATTCGTACTTGGGCAAAGTTTGCTAAAAGTGCAGCATCAATATATTGATCCACCTCTGCCAAGGCTTCTTCGTAACGTTTTCCTCGTAAATCCAACTCTGGCTTCACTTTGGAGCTGGCTCCGCGTTGGACACCTGTGATTACACGCTGTTTCGGTTCTTCCACGGGTGTGGTCAAAGTCATATCCTCTTCAGATACAGTCATTTTCAAAATTCCTAGTTGGACTTGCCATTCATTATCGCCAACTTTTTTAATTAGCGTTCCACGTTGTCCGTATGTTTCCACAATCACTTCATCATTCGGTTTAAATTGTTTTTTGGCTTTGGCTTTTTGCAGAACTTTATTTTTCTTGAGATTTTCATCTTGCTTAAGATCAGCCAATTGGGTCTTTGCATCGATTAATTGATGTTCTTTTACATTTCCTTGACCATCTAACTGCATCTGACGAATGTCTTTGATGATTTTTTCAGCATTTTCTTCAGCGTCACTGATAATTCTATTCGCTTCTTTACGAGCCTTCTCCATCTCTTTCTCACGTTCATCGAAGAAATAAGAATAAGCATTTTTTAAATCACGATACAGTTTCTCAGATTCATCAACATAATGACGAATCTCTAAATATTCCGTTTCAGTGGCTTTTCGTTGATTCTCTAAATCGGAAATCATTTCATTCAAATCTTGACTTTCTTCGTCAATAATTTGTTTCGCACTCTCAATCACTAGCGGATCTAAGCCAAGTCGACGAGAAATTTCAAAAGCATTACTGCGTCCCGGAACCCCAATCAATAATCGATAGGTCGGACTTAATGTATCCACATCAAATTCCATACTGGCATTGATAGTGTTTGAGCGATTATACCCATAGATTTTTAACTCCGGATAATGGGTGGTAGCCATAACGTAAGAGGATTTAGCACCAACCGCATCCAAAATTGCAATTGCCAATGCAGCACCTTCTTGCGGATCAGTTCCAGCACCTAGTTCATCGAACAACACTAAACTGTGCTCATCAATTTTATCTAAAATTGAAACAATATTTGTCATATGAGAAGAGAATGTCGATAAGCTTTGTTCAATTGATTGTTCATCACCAATATCCGCAAAAACTTCGGTAAAAATACCCATTTCACTTTCCTCACCGACAGGTAATGGAAGTCCAGCTTGTCCCATCAGTTGTAAAAGACCGAGAGTTTTTAGAGAAATAGTTTTCCCACCGGTATTCGGTCCAGTAATAACGACAGCCTGAAAATCTTCTCCAATCATAAGATCATTGGCTACCGCTTTTTCCGGATCTAACAATGGATGGCGCGCTTGTTTGAAATACACATGATTTTCCTGATTAACCATTGGTACGACTGCCTTTTGAGCTTTGGCAAAGCGTGCCTTGGCGTTCATCAAATCAAAACGTCCCAAGACGTAAGCATTGTGTAAGATGTCCTTACGAGGGGCCACCAATTCTGCAGATAATTCAGCTAAAATACGTTCAATTTCAGTACGCTCTGCGATTTGCTGTTGACGCAACCGATTATTCAACTCGACAACTTGTTTTGGCTCCATAAATAAGGTTTGTCCAGAAGCACTCTGATCGTGAACTACTCCACCAAAAATACCACGGTATTCTTGCTTCACAGGGATCACATAACGGTCATTTCGCATTGTTATTAGGCTATCACTTAAATACTTTGCATTTTTCCCTCGAATCAGGCCATCTAATTGTTCACGAATCGTTTGTTCGCTACGTCTTATCTGGCTGCGGATGGTACGCAATTCTGACGAAGCTTCATCTCGTACACGTCCGTCTTCTTCCACCGAACGACGGAGTTTTCCACTTAATTCAGGTAAAGTGGTTAATTGTTCTTCCCAGAAATATAATCGCAAAAACTCTAATTCACTGTCTTTCAAATCTTCAATAAAACGAACCAATTCACTTGTAGTAGAAAGTACACGCGAGACCTCGGCCAACTCTAAGCCATTTAAATTTGCTCCGATTTCAATTCGCTTCATATGTGGCTTAATATTGTTCAATTTGGGAATTGGCAATCCTCCACGCAAGCGTTGTACCTTCATTCCGTCTTCCGTTTCATCCAGCCAAGACTGGATAGTATCCTCATCATTAGAAGGTGTTAATTGACGGATTTCTTCTTCCCCTTGTTCAGTCGTTAAATACTGTTGAATCATTTTCTTTACTTGCTCAAACTCTAACGTTTTTAGAATACGTTCATTCATTTTTTCACCTTCTATACATAAATAAACCGAAACCTGTCAAACAGCGTCCCGGTTTTTAATTTATCCAATAATATTTGTCACCCATAAATTGTTAAAATGCGAGCTTAGGAACAGCGAATGTTCGATCATAAACCGAGCATACCAACTTCCTTCGATTTGATTTTGGAGTAAAGCCATCGGTACGAAACTGACCAACTTTAAAATCAAAAAAATACTAACATAGCAAACAATTAATTGTAAGATTCCCGCTACAATACCATCATATTGAGGAATAAGCACTTTGAACAGTAAATCTTTGAAAAAAATTGCAAATAAATGCGTCACTAACCAGCCAATGACTAAAATCATGACGAATGCTACACCAGCGTAAAAAGCCTTATCCAAATTAAAGGCTTGTTCAACTGAGTAATAAACCATTTTTGATTCACTGGTAACGGATGGGTAAGGTACGAATAGATCCAAATGAGATCCTAATTGCTGATAAAACATCCGAGCAATTACGAAGGATATCAAGTATCCAATCGAAAATACTATCTGATAGGCTGTACCGCGACGATAGCCCACGTAAAAAGATAGCAGTAATGCAAATAAAATTACTAATGTTAACATAGTATCCCTCACTTATTTATTTGCCGCTCTTTTTTGAATCTCACGTTTTCGATTTTCATTGACGATTTGTTGCGCTTCTACGTGATTTCGGATTGGAACATTTTCTTTTCCATTTTTCCGCATGATTTCTTTGGCTTCGGCTTCAATTGCTTCGATTTTCTTAATACGATTTTCTAATTCAAGATTATGGGCGGCTTGCCCTTCAAGCGTATACTGCTGTTTTTCTAACTTCATTAACGCTTCTTGCTTTTTCAATTGATCTGAGACTGCATTGATCGCCAATAACATCGTGGCTTTTTCTTGCGTAATCCCAGGTGATAACGACATGATCTCATTTAACTGTTCATTGACCAATGCGGTAACCATATCCATATGTTGCTTGGATTCTTGACCAATGATAGTATAAGTCTGACCGGCAACGATTGCCTTATAGCGATTTTGCGCCATATCGATCAACCTTCCTAAAACAATTTTTATAAAAATATTCTGGTAACAAAAACACTAATATATTATATGCTAAAATCTTTCGTATGTACAACTTTCATCAATTGAAAGCCAATTAACTTAAAGAAAAGAGAAAAATTATGAGTTCTGCTGTACTAAAATTATCAAAAACTGAAATCAAAAAGCTGAAAAACTACTATGCTGACTATCTTTTAACTAAGAAAGTCCCTTACAGTGAATTCTCCGCTAAGAAAAACGGTATCAGTATCACCGCCTACACCTCTGGAAAAGTCTTGTTCCAAGGAAACAATGCTGAACAAGAAGCTGCTCGCTGGGGAAAAACGGATTCCTCAGAAGCTAAAAAAAGTAATAGCCTGCCTAAAAATTTTGCCTCACTCGCTGTCCTCGGCAGTGACGAAGTTGGAAATGGCAGCTACTTCGGGCCGTTATGTGTTTGTGCCGCTTATGCTGATAAAGAGCATCTTGACGCTCTGAAACGCTTAGGCGTGAAAGACTCAAAAATGCTTACTGATGATCAAATCCGAAAAATGGCAACTGCAATCAAAGAACTGATTCCTTACCGTTTGTTAGTTGTTCATCCGGAAAAATATAATGAAATTCAACCGAAATACAATGCTGTTCGAATGAAAGTCGCCTTGCATAATCAAGCAATCCGTCTACTGTTGGATCAGATTGCACCAACAAAGCCTGAAGCGATCCTAATTGATCAATTCACTTCTGAAGCTAATTATACGAAATATGTTAAACAAGAACAGCAACGCGTCGATCAAAAAATTTATTTTGTCACTAAAGGTGAACAATACCATCTTTCTGTTGCAGCAGCTTCGATTATTAGTCGGGCAAGTTTCCTTGAGGAACTGGACAAAGCTTCAATAGAATTAGGGACAAAAGTTCCTTCTGGCGCAGGCAAACCTTCTGATGAACTTGCCGCTAAACTATTGCGGCAGGGTGGAATAGATTTATTGCGAAAATTTGCAAAGCTCCATTTCGCCAATACAGAAAAAGCAAAAAAATTGATATAAAGAACTGCCCCGCCAGAATGTCCATTCAATTTGGCGAGGCAGTTACTATTTTAAACTTCTGTTCCAGCCAATAATACCTGTTGAACGTTTCTTAATGCCTCAATGTCTGTAGTTGCATCTCCGTCTACAACAAGTATATCTGCTTGTAATCCTGCTTTCAATTCACCCGTAACCTCAGACAAATCGAATACTCTTGCAGGATTTTGTGTAGCTGTTTGAATTGCCTCGATTGGAGTTAATCCATACCTTACCATTAATTCCAATTCTTCTACGATTGGAACACTCGGTGCCTCCAACATTACCATATCAGTTCCAGCAAGAATCGTTACACCTTCATCATAAATCGCTTTGAAGTTTTCTGAATACGCTTGAACTGAGCTTTCAAAGAAGTCTAAGTGATGGGAATAGGTTTCAGTTGACTGATTCGAGTGATCCACCCCGACCTCTTGAACCTTTTGATTATACTCTGCCAAAAAATGATAAGCATACATCGTAGGCGTCCATGATTGCTCATTTTTCACCATTTGCTTAGCTTGTTCAACAGTTAAAAAGTTTCCGTGCTCAATGGTATCAAATCCAGCATCGATACACATTTGAATACCTGGTTGTGTCCCTGAATGGACCACGCATTTCATTCCAAGGCGATGTGCTTCCTCGACACCTGCAGTCAACTCTTCTTGAGTAAACTCACAAATATCATCACGATTTGTCGTTAATAGCTTAATCCAATCTGCTCCATCTTTCTTTTGACGGCGAATGGTGTGACGAATATTTTCTACCCCATCAACCTCTTCAATCCCATCTTCATGTCCATGTCCACCGGTGATACAAATTCCTCGATCTGTGTGTAGGACGCGTGGCGCTTTCACGAATCCTTTTTCAGCTGCTAGTCGTAATGTTTCTAGCAGAAATTGTGGCCCACAACAATCACGAATTGTGGTTACGCCTTTAGATAAACAAGTTTCAGCTTGTTTTTGTGCATAGTAAGCAATCATAAAATCGTTGTAGCGGTGCAAATCAGGTTGTGTCCAATAATAACCAAGATGGATATGAGCATCCATCAATCCAGGAAGAATTGTACCACTACCATAATCACGAACCTCTGCCTGTGGAAAATCCGCTAAAAGCTTATCTGCTTTTCCAACCGTTAAAATTATATCCTCATCATAAACAACACCACCATCTTCAATGATGGTCTTTCCATCACCAGTAATTACTTTCTGAGCCTTTAATAAAATCATTCTTGCGTCCCCTCCAATTATGAAACGTTTTCACTCTTTTAGTGTAACAAAAGAACCGATAAAATGGATAGCCAATTTTATCGGTCCAAACAAATAATTCTATTTATTTGAATAATGCTCTGGTAAACAGAAGCCATATTCTGTTTCGAACAGTTTTCCAATCTGCAACAACAAATCCTCACGTCCTCGTGCTGCCATAAATTGGATACCTAAAGGTAATTGTTTTTCAGTTAAATAGGTAGGTAGGCTAATAGCTGGTTGTCCTGTCAGATTGGCCAATTGGGTATAAGGTGTAATTTCAAGACTTTTCTCAAACATCTGATCAATTAATTGGTGTAGCTCTTTTTCCGATAAATTTGCTGATATTTCCAACGCATCACGGATCTCAGTACTTTGTAAATCATCATTTATTTTCGGAGCTGTCGTCGCAACTGTAGGAGTTAGTAATAAATCATATTCAGTAAATAATTGCTCCATTATAAAAGCTGCTCGATCCCATACATTCAGAGCATGAATAAAATGACTAGCAGGAATTTTTTTACCATACTGGTAAATCCCCCATGTCATTAGCTCCATGTCATTTCTTTCAACCGGTCGTCTTAACCCTTGCTCGATTCCAGTAAACATAGCAGCTGTTTCGGCACCATTCATTATATAATAACTCGTTATTAGTTCCTTTCCGTCTACAGGATAGGAAATCATCTCGACCTGATGACCTTGTTTTAGTAAAAAATCACGTGCTTTTTCGACTGCACTAGCGGCCTCAGGTGATACATTTGAATTAATTGGCGAATCAATAATCACCGCAATTTTTAGTTTCTTTTTCTGGGAAGCCTGTTCATGCTTCCACGCTCTTTCAGGAGCTTGGTATGGCGCTGCACTATTAATTCCGCGCATTCCATAAAAAAGTTTTTCCGTGTCACGCATCGAGACCGTCAGTGCGAAATCAATCGCTGCTCCTTGCCATCCACGCCAACCACTTGGACCTACAGGCATTGTTCCGCGAGTCGGCTTCAACCCAATTAATCCACAAAAAGAAGCTGGGATACGTATTGATCCACCCCCATCACTAGCTCCTGCTATTGGAACAATACCGGCAGCAACAGCACTGGCGGCTCCACCACTTGATCCACCAGAGTAATAATCAAGATTCCATGGATTCCTAGCCGGACCATAAAGCTCGGCGTCGGTGATGTTTTTAAAGCCAAACTCTGGCGTATTTGTCTGAGCAAATGGTACCAATCCATTTTCTATTAGTTTATCGGTGAAATGACTGTTATGACTTGCTCGGTGTTCTCTCAGTAGTTTAGAACCTGAAGTACTCAACCAATCTTTTTTCTCTTGGCCCAACATTTTCAAAGGGATCGGCAAACCGGCAAATGGACGATTTAAGAGATCCGTATGTTTTTCAAATTCTTCACGCGCATCATGATCCATTATAGTTACAAATGCATTGAGCATTGCGTTTTGCTTACGTGCCTTTTCTTCAAAATTCGTTAATAGTTCTTGAAAGCTAAGTTCTTTCTTACGTAATTTTTCTGCCCAGTATAGCCCGTCCTTCACCGCAAACACCTCTTCAGTTTTTTGTTTTATTATCACAAATTTTCTTTTAGAACACCAGTCACAGACCATTAACCTTCGTAATAAAAGCGTGATGACTGAAGTTAGTTTATTCAATCATCACGCTTTTGAATCTCACTTCTAAACGATTGTGTTCTCTTCTAATCGGATCTTCAACAGGACACTTTAAAACTTTAACAGGTTTCATAGGCCTGAGCTTTTACAATTATTATTTGATTCTTTCGGCCAAACTTCGCTTTCCCGAAGACCTCATCACTAAGTATGGGGTCAACAAACAAATAATGAACATTAGTAATAACGAGCCACTGATTTCTACAACGCACGACAAAAAAGCAGAGTCGGTTAGGACTCTGCTTAATTAGAGGGACAATGTCACTATACATATTTTTTCTGAAAATAATTCTCTAGTCGATACTGAAGATGACCGATCCCAATACAAAGCAACCAATAAATTAATGCCACTAATAAATACATCGATAAATAATCAAAGGTACGTCCACCAATGATTTTTGCCTTTTGAAAAATATCAGGCACTGTAATCATTGCTGCTAAAGAAGTCCCTTTTAGTAAATCCATCGCTACATTACTTAGAGCTGGAATTGAAATCCGGAAGGCTTGTGGCAAAATGATATAACGCATCGTGGGAAAGAAACGATTTCCTAATGCATAAGCTGCATCCCATTGACCAGCATTTACTCCGGCAATCGACCCACGGTAGATTTCACCAATAAAAGCGCTGCTAGTAAAACTAAAACAAATAATCGCCGCTACTACCGCATTCAGCTGATATGGAAGTCCGAAATAAAGTAAAAACAGTAAAACTAATGCGGGCGTACCTCTTAAAAAGGATAAATAGAAACGAACAAATAGTTTTACTATTCGAAAAGGAACAAATCCTAAGATGGTCATAAGTATGCCTAACAAATTACCAAAGAAAAATGCCGCCAAACTAATTCCAATAGTATAGCCTAATCCACTTAATAAAAAAGGAATCGATTCAAACATTAATCTTAAGTCAACTGCCGGTATATACATTAGTCCGCCGAGACCTTTTCGGTTATTTCTTGTTTAGGTTTTGAGGAAACATCCGTACCGAAATATTGTTCAGCTATTTTCTTTAGGGTTCCATCCTTTTTCAAATCTGCTAAAGCCGTATTAATGTGCTTTTTTAGAGTCTCATTTTTCTTGTCAAAAAGAAATCCTGTGGAATTTGCATTAAAATAAACATCTTCTAAAATCTTGACTGGAATATCTGGTAAAGCCGCTAATGACATTTTTTGCAGATAATAGTCATTCAGAATTACATCCGTTCGTCCATTGGCCACATCCGTCAAGTATTGATCATTTGTAGCGTTATCGTAAGTCACCGCTTTTGCACCATATTTATCGGCAATTTTCATGTAACTCGTATTGGGTTCACCAGCAGCTTTTTTACCTTTTAAATCCTTTAAAGAATGAATTCCAGAATCATCGCTTTTTCGAACTATCATACTGTCGAAGGAATATTTAATAGGAGAAGATAATGAAAATTTCTTAGCGCGATCCTTTGACATGCCAAAATCATTCGCTGCAAAATCAGCTTCTCCACGATTAACAGCAGTAACCTGGCCATCAACATTGTATTCTTTAAATTTGATTTTCAAATCCAGTTTTTTTGCAACAGCCTTCGCAACATCTACATCATAGCCGATTAGTTCATTTTCATCATTGTAATAAGAAGACGGGAAAAGCGTCCCCGACGTAGCAACTATCAGTTCATTTCTATCCTTAACTTTTTTCCAGCTATCATCCCCACTGGACTCTGTGCTCCCACAGGCAGTTAGTACTAATACCGTTGCAATCACCATTAACCCCATCAACCATTTTCTCACTGTTGTCATCTCCACTTCTTTTTATATGTTATAAACGATGCCTTATTTATAGCATATAAAAAACAAAAGCATATAGTAAAATGCCTATGAAAAACAGTTAATAATACAGAAGAAATTGAACTTTCCCGTGTAATAGAACACCATATAAATAACGCTGTTTATTGTTTTTTAGAAGCGTTCAAATTACTTGTTTTAAAATTCAAAAAAAATGTTCTTATTTCCTTCGTCGTTGACGGGAATAAGAACATTCGAATTCGCTTTATTGTGTATCTTTTAAAAGGACTTCTAGACTAGCCTATCTCAACTACTTAGAAAACGCATGCCTCTTCGTAGAAGTCAATAAATCAGAACTTCTACTCATCTATTCATTTAGAAATAGACTCTATAAATAAAACGACTTTTTACAAATAACGATTCTCTCTTAAAACAATTTTTTTAATGTCCTCTATCGTTTGAGTACCGGCTAACTGCATCACCATTTCCAATTCCCTTTTAAAGAAATCAAAGACTTGCTGTACACCGGTAGCTCCACCGAGTGCCAATCCGTAAATCGCTGGTCGACCAATTGCAACTAGATCAGCACCGGATGCAAGTGCCTTAAAGACATGCTGCCCCCGTCGGATACCGCTATCAAAAACAATCGGAGCTCTACCTGCTACTGCCTCCGCCACATATTGCAAGGAATCAAAGGAGGCTGGTCCGCCGTCTAATTGACGCCCGCCATGGTTGGAGACCCAAATTCCTGAAGCTCCAGAACCGAGTGCTCTTTCGACATCTTCTTCGGACTGAACACCTTTGACATAAACCGGAAGATCAGAATAACTTGCAATAAATTCAACATCTTTCGGACTTAGTTTTTGTTTTGATGAGCCATAAACCGCATCCATTGTCTGTCCAATTCCTGATTGATACGCTTGGACAATCGGCATTGCTAAAGGAAAAGTGAAGCCATTGCGCCGATCCGTTTCACGATTGCCGCCAACAGTGGCATCGGCAGTCAACACAATTGCTTTTGCTCCATTGCGCTTAGCCATAGATAAAATATCTTGATTGATTCCATTATCTTTACTCATATAAAATTGGAACCATTGCGGTGCATCTTCTCCGCCTGCTTCACGGATTTCTTCCAAAGTACAAGAGGCATAGGAACTAGCCGTATAAATGGTACCAAAACGGGCAACACCTTTAGCTGAAGCTCGTTCGGCGGCTACATTCGCCAACCCATGAGCAGCGACGGGAGCCATAATAATGGGAACTGTTAACTCCTCACCGTCAAACTTCGTCCTTGTGTCCGGCAATTCAACATCTCTTAATACGTGAGGGATAATCAGCTTATGATTAAAAGCCTTTTCATTTTCTTGATACGTAAAAATATCTCCTGCACCGCTGCTGATGTAGCCATATCCACCTTTTGGTATGACTTCTTTTGCAGCTTCTTCTAAATCGTACATATTAATAAAATCGATTGCACCTTCTGCTGTGCTAGCTTGATAAATTTTCTCCATCTAAATCTCTACCTCCAAAGTGATAACGTTTACACAAATGATGTTACGCCTTCCTTTGTTAGGAAACAAATGATTAGCTTGTACAGTTATTTTGCTAAAAATTCATTAAAATAATAGTGAATTTAGAATAGAAAATGGTGTCTTCAGCATCCGGTACTCTTAGTATATCTTCCAGTAAAATCTAAGATGATCTCTCAAAGGAAGTCAAATTTCCGCTTTTTCACACATTTGCGACGTAATATGCCTCTTTCAAGACATAAATCGAACTAACAAAGCTTTTTGATTTATCATTTAATAAACGAGAATGGTCGATTAGACAATTGATATTCAATTTTCAAACACATCGCCTTTTAAAGAGAGGAAGGCCTCATGAATAAATCTCTGAAAAATAATTTAGAGCATGCGATAACTTTGGGATGTTTATGTTCCATTGCTTCTATTTGTAATTATTTAGCAAAAGAGCAATTAAGTTTATTCACATTCATTCACTTTATCTTGCCGACATTTTTTGTCGTCAGCCTTCTCTCGTTTGTAGTGGAGATGAGACAAAATAAATAAATTCTGTATTATAAAAGCGGAATCCTTTTTTATTAGGATTCCGCTTATTTCTCTATTCTTCTTCAGTCATGAATGTATTGAAAACTTCTTCAATCATATCCCATTCAGCGTCCGTTTCGATTTGTTGCAATTCGCCTTCGCTGCCGTCCTCGTTTTCTACGTATGCGTAAGCTTGCAATTCAACATCTTCGTCTTCAGGTGCGCCCGCTGGATAAAGCAATACATAATTGCGATTAAATTCTTCTTGACCATCGATTGTCAAAAGAATTTCGTAGAGTGTTTCATTTCCTTCATCATCCACTAAAGTAATTACTTCATGTTCGTGGTCATGATCGTGCTCGTGATCATGGTCATGCGTGTGTTCATGTGCCATATCTATTCCTCTTTTCTAAAGTTTATTGCTGGTTCGATCAAGATAATTTTGTAGAATCATGACCGCAGCAAGTTTGTCGATTACTTTTTTTCTTTTTGATCGCGAGACATCCGCTTGTTCCACCAACATCCGTTCAGCTTGCACTGTCGTTAGACGTTCATCCTGGAATTCTACCGGTAAATCAAAGAGTTCCTTGATTTTTTCGGCGTAAAGCATCGAAGCTTCTGCTCTGGGACCAATTGAATTATTCATGTTTTTAGGGAGGCCGACCACAAACTTAGTCACTTGGTATTCCTTGACCAACTCACCTAAGCGTTCAAAGCCGAACTTTCCTTTTTCTTCATCGATTCGGATAATCTCGACTCCCTGAGCAGTCCAACCGAATGGATCGCTCACTGCGATACCAACAGTTTTTGAGCCGACATCTAACCCCATTACTCTCATCGAATATCTATACCGTGATCTTTCAGATAATATTTCACCAAAACTTCCATCACTTCATCGCGCTCGTGACGACGAATCAAGTTTCGTGCATCTTGATAACGAGGAATATACGCAGGATCTCCTGATAATAAATAGCCGACGATTTGGTTGATTGGGTTATAGCCTTTTTCAGCTAAAGCATTGTAGACAATCGTCAGTGTTTCGCTAATCTCTTTTTTACGGTTGTCATCAAAATCAAAACGGACTGTTTCATCTGTGTATCCCATTTTCTCACACCTCTCCTTGGAATTATCAACAATTACATTTTACTAAAAGAAGACAAAACTTACAAATTTTGCAAGTTGCCAATCTCTTGGCTTTAGAAAATCTTCCGAATTATTATAACATTCTTTTGCTAAGATTATATTACTTTTCTTAAGCATCTTTTTTTCTTTTAAGAATAATCCTCGTTATACTGATTAAGTAGAGAGTACCTTGCAGTACAACAAAGCTTCAATAATAAAGGAGGCAAATTATGTTAAATAGATTTTTTAAATTACTCGCTTGTATTATTGGTGTAGAATTGATAGGCTCTATATCAGGATTTTTTGCTGGTGATATTCCCACGATCTATGCACAGCTAAATAAGCCACTATTGGCACCGCCAGGAAATATCGTTGGAATCATTTGGACCGTACTTTATGCATTGATCGGTTTAGCGTTATTTTTAGTCATTGACAGTAAAGAGCCAAAAAATAAAACACTAGCTTATTTTCTTTTTGGTATCCAACTGGTGCTTAATTTTATTTGGAGTATCATTTTCTTCGGCGGATCGCACTTTTGGATCGCATCATTTATCAGTCTGTTCCTTCTGATAACGATTATTTTCAGTATTCGCGAGTTTCGCGCGTTATCCAAAGGAGCAGCAATTTGTTTCATTCCTTATCTAATTTGGATCATTTATGCAACGTATCTTTCCTTTGGATTAGCCATTTTAAACTAGTTTTTCTCAAAGGACTCCCTTTCACATTGGGAGTTTTTTTATTTTTCGAAACACTTTATCAAGATCGCTGTTCCTGAAACGCCATAATCACCCGCCCCGTAAAGTGACCGATAGTCCTCTGAAAGAAAGTCAGACATCACTTTATTTGTACGTTTAAAACCTGATTTTTCATAGGATTTAATTGCTCGAATATTTTTATTGGAGGGTGCAAGTATTAGAAGTTTAATGGCTAACTGTTGATTTAAATAATTACTCAAAGCTAGAATCGCGTCATTTCCAAAGCCTTTCCCACAATTTGCTTCATCTTTCATCCAGATATCCAGCTCCGCAGAATGCGGTTTCAAATGAAAAGCAGAATAACTAATGAATCCCACAGCTTCTTGATCATTCATAATGATAAAGCCTTGCCCTTTCTCTGGTTGCGTTCCATTAAAATAATATTCCTCATAGTACTCTGTATTAAACTCTTGAAAAGTCGCAAGCTTTTTTTCAGGATAATCCGGCGGTCCGCTATGAGATTTGGTCGTTTCTGATTGAAAACACCATTCGTATACACGTTGGCGGTCTGTCAAAGTCGCCGCCTTCAGTATTATTTTATTTCCTTTTATCATAGATCCTTTCCTTTCTATATAAAATATTGGCTACTTATTTATTATACGTTACTCCACAAGAATCTGCTTTATTGATTTGACCTCTATCAAACCGGCTTGTTATACTTTTAAGCATAGAAAACGATCTAGAAAGGATGTACAGTTGAAGACTTCGATTGAAATAATCAAACCCTCCCAAGAAGAAATGGCTAGATTTATGGTTCATGAAGTGACTGATACGCTGCAAAATGTCTTAACAATCCTTGAGGAGAAAAAACTTTTCCTGGTTGGGGAAGAAAATGGCGCTCATTACAAGATCCCTTTTTCAGATATTCTTTATATCGAAGTAGTTGATAAGAAGAGCTTTATTTATACAAAGGATCTGGTATGTCAAAGTGCCGAAAAACTCTACCAACTTGAAGAAAAACTGCTGCCGCACAAGTTTATTCGTGTAGGAAAATCATTGCTGCTGAATATCGAAGCCATTAAAGCGGTTTCCCCTACTTTCAGTGGACGCTTTGAAGCTACATTGATAAATGAGGAGCGAGTCGCTGTTTCGAGAAAATATGTTCCTGATTTGAAAAAGGGTTTAGGAATGAGGAAACGTCTATGAGACTAGTGGAATATCTAAAAAGTGTTTTTCGTTTATCTTCTATGATCTTCACCTTACTAGCTACCATCAATCTATTTATCAGTAAAGATACACTGTTTGATATCATCGAATACATGCTAGTCGTTTCGGTCATCTCAGGTCTTCTGCGTTTTATCATTGAAGACAATGAGAGCTACTCAAACCGCCGAATTGTTATCAACCAAATAATCTATATTGGGTTGATTTTAGTCCAAATCGTAATTGGGGATGTTTTGTACGATTGGGGATTAGGCTTCATCGGATTAGTAAAAAATTTTGGTATCACTTTGCTGATTTACGCCTTCATCAAATTCTTTATTTACAGCAATGATAAAAAAGAGGCCGACGAAATAAATGAACTCATCCAACAGCAAAAAGAAGCAAGTAAAGGAGAATCAGAGTAATCTGGTTCTCTTTTACTTGCTACTGTGCAACAACGATCAATCGTGTACTTTCTTTATCATAAGGGGCTCTATCATAATCACCGTAAATTTGAATTCGTTTAAAGCCAGCCTCAGTCAATAGTTTCCGATACTCATCATCAAGAATGATTTTATAAACAATGTCATATTGATTATTTTCCATACGTTTCGCTGAGTGATACATATCCAATACATGGATTGTCTGAAATTGATCATCCTGCTCTTTTACAAAGACACGAGAAAAATCTTCACGATTAACAACCACTTCTATTGGTGGCAACGTTAAATTATGATGCGTCGTACCTTGAGTTAAAACCAATAGTCCGCCATCCTTAAGGCGTCCCTTCATTGATTTGAGGGCTGTGATCAAATCTACCTCTGTGTGTAAGTGTGGCAATGCGGTCGTTAGACAGACAATCGCATCGAACTTGTCTTTGTATATCTCCTCCAAAAAACGAAAATCACATTGATGTAGGGGAATTTCTTTTCCTTTTTCTTTTAGGTTCTTTTCAGCCACCTCCAACATCGCTCGGGAATAATCTGAGCCTACTACCCTCAGCCCTAATTCAGACATCATATAAAGATGCTGCCCTGTTCCGCAGGCACAATCTAAAACGCTCTCAACCTGATGCTCCGCAAAAAGAGTTTTAAAAAAAAGTTTTTCTGCTCCCAAATAATGATCGATCTCTCCGAACTCATCGTAATCATATGCAAACGTACTATAGTTATCTTTCATCTCCTTCGTCCTTTCGTCTCACAAATTTATTCCTTTATTATAGCAAATCCCTTACGAACAACTACTTTTTCTTTGAATCTATCTAAAATTTTTCAGTCTTAATCATCTTAGAAGCAGTTATCGACCACTTAGAGAAATACCATTGTTTCCGCAAAAAAAGTTGATTATAGTGGGTTTATCAAGAAGAGCAACAGATGTTTACTCTTCAAAATTTGTCTAATGGAAAAAATAAAATCTATTCATCAAAGGAGACATCGTCATGAAAGAACTTGTAAAAATTACCAATCTAAGTAAGCAATATAATCAACAGGAAGTGCTAAAATCTATTTCATTTTCGATTAAGGAAGGAGAGCTATTTTCAATTCTCGGCCCAAATGGCGCTGGAAAATCAACCTTAATTTCTTTAATTCTCGGCTTAGCAAAAGCTGATAGGGGTGAAATATTATTTGACGGTAGGAAGCTTGATTCAGACTCAATTGAACTTAAATCAATGATTTCTGTTGTCTTTCAAAACAGCATTTTAGATCCAGATTTATCCGTAAAAGAAAATTTATTCCTACGGGCATACTTTTATACGAATAACTGGAAAGAAGCTAAATCCTTAGCAAAACAAAAACTAGCGGATGTTCAAGCAAGCCATTTACTAAACAAACGATACGGCGTACTATCCGGTGGAGAAAAAAGAAAGGTTGATATTGCACGGGCACTGCTCAATACACCGACACTGCTATTCTTAGATGAGCCAACGACAGGCCTCGACATTAGCTCTCGAGCTGATATGTGGCAGCTGATTCACAGGTTAAAGGAAAAGTATCATATGACTGTCGTATTGACCACTCATTACATGGAGGAAGCTCGTGATTCAGACAATATTCTAATGTTAGATGCTGGTCAAGTAATGGCATACGATGCTCCAGAAACATTAAAACAAAATTATCATTGTTTAACTTTAGAAGATGTCTTTTTAACTATTATTGAAAAAGGGAGAGAACATTATGAATGCATTAGTTTATAGAGGGTTATTATTATTTTTTAAAAACAAACAAGCGGTGATCGGATCCTTCATTGGTGCATTGATCATGATCGTACTATATGTCTTTTTATTAGGTGACAGCATCGTTAACTCATTGTCAGTCCTTGCTCATCCACGATTAGTAGTAGATGCTTGGATGCTAGCTGGTGTGATCGCAATTGCCTCTGCCAGCTCCACACTCGGTTCGGTCAGCTTGATGATTCGCGACAAAGAACGAAATGTCTATACAGATTTTATGATTTCACCAATTTCTAAAAGTAAGATCATGCTAGGGTATTTCTTCAGTACTTTCTTGATTTCATTGTTAGTCACCCTCGTTGTTATTGTAATTGCTGAACTCTATATCGTGTTTCTTTCAAAAGGCGATTTAATGACTTTGCCACAATTTGGTTTGCTGTTTCTTGTTAGTCTACTTACAGTTTTTTGTTCTTCTGCGTTTATGTTTTTTATTGCCAGTTTTTTCCGTCGTATAGATACCTTCTCCACAATGACTTCTGTGATTGGTCCACTGATTGGTTTTCTTACCGGATGCTACGTTCCTATCGGAAGCTTGCCTGACATGGCTCAAACAGTCGTTCAATATTTTCCATTGACCAGCGGTGTGGTTTTAATTCGCCAAATATTAACTGAAAATGTCTTTACCGCTGCTGACAAACCTGCTATGTCTACAGTAAAAGAAGAACTAGGAATCATCATGAACGGGCGAAACGATATAATTCTTCCAATCGCTATTTTGCTTCTTTCAAGTTGTCTGTTTCTAGTACTTGCTTTGTGGAATGTCAAACGCGTAGAAGTAAAGCGATAATTTTTTAATAGCAAAAAAACTCTTGAGGAATCCCTCAAGAGTTTTGCGAGTTAGGTTTAATAAAGCTCTAGGTATTGATCGCGTTCCCATTCTGAGACAGTTTGACGGAAAGCTGCCCATTCCATGCGTTTTGCTTCATTGAAGTTCGTATAGATATGACTTCCTAATGCATCAATCATGATTTGGTCTTCACGCAAAGCTTTAATCGCATTATGGATTGTAGAAGGTAAATCGTAAATTTCTGCCTCTTTACGTTCTTCTTCAGTCATCACATAGATGTTGCGATCAACTGCTGCTGGTGGTGTCAAATCATTACGGATGCCATCTAATCCCGCTTCTAATAAAACAGCCATTGTTAAGTATGGATTCGCTGCTGGATCGACTGAACGTAATTCCAAACGAGTAGATAGGCCGCGTGATTCTGGAATACGAATTAATGGAGAACGGTTGCGTCCGCTCCAAGCAACATAAACAGGGGCTTCGAAACCTGGAACTAAACGTTTATAAGAGTTAACGATCGGGTTACATACTGCCGTGTATGCACGTGCGTGTTTCAAAAGTCCTGCTAGGAATTGATAAGCCGTTTTACTTAGCTTCATTGGACCCTCTTCATCATAGAACACATTCCCTTCGTCATTGAACAATGACATGTTGCAGTGCATACCAGATCCATTGATACCATAAAGAGGTTTTGGCATGAATGTCGCATGCAAGCCATGCTTACGAGCAATCGTTTTAACCACTAATTTGAATGTTTGAATATTGTCACAAGCTTCAATGGCATCTGCATATTTGAAATCAATCTCGTGTTGCCCTGGAGCTACTTCATGGTGAGAAGCCTCAACTTCAAACCCTAAGCTTTCAAGCTCCAATACGATATCACGACGGCAATTTTCACCTAAGTCAGTTGGTGCAAAATCGAAGTATCCACCCTTGTCATTTAGGTCAAGGGTTGGGTCGCCATTTTCATCCATTTTGAATAAGAAAAATTCTGGTTCAGGTCCTAAGTTAAATGAAGTGAAACCAAATTCTTCCATTCCTTTTAGAACTCGTTTTAAGTTTCCGCGCGGATCTCCTGGGAATGGGGTACCATCTGGACTATAAATATCACAGATTAATCGACCAACTTTTCCGTGGTCACTTTCCCAAGGGAAGATCATCCAAGTAGACAAGTCTGGGTATAAATACATATCGCTTTCCTCAATACGTACAAACCCTTCAATTGATGAACCGTCGAACATCATTTTGTTGTCTAAAACTTTTTCTAATTGACTAACGGGTACTTCAACATTTTTGATTGTTCCAATGACATCCGTAAACATCAGGCGTAAAAAGCGGACGTTTTCTTCTTCTACAATTCGTTTGATATCCTCTTTGTTTAGATCTTTTTTCGGCATATTATCTAATCCCTTCCTCGCACTTCATTTTTTTATATTCCACAATCACTAAAGCTTTGGACCTTGTGATTGATATGGATTTTGTTGCTGAAATCCACCTTGAGTCAACATTTCATCGTAAAAAATACGACGAACATCTTTATCAGTTAATGGTGGTTTCTCCTTGGCAGCTTTTACTTCTTCTTGGCGCATTTGATAGACACGTTTGATCCCTGCCATATTAAGTCCGTCAGATAAATAGTCTTTAATTTCTAGCAGTACATCAATGTCATTCAGAGAATACATCCTACGGTTACCTTCACTACGTTCTGGGTGAATCAATTCTTGCTCCTCATAGTACCGAATCTGTCTTGCAGTCAAATCTGTTAACTTCATAACTGTACCAATTGGAAAAACAGCAAGCGAACGTCGCAATTCTTTTTCCCGCATAACATCTCCTCCTTGTTTTTTGATGTTGGAAAAAGAATACCATCCGATAGACCAATCGTCAAGGGTTTATGTTAGATTTTCTTACATAGAGTTTTAGAATGTTCGCGTTTTCCGAGAATTCCTTAGTTTACCGGCTTTTTTAAGGACAAAAAGATGCTATACTTAAGAAAAAAGTATAGGAAAATAAAATGCAAAAGTTTAATATTGGTGACTTCGTTCAAATAAAACAGAACTTTCCATTCGCTGGGTATATCGGAATCATCACAAGTTACTCCAAAAAAACCCATACCTATTCGATCCATTTTGATAAGAATCAAAAACATTCCTTTCCGGAAGAAGCATTGGAACAGAAAACAGTATAAAAAAACCGAAATCGTTAAGATTTCGGTTTTCCTTTAAGACTGATGATACACTTCATTTACAGCATTGGTTACTGCGACTTTAACATGTTCGAAAGTTAAACCACCCTGTAAGTAGAGTGAATAAGGTTCTCTCAACGGTCCATCTGCGCTCAACTCGATACTTGCTCCTTGGACAAATGTTCCTGCAGCCATGATAATGTCATCTTCATAGCCTGCCATGTAAGAAGGTATCGGGGCGACATATGCATCAATCGGCGAGTATTTTTGGATTGCTTGACAAAATTGAATCATTTTTTCACGATCGCGAAAATCAATCAATTGAATCAGATCCGTTCGCGGTTGATTCCATTTCGGTGTCGATTCCAACTGATATTCAGCTAATAGCGCTGAAGAAAAAATAGCACCCTGAATCGCTTGACTCACAACATGCGGTGCTAAAAAGAAGCCCTGCAGCATATCAAAAACACTACCCAACATGGCACCACCCTCAGCACCTACCCCTGGCGTTGTCAGACGGTACGCGCACCGTTCAATTAGCGCTTCCTTCCCAACTATATAGCCGCCCGTTTTAGCGATCCCACCACCAGGATTTTTGATCAGTGAACCTGCCATAAGATCCGCTCCAACTTGGGTTGGCTCCAGTAACTCAGCAAATTCTCCATAACAGTTATCCACAAAAATAATAACATTTGGAGCAATGCTTTTGACAAAATCACACATCTTTTTGATTTTCTCAATGGTAAAAGATGGACGTGAAGCATACCCGCGTGACCGTTGAATTGCAATAACCTTTGTTTTATCAGTAATTTTCTCTTTCACACTAGCAAAATCAACAGTGCCGTCTTCCAAAAGATCCACTTTGTCGTAACCAATATTGTATTCCCTGAACGATCCGATGCCATTGCCTTGAACACCAATTACTTCAAGTAAAGTGTCATAAGGAGTCCCCGTGATATACAATAAATCATCTCCAGGACGCAGCACACCAAATAGCGAGGTCGCAATTGCGTGGGTTCCTGAAACAATTTGAGGACGAACTAAGGCAGCTTCAGTACCAAATGTCTGCGCATAAACAGCCTCTAAAACATCTCGTCCTTGATCATCATTCCCATAACCAGTTGATGGCAGAAAATGACTCTCCGACACATGATTCTCACGAAAAGCCGTTAATACTTTTGCTTGATTCGACAAAGCAACTTCTCGCACTTCTTGTAATCGTTCTGCTATTTTTTTATCAATTTGATCGATTTTCTCAACCAGCTCTGGTGCTAGCTTAGTTGTCCAATTCATCTTCCATTCTCCTAATCCAAAGAGAGTTTTTCTTAGCAAAGCCTCGAATGATATATTGTTCATTTTCCTCATCAAAGTTTTCGCTTAAGACAAGAGTCTCTCGTTTCATTCCACTTAAGGCTTGACCCTCATTCGCATTCAGAGTCAGCATATATGGTTCAAGTAAATTCATAATTTCGCGCTTGATGGCCTCCGCTAGTAGCTCCTTACCTTTATTCGTCTTTGCGGAAATTAAAACACTTGGAAATAAGGTCGGTACAAAAGAAAACTCATCGATTCGATCAGCTTTGTTATAGATTGTAAGCATAGGAATATCATCCATTTCAAGTTCCTTCAATAAATCAATAACGGTCTTTTCCTGCTGTTGTCGATCTTCCGCACTGGCATCTACAATATGCAATAGAAGATCCATCCCTTTACTTTCTTCTAAAGTTGATTGGAAAGCATCGACTAATTGCGTAGGTAAATCTTGAATAAAACCTACCGTATCTGTGATCGTGGTCTCCATTCCTTGAGGTAAATGCCAACGCTTCGTTAACGGATCTAGGGTCGCAAATAACTGATCTTCAGAATACGTATCAGCATTCGTCAACAAGTTTAAAATTGTTGATTTACCAGCATTTGTATAACCGATCAAGCCCATCTGGAAAATACTAGATTGTTGACGTTTTTGTCGACTGCGCTCACGATGGGCTTCTACTTCTTTTAGCTCTTTTTTAATTGAGGAGATTCGGCGGCGAATATGACGTCGATCCGTTTCTAGCTTTGTTTCCCCAGGTCCACGCGTGCCAATTCCACCTCCGAGACGGGATAAACTTTGCCCTTGACCGACCAATCGAGGCAATAAATAATCTAGTTGGGCAAGCTCCACCTGTAATTTTCCTTCCTTTGAGCGAGCACGCTGTGCGAAGATATCTAAAATCAGTTGGATTCGGTCAATTACTGGAACACCTACCTGCGCCTCGATTGTTTGGCTTTGACGTGGTGATAAAGCATGATTGAAAATCACCAGCTCTGCTTCATGAGCATCTACCAACTGCGCTAACTCTTCTAGTTTTCCCTTACCGATAATAGTTTGACGATCAACCTTAGGACGTTTTTGAGTTAATGAAAAAACTATCTCGCCATGAGCCGTCTTGGTTAGTCCGGCCAACTCATGCATCGATTCTAAATAATTATATCTACTCTCGTCTGTTTCGACACCGACTAAAATGACTCTTTCTGACAATCCGTTTCCTCCTATTTAGTAATACGATATTTTCAAAATGAAAAAAGTCTTGTTCCCAATGCTTTTATGAATCAATTCTATGCAACTTATTCTTCATCAATTGGAGAAATGTGGTCGCCATTAGCTAACCAATTAGCGATCTCTGTTTCAATCACTTTAATTATTTCCGGCTGCTGAATCAAATCATACCAATGAACAGACATACGATTGCGAAACCAAGTCAGCTGGCGTTTAGCATAGCGTCGTGAATGTAATTTTACTTCCTCTATCGCTGCTTCTAAGGACGAATCGCCAGAAAAATAAGGGAAAAATTCCTTATAGCCAATTCCCTGTGCAGCTTGAACGGTTGGATTTTTCGCCAAATTCCTAGCTTCTTCCAGTAACCCTTGTTCCACCATGAGGTCCACACGTTGGTTAATCCGTTGATACAAAATCGACCGATCAGTATTTAAGCCGATCAAAAAACTATCATAGAGTTCTTTTGGCTGTTCTTTTGGCTCTAAAATTGAATGCCCTGTTAACTCGAACACCTCTAATGCTCGAATGACTTTCTTACGATTATTGTAATGAATCTTCTCGGCAGCCAAGGGATCGCTTAGCTGTAACTTTTCCCACAACGCCGGATTCCCGTTTTCTTCAGCAAAGACTTCATACTTCTCACGAATGGAATCGTCTTCTGGTTCTCCCTCACTACCAAGCTTGTAATCCCATAGTAGAGACTGGATATAAAGTCCCGTTCCACCAACGATAATTGGTATCTTTCCACGCTGACTAATTTCTTGAATCGCTTCTCTGGCACTCTTTTGAAAATCCGCCGCTGAATAGCTTTCATCAACACCACGTACATCAATCAAATGATGTGGAATTCCTGCCATCTCCTCAGTCGTTACTTTTGCGGTTCCAATATCTAATCCACGATAAACCTGCATTGAATCCCCACTAATGATTTCACCGTTAAAACGTTTCGCTAAATCAATGCTTAAGCTGGTCTTACCAACTGCAGTCGGTCCTACGATTGCGATTACCTTCATTGCTTGAACCTGCTTCTCGTTCGAATGGCTTTTTCTGGAAAATCAGTAATGACGCCAGCCAAATTGTTTTCAAAACACATCATCAACGTTTCATATAAGTTTGGAGTCCAAGGTCGAATCGACTTTTCAAAGTTTTTGACAATCTCAGGATGCTGTTTCACCCAATCAGAACTAGGATGTAGTCCTTCAATAAAATCGCTGTCCAAAACGATTTGATATTTTTCTAAGTCGTTTTTTTGAATCAGATCGTATTGTGCGTCTGGTTCATACTCGTGCATAATCCGTAATGATTCAAAGTTGAAACTAGCATACCAATAAGTAAAAGGCCATTCTTTGCTTGTCATAACCTGCGAGATTTTTTCTTCAATTCCCGGATAGTGAAATTTGTTCGTCTTGATTTCGATACATAAAATTCCTCGAAAACGCATCTGTAGCAGTAAATTCAAAACTTCCTGCAGGGTAGATATTTTTGTTGCCTGATACTTTTCATCAAACCAGCTACCTGCATCCAATTCTTTGATTTCTTTTAACGTTAATTCACGAATCAAACCCTTACCATCTGTTGTGCGATCTACACTCTCGTCATGAATCACCACTAATTGCTGATCAGCCGTTAAATGAACATCTAATTCAATCCCATCTGCGCCTGATCGTACCGCCTCCATAAACGCAGGCAAAGTATTTTCTGGATGAGTCCCTGCGCTCCCACGATGAGCAATAATTGCTGTCATCTATTTACCACCTCGTCCGTAATCACAATTTGTAAAAATCTATTGTACTTTAAAATAGCTTAACGGCTGTTTCGTTTTGCGAGACAATTGCTGTTTTTTTTCGTCTAAAATCTCCAACAGCTGTTCTGAAAAAGTCTCCATCACAATTCGGCCTCCCTTGTAAGTATAGCCCCCAATTTTAACCGTTTCTTCAGGAGATAAAATAACTTTTCGGTGTGAAATGTTTTTAAAAAATTCTTCAATTAAGTAATTGGGCAGATAAAAATTATTTTGTGCAGCAAAAGAATTCAAATAAATGAAATCATCAATTGTAATGTAACAATCGTCAAATGAATTGAACGTCACATATTCCTGCATCAACACATTGCGTTTGGATAATATTTCGTTGATTTTCTTATTTAAGAGATTTATGGTTTCAATTTCTTTGACCTGATGCTCCAACTCTCTTTCACGTTTGTGGCGTAAATCAATATACTTAAAGACAAAAAAGACAGCAACTCCTGTAATACCTGCACCGATCAACACGCCGATTAGTCCAATAAATGCAATCTCCACGTTTTTCCCTCCTGTTTCATAGTAACAATAGAATTATTTTTTCGAATAAAAACCATTCTCAATCCAGACATCATTTCATTAAATTGTTATTTTCTAAAGTTTTGGAAAACTGAATGTGACATCTGATTGTCTGCGCTATTAATAGTACCATATTTTCCTATTTCTAGGATAGTTTGAGTCGCTTAAAAAAACGAAGCCTTCTATTTGACCAAAACTGACCAACGTTGTATACTTTCTATATGTTTTAGCAATCCAACCTTGTTTGTGCTAAACTAATCTACGAACAATATTTTAAGGAGGATTCACTATGAATTTAGTTCCTACAGTCATTGAACAATCATCTCGTGGCGAACGTGCTTACGACATTTATTCTCGTTTATTGAAGGACCGTATCATTATGTTGAGCGGCGAAGTGAACGATGATATGGCGAACACTATCATCGCCCAATTACTTTTCTTGGATGCCCAAGATTCTGAAAAAGATATTTATCTTTACATCAATTCACCAGGTGGTAGCGTTTCTGCTGGTTTAGCAATTTTTGATACTATGAATTTTGTTAAAGCTGATGTTCAGACAATCGTACTTGGTATGGCTGCTTCCATGGGTAGCTTCTTGCTAACTGCGGGTGCGAAAGGCAAACGTTTCGCTTTACCTAATGCTGAGATCATGATTCATCAACCATTGGGTGGTGCTCAGGGTCAAGCAACAGAAATCGAAATCGCTGCTCGTCATATCTTAAAAACCCGCGAACGATTGAACAACATCTTAGCTGAGCGGACTGGACAACCAATTGAAGTCATTGAACGCGACACAGATCGCGACAACTTCATGACTGCTGAAGAAGCAAAAGCTTATGGATTGATTGATGAAGTAATGGAAAACAGCAGCTCATTAAGCTAAACCTAAACCATAAAAAAACCGAGGATGCCCTCGGTTTTTTTCTTTGTCATTCTTACCTGCTTCAACTTGGAATTCTCTATAAACCGACCTCATCAATTATTAGAAAGAGGATCAAGCGATCCTTTGCCATGGACCGACGCGTGATTACGATTGTATTGCAAATGCATTCGGCTTGTAAGCAATCTCCGCAGGTCCCTTTTTTAATACATGGTGTTTTTTCTAACTCTAAGCGATGTGCATTCAATGGAGAGGTATTTTTACGTACCATTTCAAGTGTTGTATTTAAATCTCCATAGACTTTTTTCATACTGACAAAGGCTAGAACTTTATCCGGCCCATAGGTAATTGCCGCCACTCGATTCCCTACACTGTCGATATTCACAAGCTCTCCCTCTTCTGTTATGCCATTAATACTTGTTAAAAAATAATCTGCGGTCAACGCTTGTTTCATTACTTGATGTCGTTCTTCCGGCGTAGTCGTTTTTTCCCGGTCAATCATCTTTTGTCCTCGCTGATATAAATCAGCAATAATTCCCGATTGCTCAACTGTGATCGAACCGCCAAATCCGACAGATTTATTTGGTTCAATAATTTTTAGAGCTTGATGCTTTGCTTCCGTCAAATTTTGACAAATAATCGGATTAAAATTCCTGCGATTTAATTTTTTGCTTAATGTCATTGCTGCAGCAGTATAACGTTCTTTTAAATACTCCTTCATCATTTTCCTCCTTAAGCTACTCTTATTCATTCTCAAGGATTTTTATCATGATAGCAAGAACAAATAAAAGAAGCCTAAGAAAAAACTTAGGCAGTTGGTATTTTGACTTTTTTTGCTGATTTTGTGCGAAAAGCAGCAAGTTCTTTAATATCATTTAGGATGTTTTCATTCGTGACCTCAAAGGAGACGGATTTCCCGAGTTTACTAGATTTAGCATTTTTGTATTTTTCTTTGGTGTAGTTATCACACATCTGAACTAGTACATCTGCATCGTCTATTTCCTTAGCGCTAAAGGAAACCATAGCTACGAAAAAACCTTGTTTAGGATAAATAGTACACAGTGATTTACCGCTTTTTTGAAACTTTATATTCCAACCTTTCCAGTAACCTTCCCCCATTGAGCATCTACTGTAGGTTTTTTTGGGTTTTATCCGGTACGTCCGTATTAAATGATCTGATAATTCCTGCCAAAGAGGGTTGGCAATAAAATCCGTGATTTGTTGTTCTGTCGGTTCCTGTTCGCCATTGAACATGTCATACCATTGCATAATTACACCAGCTTTCTTCTATTTATTGATAATTATTAACAATTCTATCTGATTTTTATCCATGACGCTTGTCACACAGTGCTCTTTTCAAAAAAAACATCCAACAAATGAAGTGACCCCCAAAAGTTAGACTTATTTCGGAGTAGAGAAATCTACTCCTTTTTTTGTTTGTTAAGATGGGCAATTATGCCGCTTTCTGTGCAGCTTTTCGAAATTGAACAGGGCTTTTCCAGTTCAATTTCTGTTTCATCCGGTGATTGTTGTAGTAATAGATATAGTCATCGATCGCCGTTTTTAGTTCATCAAAACTGTGATAGGTTTCCCCATGAAAGATTTCTTGTTTTAGAAGACTGAAGAAATTCTCCATGATTGAATTATCTAAACAATTCCCTTTGCGAGACATACTTTGAAAGATTTTCTGTTTCTTTAGTTTTTGCCGATAGGCCTTCATTTGATAAGCCCAACCTTGATCCGAATGGAAGGTGCGACGATAGGGGCAATCAGCCGTGATCGCGATGGCTTCTTCTAAACCTTCCATAATTGCCAAGGCATTCGGTTTTTCTGAAATGCGGTACGAAAGAATCTCGCTATTATACATGTCCATAAACGGGTCTAGGTATAACTTTCT
Organism: Enterococcus sp. DIV0756; assembly: GCF_051710745.1. NCBI lineage: Bacteria > Bacillati > Bacillota > Bacilli > Lactobacillales > Enterococcaceae > Enterococcus > Enterococcus sp. DIV0756. The sequence goes on along the minus strand of NZ_JBIOLF010000001.1, from coordinate 1,273,937 downwards.
TTGTCGGATCACGCCTTTGGTATCTATTTCAAAATACTTGAATTCTGTTGTATCAGTCGTAATTTTTTGATGACAGATATTCGTGTAAAAATGACGACGAATTCGGTGTTTCGCCACTTTGCCGACCTTTCCTCGGTAAGAGCTGTAGCGACGTGATTTCCGAGTGTAGGAACGGACTTCGATCCCTAGTTTTCGAATCAAACGTTGAACTTTCTTTTTATTGACATGAAAGCCTCGCTCTTTTAGTTCGTTGGTCATTCGTAAACAGCCATAATCTTTGTGTTCTTTACGAATACGAAGCATTTCGGCTTCGATTCCTTGATCGGGATTTTCTCTGTCAAATCGTTTTTGCCAGTACATAAATGTCGCTTTAGGAAAGTTCAACGTCTCAAGAAGCTCAACTAATTTGAATGATCCTCGGAGGCTGTCGATGGTTCGTGCGATTGATTCGTTCGTCTTTGTTGGGCTTCCTGTTTTCGCAGCTTCCTCAGCTCTTTTAAAAAGGCATTCTCAATTTGAAGGGAACGCACTTGTTTTTCTAATTCTTTAATACGGTCTCGTTCTTCCGGTGTTGTCTCAATTGAACGCTTCTTTTTCTGTTCTTTTTTCTCAGCCAAAGCGGATGGACGTCCTTTCGTTTTTGAGAGTCCATCGATACCATCATCCCGAAATTTTCTCATCCAATTGGCAATGAGAGACGGATTATTCATTTTAAGTACATTGGCAATTTCACGATAAGACAGCTCACTAGTTTGATATAACTCTATCGCATCCAACTTAAATTGAACAGAATAATTCGCATTTTTACGTTTTCTGAGAAGACCTTCTTCGCCAAATTCCCGGTAGGAATTCACCCAATCTAGTATTTGTCTACTATCCTTAACCGAATGTACCTTTGCTAAATAGCTATAACCACCTTTCCCATCTAAGTATTCTTGAACTACTTTCAATTTGAATTCAAAACTATATTTAGTCATAAAAAATACCGACCTCCAAGAGCTAGATTTTGGTCTAACTTTTGGGGGTCGGTTCAAAATGTGGATGTTTTTTACTTATTCTTTTTGCGAGTAACCATTTTGGTAGTCAATTTTGATTCCATCTTGAATATTATAAACAAAGAGATTGAATGAAATCTGGTCGTCTTCAATACTTTGTGCTTCCATCTGTACACCACGAGCGACTAGCTCGTCTCCTTTGAAAAAAGGAGTCACACGGTAACGCACATGATGGTTGGTTCTACGAATATAGTTCCCAATTTCTTTTTCATGATCATTCATACCTGGATCATTCAGGGAAGCCGTTCCAGTCATCAAATTCTTTAGATTATTGTTCTCACCCGAAAACTGATAAGCGATCAGATGTGCCCTATTATACAATGGCTCATCGTTGTAAAACTTTTGTCGCCAGCCAGTCGGCTTCACATATAGGCGCTCACGTTCTTGATGAGGCATCAATTCTTTCCCCAGCATGGCATTTGCGACTCCAACGCGATTCAATTTATCCAAATCAGAAAAACGTGTCCAAGTTCCTTGATCCAATGAAAGATCGTTTTGAGAAAAACTTGGCTGATTATGATTCAATTCGATCGTTTGATGCTGTCCATCAAAGTCAGGAACTTCCGATAAACGGCTAACTGTGACTTCTTTTGTTGCATTATCTGTTTGGTTATCTGGCTTTACTTGAGAGTAAAGTCCATAAATACCCGCTAATAATACGACTACTGCCGAAATTATTTTAGGGGCTTGTTTCTTTGCTGCGATGGTTATTCAACTCCTACTTCTGTTTTCCCATCACGCTGATCCTACTACTTGGTTTGCTGCCAAATTTCTTTGATTGCTGGAACATTGCCAAGCTCTGTCAAATTACTCGGCATGATGACCGTGTTGCCGTTATTTTCAACAACATGCTTGAAGGCTTCGATTCCTAAGTAAGCAATCATCTCATCGGTCAAATTACTTTCTGCAATTGCTTGGTTAATCGCTTTGATTCGAGCGGTTTCTGCTTCGGTCAGCTTAGCAATTCGATCCGCTTCTGCTGCAGCATCGATCCGTGTACGTTCTGCTCGCGCATCTGCGTCAATTTTTGTTTGTCGTGCGCGTGCTTCCGCATCAATCTGCATCTCAGATGATTTTGCTTCTGATTCTAAGATGACGGATTGTTTCTTCCCTTCAGAAATCGTGATCAAGGATTCTTTATCGCGACTAGCAGTAATCAATTTATTCATTGAATTAACGATTTCATTTGAAACAGAAATTTCTCCGATATTGATCCGGTCAATTGACAGGCCATAACCAGCCGTAATATCTTTTACACTCTCGTAAAGATTAACATTGATTTCTTCCGTTCCATTCAATACTTCATTCAGTTCCATTTTACCGATGATGCCGCGCAAGTTAGATTGGCAATCTTGGATCATTGACGTGACAGAATCTTCATTATCATACACAAAAGCCCGGGCATCTGTCACGTGATACTTAATCGCTTCGTCAATTTCCACAATAACATTATCCCGTGTAATCACGCTTTGTGGTTCAATTTGGATCGGTGTTTGTTTTAACGAAACGCGCCGACGTACTACATATAAAATCGGGATTAAGAAATGCAAGCCGGGCTCGATAGTCTTTACATATTTCCCAAAACTTTCAACAACTTTTACTTCCCCTTGCTGAACGATCACAACCATTTGACTAATGATAAAGAAGAACACGATCGCGGCTAAAATAATTAAAATAATATTAACGATTAACAATATAATTCACATCACTTTCTTCTAAATTATTGTTTATGGTAACTAACAATTCACGACTGGTAAAATCAATGACTTCCAACATGTCTCCAGTTTCTGGCGGTCCATTAATTACTTTGTAATCATACCAACTACCCAAAATGCGGATAAGTCCCGTAATATTAGCTCCTTTACTGCGAAAACATTTCCCCATTGTTTTCTGCATTTGATAATCCAACACAATCTCCTCCTTTATAATAGTATACCAAATCTTTCACAATCAATTTTTCCTTAGTTTCATATTGCTTTACACTTTTCATCATTTTTTTTACACTATTTGAAAAGAAAGGGGATAAAAATGGAAACAAGTAAAAAGCAATGGTGGGGACTTGTAGTTATTCCTCTAGAATTATTAATAGGTAACTACCTTTTCCCACTTCTACATTTAACAAAAGACCCAAAAGTTGCATTAATGGCCTCCACACTGCTTTTCCTTGCTGGATTCCTGATCATGATCTATTTATTCCACGATTTTTTAAGAGAACAATGGCGACTCTATCGGCAAAAGCTTTTCCTAAAATTATTACTTAGCATTCTTTTAGTAGCCGGAGCCTTTCTATTATTACGCATCGTACGTGGATTGATACCTAGCGACCTATTACAAGTTCGTTCTTCGATAAATCAACCTTCGCAATCACTTAGTCCTAGTTGGGCAGTATTAGCTGCTGTTGCGCCGTTTATTGCACCATTTGCTGAAGAGTTAACCTTTCGTTACTTGTTGTTAGGTAAATTCTCCAGCAAAATTCTAAGAATACTTATGCTTTTTATTCAAGGTATTCTATTCGGGTTCATTCACTGGAACAATTTCAATGGCAATATATATGCTATGATCCCTTACATGGTGACGGGTGTGTATTTCGGTTTAATTTATCTATTCTCAAAAAATATTTGGGGATCCATCATCGTTCACTGGATGCTAAATACAATGAATTCGATGTTGCCAGCGCTCTTACTGCTGATTCTCAATATATTTGGCATCAAATTTTAATCCTCCCCGTGAGGATTTTTTTATTCTAACAATTTTCCATACATGAAAAAGAAATAGGTACTCCCTATGCAAAGTAGTATTAAGCAGCAGCATAGAGCCAATTTGTGTAGGCGGTTATCGCCATTTAATGGATATTTTATGTCCACATATTTACTTCTGGAGATTAACGCTACAGCAAACAAAAGTATAGGAAATAGAAAAACAGTTATCTTGCTTCCCCAACTGTTCACCTCTCCATTAAATCCGATTTGGACGGGAATTTTAACCGGTAAGCGAGAATAAAAAAATACTCCCAACCCAAAGAGTACTATAGAGATAACAAAACTGATTCGAATGGTCCACCGGTAAGCTTGTTCAAAAATCATTTTTCTACCCTCCTTATGTGATTAGCACATAGTATATGCCCATGTTTGGTGGAACTCTACTAAAATCAAGCAGCAAACGGGTTCTTTTTTTATTATTCAATTCCCTTCATTAAAGTAATAGTTGCCTATAAATATAAATATCCTTTTTCGCATAATTTGCTTTCATAAACGCACAAAAAAACCAACGCTCAGCCACAAACGTTGGTTTAATCAGGATATAATACCCTAAACGAAAGTTTCCTCTCGCTTCACCCTTAGCATACATCAATCATTGATTGAATAGCAAGAGTGCTTTACAACAAAAGTAAGAAATACCAAAAAGAAAGAATGCGTATTTTTTGTAAGACAAGAGTTGAGTGCTTTGATTTTGTAAATCATTTGGGAACTTACAAAAAAAGCACCTTAACCCTTGCTATACAAAGATTTAGGTACTTCCACTTGAAGCGGGTGACGAGAATCGAACTCGCGACGGAAGCTTGGGAAGCTTCTGTTTTACCACTAAACTACACCCGCAGTACATAAGAGAGTATAACGCTTTTTATAAAATCAAACAACTATTTATTTCAAACAATAAAATTGACAATTTGACCAATTCTGATTATCTTACAGATAGTAAGTACAACCACTTAGAGAGGAAGTCCCGTATGGAAAATTTGACGAAGGTTCAAGAGGCAATAACCAAAAATACGAATAACATCGTCTTCATTTCCTCTGAAACATGTAGTATTTGTCATGTAGACGAACCTAAAGCAAGAAAACTTGCTGAAGAAAACAATATTCCCTTCCAACATTTAGATATTATGCAAGAACCAGAATTAGCTGGCTTCTTTGAAGTTTTAACAGTACCAGCAGTATTAATTTATCACGAGGGAAAAGAAATCTCCCGTCAGGCACGCTTTATTGATTTTCATTCAATGGAAAAACTTTTGCAACAATTGCCGAAAGATTCGGAAACGACGGATTATCAATCTTTATTCAAATAAAAAAGAGACTGAGCGCTTGCTCAGTCTCTATTTGTTATCATTATTATGATGCAAGAAATAAATCAAGGTTTGTAATTCGTTGGTCAAATCAACGCTTTGGATGATCACATCATCTGGCGCGGTTAGACGAGCGGCAGTAAAGTTCAAGATCCCTTTGATTCCTGCATCAGCCAATTGATCGACCACCTGTTGCGCTTGTTGTGCTGGCAACGTCAAGATTGCGATTTCGATTTGTTGCAATTTGATTTGTTCCACCATATTGTCTAATGGATAAACGGGGATCCCATCCACGATACGACCAACGATGTCTTCTTTAACATCAAACGCGCAGCTTACACGGATACTATTGCTTTGATGGAATTTGAATTTCAACAAGGCGCTCCCTAAATTACCGACCCCTACCAACGCTACATTGGTCAATTGGTCATCATTCAAGATTTTCCCGAAGAAATGCATCAAATCTTCAACATCATACCCGTATCCACGTTTTCCTAGTTCACCAAAGTAAGAAAAGTCACGGCGAATTGTTGCACTGTCGACTTGGATGGCCTCACTTAGTTCTGTTGATGATACTTTGGTTTTTCCAGCATTATTTAAAATACGTAAATACCGATAGTATAACGGCAATCGTTTAACAGTCGCTTTTGGAATTGAATGTTCTTTCACAATAACTCTCCTTTATCAAAAAATTTCGTAATTGTTGACTACTGCACTATAATAGCAAGAATCTTAGTGAAATTGCAACGCACTTGCTCGAAAATTTGTGAAAAAATCACGATTAATCGAAATGACCGCTCCCAATCGCAACGACCTCAAAAATATGTTAGACTAAATCCATTCGGAAAAATAAATTTAAGGAAGATATCCAATGATTTTATTACAAGCAAATCAAATTGCTCGCTATTTTGGCGCGGACACCCTATTTGAAAATCTCCATCTTGAAGTCGCCAGCAAAGCACGGATCGGTTTAGTTGGGCGAAACGGTGCAGGAAAATCAACATTATTAAAAATAATCGCCAATATTGAAGCACCAGATGCTGGACAAGTAATCAAAAACAAACAAGCCACTTTGGGCTACCTCGCTCAAGATACAGGCCTAGATTCAACTGAGACCATTTGGAATGAAATGTTGAAAGCTTTTGATAAAGTTCGTCAGATGGAAGCTCGGATGCGGGATGTTGAGGTGGCGATTGGTGAAACACCTGAAAGCGATAGTCGCTACGCCTCTCTATTGAAGGAATACGATCAGCTTCAGCATGATTTTAATGATCAGAACGGCTATGGTTATGAAAATGAAATCCGCAGCGTTTTACACGGGTTTAAATTCGATGAAAGCTCCTATGATAAAGAAATCAGTACATTATCCGGTGGACAAAAAACCCGTCTTGCCTTGGCACGAATGTTATTGGTCAAACCTGATATTTTGATTTTAGATGAGCCTACCAATCATTTAGATATTGAGACATTGGCTTGGCTGGAAGACTACCTTCAAGGGTATTCTGGTGCGCTATTAATCGTTTCACATGACCGTTATTTCTTAGATCGCGTTGTCAATGAAATCTATGAAATTTCTCGTCATAAAATCCGTCATTACACTGGAAATTATTCCCGTTATCTTGATTTGAAAGCCGCTCAGCTTGCCAGCGACTGGAAGGCTTATGAAAAGCAGCAGGTTGAAATCGAAAAATTAGAAGATTTCGTTGCACGTAATTTGGTTCGTGCCTCCACTACTAAACGCGCCCAAAGCCGCCGAAAAACATTAGAAAAAATGGACCGGCTAGATCGACCAGATGGCAAAGAAAAATCAGCGAAATTTATGTTTGATATCGATAAGGTTTCAGGAAACGTCGTCTTACAAGTTGAAGAAGCTGCTATCGGCTACGAGGAAACACTCTCTGAACCGATTGATATGGATATTCGTCGAGAAGATGCTATCGCACTTGTTGGACCAAACGGAATCGGGAAATCTACCCTCTTAAAGTCTTTGATCGGTCAAATTCCTTTCATCAAGGGCACCCCGCATTTTGGAACCAATGTCACAGTTGGCTATTACGATCAAGGACAGGCTGATTTACACGGTAATAAAACTATTTTAGCCGAGCTTTGGGATGAACATCCAACCACACCGGAAAAAGATATTCGCAATGTCTTAGGCGGCTTTCTTTTTAGTGGTGAAGATGTTGAAAAGACGATCCCTCTACTTAGTGGTGGTGAAAAAGCTCGTGTAGCGCTAGCGAAGCTTTCTATGAATAAGGAAAACTTTTTGATTCTGGATGAACCTACCAACCACTTGGATATTGATAATAAAGAAGTGTTGGAGAATGCCTTGATCGATTATCAAGGCACACTGCTCTTCGTTTCCCATGACCGTTACTTTATTAATCGTATCGCGAACAAAGTGATTGAGTTGTCTCCTGAAGGTAGTAAATTATATCTTGGTGACTATGATTACTATCTAGAAAAGAAAAAAGAAGAGGAAGAAATCGCTGAATTACAGGCAAAAGAAGCAGTGCCCGCCGAAGCACCTAAAAAGAAGTTTTACCAAGATAAAGAACAGCAAAAGTTGATACGCAGTTTACGCCGTAAGATCGAAACTATCGAAGAAAATCTTTCTTCTTTGGACGAAAAAATTGCTAAGCTTGAAATACAAATGAGTCAGCCGGATATCTTGAACGACCACGTTCAGCTCCTAGAGTTGACAACTGAATTGGAAGCAAAAAAGGCCGAGCAAGAAGAGCAGCTTTCAAGTTGGGAAGAGCTTAGCTTAGAACTAGAAGAATTCGAATAACTTACAACTTTTGACCGATGACACCTCACACTTTTTTCGTTTTAATAAAAGAGTGGAGGTGTTTTTTATGCGACGAAAAATTCGTCCTTTTTCAATCTTACTTGGAAGCTTTTTAGTGATTTCTAGCCTAGTAATCCTCTCTTCTAAAATTTTCCATTTTGATAATAATGTTAATAGTCAACAGGACTTTTCCGCTAATGCGAATCAATACTTACAGGAGCATGGACAAGATTTTCCATTACTCGTACAAACCGATTCTCGTTGGGCCGATAAATCCTATGGCAGCGGCTCCGCTCAAAATGACTTAGCCACTAACGGATGTGCGATTACTTCTTTAGCAATGATTCTTTCCTATTGGGAACACCGGACTGTCTATCCAACTGAAATTTTACAATGGAGCGGCAACCAGTATTACGAGGCTGGACAAGGAACCGCATGGTCGATTTTCCCTGCCTTTGCTCAAAACTATGGACTGACTGTTGAGGACCTCGGCAAAGATCAAGCAAAAATTCAGCAGCATTTGAATCAAAATCAGCCAATTGTGGTCTCTGTTAATCCTGGCGAGTTTACCGACGTTGGTCACATTATGGTGATCAAAAAGGATGTGCAAAGCGATCAGATTATTGTTTACGATCCTAACGATAGTACCGATAAAGGGCACTACATGAAAAAGTACTCGATGGATGAGCTTATGTCACAATTGGCGAATGCCTGGGCATACACAAAATAAAGCTGATGCGTACGCATCAGCTTTATTTCTGGGGGTTCCTGCTTTCACAGGGGAAAAAGAATTATTTTAGGGTTATATTTATCTTACTGCAAATGTTTGAAAAAGCTATGAGCTTTTTGAATAAAAGTAAGAAAAAACTGTGGCGTAATTATGAAGAGCGTCAAATTCATTTTTGATCAAAAAACAATCACGAGTCCCGACTAAAGTCTCATGATTGTTTTTTTGTTCTTAATTATTTGATTTGTTGAACTAGATTTTTAAGAATCTGATTCATCTGAACGCCATTATCTTCCTTGATCACTTTTTCAGAAAGAATGAATGAGCCACCTACGCCGATTACATGAGGATTTTCTAGATATTCTACAAAGTTTTCTTCGTTAATCCCACCAGTCGGTAAAAATTTCACATCGTAGAAAGGTCCACTCAGTGCATTGATTGCTTTTAGTCCTCCGTAAATATCGGCAGGAAAAAACTTCACTATATTAATGCCGGAGGCTACTGCTGATTGGATATCTCGAGGTGTTGCAGTACCTGGAAAAACTGGAATATCTCGCTCCAAACAGTACTCGATCACCTCAGGGACAACTGCCGGAGAAACAACAAACTGTGCACCATTTTCAATCGCGGTTTTTGCTTCTGCTTGCGTTCGAACAGTTCCTGCCCCGACCATTAACTTAGCAGACTCTGATAATTGTTTCATTGCTTCACCAGCAAGTGCGCTGCGAAAAGTTACTTCGATCAAAGGAACATCGTTCTCCAATAAAATCTCTTCTACTTTTGGCAAGTAACTTAAATCCGTTGCTGTATAAAGCGGTAAAAGTTTGGTTTTCTGCAATTGTTGATAAATTTCATGCTCCATATTTACAGACATTATTTTCTCACTTCCTATGGGATTTCTAGTCTTTACGTTTAGTAATGGCTTCGTGCAGTCCTTGCATATAGGTAATGCCCATTGCTCGATCGTATAGACCATACCCCGGTCTCGCTACTTCTCCCCAAAGTGTTCGGCCATGGTCGGGACGAATAACGCCATCAAAACCAACCTCGACTAAAGCCTCCATGATCGCATACATATCAAGGGAACCCTCTGTTGACAAATGGGCGGTTTCTTTAAACTTGCGGTACCCTAAAAATTCAACATTTCGGAAATGAACAAAATTGATCCGATCTCCAATAGCATGAACGATCTCCACCATGTCATTGTTTGGATCCGCACCAAGCGCTCCTGTACATAAAGTAACGCCATTATATGGAGAATCAACCATACCAATGATGCGTTGTAAATCAGCCAAGTTCTTTGTGATACGAGGAAAACCGAAGATTTCCCAAGGTGGATCATCCGGATGAATGCCCATTTTCACATCAGCCTCTTCACAAACTGGGATGATTCTTTCCAAGAAATATTTCAAGTTGTCAAATAAAATTTCTTCTGTCACACCTTCGTACATTTCCACTAACGAATTGAACTTGTTCAGACGTTCTTCTTCCCAACCAGATAACTGAAAGCCTTTGGACTGACTGCTGATTAATTTGTACATATCCCCTGGTTCCATGTTATCTACTACGGCTTGATCGTACAATAAAGCCAAGCTGCCATCTTCATTCTCATAATTTAACGTTGTTTTTGCCCAGCCGAAGATTGGTTTGAAGCTGTAGCAAATCAAGTGAACATCGCATGCAGAAAGATTTCTAATGGTTTGGATATAATTATCAATGTACTGATCGCGTTCAGCCGTACCAGCTTTGATCGCGTCATGGATTGCAACACTTTCTATTCCTAATAACTCTAATTTCTCTTTTTCAATTGATTCTTTTAACTCGCGTATCTCAGAAATTTCCCAAACATCGCCAGGCATTTTGTTCAGTAATGTGCCGACTACACCATTGATACCGGGAATTTGTCTTACATGATTTAAAGGAATGGAGTCGCCTTTCTCTCCATACCATCTAAAGCCCCACTTCATTAATTTTAGTCTCCTATCCTGCTTCTATTTGTACTTTGACTCTACAAACTAAAATCCGTCCTCTTCATCCTCGTCCTCAACATCTGAAATATGCCAAGCTGCTAAGCTATCTGTTCCTTGTGCTAATATCGCTGGCACCGCTTCTTCAACGGGGGTACTTAAGAGCTGATGATTAATCGTTTCTAGCAGCATCGGTAAATTGACACCACCAATTACATAGACAGTTGCCTGCAGTTCTGGCTCTAAACCATTCGTAATCAAAACGGATTGGTTGTATGGACTAGCGCTTACCAAATCCGTTAATACGATCACTCCGGAGGCTTCATCTACTTCTCTAATTGCCGCTTCAATTGTTGTCCCTAATTCTTGGACATCATCCCCGGGATTCAAATTGACTGTCGTGATATTATTCGTTGTTCCTACGATTACTTCTGCAGCATCTTTCAGGCCATCACTTAGTTTTCCGTGTGTGGCAATGACAATTCCTAACATATGCCCCTCCATTTCCCTCACTGAAACAAATTCGTTACAGTGACAATATTATCCATATTCAATTGCTTTTTCTTCAAGTCAGCCGGATTTAAATAAAAGGCGGCGTTGGTTTGATCTTTTCTAGCACTAAAGAGATAACTGACCTTTTGATCAGCCTCTTGATACTCAACGTTTTCACCTATTTTTTTATTGCTAGGCAATTTTCCTACCAAATGTAGCGGAGCCGTAGCGCCAATACTGTCCAAATAATAAATTTTACAGTGTCCATTGACTTGCCTCTGCAATTCCTCTAAGCCTTTATTGCCATAGCTGCCTTCGTCTAAAAAGGCATAAGCAATATTCTTTTGTTTATTCTCTGCGATCATTTTCAGCATCGCTAGTATCGAGGACGTATTGCGGACTAATGTTTTCCGATTGGATAAGCCCTTCGTGATTTTCCCTAACAGAATAAAATAGCCCGCATAAATCAACATAATCATTATTGTACTAAGCGAATTCAGCTGGAACGAATCCGGAGAAAGCCGCATATAGATAAGCGTTCCGATAACTCCCAAAAGAATCGCGATAAGTGTGCTAGCCAAAATAAAGGTGGTCGTCTTTCTCGCCTGATCTTTTCTATCGAATAGCTGATAAGAACCGATACTTTCAGGAGGAGTGTCATAGAAGGTACAAATCACACGATCCGCCTGTTTAATATTGCCGACATAAACATTTCGTGAGGCATATTTTTTTTGCTGATCATATTCAATGACTTGAACATCTTCACGCATCTTGGCAATATCTGTTACTAAAGCTGCGAGAAATCGCTTCTTGCTCTTTTCTGTTCGTCGCAGCCGATAAACATATTGGTAACGAAACAGCCAATCTTTGAATACTTCTGATTGCTCCATCTATTCTCTCTCCTGTTCTTTGACTCAAACGATTTTAAAGATTAAATTGCTTCAAGACATCTTTTAAACTTGATTTTGGTGCCGATGGAGTTGCTTGGAAATAAATATCTTCAACGCCATAATTTTCATGCATGTCCTTCAATCGTTCAGCATCTTCTTTGTTTAAGTAAACAGATTTCGTTACCAAGATGTCTTTATCTGGATCTTTTTGAGCGATCCCGCCAATATTCAATTCTTTCATCGGCACACCATGTTTAACTAAATCATAGATAACACTGACGGTTTTTGTGATCAAAATACAGTTATACTCTTTGAAATTGAATTCATCCCAATAGAATTTCGCTTTTTCTGGCGTGATCACGATCGTTTTTTGCCCTGTTCGACTTCCAGCATTTTTATAGAGGTCTCGCATAAATTTATCTTTTGCTACTACTTCATCAACCACAAAAATTGAATTTACACCGCTCTTTTGTGATAAGGTCATCATTACTTGTCCATGAATCAAACGTTCATCTACTCGAGCTAAATTTATTACGCCCATTTCTCACACTTCCTTTTCAAAATTATAAGATTCCAACTCCGGCTAAAATAATTAAGATCAAGGTCAACCAGAGCAATGCTTGTGTTACTTTTAGACCTTTCTTCGTATAGAACCAATAGACACCCATCACTACTGCTAACGGTAAAATACCTGGAACGATCTGGTCGAGAATTTCTTGAATAACGAACTTCCTTCCTGAGATCGCAAATTTTAGTGTCGATTCTACTTTTACATAGTTACCAGCTAAAATCCCCATCATGAATAATCCTAATACGGAAAGCGCCTCGATGGCTGTTTGAACACCGGTACTTTGCATCAATCCTGTCGCATTACGTCCCATCGTAAATGATTGTCTCGCAAAGAACACCCCTAATGCTGCTTGATAGATCGCGAAGAACACGAATGGGAACAATGCTCCTAACGCACTTCCTTGCTGTGCCCAAGGAACAGCGATGGCAATAAAAATATATTGAACCGTTCCTGAGTCAATCGCATCACCAATTCCAGCGAGTGCGCCCATCAAACCGGCTTTCGTGTTATACATCAAGTCATCCTGCATCAGGATTTCTTTTTTCTCATATTCTTCCTGCGCCCGTTGTTGTTCCATCGATGACATCAACCCAGTGATAACACCGCCACCCCAACTTAACTGTGTATTAAAAAATAGTAACTGACGTTTATAGGCTGCCTTTAAGGCATCGTCGTCTTTATATAATTTCTTCAAGATCGGCATCATCGCATAAAGTAGAGATGGTGCCAAATAACGTTCAAAGGAATGAGGTATTTCATTCGCAAAGTGCCATCTTAGATACGCTTTGGTGACATCTTTACTGGTAATTTCTTCAGGTGCTAAACTTTTATTTGTTACTTCCGCCATGTTTTTTCCCTCCTATTTCTCTTCACTAAAATCCGTCATCATAATCATCGTCGTCATCAAAGGTCGCTCCAGAGCTTGGTGCTGCAGATTCTGCTGCGGGTGCTGCGCCCTTTCCTTTTTGTGACTGTACAAAGATCAACGCAATCAAGATTCCAAAAATCGCATAAGTAACCATTGTGATTTCCAAGGATTTCAATACTACACTCATGAAATAAGCAAGGAAGAAAAAGACCATGTAGTCTTTACGTCCGATGACATAAACCGTTGTCGCGATACCAATCGCAGCTAATCCGCCACCGACTACTTCAAGGATGTGAATCACGACTGTTCCTTCGAGCGCATTGATAACATCAGCGATAACTGGAGCACCTAAATAAAGCGCAATAAATACTAACGGTACGAACAAAACAAATGAGGCGATCGTTGGATAAAGGATGATTGAACGTTTGATGGCATTCGCATTCATGTCCTCAACTGCTTTATCTGTATATTTACCTAAGAATGTGTTGATAAAGAAACGGAATTGATACAAATAGCTTCCTAACAATCCTACGGGTACAGCCACCGCAATCGCGGCTTCTGGTTTTAAATTCCCTAACAATGCCACGGGAACTGCAATTGCCGCAGCAATCGAAGGTTCAGCTGGCATTGATCCGCCAGGTGAGAAGACCCCCATATAAATCATTTGCAACGCGGCGGTAACAATCATCGCCTGAGCAACATCTCCCATAACAATCCCAACAATTAAACCTGTCATTAGAGGTGAGAAGCGCAAAGTTAGTGTCGCTCCTCCTCCAAGCCATCTGGACATTACCGCAGCGACCCATAACGCGATCAACAGACTCTGCATAACACTTAAAGTATCCATAAGTTCCTCCTTATTCATATTAAAGAATGACTTTTTCCGAGGAAAAAGTGGTCTTATTTTTTTGTCTTATATCGCTCCACTAGTGATTTACGTTTTAGATGACTGTGACACCATTAGACATTCCATCACAATACCAATTGTAAAAAGTGGAACGCTTAGACTTTTTAACGCTTAGAAATATATTCTTCTAATTCAACAATTGATTCTTTTAATAAATCCATCGTAATCGGGATTGGCAGTAAATGAACTTTTTCTTTTGAATCCACAAACGCCACGATTTGATCGATGACTGCTTCATCTTCAGGATAAATATCCATCTGCTTCAAGGACATAGGTAAGGCTAATTCCTGATAAAAAGGCATCAGCGCATCAATTTGCGTCCATTTTTTTTCAACTGCCAATTGGTAAAAAATACCGTAGGCGACTTTTTCTCCATGTAGAAAATCATGACTTTCAGGAATATACTTACTCATCCCATCATGCATTGCATGCGCAATTGCGTTTCTCGCGTATTTATCGCCTAGGCCGCCAACCAACCCTGCTACGCCAAAAACAATTTCAGATAAATGAACAAACTCTTCTGATACTTCGCCGTTCTCCATGTCTTTAATTGCCTTGGCAGAATGATCCAAAATGGCTTTTTTGCATAGTTCAGCTGTAAACCCAGCTACCTGCAAGAACGGTTCATTTATCAACTGTTCCTGTTGCAAGATAGCATCCGATTCATACCATTTCGCAATCGTATCAGCTAAACCTGCTACAAAATAGTTGACTGGTGCATCAATAACTAATTTAGGATCTGTTATAAAAAAGGCTGCCTGTCGCAAAAAGTGTTCGCTTTTCCCTTCGGATTCACCACTCTCCTTATACATCACTGAAAGCGGGGTCCAGGGTGCACAATTACTAGCCAGAGTTGGGATCACACCAAAATTAACATTCAATACATGGGCTGCATAACCAACTAAATCCGTTAGCTTTCCACCGCCAACACCGATAATGAAGTCGACCTTCTGCTCCTCTACCACTTTAGCAATTCGCTCTGCACCGTAATAACTGCACTCGCCGGTGTATTGTAAAAAATGGAAATTATAGGTGTCATCCTTTAGAAAATTCAAAAAAGTCTTTGCCTTTTCAAAGGAAATCTGACCATGAACGATCAAAACATTTTTTGCTGAAAATTCCTGTAGTAATTCAGGTACATAATTGATTGCGCCAAAATGATAACGATAAAACTGTGGGCCTACCTTAACTTTTAAATCCGTTAGCATTTGTCTGCTCCTTTCTAACCGACTAGCTTACTCTCAGCTTGAACGGAACGCTCTGGAATTTTTCCAGCAACCACATCTTCGACATCTCGCAGACATTTCGCGCCCATTTCTTGCAAGCATTCCATCGTATAGGCGGAAGTGTGGGGCGTCATGACCACATTAGGAAACGCAAGATAAGGATGGTCCTTACGACCCGGTTCTTCTTCTAAAACATCCGTCGCTAATCCTGCGATTTTCCCTGATTTTAAAGCGCTGACAATTGCTTCTTCATCTAGCAATGCCCCACGTGCACTGTTGGAAAGATACACATTTTCTTTCATTTGTGCGATTTCATCTGTTGAAATCATATGATAGTTTTCTTCATTTAAGCTGGCACAAAGACAAATGATATCCGATTCTTTTAACAATTGTGGAAGCTCCACTTTTCTCGCTCCGTAGCTTTCAATGTGCAGTGCTGATTTATACGGATCATAGGCTAAAACGTTACATCGAAAGCCATTTCGTAACGTTTCTACGACACAGCTGCCGGTATTTCCGACACCAATAACGCCTACTGTTTTGTTGAATAGCGTTCGACCGACAAAATTCGCTCGATCCTCCCAGCTATCGTTCTTGACACTTAGATCTGCCTCAACTGTTTTCCTTAATAGTGCTAGTAAATTCGTAATATTATTTTCTGCTACCGCATCTCTTTCGACTAAAGCCGGAATAATTGAAACAAGTGTCCCGTGTTTTCTTGCGGCTTCAATATCAATATTGTTGTAGCCGATTCCATGTCTGGTTATTAAAATAAGTTCGTCCTTATAATCAAAAAATTCCTGTGTGAAAAATGGGGTGACACTCGCAATAATAATATTGAAGCCCTCTAATAATTCTGCCAGTTCCCGTCCGCCGATTTCTCCATCCACGGTGAATGAATGAACCTCACCGATTTTCTCCAGCCGCTCCAGCTGATCATGGAAGATTTTTCCAAAACTACTTGAATTGACGATCGCTATTTTGTATTTTCCCATCCTTAAAGCTCCTTTTAAACTTGCTTTACAACTTAATGACTCGCAATTACCGTGCTTTATTTATACATAAATTCTCTTTTCTTCGTTTATTCATCTCCTTTTTTTATAAAAACAAAGCATCTTACAAATTGAATGACGTTAAGTAAACCGATTTCTGATAACGCATTCAACCTTATGCCTTTATTATACAAAAAAATATTTTTTTGTAAATAGAAAAAATAAAAAATATTTTTGTTGATTTTTTTTTGGTTTCCTAGTATCTTATGAGTACATACTACTGAATGAAGGAGGAAAGCTGATGTCTAGCCCAATTCACTTACAAATCAAATCGATGTACAAACATTTTAGTCCTAAAGAGCAAGCCATTGCCGATTACATATTGGAAAATCCAAATAAGGTCAGCCATAGTTCTATCAGTGATCTTTCTGCAGAGCTTGGTATCGCGGACTCCACTTTTTTTCAATTCACTAAAACGTTAGGTTTTAATGGCTTCAAAGATTTTAAAGTAGCTTTATTAAAACAAGAAAATGATTTGACCGCTGTAACGATACATGAGAATGTTCAGCAGGACGATTCTGAATTAACGATGGCTCAAAAAGTTTTTGATTCAAATATGACTACCTTGACGGATACAAAGAAATTACTTAAAGAAGAAGACCTAAAAAAAGCCGTTAAAATGATTTCCGAATCTAGACGACTGTACTTCTTTGGAGTCGGCGGTTCAGAAATCGTAGCCACAGATGCCTACCATAAGTTTTTACGTTCTCCTATCTCGGTTGGACACAGTACCGATTATCATGTTCAATTAATGGAGGCCTCTTTACTCACTGAAGAAGACTGCGCTTTGTTTATCTCACACTCGGGAAAATCCAAAGAAACTATCCATATGGCTGAAGCGGTCAAAAAGGCTGGAACGAAAGTGATTATTATTACTAGCCAAATCAATTCTCCCTTAGCAAAACTGGGCGATGTCGTCTTTATTTCAATCTCTGAAGAAATTGAATTTCGCTCTGAGGCATTGGCTTCGCGCATTGCTCAGCTGAGTATTATTGATTCACTCTATGTAATTTTGATGTTCAACAATCGTAAAAACGCACAAGAAACCATTTCTAAAGTTCGAAAAGTCATTTTGAGTTTAAAGGAATAAATAAAACAGCAGTTTGTTCATTAGTAGGTGCCTCTGCAAACTACTGAACATACTGCTGTTTTATTTTTCTAAGTTATCGCTATTTCTTAACACGCAATCACGTTGAGTAACCAATTGCAAATAGACAGTGAATGCCTATTCCTTCTGAACGGCAAACTTCATTGTAAGTAAGAATGCATCATTCTAACTATTCTCTAAAAAACACTGTCATTTTGAGAAATTTTCTTTTCCACGCAATGTTAGTGCATTCAAAGAAATTCGTTTTAATAGCGATACATACAGCTGAATCATCGGCCCTAGCAAAATAATTGCAAACAGCGTTCCAACACCGAATGTTCCGCCTAAAAGAATACCGCTGACGACAATGATAAAATCTAAGATGATTCTACCTTTTTGTAAAGAAACCTGTAAACGATCGCAGACACAAAACATCATTCCTTCCAATGGACCTGAACCTAAGCCACCAGTTAAATATATTGCTGTGCCTAGAGCCATTAGACAGAATCCCAAAAAAGAATTTCCCATACTATTCTGAAAAAATTCGATGGATTGAAAAACGTCTGCCGTTCGATTGATGGTTTCGCCAACTAAGAACGTATTGATGAGACTGCCGATTCCTAAAATCCTGCGATTGTACAAAAAAGTCATCAACAAAAAAAGAAAACTGATCAATTGACTCCAGCGTCCAAAAGGAATCGCTGTATGTTTCATTAAGCCTAAAATCAACGTACTAACAGAATCAAATCCTTGATTGGCCACCACGATTATTTCGATTCCAAGCCCCATCAAAATTGTCCCGAAAACCACCAAGAATAATCGACTCAAAAAGTTTTTAGTCATCGGCCTCCACCATCGCCTTTAGCCTTAAAATAAAAGCCTCATAATCTTCGCTCATACTTAACTGCTTGGTATTGATCGGCTCTGAAACGATCTCAATGAATTTCTCAAAAAAATCATTGAACTCATTTGCTTCTTCTTTATTGATCGCAATATAAGCGATTAGCTTAATCGTATGATCGGCCCAAACCAATGGTTCTTGCAGCGTCATGATTGCCACTCCGCTTCTTTTAGCTTCCAGCTCAACCGAATGCGGAACCGCGATTCCTGATGGAAAACTGGTTGGAGACATCCGCTCGCGTTTTTCTACTCTCTCGAGAAATTGAGCATCTACAAATCCTTCATTCATCATCCGCTGATTGATTTGTTGCCGTATTTCCATCGGCGTTAATCCAGCAGGATCAAATTGATTGAAATACAATTCTGGCAAAATGAATTTTTCGATGGTTTGATACATGCGTCGTTTTTCACGCTGTGATTTTAACGCATCAATTCTTTTTTCAATTTTTCTAACATCCTTATCGGTTAGAAAAGGATGGATAAAAACGGCCCCCTCGTGTTTAGAAGCTGTTTCCCGATCTGTGGTTAGTAATAAATCATACTCCGCATTCGCTGCTTTCCATTTTTCCGTCACGATAACGTTGATATTTTCTCCCAGGCGTTCTTCAATTTCATTTCTTAGATTTCTGCCAAGGTCATGATAATCGTTCACCACCAATTGAATAGTAATCTGATTACGAAAATGCTTTTGCGTTTCAAGAAAGGAGCCAATATGTAATGCAATAAATGAAATCTCGTCATCATTGAACCAGATAGCCAAGCGGTCCTGAATCAGAGAAGAAATGTACACAGCCAAATCATAAATCAACGGGTAAGCAGTTTTTAAATCTAGTAAGCTACTATTACGCGTAAAGGTTTCATAATGGGATCGAAAATAGAGACTTTGCAAATGAATCGCTAATTTATTGAAAAAATCTTCATCATTCAATTCGACTAAATAGGTCCGCTCAACCTCGGCTAAGACATCCTTTAAGGCATTGATGATTTTGGGATCAACAAAGCTTGAGAGCTGCTGACTCTTTTCCTTTGTTAAGGTTTCATTTTGCATACCAATAAATAATAATGACAATTGCTCCAATTCTGCGTGAGAAAAGTGAATGTCGTATTGCTGAGCCAATTGATTACTGATTTCTTCTGCGATTAAAAATTCCGGGCTACTTTGTGCGGGATTCTCATTCAAGCTTTTCTTTAGACTATGCCCTTGGCGAATGCGTTCAATGCTGATGGCAAAGTGGAGTACGATGTTATTCAGCGAGTATTGATTGATCTGGATATTATTTTCAGCTAACACCTGTTGAATCGTCTGCTGCAGCTTTTCGAGAGAGATGTAGCCGATCATTTGCTGAATACTGACCTTCAATTTTTCCTGCAGGTCACTTTCGTTATATAAAAGGGAGATGAGGTAGCGGCGTTTTGCCCGTTCTGGTCCGGTTAGCTTAATATAATCTTGTTCGAAAACAATTTGAATCGCATCATTGGTGATTTCTCTTTTTAATTGCTGGATATCATTTTTTAACGTCGATTCGGAAATGAAGAGCTTCTCCGCCAGCTCATAAAAATCAACACCTTCTGATGAGTGCTTCAGCAGCTCCAAAAAGATCCGGGATTTACGATCTTCGGTACCGCCTGACTCGATACCCACCTCCCCGTTCAGCTGGTAGCCGCGATGACTGGTCAAAATAAGCGTCGGATTGTTTTGATTGATCTTGGCAACACGGTTACGAATCGTACGAGTGGTGCAATTGCTAAATTCAGCTAGTTCATCAGAAGTTACCCACCGAGCCTTTTTGTTTAGATAATCAATCAGCTCTTTTTCTTTTTTAGTCAGCACATTTACACCTCCATTCAAAGAAAAGTTGATCACGAAGATCAACTTTTCAATTGATTATAACGTTTCGCCGTTTGAAGCAATCACCTGTTTATACCAGTCAAAGCTGTCCTTTTTGATTCGTTGACCAGAGCCTTTTCCTTCATTATCCAGATCAACATAAATGAAGCCATAGCGCTTTTCCATCTGGGCAGAAGAACAGCTGATAATGTCAATCGGTCCCCAAGCACAATAGGCAATCACGTCTGCGCCGTCATACATCGCACGCTTCATTTGAGCAATGTGCTCAGACAGATAAGCTATACGATAATCATCATGGATCTGTCCGTCCTCCAATTTGTCATACATACCAAAACCATTTTCCGCAATAATGATGGATTTGTGATAGCGATCCCAGTATTGAGATAATGAATTGTACAGTCCCTGTGGATCAACTGCCCAGCCCCATGGATTGGCCTTCAAATTCGGATTCGGTGTCACCGAAGATGGACTCATCGTATTTTTTGAAGCATCGACCATTTGCGAGTAGTAATAAGACAGGGCTAAATAATCCATTGGATGATCCTTCAATAATTGTTTGTCTTCATCAGTAATTTCTAGGTGGATGCCATTTTCAGCAAAGTAATTCAAGGCATATTGTGGGTACGCGCCTTGGAATTGAACATCGGTATAGAAATATTGCATACGATTTCGACGCAAGGCCAAGTTCACATCGTCAGGATCGCAGGAATACGGATACGCCGTACAATCTGCCATCATCGTACCAATCATCATATCAGGATTGATCGTTTTGGCATATGCTGCCAATTTGGCACAGGCTACGAACTGATGATGTACCGCTTGGAAACTCGCTTCCTCATAATTATCTACCGTATCGTAAGGAATCGCGGTTGAATTAAAAGGCTCGAACTGAATCAAATTGACTTGATTGATGACGATCCAATATTTCACCTTTGTTTGATAGCGTTCTAAGACTACTTTCCCATATTTAACAAATAAATCAATCACTTTGCGATTGTTCCAGCCCCCGTATTTTAACGTAATTTCAACAGGTGTCTCGTAATGTAAAATAGTAATGATCGGCTCCATTCCCAGTTCAATGATCTTATCAATCAACCGATCATAGTAAGCGAGCCCCTCTTCATTGGGCTCCGTTTCATCACCAGTTGGGAAAATCCGTGTCCAGTCGATTGAAGTCCGAAAGGTTTTGAAGCCCATTTCACTGAGTAATTCCAAGTCTGATTCATAGGTATGATAAAAGTCAATCCCATGGCGTTTTGGATAATAACCTTCCGTATCCGCTAGATTAGCTCTAACATCAGCTAAAGACATTCCTTTGTGCTGATCTTTTGCAATTTCAGCATTGCTTTTACCTGGATAGTACTTGTGCAGATCCGCTAGACTGATGCCTTTTCCATCCACTTTATAGGCACCTTCTGCTTGATTAGCAGCGATTGCTCCTCCCCATAAAAAGTCCTTAGGCATTTGATAGTTTTCCAATGAAATTCCTCCTTGATTAGTTGTGTGGTTTATTTTTGGCTAAAGGTTTCAAACAAGCGAACCAAATGTTCACCGATTAAGATTTCACTTTGCGCAGTCATTAAGGTATCTTGTGCGTGACAGAATAAGGTCGAATAACGTATTTGTTCACCTGAGGCTTCTAACTGTAAAGTATCAGTCTGCAACCCATGTGCCACAACGACTTCTTTGCGTGCCGCTAGAACTTCTGTCTTGGCATTCTCAAAATCCATTTTTTCTAAGCTTTCTAATGATCGGACCAAATGATCCCGTGCATTGCCGGCATGAACTAAAATGTTCATAGACAGCTGATTTAACTGATCATTCTCCTCTAAATATTTTGTCTCTTCCATATGCGACCTCCTGCTAATAGCTTATAGTTATTTTTAATGAACGACTTCTGCTTCCGCTTCTTCTAACGCCTCTTGCGCTTCTTGCTTAACTAATGAATTATCATAGGCTTTGAAGAATGGCAGGAAGACCAGCCAAGTAATGACAAAGATCAGGGCACAAACGACAATTGCTCGCCAATCCTGCGTTGCTAAATAGGATGTAAATGGATAAGGCATATACCACAACAGGAATGTGCTGGATGGTACGTTGACTAATCCTAGCGACATTGTTACATAAGCAATTGTTGGAACAATAATACTGTTGATCCACATTGGCACCATTAAGTAAGGATTGAAGGCAATCGGTGCTCCAAATACTAATGGTTCATTGATATTAAAAATTGAAGGAATGATAACTGCTTTACCGATTGCTTTTAATTGGGCGGATTTACTCAACAGCAACATCATCACAGATAAAGCCAATGTTGTTCCGATCCCACCCATCGAAGAAAAGGCGTAGCAGGTTTCTTGGGTAGCGATGTTGATCGCTTGTCCGCCATTTGCCACCGCTTCCGCATTTGCTGCTAAACCAGACATGTAAACCGGATAAACAACGGGCATCATTACCCAACCAGAAATACCGAATGTATATAGAAATACAGGAATGAAAACGGATAACACAAAGCCTGGATAGGATTGGACAATGCTTGCTAATGGACTGAAAACCAATAAAACAACATCAAAGAAATCAATTTTAAATTGGAAGGTAATCAGCCAACCAACCAGTAAGACAAATGTAATCGGCAATAGGCTGTTAAACCAGCCAACAACAAAATCGGGAATTGGGGTATCCTCATCAAAGAATGAATACTTCACAGCAAAATTCATCACGAAGCCGACGAACAAGCCGGTAATCATGGAAAGGAACATGCCCGTCGCACCAAAACGTGAAAGAATAAAGACCGCTTCACCCTCGGCTGTCATCGTTGGGAAGAGCAGCATCATGAATAATACCAAGGAAGCTGCACCAGAGATCAACTTCTGACCACCGTAGCCTTTTTTCTCCATTAAATAATAGGGAATTAAAAATGCTACTACTAACGCATACATCCCGAATGAGAAATTGCTGATCATGGAAAAATCAGGCATTCCGCTGAAAATATTTTTTAATAATGACACCACTGTTACTAATGAACCAACGAAAACCAATGGCAAAGCAATCATGATTGAATCCTGAATAGCAGATATCCATGGATTCTTTACCACCTTATTTACTTTAGGTGCAAAGGAGTTCGTCATAAAATTCATAATTTTATCCATCAGCTAATCCTCCATTTTTAAAATCAAATCCAATGCCTTTTCACCATTTAACGTTCCATACACTGCCTGCGGAATCACTGCTGCTTTAACATTTTTATCTTTGGTTTGCTCTTGAAGATCATTTAGCATGTACGACAAGTGCGGCCCAATCAACAAGTAATCGATTTCATTAATACGATCATCCAACTGCGATTCGCTCGCTGCCTTCACAGTTACTTCGACCTTTCTTTTCTTCGCCGCTTTTCTAATCGCCGCAGCCATAAAGCCGCTCGAAGCGCCTGATCCACAAATTAACAAGATGTTTTTCATTTTCTTCACCACTTTCATTTATTTACAAGCTTATTATAGGAAATTTTGAATGACACTCACAAACTTACTTTTTTCCTAGAGATGGGAAAAATGAAAATTATAATTAGTGATATTCTTATAAAAAAAGCTGAACTATCGCTAGTCCAGCTTCTTGTTAGTTATAGAGTTCCCGCAGCCGCGTTTCCTGACGCTTCATACGGATCCATTTGTCTATTTCAGTAATTACCAAGATCAATAAACCTGCTAAGATTGTCATTCCCCATTCGACCATACTCATTGGTGCAGTATGGAAAGCCTGTTGCATGAACGGTACATAGGTCAAAATCAGTTGCAGTACGACCATCAGCCCAATGATCAGAAAGGCCGGCTTATTGCTGAAAAATTCTTTTGAAAAAGCAAATTTGGAGGTCCTGATATTGAACAGATAGAAAATTTTGCTGATTACAATAATATTGACCATCATTGTACTAGCTGTAATTTGATCCAAACCTTGTGCCAGCAGCCAATCATGAGCCACAAGACTAATCAGTGCCATGAGCACCGAGACATAAGCCATTTGAAAAATATCGTGCTTATTCATCAATCGGCTCCCCGTTTTTTGCGGCGGACGTTCCATGATCTGATCCTCCGCGGGTTCGAAGATAAAGGCAAATTGGATTGTAATAGCTGACACCATGTTGATCCATAGCAGTTGTGTCGCTTGAAGCGGCATCTCCTGCTGCATCAAGATCGTAAAGGCAATGATCAACCCTTCCGCAAAGGAGGTCGGTAATAAAAAGAGGATACTTTTCTTGATATTATCGTAAATACGTCGTCCCTCACGTATCGCAACAGACATCGTCGCAAAGTGGTCGTTAGTCAAAATCATATCGGCTGAGTCTTTGGCGACATCGGTCCCTTCGATTCCCATTGCGACACCTATGTCTGCTCGCTTCAACGCTGGTGCATCATTGACTCCATCACCTGTCATAGCAGTGACTTTGTCTTTCGCCTGCAATGCTTCAATGATTTCAAGCTTGTTTTTAGGTGTGGTTCGAGCAAATACCTGATGAGACACCGCTGCCTCTTCTTTCTCATCTTGAGAAAGCTGATCCCATTCTTGTCCAGTAATGACCTGAATTTTTGGTGCTAATCCGAGTTTTTCACCAATCGTTTTTGCAGTCAACGGGTGATCCCCGGTAATCATCTTGACTTCCACTCCCGCTTTACGCATATCCTTTAAGGACTCGATTACTTCTTCTCGCGGCGGATCAATGATTCCTGCTACTCCAAGTAAGCCGATTCCTTCATAGAGAAGTTCATGGCTGATCTCTTTTTGTTCAGCAGAAACTTCTTTGTAGCCTACTGCCACTACACGTTTACCTGTCTCAGAAAGTTCTTGGACAATCTTCGACCAAGTATTTCCTTGCACCTTCGCCATTGGAAAAAGTTTATCGGGTGAACCCTTGATAAAAATCAATTGTTTGCCATTTGGCGCTTTGACCAGCTTCGCCATGTAACGATAATCCGAGTCAAAAGGCAGCATATCGACTTCCTGATACTCAGATTCATGCCCTTCGCCAAAGTATTTGTGATACAGCGTCAAGAAGGAACCATCGGTTGGCTCGCCGTTGATTCCCCAGCGTCGATCTTCTTTATAAAGTAGCGTGTCATTCGCTTGATAACCGGCTTCTAAAAACAATTCAAGCGCTTCAGAAGAGGCCGCTTCTCGCCCATTCTCCATGATCTTACCTTTTGGTTCATAACCGTTTCCGCTGACTTCGTACTGATGGCCTGCTAGAAAAATATCCTTGACGGTCATCTCATTTTTTGTCAGCGTTCCCGTTTTATCCGTGGCAATTACGTCGACTGAACCAAGCGTTTCTACGGCTGGTAGCGATTTTACGATCGTGTGTTTGTTCTTCGCCATATCACTGACACCCATTGCTAGAATCACCGAAGTTGTCGCGGGCAGTCCTTCTGGGATCGAACCAACGATCATCGTAACGATTGCTAAAGACAAGACTGATAATGAATAGGTTTCAAGAAAAAGACCTAAACCAAACAACAATACCGCAGCTCCGATCACGACGTAGGAAACGCCCTTTCCCAGTCCGTCGATTTGCTGCATCAGAGGTGATTTTCGGGTCTTAACCTGTCCGACCTCTGTAGAAATTTGACCAATCTGCGTTTTTTCGGCCGTTGCGGTAACCACTCCTAGCCCACTCCCATTTGTCACTGAGGTCGAGGCAAAAGCGCGATTGATTTGTTCGGCTAAAGGAATATTTTGGTTCGGCAAATCTTCTGCGGTTTTTTCAATCGAATCAGCTTCACCTGTCAGCGAGGCTTCTTGGATACGCAAATTGTCGCTATCGACGATTCGCAGGTCTGCAGGGACTTTATCCCCCGCCTCTAAGAATACGACATCACCAACAACTAGATCCTCTGTGGATACATCGATCCTTTGCCCGTCACGAAAGACAGTTGCCTCAATAGCCAGCATCTCTTTGATCTTATCTAAGGCATCCGAAGCATTCGCTTCTTGATAATAGCCGATCAGCGCATTGATAATGACGACCAAACCTATGATGATCGCGTCAGAATAGTGCCCCATCAGGATCGTCAACAATGCCGCAACAATCAAAATGTAAATGATCATATTGTGGAATTGTCTGATAAAAATTCGCCACTTAGGCGTCTTCTTCGTCTCTAACTTATTTGGCCCGTCAGTTAATAGACGTTCCTTTGCCTCTTCAGTTAACAGGCCTTGTTCAAAATCGGCATTTGGGTAATCTTTCTTTAATTGATTGATACTCTGGTAATAATCTTCCTTCATTCGTTCTCTTCTCCTTATTTTTGAATACGACAAAAAAGCACCTTGTATTTACAACGCACTAAAACAAGCCTATTCTTTTTGAAAATAAGGAATCTTCTGCTTTAATAACGACGTCTCACCGGCGTCAGGGTCCATTCGCCACTCACCTCCAACTTTTTTGTTAATTTCAAACTATCAAATTATTGGTTTTTCGTCAATTTTATTGCGTTTGTTTAATAAAAATGCAAAAAAGAGAACAATCGTCTAATTGATCTCTTCAACGTGCACTCACTTAGCGCAAATTTCGCAAATTTTCTAGCAATCTGATAAATCGTTCATTCATCAGTATTGGTTGAAATTCTTCAGACTGCTCGATTAAATCGGCCATCCTATCAGCGATGTATTGCGTAGAAACAGACGGGTCTTTCAGCTGAATTTTATTGAATAGGAGATCCTCTTTTGTATCCTTCAAGGCAAACGCGGCTTTTAAAGCGGGGATGAATCTTTCTAATTCATTCATTGCAGCTTCATTCTTTCCTTGAACCGCTAAAATTTCTGCCTTAAACAAATAGTAATTGGCATTCGTCCCAGTGATTTGATCGACATGCAGCAGCTGCTCCATTTGAATGGCAATATCACTGATCGCTATGGCCTTTTCATATTGCTCCTGTTTGCGTGCAACTTTTGCTAGATGATAAAGATTTAAACTGGCATCCCGTAATTCCTGAAACAGACACAGTTGAGCCAGCTTTAGCGATTCTTCGTACTCTTTCTTCATATATAAAAGATTGGTTTTCATCATTCGGGCATCATAACCGGAAGCAGGCAGTTCTTCGATAGCCGCCTCTGCCTTGTCCAGTTCCTCCTTCATCGTATAAAGGCTGACTAGTACATGAATGGATGCATGGCGAAGCTCGATATTTTCTGATGTCCGAAGTCCTTCAAACAGCCGAATCGTCTCGTCAAGCTGATGCGTAACTTGAGACTCATCCGAAGAAGCATTTAAATAGAAAAAATAGGTAGAAGCCAACCGAAATCGTAACAGGTCATCACTAGGATAGTCTTTTAGCAAAGCCTCGCAAAAGTCCATCGCTTTTCGACTATCACCAGCTTCAAAAATAGTTCGGACTTCTTTTTCAAAATTCGCTACTTCTAGCTCACTCAATGCTTCCTTAAAGCTGACAAGCTGATCCACATTTGTCTTCAATAAACGAGCCAAGGGACTCAACATGGAAATATCTGGATACGTACTGTCTGTTTCCCACTTTGAAACGGCTGCTGTCGTCACACCTAAAGCGGATGCCACCTGTTCCTGTGTCAGATTCTGTTCTTTTCTGAGTTTCTGAATAATCCTCCCCATTAACAACGTCATGTTAATCGCCCCTCTCTGATCACCTTTAGTGTACCATTGCTAGTGATAATTGATAATGGAGCAGTTGTTAACCAATTGTAGGATTTTATTAACCAGCAGGATACTTAGTACAAAAAAAGCGTAAAACGTCATTAAACGAATTACGCATTGAAGCTTATACGGTTGCTAAGTACTCGGAAAACTTGTTCAAGCCGGCAACCAATTCTTCTGTACTACAGCCATACCCGATCCGAACACAGTTTTCAAACTCAAAACAATCCCCGGGCGTGAACAGCAGGCCATGATGATTGATGAGATCAAGACAAAGTTCTCTGCTGGGACGATCGAAATCATAATAAAGCAACGTCACTGTGCCGGCCTGTGGTTTTACATAAGAGATGTGAGGTTCTTTTGCCACCCATTCATCCAAAATTTTCAGATTGTCACGTACGATTTTTAAGTTTCTTGCCAAGATTTTTTCTTTATTCGCCAAAGCAATCGCCGCTAGCTCTTCATCAAGCAGACCGCAGCTAATGGTATTATGATCACGATGAAGCAAACATTGCTCTAGCACTTCTTTATTTTTCGTGGCGATCCAGCCTAATCGCAGTCCAGCCAGCGACCAAACCTTAGACATGCTGCTGACACTGATGCCTTTTTCATACATATCTGCAATTGATGGGCTCTCCACCTCTTCTTGAGTCAATCCGCGATAGGTCTCATCCGAAAGAATATAGGCATCCACTTCTTTGGCGATCATAATGATCTCCTCCAGCATCTTGCGATCCATTAATGAACCAGAAGGATTGTTGGGATTATTGATAATAATCAGCTTCGTTTTTTGACTGACTTGCTTTCTTAACACCGCTAAATCAGGCAAGAAATGATTCTCTGGCGCCAACACATGCTGCTTCACCGTGGCCCGAAAAGAAGCTGGAATTGAATATAATTGCTGATAAGTCGGTAGCACAGCCACTACTTCATCCTCTGGCTCCACTAGCGAATACAATACTAAATGATTCGCCCCGATCGCGCCGTGGGTCGTTGTGATATCCTCTTCCTGAATCGTTTCGTATAGCGAAGCGATACCCTTTTTAAATTGAGGGTTGCCAAAAATATGCCCGTAAGTCAAACGTTTTTGGGTTAGTTCATTTAGCGTTTCTTGCTTACTCAATCCAGCAATCGTGAACAGTTCATCCATGCTGATGGAGTCGACGCAAGTCTCTCCTGTGTTGTAAATCGCTTTATCTTCATGTTCATTCATCCATAATTCTACTTTAAACGGCTCTATCTTCATTCTGTCGCTCCCTCTCCTGACACTCGATGAAGCTTTTATCAGCAAAATTTCATCGTCTTTTTATTATAGAGGATATGGTGCAGGGTAGCTAGAAGGATTTTCGTTTTTCCCAATTAAAAAAAGCAGTGCGATGACTGCTTACTCTAAGCGGATCTTTTGGAGACTCATGACCTCAAAAAAATCAGAACAGCTGCTTTCAACTAGCTGCTCGATCGCTGGAGTCGGATCGACAAAGTTTTTGATGTGGACACAGGACAACCCAGCCGCAACTGCGGATCGTATCCCATTGGGGGAATCTTCATAAACGACGATTTGATCGACAGGCTGCTGAGCGACCTCGATCGCCTTGAGATAGATTTCGGAATCGGGCTTTCCTTTGGTAACCTGATCACCGTATACACCAAAAGAGAAGAATCGGGCGAGCTTCAAGTTTTCCAGAATGCTTTCTGCTTCTTTTTGATAACTAGACGTAACAATGCCGCAAATGATCCCACGCTTTGTCAAATAAGTCAAATATTCGAAACAGCCTTTGGTTATGGGAAAAACCGCCTGCGCTTGTGCCTGTTCTCGTCTAGCCATAAACTCTTCAAACAGCTGATCAAACATCGGAATCTCCCCGAAGTGCTCCTGGAACATCTCCTTCAAGATCGATGTCGGCGATCCGACAACACTTTGATAAAAATCCTTCTCTAAACAGTACCCCTCTCGTACCATCAATTCCTGCCAAATCGAAAAATAATAGCGTTCTGAATCAATCAATGTGCCATCCAAATCAAACAATGCAACCTTCATTTTTGTCCTCCCTGACCAAAGAGCACCGAGCGTAAGCTCGATGCTGATGGTTATTCAAGATTGGCATGCCGGAAATCCATATCCGTCTGCTCTTGGTTTAGTTCCTTTTTCAAATCAACGATTAGTGAATCATAGACAAGCCAAGATAACTGCTCAAAAGAGGAGCCGTTTGGCTGGATCGATGGTGCTTTCTCTGTTACCTTATCACCCGTTGAAATACCGGGAATTTGAATCAATGCATCAGCCATCGTACCAATCGGATTCTTCGGGTGGATCGTGATCGTCGCCAATTGGGCTTTTTCACTTTTTGCTTTTTTTGCCATATTGACCAGACCTGTTGTACGACCTGAGCCAGATCCGATTATGATCAAGTCGTTTTCGCGAATCGAAGGGGTAGTTGGCTCGCCCACAAAATACACGGTAAAGCCCAAATGCATCAAACGATTAGAAAAGGCACGAGCCGCAAACCCAGAACGTCCGGCACCAGCAATGAAAACACGTTTTGCCTTTAGTATCAACGATTGGACCTGCTCCAATTGCAGTTGGTCGATTTGCTGAGCATCTTCAGTTAGCTCAGTTAGAATTGCAAGTAAATTTTTTGATGGGGTCATCCGTTTTCGCCCCCCCTAAGCTTTCGCAAGCATCGCTTCTTTGATCAAGCGTGCTTCTTCTACAGGATCGGGCGCATGGGTGATGCTGCTGCCAACAATAATGATATCCGGATTCAGAGCAACATATTTATCAATCGTCTTGCTGCTGATCCCGCCAGCGACTGCAATCTTGGTTTTCTTCGCACAAGTTGTCATGACCTTCAAATCGTCAAGTGGAGTTCGACCGCAGGCTTGCTGATCCGCTCCTGTATGAACCGCTAATACATCCACCCCCAGCTCTTCCATTTCTGCCACTTTTTCTTCAAGATTTGCCACACAGATCATATCGACGACGACTTGTTTTTCAAAATCGGACCCTGCTTTGACACATTGCTTGATCGTCGCTACATCAGTCACTCCCAAAACAGTCACATATTCGGCACCTGCTTCGAAGCCTAACTGTGATTCATAATAGCCGCCGTCCATGATTTTCTCATCGGACAAGATCTCTTTATTTGGAAACTTCTCTTTGAACCGGCGAACAGCCTCCATCCCGGAATCAATCACAAATGGTGTACCTACCTCAATAATATCAACGTGCTCCTGTACCTTTTCTGCAAAGACTAATGCTTCCTCTAATTTTAACTCATCCAAAGCTAGTTGTAATTTCATTTTTTCACCCTATCCTTAATAGTTTTTCAATCCAGTAGCCTGTCCATCGGCCTCTAATAATTGCGTGATCTCTGCGTCTAAATCAACGATCGTTAGTGATAGACCACCCATGTCTAACGAAGTGACAAAATTGCCGACATAAACCTTTTCGACCTGATGCCCCTGTTCCTTTAATATGGCTAAAACTTCACCACAAATGACATATTGCTCCATCAGCATGGTTGAGCCTAAGCCTGAGATCATCACAGCCAATTTTCTATTTTCATCAAAATCAAAGTCCGTCAAAATAGCTTCCGTCATCTCGCCAGCAATTTCATCGGCTGTACCTAATGCTTTCTTTTCAATCCCTGTCTCACCATGGTGACCGGTTCCAAACTCCATCGTCCCCTCATCAATCAAGAAGTTAGGCGTACCGACAGCTGGAATGGTACATGGTCTGACTCCGACACAAATACTTCTGGTTCGATCAACTACTTTTTGCGCTACTTCTATGACCTCATCCAACGTCGCACCACTCGCTGCTTTTGCTCCGCCAACCTTCCACATGAAATACCCTCCAGCGATTCCGTGACGTTTTTCACGAGTTTCCTTAGGAGAAGAGGCGATATCGTCTGTCGCCACGACATACTTGACTTCAATATCCTCATCCTCAGCCATTTGAATTGCCATTTTGACATTCATATTATCGCCGGCGTAGTTACCGAACAGGCAGGCCACCCCTTGTCCATTATCTGCCTCAATCATTGCATCCAAGAACGCTTGAGCGGGCGGTGAGGCAAAAATTTCACCAATCGCAACAGCGTCTAACATTCCTTCACCCACATAACCTAGAAAGGCTGGCTCGTGTCCGCTGCCTCCGCCCGTAATTATGCCGACTTTTTCTTTCTTGTCCTTGAGGATGACGACTCGCTCATTCAGCGGCGAAAGCATTACCTCAGGATGTGCCGCCGCAAAGCCCTTCAGCATATCCTCAACAATAAAATCTGGATTATTCACAAAAATTTGCATCGCTACTATTCCTCCAATAATTCATAGATTGTGTGTACCATCGCTTCAAGGATCAAGTAACAAGAGGTCGCTCCGGCATCCTGATGACCGATCGAGCGATCACCAATCCGGCTTGCCCGTCCAATTTTTGCAGGGATCGCCTTCGTAGATTCAAGACCTGTCTTAGCTGCAGCTAAAGATTCTGCTAAACAAAGTTCAAAGCTTTTCCCTGCTGATAATGCTTCTTCATATGCTTCAACTGTTGGAATCAGCACATCCATCAAACTTTTATCACCAACTCGAGCATCCGTTAGTTCAGCCAGATTTTGATACGCCTTCTTCAACATATTCAGCATTATTTCTTTGTTGATCTTTCCGCTCTTTCTGGATGCCGCACTTAGTCCTCTGAAGAAACTTCCGTATAATGGTCCCATCGAGCCGCCGATTTTATTCATCAATACCTGACTGATGACTTTTAGTCCCTCACTCATGGTATAAACAGATTGTTCATCTAGCTCTTCTCTGGCGATGGTGAAGCCCTTATTCATATTGATGCCATGATCGCCATCACCGCCATGACTATCGACCTCACTTAAATATCCTTTGTTGGCTTTGATCGTGGAAATAATCGCATCCACCACTAGACTTCCTGCTTGATTTGAAAATTCTGCATTCATGTCGGCCTACCCCTTCATTTCCAGAAATTTCTGATAATTTTTCTTGATCGCCTGATGCATCCGATTGTCTAATGGAATCTTAGTAAATTGAAGAATTGCTTCATCGATTCCGTGCTCGGCTACAAATGACAGCAGTTCTACCGACTGTTCGTCTTCTGGATTGTCAAAAAGGAATGCTGCTGCGATCCCTTCTAATAGGCGTTGATTCTCTAGTCCCAGCTCTTCGCATTGAACACATGGCCCTACCAAGCGTTCCTCTGGCTGCAGCTTGCGAATCGGCGAGCGAGATACCCTGGTAATCAGGTCTTCGATGCCCGGTGTTTGGTAGCGATCCATAATAAAATTGATGTAGTCGATCATATCCTGTTCAGTGAAGCCATATCTTTTCATTAACAAATGTGCGGATTCCCACATTGTTTCGCGAATCATCTGCACCAGCTCTTCATTATGGAAAACATCCTGGATAATGGAATAGCCATGGACAAAACCAATGTAACCGGCCCATGCATGACCGCAGTTCACTATATAAAGCTTCCGTTCGATATATTTTTTTAAATTGGTCGTATAGACAGCCTCCTTGATCGGCTTATCTGCTGGATCGACTAATTTTGATTCTTCGATCACTAATTCATGGTCGCGACCGATGTCGATCGTCTTTTTCCCGTCGTGCTCAGATGCCAATACCATCCGGTCAACCGCGGTATTAGGAAAGGCCGCGATGGTGTCTAGCCAGTCCTCCGCTGATGAATCTAACGCAAGAATCGCTTTACGCAGAATCTCACTATTGAACATCGCATTCTCACACGCCAAGATGTTTACTCGATCATGCCCATGATCCGCACGCTTTTTCAATCCTTCAAGAAGAACAGGGGCAATCTTTGGCAAATTTTCAGCCCAGACTGCTGTCGTGATCAAGTCAGTGGTATTGATTTGATCAATGATCGCTGCTTGATCTTCGATGGAAGATAATGCGTGGATGTGTGTCAGCTGTTTCTTTTTGTATTCCTGATTGATCAGATACAAATCAAAGGTGTTCGTTTCATTGATTTGATCAACTAAACCGCTATCAATATCAACGATCGTTACCTCAAAATCTGATTCATTCAACAGGTCAGCGATAAAGCCGATCCCGATACTTCCTCCGCCAAAGTGTAATGCTTGTTTCATTAAACGACGACCTCCTCAAAAATTTTCAGAATCTCTGCTTTAGATGTTGCTTGACGAAGAATCTCGACATTTTCCATCTCTGAACAAATCGTCGCGATCTGTCCTAAAATCTCTAGATGTTCATTATTTTTTCCCGCTATACCGAAAACTAAATAGGCTGTGTTCCCATCAAAATCGACCCCTTCTGGAACCTGCAATAACGAGATTCCAGATGAGTGGATTTTTTCCACTGACTTCACGATGCCATGGGGTATAGCAATATTGTTTCCGATGTATGTCGAGACTTCTTCTTCCCGCGCCAGCATATCCTGAAGGTAGCTTTCCTCTACATACCCATTTTCAACTAGAATTTTTCCAGCAGCTAAAATGGCTTCGGTTTTATTCTCATAGTGTTGATCCAATTGAATATTTTCGTCTTTAAAAATTTTCATCTTCCCATCTCGCAATCTATACAATTTCATTCATTTTTACTAAATAGGTTTTCAAACCATTCGCTGATTCGATTTTGCTTAATTCGTAGACATGATCAAAAAAGATCTCTTTGACTTGTCGATAAAACTTTTGACTGATCTCTGAAAAATCTTCCGTTGTATCGATCACGACTAAATAATAATTGCCCAACTGCTTGGATGCCTCAGAAATCAACTGGATACGATCCGCCGATAAAGCTTTGTTTCTGCGAACAATGAAGTTCACCGTCTGTTCCTGCTGCACCGTTGTTTGAATGCTGTTAGTCAGTTTCGCTTCATCAACGTCCAATGCAATAGCTAACTGCTTGAGTGCGTCTCGCTTCTTCTTGATTTTTGTAGTGAATATTCTTTTTTCGCTGAATTGACAATGATTCATCAGCTCCAAGATTTTTTGGGTATAGAACAGCTTCTGGACAAGATGCTGTTCAAAATCCTCGACATTCATCTGCCTTTGTCGCTGGATCGTTTTTAGATCGCTATATTTATGGTTGTTGATCTTAGTCTGGACTAAAGCCAATTCCTGTTCATTCAGTAAAGGAGACACCTTTAAGTAGTCTTCCGGCGCCAATGGCAGCGGGATCGTTGATAGAACGAGTTCGTAATCATGAACATCTTTATTGTGCAGATCAGTTAGCGAAATAATATCTTTTACGTAAACCTCAGGAACTTCATATTCCAACCGGCTGGTCAGCATTTTTGATGAACCCATCCCACTGGAGCACACGATCAGTACACGAAAGGCCTTATTAGATAGCTTGTCGATCATCATCACGAAGTACAACACGAGGAAACACAGCTCATCTTCTGGAAAAAAGTCTTTTCCGAAGACTTCTTCTGCTGCGCGACTGACAATCTCAAAGATGAACAGATAATTTTTCTTGATCTCATCTTTCATGGGATTTCTGACAAACAGCCCGCTATTGATCCGCGTGACTGCCTTTCTTAAATGCGCAGACAGATCGCGAATTTGTCGTTCATTGCCGTGAAGCTTCACCCCTAATTGTGCTTCGACATTATTCACCATGGCCTTCACTGAAACGGCAATATCATTATCAAAACGCGGCAGGTCAAACTCATCTGTATGATTTCGCTGGAAATATAAATGAATGATCCACTTCAAGTAATCCAAAAAGGATTCTGGATGACTTTTTTTCGCCAAGATCGTCTTTTGCTTTTCAATCATTCGTTGATAAAGTTTATTCCCTGTTTGATCCAGCTCGATGGCGATCGTATCAATCGAATTATTTGGCAGAGCGGTCAGATGACAGATATTGAGCCATAAAGAGAGTAAAATGACGAGCTCCTGTAAATCATTATCGTCAATATCTGCCTTCAACTCACCTAACTGCTCGTATGCAAAATGGAGAGGTTCGTTTATTTTTTGAAAACAAATCTTTTTATAAAATGAATCCTTCGATTTTTTTAGTAAAAACCATGCGATAAATTCCGAAGAAGCCACATGCTTCGTCAAGATATCCAAAGTCAGGATATGACGATTGATCACATCCGTCTCCAATTTGATCCCTTCGCCTTTTTTAGAGATCACTCGAATCCCCTTTTCAGGTAGATTATCTGTTAAAAAGGCGATATCCTTCTTGATTGTTGAAAGAGAGACTAATAATTCCGCAGCAATCGCCTGCATCTTGATAAAGTCCTCTTCCAACAATAGGATCAATGTGACGAGATCGACCCGTTCTGTCACAGTCAAGATTTGATGAATATTCTGCTTTTGAAAAGCCTGTTTCAGTGCCGAGAGACTTTCAGACTTGCCTTGGATCTCAAAGCCTTCTGAAGGAATCGTCACCAGTTCCAAATCAAAGGTCTTCAAGGTCGCTTTGATATTTTTTAATTCTCTGTAAACGGTCCGCTCATTGATGTTCAGCTGCTCACTGATATCCTGTGCTGTATGTTTATTTCTACTATTTAATAAGATCGTTAAGATAGAGCTTTCTCTGGTAGATAAGTACATGTAGATTCCTCCCTCATCTATGAATTAGTAGAATTCATCATACTACACTAATATGAAAGCGGATACGCCTATTCGCCATTGTTTTCTCGGATAAACTTTATAAAACGATCATATTCACTATTGTCTAAGAAATTCTTGATCGTCAAAATAGGAACCTGTTTATCACTTGTCAGACCTTTTACCCTCTCTAATAAAATTTCATTGGTAATAATCAAATCGGCGTTCTCTGGAATGTTGTCGACCGAAACATTTTTGACTGTTACCTCCAGCATATTTTTGCGGGCTTTGGTACTCAACATGGACGCCCCCATCGCACTAGAGCCCATCCCTGCATCACAAGCGATGATGACATTCTTAATCATCTTGCCTGTTGGCACAGCAGTCTCAGTTACGATTGGTTCTGACACTGCCGTTTCGAATGCTTCTGTAGTAGATGCACCAGCACCCTCTAAAGCCAACGCTTCTTCAGCCGCAAGATCCTTTTTCAAACTTAGGCGTAAGAAGAAGGCGCCGACAACAAAGGAAACTATGACTGCTGACGCGTACATCGCGATATTCACGACGAAGTTTCCTCGCGGCGTCATCATCAGTAAAGCTAAAAAGCTGCCGGGAGAAACGGCGCCGACTGTTCCACCACCGAATAATTGACCAATAGCTAAGGCCACCATGTTGCCTGCAATCGGTGCTAAGATCGTGACTGGCTTGATCATGGCATAAGGAAAGGCCACTTCACCGATCCCGCCTAAGAATTGGATAAGCATAGAGGCTGGCGCCGATTTTTTAGCCATCCCTGTACCAAACATTGAAAAAGCGATCAGCAATCCAACCCAAGCGCCGCCATTTGCTTCAACTAAGAATAAGAGCGATTTGCCTGTTTCTAGTACTTGCTGGGTCCCCAATGGAATCATGATCCCATGGTTCACAGCATTGTTTAAGAAAAGAACTTGTGCCGGCTGAACAAAGATACTGGTCAATGGAATCAAGTTACGCGCCATCAACCAATCGACTCCTCCTGAAATGAAGGATAGAATAACTGCAAAGATCGGCTCAACTGCAACAAATCCAATAAGCGCTATCGCAAACCCCAGAAATCCTAATGAGAAGTTGTCCACCAGCATTTCTAACCCTGGCTTTACTTTTCCCTTAAATAATCCGTCAATCTTCTTCATCAGAATCGCACCGATCGGTCCCATGATCATGCCGCCGATCAACATTGTGATATCCGCTCCGACAACTACCCCCATAGTTGCCAACGCGCCGATTGCTCCGCCTCTTTTACCGTAAACGTTGTATCCGCCTGTAT
Organism: Enterococcus sp. DIV0756; assembly: GCF_051710745.1. Classification (NCBI taxonomy): domain Bacteria; kingdom Bacillati; phylum Bacillota; class Bacilli; order Lactobacillales; family Enterococcaceae; genus Enterococcus; species Enterococcus sp. DIV0756. The sequence continues at coordinate 1,235,965 of NZ_JBIOLF010000001.1, read as the reverse complement.
ATCCAATCAAGACAGGTAATAAATAATTCAAAATCGGCGGAACTAATTCATTTAAATGCTCATTGGGCGTCCATCCGGTTGGGATAAAGAACGCTGCCATCAAACCCCAAGCAATAAATACGCCAATATTCGGCATCACCATCGAACTTAAAAATCCACCCATACGTTGAATTTTCGCTCGCCAGCTATTTGCATTTGCAGGTTGCTGAAATTCCATTTTCTTTTCCTCCTTGAGAATATTCGTTTTAGAAAGCGCCTTCTGACACTAATTATAGGGGGCGTTATTCATAAAAGCTATCGTTTAAAAGGACACCTTTGTCAGTCTACCTCTGTCAAAAATACTCTTGTGAGACCTTTCAGCATTCTTTAGACTTTAGATACAAATAGTTATTGGAGGGAAATGTATGTCTGTAAAAAAACAAACGCAGAAAATAATTGAGGAATTGTCATTCTTCGTCGATTACGAGAACGATGAGGAGCTAGATCAATTAGTAGAAGCAATCTTGGCCGCCAAAAAAATTTTCCTTTCTGGAGCTGGCCGATCAGGTGTCGCTATCAAGGGATTCACGAACCGTTTGCTTCATTTAGGGTTAACAGTCAGTCTCGTGGGTGAGATCAGTTGTCCGAGAACCACCAAGGGTGATCTGTTGATTCTCGGTTCTGGTACCACACCGAGTTTGGTAGCTTTAGCCAAAAAAGCTAAGAAAAACGGGGTGACAATTGCTTTACTTACGATGGATAAAGAATCTGAAATAGCTAAGCTAGCCGATGTCGTTGTCGGGCTTCCCGGCGTATCACCGAAACTAAAAGAAAATAATCTCACCTCGATTCAACCGATGGGTTCTGCCTTTGAACAAATCAGTTTTCTAACTTATGATGGGATCATCTTAGAATTAATGGAAAGGATGGGAGAAACTGGAGAAAGTATGCTGGAAAGACATACAGACATGGAGTAAAAAAATGATGCGGAATTGCTCTAGGATAGTTAATTCCGTATCATCATTATTTGAACATATAGTTTGTATATCTAAATCGCTAAAATATCACTTCTCTAATTACTCAATCAGCAAAGAGCTTTAATCACACTACTTTTCAAATTTTTATGCTGGGATGTATTAATAAGTAATAGACTTTTCTTTCGCTTTTTTTTGCTTCCTTTACAAACTTCTCTCTCAAAAATCCAGAGGCAATACAATCAATTCATACAAACGATAACCTGAATCTCTGTGGACATAGCAAATAAGCCTTATTAAAAGGAAAAAAAATTATTCTAAATCTTACCAAATCTTTTCATCAGTGCTCGTTCCTGCTTTTTATAATACTTTTTGGGGGCGGTTTTGACTTCTGAAGGTTTTTCAACAAGTGCTTCAGGCATGGTACCGGCAGCCACTAAAGTCCGTTCGTTCTCATCTTTTGAACAAGTTGATTTGGTTGTTTTTAGTGCTTTGTCAGTAGTTTCTGGAGCAATTCGATCATTTAGATTCGTTTTCTGTGAGATTAGGTTATTATAGGGCAACATTTCAAAATCTTCTTCACTTATATCACCGAGTTCCGCTTCATGCATAATTGCCTCTGCTTCCTTTAGTAAGCTTTTGATCAGCGTGATCAACTGATCCTTATTTAGCAGCTGAAGGTCGAAACCGTTCAATAGATCGGTCTCTCCTTCAGAAACCGCTTTTATTTCTTCAGATTCAAAAGCAACCTGTTTTTCTTCTTGCTTTTTCGGTGCTCGTGAACTGTAAAGCGTAGTGGTCCCATGGCATTCACAGTCCAAGAATTTTGCAAATTGACGTATATTACCCTTTTTGAAAATCGTCATTTTTGTTAGAATGCTAAGAATACGCTTTGCCTCTTCTAGAGAATTTCTTGGATCAGCATCTCTCAATTTCCATGTGTGCTTCTTCCCGTCTTCATCTTCAAAATACGAGACAAGTGTATAGCTATCATATTTTTCAGTAATTTCAGCGGTACCCTTATTTTTCAAGTAGCTCTCATAAATTCGCACCTTTTTTGTCGCTTTATAGTAGTTTGTCTCGGTTTTAAATAAACGTTTAATAACTGTCAGCCATTCATGCTCTTCCACGTAATCCTTCAAGAATGGACAAAATTTTTTAAGCATTTCACTCGGCTCAGCATGAAAAAGTAGCTCCCGAACAAGCTCTTGGCAAGGTAGTGAAAAATCACTTACTACCAACGCATTTCTCAAAAGAATGGCGATAATGTATTCTGTCACTAGATCTACATTTCCGGTCTCCTCCCAGAATTTACGCACTTTTTTCTCTAAGTTTTCCCTTTTTTTGATTGTAAAAAGCTGCCTTCTCGTCAGTTGCTTCATTTCCATATAATTCATTCCCTTTCCACTTATCAGATATAAGACTCGTTATTTATCTCTATTATTCAATAAAAAGAGAAAAATTTAAAATTGAAATCGTTTTAATAAAGAAACACTAACTGTTAAATTTTAATCCATTTATTATATCCTTTATGCTGAATAATAATAACCAATCAAATAAATGAAAAATGAAGTAAAATAGATTGGTATATAAAAAGTTTAAGATTAGGTGACAAGCTTAAGAAAAAGGCCTAAAAAAGTATACTTTTAGACACTATTCTTTTTTTTAATTTTTTCTATTGCTTTCGAAAGTAACACCACTATCCAAAAAATACGCTAACCTTTTTTCTCATTCAAACTACTTTTAAATACAAAAAAATCACCGCCGCTTAAGGCGATGATTCCTTTTCTCATAGCGTCCCATCTATCAGAAGATAAAGTAGAGTTGCCAAAACGAGGATTATTCTGATGTGAATACTGATCTCCAGTACGAAGAAAACAAGCAGCAATCCTAAACAACAGGCTATGACAATTAATCTTTTTCTCATAGATATACGCCGATATACCCGCCACCAATGGCCTTATAGTAATCGATTCTTTTCTTTCCCCTATAGGTTTTAGGCGGAACATTTTTGAACCATTGCTTTAATGTTACTGCCCTAGCTCCGATATCTCCTGTTTGATTATCAAAGCTCCCATACTCATTTTCTGCTCCAAGTGCCGACACTGGCGTCGTTGCCAATACTGTTAATAAAAAGACCGCTAGCATTTTTTTCTTCATCATCGATCAACCTCCTACTACATCAAAGTATAAAGGCTGAGCGATGATTTGTTTGATAATTGTCATAAACGGTCATTATTTTGTCTTAATCGCTGTTTCCAGCTGTTTGACTAGTCGGATAGAAAGTAAACATTTCTCTCCGTTTACCATAATGACCTCTCTTTTTTTCTTATCGATCAACTGGATATTCTTATAATTGAGTACATACGATTTGTGGATTCGCACTAGTAACGGCGATAAAGCTGGAACATCATTGATTTTCCCATAAAATTCTAACGTGCTATTCGCCAAGTGTAGAATCAATTTATGGGGCGTTGGTGCTGTTTCAAAGAACATCACCTGCTGTAATTCGAATACTCGAATTTGACTGCCAATTTTAAGCTGGATGAAATCATCGGCTTTTTGTGCTTCTTTTTGGTAATGACGCTGTGCCTGAATTAATGCCTCTTGAATTCGTTCCCGTACATCCGCGATTTCATCCTCTTTTAGAATATAGTCCATAGCCTCAACTTTATATTTGAAGGTTAATGCCAATAACTCATCATGGGTGGTAATAAACACGATTTTTCCATGTAAATCATGCTCTCTGATTTTCGCGCCTAATTGAATTCCATTCATATCACACTGCAAGTCCACATCTAAAAAATAAATTCCTCTACTATCCGGATGCTGTTCCAAATAATCAAGGATATGTTCCGGCTGATCTGTGCTGATTTTGATCTCCATGTCCAGTTCTTCGATCAGCAAATAGTTTTTAATAAACGATTCAATTTGATTCCGCTGAATCGCATTGTCTTCGCAGATAAAAATCCCCAGCATACCTAGCCCTCCTCGCCAATCACAATCACCTTTTGAATAAATTGTTGCTTATCTATAATTGTTTCCAACAGAATCTTCGGCTCTGTTGCTGTCAACTTATCGATATTGGAAAGCCCCATCCCTCTTTCATTACCCTTAGTAGAGAAACCTTTTTGTTTTAAGGTTTGCAGAGGTTCAATCTGTCTGCGTGCAGTATTTTCTATTACAAAAATGGTATCCCCTTTAACCGAGAAAATACCGATCAACAGTTTCCCATCTGAGAGCGTTTCTAGTTCTTCGATCGCATTATCTAAAAGAATACCCAGAATGCGAATCAGCACCACCGAATCAACGGCCGGATTTAAGCGTACCTTGTCATCCGCCTCGACTTGAACATGAATATTTTTTTCTTGAGCAGCTAGTAATTTCATCGTTAAAATGCTTTTTATCTCCAACGAGTCGAGTTTATTCAATTCATCCGCGTGAAGGATATCCTTTCCTAAATAATTCTTAGTCTTTTTCACACTAGAATTGAAAAAGTCTTTCAGCGCTTCGAATTCATCCTTTTCGATAAAATATTCAAGCGACGTCAGAAGATTGACATAATCATGCCGAAACTCGCGGATTCCCTGGTACTGTCTTTTCAGATCCTCAAGATAGCGATGATGGATAGCATACTCAAGCTGTCGTTTTTCTGCTTCAAGCTTTAAATCTTGATTATGAGAAATTGCTTGAATGATCGCACCACCTAAGACCGCAAAAACGAGATAGAAAACAGCTACGAAAGATTTTAAAAAGAAGGTTTCGGCGTACACGGTAATCGTCCAATAGGAGAAATAAATAATTAGTGAGATCGTTAACAAATAAGCCGCTAAATTTAACTTTTTCTTTCTTCTGATCCAAGGCAGCAGCCATTTTTTGTAAATTAAGAGACTGATAAGCAAGAGACCATAATGAAGTAGGAGAAATCCTATAAAAAACACTATACTGTTCTTTTCGAGAACAAATGATATCAGTGGTTTCGTTATATTACTGACCAATATCTCTATCAGGCATGCACTTGAGACGATCATCAAAGAAGTCACGACGTTTCTTTCCGCTGAATTTCTTACTGAGAGCATTAGGAAAAAGATATACAGCACTACGGTATCTATGTATGAGAAGCTTGTTCCAACAATCATTCCAAATAGAATAATTAATGGAATTAACAGATAGTTGATCCTTTTTTTATCTTTGATATCGTCCAGAATAAAATAATTGATTCCAAATGCTAATAAATGGGAAAAAGATAAATACCTAATTATAATCATCGGCAGCATAAGGTTTGCCCTTCCTTTTTTCGGTTATACCAAGTATACCAAAACTTAATTAAGCGGTATTAGAAAGTCTACAATTTTAAGTAATCCTTTGTAGGCTAGAAAACAAAATAATAAATTAAATGTCCAGCCCAATCCTATGATCAGTTTCTACTTTTGATAGTTTAACAACTGTTAACTATTTCGTGCGACATATTTATACCTTTTTGTTTACTCTGATAGTGAAGTCAAAAGAAGATCGCTCCTCTCAGATCAATTCAGTCATAGGTTCTAAGGGAATTGGCAAGTTTTCAATTCTTATAAGAGGGATTTGCTTTGGATTTCAAAAAAGAAAGAAAGAAGGAAAGAAAAATGAGAGCAACCATTATTTTCACTATCACATTATTAATCTTCACTATACTAAGTCTGATAATCGGTCCCTTAAGCCCGATTTTTGCTAGTGAACAGCAAAAATCCTCTGTTGAAACGATTATGAAGAATCATGAAAATACCCCATTGATGAAAAGCTATTTGGAAAATCAGCCGGAAGAGTTTGAAAAGCAATTAGCAAATGCCCCACAGAAAACCCTTGAAGAATTTCTGACCCTCGCGATTGATCAAAGACGTGACGCTTACATTCCTATCGTCCTTAAACGGATGCCCTCAGGTTGGAAGGCAGATACTTTAGCAGAAGAAATGGTAAAAAATCATTCCTTACATGCCTTTCAGTATTTAGTGAACTATACCAGTGAAACGAAACATTCTGCTTGGTTAACGATTGCTGTAAACAATGGCGATGCAGATCTTGCTAAAGCACTGGCGAAGAAGGTTTCAAAAGCAGAAGCTAGTGAATACGCGAAAAAAACGTATCAAAATATTCGCAACACAAAATTGACTTTCAAAAAAGCAAGATATGCAACGGTTTTCGAAGTCTTTCGTCCTCTGTTACCTACAAAAACCGTTAAAGAATACTATGACCAAGCAATCAAAGATGGCGAAAAAATTTTCTCCGATTATCTTGTTAAAAAGATGAATTAGGCAGCACATATTTCCTATAGTATACTGGCAAAAAGGGGCTGAGGGTCATGACCATTCGACGACGACTGATTTTTTCAAACGTATTAATGCTCATCATACCGATATTGTTATGTTTGTTGTTATCGTCAATCTTCATCAATATCATTCTTAATCGTGCGGGAATAGAGGGCAACGTTCCTGCACGAAGCAACGATGTGTTTTATCAAATGGTTGCCAAAATGAAACGGTTGTCAACGGAATGGGAAAATGACGACGAGGAAGAAATCCAGAAGGATCTTGCTGCCTTTGCTCTTCCCGAAAAAAGCAAAAACGTTTCTGTTGCTTTATACGAGGGAAACAAAGAGCTTTATCAAACCGGCGGCTTTAAGACATCTCCTCTCACCTCTTTAGCCCAGGAGAAAGCGAAGAGCCAAGGGCACTATACTATCGACAATACTGCTCTTTTTACCGTTCAAGCCGGACCGTACCGCGTGTATCTGTATAACAAAGACCATAACTATAGTAATGACACGCGCTTTGATCTGGCGAATCAAACCGTTAATCCCGGAATAGTGTTCGCTATATTTATTCTTTTGGCAATTGTCTTGACGAACGGGATCTTAACTAGGTTTGTTTTTCGCAGCATTATCAATCCTTTGAATATCCTTGTCGATGGTGTTCACGAAATCAGGGATGGGAATTTGGATTATCGGATCGCCTATGAAGGAAAGGATGAATTTGCCGGAATTTGTAATGATTTTAACGAGATGGCAAGACAACTGCAGGAACTGATTGAAGCTCGAAAGAAGGACGATGAGAACCGCCGCGAGCTTGTGGCTGGTATTTCTCATGATCTTCGCACGCCGTTAACATCGATAAAAACCTACGCAGAAGGACTTGCCGAAGGTGTCGCTACCACTCCACTGCTGCAAAAGGAGTATCTAAGAACAATCATTTCCAAAACGGACGATCTCGAACACATTGTCCAACAGCTTTTCCTCTTTTCAAAATTGGATCTTGGCGAATTTCCTTTTTCTGAAGAAATCATCGATATCGGTGCCGCTCTCGACAGCTTTGCCAAAAGAGCATCAGATGAGTATTCGGAGGATATGGTCATCACACTGGAAAATAAGACTCACCAGAAATATGTCGAAGTCGATCCTGTTCAATTGCGTACAGTGTTTACAAATTTATCAGAAAACGCCGTAAAATATGGCGCAGAGAAGAATAATCACCTATCCATAGAGTCCTATCAGGAAAATGAGCGTGTCACGATTATCTTTCAGGATAACGGACCAGGAGTATCCGAGGATTCATTGAATAAGTTGTTTGAAGTATTTTATCGTGGGAATAAGGCGCGCACCAGCACAGGGAAACGTCATGGAAATGGGTTAGGATTAGCTATTTCTGCTAAAATTATCCATCGCTTCTCAGGAACGATCCATGCTGAGAATGGCTCAGAAAACGGATTGAGGATCATCATCACATTACCTTTATTGGAGGGAATCGAGAATGGATAAGATATTGATCATTGAAGATGACGAAGCAATCGCCAAGATAGAACAGGATTTTCTCACGATCAATGGCTATGAAACAAAGGTGGTCATGAATGGGCATTTAGGGTTAAAAGAGGCCCTTTCAAATCCTTACGATCTAATTTTATTGGATTTAATGCTGCCTGACATGGATGGTTTGGAGATCTGCAAGCAGCTTCGTGAGAAACTCTCCATCCCGATCCTAATGGTAACTGCAAAGGTCGAAGATACCGATAAGATTATGGGCCTTGGGGTCGGTGCTGACGATTACATCACAAAGCCCTTCTCAGCAATGGAGCTTGTGGCTCGAGTAAAAGCAAATATCGCTCAGTATGCACGTGCCTCTCATCAAAATACTTCGACGGTTTCTGAAGTATTGGATTATGGAAAGTTTAAATTAAATACTAAAACAAGACGAGTGCTTATTGATGGTATCGAAGTAGAATTTAAGAACAGAGAGTACGAGCTGCTCCTTTTTCTAATGTCCAATCCCGAGGTTGTTTTCACTCGAGAAGAGCTTTACGAAAAGATTTGGGGATTAGATGCCCTCGGCGATAGTCGAACTGTGGCCGTCCATCTCAGCAGAATACGTGAAAAAATTGAAAAAGATCCTGCCGATCCGCAGCATATCCAAACAGTCTGGGGTGCAGGCTATCGCTTTCGACCTTAACTAACCGATCTAGACTGCAGCGAAACGCTGTTCAGTCTGGATCTTTTTTCGTTTCCTTCAGTCTCTGATCATTGCTGACTGACTTTAAGATAAATAAAAGCTTCGATTACAGCCTGCTGTGTAAGAGGAAAGCATCTTGATTTTTGACCGATTTTTTGGCAGCTAACTCCCCCTCAAATCAGGATTATTTATCCGCAAAAAAACAGTACTGCTTAGTCGCGTTTCTTTAAGCAGTACCGTTTTATTTGTATCTATATGGTTCTCAATGAATTTTCATTATGCCTGCTGAAAGCTGCAGAGCGGATTCGATTACTTCATCCATATTAAAATATTTATATTGGGCTAATCTACCACAGAGATAAAGGTTTTTCCAGGTACTCAGCTTGTTCTGATACGATTCATATTGCCTACGATTCGCCGCTGTTTCGATTGGATAATACGGCTCGAGCGCATCAGTGCCAGTATACGCACAAGGATATTCTTTTAAGATAGCTGTGACCCCTTCCTTGATTTGACACGTCAATTGTTTAAATTCCGTGATTCGTGTGAATTTCTCCTCATTTGGATAATTGACAACTGCTTCTTTTTGAAAGCGGGTTTTTCTGATGGTTTCAAAATACAGATCCAGCGAACGATAGGCTAATCGGCCAAAGCAATAGTTCAACAGCTGATCTGGCGCTCCCGTGTAGATTACTGGACCATCAAAACGTTCTCCTTCAAATGAAAGTATTCCATCATCTTCAAGTCTGAGAACCTCAGATGTTGAAACACCTAATCGACAGATAATATTTTCGTGATTCAGTATCTGGTTGAACAACTCAGTATAGCCATGCTTAGGCATGAACTGCCACTCATCTTGAAAATAGCGAGCATCATAACTCAATAAAACAGGGACGCGATTGATCACCGTGGAATCGACCTGCTCAGCTGCGATCCCCCACTGTTTTGCTGTATAGTGGACAAAAACATTTTCAAAAATGAATTCTCCTAATCGTGCCAGCTCTTCATCTTGGTGACTTATTAATTCTGAAATAGTGACGCGGTCCTTATTGGGAAAGCTTTGAACAAGCCTTTCTTTTAGTTGTTGTGCAGTCTTACTAGGAAAGAGCGTGTCTATAGCAGTAAAATTGAAAGGAATCGGTACCTCTTGACCTTGAATTCTTCCCAACACACGATGCTCATAAGGCACCCAATCAGTAAATCGATCCAGCCAGTGAAATACCCTGCGATTGTTCGTATGAAATATATGTGGTCCATACCAGTGAATCATTAAGCCGCTCTCATCTGGTCCATCAAACATATTTCCAGCAATATGCGGTCTTTGCTCTAAAACTAAAACCCTCATTCCTTTTTCGGCAAACTCTCTAGCACAAACAGAACCTGCAAAACCCGCCCCAATTACCAGTACGTCCGGTCTAAATTCCTTTTTCATCTACATCATCTCCTATAATCATTTCTTTAAACTAAAAAATTACGATGCTCCTTGCTTTGGACTTTACTTTTTGAAAAGTGCACCCAAGCGAAAACAGCCGCGCTTACGATCATAATCAGATAAAAGCTGATCCCTCTTGAAATACACAAAGCTGCAGGCAGCAGCTTCTCACTAAAAACAGCGGCAAAAACAGCGCTGAAAACCAACTCAGATATTCCCATAGAGCCCGGAAGCGGTAGCAGATCGACTGACAAAGTAACTGCCGCCTGCAAAGCCATTAAGGAAAGTATCCCTATACCTGAAAGCCCCAATCCCCGATAAATGATCCAAGTTAATAAAAAAGGCAGGGATCGTTGAATCAAGGTCATGAGAGCGGCAGAAAACAATGTCGCTTTATGTCCGCGAAAAAAATTGATGACCTGTTGATATTCAGCAATCGCTGATAACCACCTCGTTTGACGCTCTGGCGACACCTTCAAAATGCGGGTGACTGTCAAGAGTCTCTGGACCTTTAAGACTATTTTTTCCGCGTAATTGGGGCGAATCATAATGACTGTCAACAAAACAACGACGAAACTATTAAGTCCCAGTCCAAGATAAAACAACCACAAATAATCACCGAAGGAAGCTGCGATGCCTGTTGACCAGAAAAGGCAGATCCCGATTCCGATGCCCACCATCACCAGCTTATACAGAACAGCAAGAATCATCAGCACTGGCATGCTCGCTGAGACCTGAATCCCTGCACGCTTCATGTAATAAATCTGCATCGGTTGTCCGCCTGTTGCAGAAGGCGTAATTCCCGATACAAAAAAACCAACGAAGGACCAACTGATACATTGACACAGTCCAATTCCCTTTTGAAAAGAACGCAATAAATACCAGATCATCACCCCTTCCATTATCACAAACAAGAGAACCGACAGGATGCCCAATGCTAGCCATAAGAGACTCATTTCTGATAAAGCTGACAGCACTTCAGAAAGATCATTGGCTTGGAGAAAAGTGCCTACTGTTAAGAGAATCAGAATCAATAGAAGAATGATACTGAGCTTGTATTTACCAAGCATGCCCCTTCGCCTCCTTCCAATAGACTCGATCACTAAGGTAGCTAGAAAATGAGCCTTCATAAATTTTCTCAAAACCGGTTAATTCATAAAAATCTCTCGGTGTCACAAGTGAAGAATGCTTATCAAATAAAGAAATCCCTTGTTCATCTAAGAGCTTGGCTAAAAATGACGAACACGTATAATGATTCTTTTGATAAAACGGGCGTTTTACTAACAAAAAGGGCAGCCCAATGACACAATAGTGAATGGTCCAGCGTCGCTCATAGCAGGATTCCAGTTCCTTTTGGATCGCTTTTTTTTGTTCCATCGAGCAAGGCACACGAATGATTCGATAGTAGGCTGTCGGAAATTTCCGCAAAATCTTTACTGAATCCTCTTTGACAAATCCGGCAAAAAAAGGAATTGCCGGATTTCTTCGGTTGATACTATATGCTTGGTCAAAAGTCTCATCCAACGAGAGGACGACATGACAATAGTCGATACCGATGACCTTCTTAATGATGCTGGCGAAAAAACCTGGTGTATCCACTAACGCAATATATACTTCAGCCATCTGCGGGCCTCCTTTTCAACTATTGAAATTTAATGACCGTTTTGGCTGCTCGATATCCAGTGACTGTCGCGAGACTTCCGATTTTCCCAGGAAGATAGGTTAGCCCGCCGACGGTTCGCAAACGCAATTTCCAATAGAGTTTTCGATTGATTGTTTTGATATAGTTCCATAATTCCTTGCGTTTAGCCAAGGCTTCGTCTGTCCCGATCAGCAATAAATGAATCGAAGAAATCGCCAACATAATCGAGATATTCCGCATCATATAGGTAGATAACTTCGAGACCTCCACATCCGCAAGATTGGTGCATTCGGAAACGATTTTCGTCACCTTGATTTGTTGATCAATCCGCTCCATCATGACGCTTTCGTTGATCGACTGATCGTCACGACCAATGAAATAATGATACAAATCAACATCTAAATAGCAGATCTTTTTCACATAAGGTAATGGTTGATACGCGAATAGATTATCCACATAAAAAGTATTCAACGGCAGCTCTACCCCGCTCTTTCGCAGAATCTCTGTCTTGAAAATCAGCGCATGCATGATTAAGTATTGAGACGGATTAAATCGACCGATACCCTCCCAGCCACAAATCTGGTTTGTCTCAAAAACATTGCGATAATCCACCGTATGCTGTTTCTGATCAAATAAATGATCGTAGACATAATTACAAACGATCATATCGACTGTTTGCTGTTTCTCTTCCCAATTTTTCATTTGGAAAAGAACGGAAATAAGACCTCTAACATCTAGCCAATCATCAGAATCCACCACCTTGAGATAGCGGCCTGTGGCTTGAGCCAAGCCAGCATTGACTGCTCCGCCATGTCCTTTATTTTCTTGATGAACCACCTTTACGATTGTCGGATGAGCAGCAGCATATCCGTCTGCAATTGCTGCAGTAGCATCTGTGGAACCGTCATTAACGATAATGATCTCTACATCCTCTCCTCCAGCTAATAATGTATCTACACAACGTGCCAAATAATCTTGAGAATTGTAGCTTGGTACGACAAAAGTTAAATATTTCATGTTAATTCCTCCATTCTTTGATTTAGATCAGAAATTTTAGTCTAGACACTGTGAATGCCACAGCGTAAACAGTCAGTATAAAAAGAGCGGCGATAAAAATGCAGAGGGCGACAATGATAATTTTTTCCTCATTGCTCAAGGGCTCCCTTTTCCGCTTAGGATTTCTAATTTTTCCAAGAAAAAAATGTTTATCACGCATTCTCATTTTTTGCACCCCATCCTTTACTTCTTGACTACAGTTTAATCAGCAAAAAAAAATAGACCGCTACGAATTATTAAACTGTTGTTAAACTAGAACAAAACAATTCGTTAATAGAAATTGATAGAAAATAACCATAGCCTTTTAAAAACATTCTGGTTCCTTCCCTAAGAAGATAAAGCTCAGTTCATAAGATGAGCGTCTCTTTTTTAGCTATTACAAATTGCAGCAAAAGTTTCTTTTAATAAATAAAAAACCTGAATCTTATAAATAAGATTCAGGTTTTACGGATTATTCTTTTATTTAGCGAACTGTTTTAGCGTTCATTCATTTTACTCAACCAAATAATTATAAAGTAGAATAATTACTACTTTGATCGTAATCCGTAGTTTGGATGGAAAGTTTAAAAGGAATAAGTAAAAATAATTTTTCACATTTAAAATGCGACTTTAAACCGTTTGTTTTGAGTTTTCAAGCTACTTCCGATACATCTTAAACTCCAAATACAAATCATTATAGATCCCCAAATATTCCGGACCTAAATCTTTATAAACCTCCAAATGACTAATGGTCTCATCATCTGGATAAAATTGCTTGTCACCAGAAATACTTTTTGGCAGCATCGCTAATGCTTTTTTATTCGGTGTTGAATAACCGATATATTCTGCATTTTGTTTAGCTGACTCTGGCTTCAGCATAAAGTTGATAAAGTCATAGGCGCCTTCTTGATTTTTGGAGGTCTTAGGAATCACGATATTATCAAACCACAGATTTGAACCTTCAGGCGGTATCACGTAATGGAGATGCTCATTTTCAGACATCATATCTGCTGCTTCTCCAGAAAAGGTCACTGCAACGGCACTTTCTTCATTTGCCATATACATTTTGATCTCGTCAGCAACGATCGCTTTGACATTAGGAGTCAAGCTGCTTAGTTTCTGGATCGCTTGATTCAGCTGCGTCATATCTTTGCTATTGATGGAATAGCCTAAGGTGGTTAAGGACAAACCCATGACCTCTCGAGCACCATCGATTAGCATAATATTGTTCTTTAATTCTGGACGCCACAAATCGTCCCAATGTTTGATTTTGTCTCCAGCGACAAATTTATCATTATAGACGATCCCTAAGGTTCCCCAGAAATACGGAATCGAGTATTTATTCTCTCGATCAAAATCCAAATCTAAAAAGCGCGGATCAATATTTTCTAAACCATGAATTTTTGAATGATCCAATGGTAAGAGTAATTTTTCCTTCTTCATTTTTTGGATCATGTATTCACTAGGAATCGCAATATCATAGGCTGTTCCGCCTTGTTTGATTTTGGCTTCCATCGCTTCATTTGAATCGAAGGTTTCGTAATTGACCTTATAACCGTATTTTTTTTCAAACTGCTTGATTAACTCTGGATCAATGTAATCACCCCAGTTATAAATATTTAATACTTTAGAACTGGCATTGGAAGAATGATTCAAGCGAATGACCAAAAATGTCAGTAAGAGAATGATGGCGACGACACCGATAAAAAGTGATTGTAATTTTCTCATTTCAGTACTGCCACCTCCTCAAAATCACGTTTGCGTTTCCGCGCTTTCTTTGAGGTATCGCGACTAATAAAGTAATAACCCACGACTAACAGCAGAGAGAAAATAAAGACGAGGGTCGATAAGGCATTGATTTCTAAACTGATCCCTTGTCTAGCCCGTGAATAGATTTCGACTGAAAGTGTTGTAAAGCCATTTCCAGTAACAAAGAAGGTTACGGCAAAATCATCTAACGAATAGGTAAATGCCATAAAATATCCCGCAATAATTCCCGGTGTCAAAAACGGCAATATAATATTAGATAACACTTGAAAATTATTCGCTCCTAAATCTCGTGCCGCATCGATCATGGAATCATTCATTTCCTTCAGCTTCGGTAACACCATTAAAACAACGATGGGAATACTAAAGGCGATATGAGAAAGCAGCACACTGACAAAGCCTAACTGGAAGTTCTTCAAAACCCCGCCAAGCATCGTAAATAGAATCAAAAAGCTGGCACCGATGATAACATCTGGTGAAACCATAAGAATATTATTTAGTCCCAACAAGACATTTCTTGAATTTCGCTTACGTGTATAATAAATGCCCATCGCACCGAAAGTCCCAATAATCGTTGCTAACAATGCGGACAAGAATGCCAGAACAAAAGTTTGAACAACGATACTAATCAAGCGACGATCAGAAAACAAACTTTGATAATGTTCCCACGTAAATCCAGTAAAGGTACTCATATTTCCACCCTGATTAAAGGAATAGAAAATCAAATAAAAGATCGGAATGTACAATAGAATAAACACAAAAATCAAATAAATAGTGGACCAAGAAAATTTTCTTCTTCTCATTTCACCCGACCTCCCTTACGTTTTTCACCGGTTAGCATCATTACAATAAACATAGCCACGATCAGAATCACACCGATCGTAGACCCCATGCCCCAATTCTGTGTCACCAAGAAATGTTCTTCAATTGCCGTTCCCAGTGTGATCACGCGGTTCCCACCAATTAAGCGCGTCAGCATGAAGAGTGAGAGCGACGGGATAAAGACAGCTTGAACACCGCTTTTTACACCATTCAAGGAAAGTGGGAAAATTACCCGACGAAATGTATCAAAATTATTCGCTCCTAGATCGCGACTAGCACTGATCAAAGAAGGATTGATTTCCTCCAATGCATTGAAAATCGGCATGATCATAAACGGCAGTTCGATATAAGCTGCCACAAACATGAAACTAAAATCCGTGAATAGCAGTTGTTTCTGTCCGATCCCAATAAAACTCAAGAAGTCATTGACCGAACCGTTCGCGCTAAAAATACCGATAAAGGCATATGCCTTCAGCAATAAATTAATCCATGTCGGCAGAACCACCAACAGCAGTAATAATTGGCGATGCTTCAATTTCGATAAAAAGTACGCCGTCGGATAACTGATTAACAGCGTCATCAACGTAATCAAAAACGCAAATAGTACGGAATTGACGGTCATCATCAAATAGGTTTTTGAGGTTAAGTACGTATGATAATTGGTTAACGTAAAATTGCCGTTCATATCAAAGAAAGACTGATAGACGATCAAAATCACCGGGGCAATGACAAAAAACAGCAGCCAAAAAAAGTAAGGGATTGAATATAAACGACGCATATTTTTCATAGTGATCCCTCCCTAATCTTCATAGCTTTCCAAACGAGCTTCGAAGTCTTCTTCACTTTCGTTGAAGCGCATGACGTGAATGTCCTCAGGTTCAAAGTACAGACCAACTTTGCTGCCCTTTTTGGCTTTCTTCGTAGAATGGACCATCCATTCATTCCCATCCGCATCAATACAGTTCATTTCGTAATGAACCCCGCGGAACAGCTGCGTATCAACCGTCACAACCAGTTTTCCCTGTTCAGGTGTGGTCAAGGTTAAATCTTCTGGACGCAAAACGACTTCAACTGGTTCGTTGGGACGCATCCCGCCATCGACACATTCAAAGGTTTTGCCGACAAATTTGACCAGGTTATCCTCCACCATTTCACCAGCAACAATATTACTTTCTCCAACAAAATCTGCGACAAAATGATTGATTGGTTCATCGTAAATATCAACTGGTGTACCGCTTTGTACGATCTTGCCTTTATTCATCACAAAAATCTCATCACTCATAGCCAACGCTTCTTCTTGGTCATGAGTCACGAAAATAAAGGTAATACCTAAACGTTTTTGCAACGCACGCAATTCATACTGCATATCCGTTCGTAATTTCAGATCCAAAGCTGACAATGGTTCATCCAGTAATAAAATCTTTGGTTCATTGACAATTGCTCGCGCAATCGCCACCCGCTGACGTTGACCACCAGACATTTCGGTGATTTCACGATTCTCATAACCAGGTAGCTGAACTAACTTCAATGCCTCTAAGACTTTCTTCTCAATCTCTTTTTTAGACAGCTTTTTGATCTTCAAGCCAAAGGCAACATTATCAAAAACATTCATATGAGGAAACAACGCATAATCTTGAAAGACTGTATTGACCTGACGTTTGTTAGCCGGAATATCGTTCATCCGTTTTCCTTCAAAAAAAATATCGCCTTCACTAACGTCTGTGAAACCGGCGATAATTCGTAAAATCGTTGTTTTTCCGCAGCCAGAAGGTCCTAATAAGGTATAAAAACGCCCCTCTTCAATATCAAAATTTATTTTTTTCAATACGGGATCGTCATCATCGTATTGTTTGATTACATCTTTAAAGGAGATAATTGTGTTTGTCATGACTTCACGTCCTTTTTCTATAAGTAAGATTCTGTAGCGACGATCAGCACTTTGCTGACTCCATTCGCCTGGTTTTGCAGCCGGTGCGGTTTACTCGCTTCGTAATAGATACTCTCGCCTTTTTCCGCTTCATATAAGGTTTCGCCAAATTGCAGCGCCACCTTGCCTTTTAATACATAGATAAACGTTTCAGACAACGAAGGGGTAAACTGTTTATATTGTCCCTCTTTATCTAGCGTTAATAAAATGGGTTCCATTTCCTTCTCATTCGATTCAGGAATCAGCCACTTAATATGATAGCCGTGTTCCTCATCACTGTAAAAAGTAGTGTCTTCATCCTTATAGACGATTTTCTGATCACCGGTCTTTTGCTTGAAAAATTCAGCTGGTGTCACACCTAGAACTTCTAAAATATCAAAAAAAGTCTCCATAGAAGGAGAACTTAGGTCACGTTCCAACTGAGAGATGTATCCCTTAGATAAATCGGTTCGTTCACCTAACTCTTCTTGCGTTAAATTTTTTTGGATTCTAAGATTTCGCAGCTTCTCACCAATCTCCATACTCTCAGTCCTCCATTCCTTGTTTGCTAATAGTAAACTTCTTGTTTAATAGCACCATTCCAGTATACGAACTTTTCCCTAAAAATCAAGCGATCTGAATGAAATTCTTTCACGATTTTAATGGAAATTAAAAAGAAAATAAATTTGCTTTTTCTTTCATTTCCGCTAAGATAGGAGTAACTATTTTTTTAAGTACAGGGAGGCTAACAACTAATGACTTATCGCCGTTTACGTGTAATGAATGATGAAACCCTTCACACAGAGATTGAGAGCTTTACCAAACCTGAGATAAAAGAAAATGAAGTATTAGTTAAGGTGAATTATTCTGGTATTAACTATAAGGATGCATTAGCAACCAAAGCCAATACTGGGGTATTGCGCGAATATCCAATGACACCTGGTATTGATTTGGCAGGTATAATTATAGAAAGCAAAGCGGAAGAATTTAAAGTTGGTGACGAAGTATTAGTCACGGGCTATGGCTTAGGCGTCAAGCAGGATGGCGGCTTAAGCGATGTACAAGTTGTTCCAGCTTCATGGGTCGTTCACCTGCCAGAAGGTTTATCTACTAAACAGGCAATGACCTTCGGGACAGCTGGATTTACAGCTGCACTAGCGGTAGATGCGCTGCAAACTCATGGATTAAACGCGGACAGTCGGGTATTGGTTACTGGGGCGACTGGCGGTGTGGGTGGATTTGCTCTGCATTTTCTAAAACAAATCGGCTGTAAAGAGATCACTGCGCTAAGTCGAAAAGAGAATCAATTAGATTACTTGCAACAACTAGGAGCAACCGCTGTTCTCTCTCCGGCTGAATTGTTTCCAGAAAAAGTCCGTCCGTTGAATAAACAGCTCTTTGATTTTGTCATTGATACAGTCGGCGGCGATACGCTGGCTCAGGTTCTGCCTTTTATTAACTATGGAGGTAGTGCTGCTTTATGCGGAAATGCTGGCGGCATCAAACTGAGTACAACTGTCTTGCCTTTTATTTTACGAGGTGTTAACTTATTAGGCATCGATTCAGTCGAAGCCTCGATGGAGCAACGGCAAAAGCTTTGGAAAAAAATGGCGAATGAATGGGCGTTGCCTGATCATTTCCAAGTCCAACAAATTGAATTAGAGCACGTATTGGAAACGGCAAATGCCCTGTTAGAAGGAAAGCATGTAGGACGTACAATCGTTGCTTTAGGGGGAACAAACCAGTGAGAATTCTAATAACTTCAGGCGGTACTTCCGAAAAAATCGATGATGTCCGCGCGATAACGAATCATTCCAGCGGAAAGCTAGGCAAAGCGATTGCGGAAAGCTTTGCGAAAGAAAACGCGACAATTGATATGATTACTACACGTCACGCGGTAAAACCTGAAGGAAAAATGATTCATCAATACTTAATCGACTCTACCGCAGATCTTGAAAAAACATTGAAGGATTTAATGTCAGAAAATACGTATGATGTAGTCATCCATAGCATGGCGGTCAGTGATTTCACACCAGAAAGTTCGGTTACTCTTGAAGATCTTGAAGCAGCAATGGCGGCAAAACCAGCAGATTTACCAAAAGCCTTAGTAGAAGTTGCCAATGAGCGAACAGAGAAAAAAATCTCTTCAGATACCGATCATCTAGTCGTTGTTCTAAAGAAAACGCCAAAAATCATATCTTTGATCAAAAAATTGCAGCCGCAAACGATTTTGGTTGGCTTTAAATTATTAGTTGACGTGCCGATGATTGAATTATTAAATGTAGCAAAAGCCAGTCTTGAAAAAAATCAAGCTGATTTTATCTTGGCAAATGATTTAACGGAAATTCGCGGTGAAAAACATCATGGTTATCTGATCAATAGGCAGCATAAAGTCAAAGAAGCACAGACAAAAACTGAAATTGCTGAACTGATCAAAAAGGAAGTCATGAAACTGGAGGAAGTAAAATGAAAAACATCTTACTAGGAGTCAGCGGCAGCATCTCTGCCTACAAAGCAGCCGACATTACCAACCAATTAACCAAACTAGGCTATAACTTAGATGTTGTGATGACCAAGAGCAGTACGGAATTCATTACGCCCTTAACGATCCAATCCTTGTCTCACCGACGTGTCCATCTGGATGTAATTGAAGAACCTGATGCCGCATTGATCAATCATATTGCTTTGGCTAAGGCAGCCGATCTCTTTCTTGTTGCCCCTGCTTCAGCAAATATTATTGGCAAATTAGCCAACGGAATCGCGGATGATTTACTATCAACCGTAGCTCTCGCATTGCTGCCGGATACACCCAAAATTATCGCGCCAGCTATGAATACCTATATGTATCAAAACCCGATCGTCCAACGAAATTTGACCACACTAAAAGAAGTCGGTTATCAAGAAATCGAACCAAGAGAGGCCTTGCTAGCTTGCGGCGATTATGGCCGAGGTGCTTTAGCAGATATTGCTGAAATTGTGCATATCGTAAATTCGAAATTAAAGGAGTAACAAATGAAAGAGAAAAATGTTAGAAGCTTTACTTTGACCGCGATGTTTTTAGCCATCATGATTATTTTAGCGGTCACACCATTAGGATTTATTCCAATCGGTCCCATCAATGCAACGACCATGCATATCCCAGTGATTATTGCTTCGATTGTATTGGGTCCGCGCATTGGAGCTGGTCTGGGAGCTGTCTTTGGAGTAATTAGTTTAGCGAGAGCAACTGTCGTTATCACACCAATGTCTTTTGTCTTTTCACCATTTATTGCAAATCCATTAACGAATCAAGGCGACTGGCGCGCAGTTGTCGTAGCAATTATTCCGCGTATTTTGATTGGTGTCGTTCCCTATTTCGTTTATACAGGATTATATAAATTAATGAAACAAAAGGCTCGTCCGGTCAGCTTGTTCATCGCTGGTCTAGCAGGCTCGATGACGAATACAATTTTAGTCATGAACCTGATCTTTTTCTTCTTTAAAGACAGCTACGCAAATGTATTGCAAGTCACAGCAGATGCCGTTTATGGTGTCATTTTAGGAATTATTTTCGGTAGCGGTCTGGTTGAAGCGATTGTTGCAGGTATTGCGACAATGGGTGTTTGCGCCGTATTATTAAGGTTAATGAAAAAATAAAAAATGCTTGGTAGAAATCTAAATGATTTTCTACCAAGCATTTTTGTATGTTTATTATTTCGGTTCTTCGCCTAGAATCCGCACTTCGGTTTCTAAAGTCACATCGAACGTTTCTTTAATCGTTTTTTGAATATGAGCGATCAACTCAATGTAGTCAGTAGCTGTTGCATTGTTAATGTTGACGATGAAGCCAGCATGTTTTTCAGAGATTTGCGCGCCACCCCATACTAACCCCTGCAAGCCAGCATCCTGAATCAATTTCCCAGTGAAGTGACCGACTGGGCGCTTAAAGACACTGCCGCATGATGGATATTCCAACGGCTGCTTCAGCTCACGTAGTTCGGTTAATTCCTTCATCCGTTTTTCGATTTGGTCGTGATCGCCTGGTGTTAATTTGAAGGTCGCACTCAAAACAATCGCTGGTTGATCTTGAATCGCTGAATGACGGTAGGAAAAATTCATTTGGTCCTTATACCACGTTTCAAATGTGCCATCAGCCAATAATACATCCACTGATTCAAACACATCTTCCAGCTGTCCATCATACGCACCAGCATTCATGAAGACCGCGCCACCGATACTCCCAGGAATCCCACAAGCAAATTCGAATCCGGTCAACGAATGATCTAAAGCAACATATGTTGTGTCGATCAATTTCGCGCCAGCTTGGGCAATGATCGTATCTTCCTCTACTCGAATCGTTGTCATATCCGTCAGCATGATCACTAAACCACGAATACCGCCATCACGGACAATCAAATTGCTAGCGTTCCCTAAAACGATCCAAGGGATGTCATTTGAACGACAGTAATCAACTAATGCTTTCACTTCTTCATTGTCTTTGGGAAATGCTAGAGCGTCAACAGGACCGCCAGTTTTTGTAAAGGTATAATTCATTAAAGGTTCATCCAAAAGGACTTTCACACTTGGTAATGCGTTCGATAATTCAGTAATTTTCACTTTGATAAGCCTTTCTCGTTCATTACGGGTAAATTTTTCAAACATCTTTGCTATTTTAGCACGCGAGAAAAAAACTTACCACCCCTTATAGTTGATGACGAATGTGCTGTTGCAGCATTTTTTCACACAACTCATGACTTAACAAAACATTTTCCTGACGCAAATCAACATCCTCGCCTTTTAATGCGGCAATAAAGCAGATAACTAGCTGTTCAAATCCGCGTTTTTCTAACGTGGTCGTCCAATCCCCAAAACGTTGAACTTCTTCAACTGTTCCCTTTTTGATCGTCAAATCGGTCAATTGATTTAAAATCATCGTTTGTTCAGGCGAGCTCACTTGGTAACGCTCCATTTTCCCACCACTCATTAAGTCCATCGATAGGATACATTCCGTTGTTGCTGTTGAAAGCTGCAGCTGTGCGTAGGTCATCTGCCCCTTTTCTTCACGAATTTTTGAATGAACCGCCATAATTTCATCATCCAACAAGTAAACAGCCGTATCTACTAAATGAATAAATAAATCATAGATACCATATTGCGCATTCATTGCATGATTCGGCTCATTTTTTTCCAAATGAATGACATGCTTTTGCGGAAGCTGCTTTAACTGATCAACCATCGTTGCAAAGCGACGGTTAAAGCCCACCATGAACAATAGCTTTTTCTCCTTAGCCAGATCTTGCAGTTCACGCACCTCTTTTAGCTTTTCACTAACTGGCTTATCAATAAAAACCGCCACTCCTGTTTCTAGACATTGCTTAGCAATCTCAAAATGGACCTTTGTGGCAACATGAATAAAACAAGCATCGATTTTCTCAGCCAGTAATTCATCAATCGTCGAAACTGTGTTGGTAAAGTGGTATTCTTGAGAAATTTTTTCCCGCGTTTCATCGTTGCGTGTTGCGAAAATGAATGTTGCTTCCTTACGCATTTTGGCATAGGTTGGTAAATAAGCCTTTTGTGCAATTCCTCCAATGCCGATAACGCCAATTTTCATTTAACATTCTCCTCTCTCTTCTTTAGTTTATTCAAAAAATCAAAGCTATTCTATTTTTAAAATAGTGGATTGTCAGTCTGGCATCCTTTGCTTTCTGATCTTTTTTCGTTACAATTAGTCCATGAGTAAATCATTAGATTTAACAATATGGAGGAATGAACTGTGAAATTAATTTCTTGGAACGTCAATGGCCTGCGAGCTGTGATGAAAAAGAACTTTATGGACGTCTTTAATGAATTAGACGCCGATTTTTTCTGTCTGCAGGAAACCAAACTGCAAGCTGGTCAAATCGAAATGGATCTGCCCGGCTACTATGAGTATTGGAATTATGCAGAGAAAAAGGGCTATTCAGGTACTGCTATTTTTACGAAATACGAACCACTAAACGTAACTTATGGACTTGGCATTGATGAGCACGATCAAGAAGGTCGCGTGATTACACTAGAGTATCCTGAATATTACGTGATCACCTGCTACACACCCAATTCACAAAATGAATTAAAACGTTTAGACTATCGCATGACATGGGAAGAAGCTTTCTTGAATTACTTAAACGGAC
Organism: Enterococcus sp. DIV0756; assembly: GCF_051710745.1. Classification (NCBI taxonomy): domain Bacteria; kingdom Bacillati; phylum Bacillota; class Bacilli; order Lactobacillales; family Enterococcaceae; genus Enterococcus; species Enterococcus sp. DIV0756. The sequence goes on along the minus strand of NZ_JBIOLF010000001.1, from coordinate 1,212,781 downwards.
TCAAAGAAAAGAAACCCGTTATTTTCTGTGGTGATTTAAATGTCGCTCACGAAAACATCGACTTAAAAAATTGGAAAACCAATCAAAAAAACGCTGGCTTTACACCACAAGAACGAGAAAAATTCAGTATCTTATTAGAGAATGGCTATATTGATACCTTCCGTCATTTCTATCCAGATCAAGAGGGCATTTACTCTTGGTGGAGCTATCGCTTCAATGCTCGTAAAAACAATGCTGGGTGGCGGATTGATTACTTTGTCGTTTCTGATGACTTAAAAGAAAAACTGCAAGACGCTAAGATCCATACTGAGATTTTCGGCAGCGATCATTGCCCGGTAGAATTGGACATCAATCTTTAAAATGTTTGAAATTTTTACCGCAAGCCTTTCGCCGCTGAGAAAAATATGTTAAAACAATGGCGAAGAGGTGACCCTGTTGAATTTTATCGCAATGGACTTTGAAACAGCCAATTACCAAACCCATAGTGCTTGTTCATTAGCACTCGTAATGGTTAAAAACAGTCAAATCGTGGGTGAGTATTATTCTTTAATCAAACCAGAAACAGAATTCTTCTGGAAAAACATTCAGATCCATGGGATTCATCCAGAGGACGTGGAGGATGCACCAAAATTTCCTGAAGTATGGCAAGAAATCCAACACTACTATCAGGAGAATCGTTTGATTGTCGCTCACAATGCCGGCTTTGATACAAAGATATTAGCTGGCTGTCTGGATTATTATCATCTAGAGCAGCCCTCTTATTTGTCACTTTGTACAGTTCGAACCAGTCGCCGACTATTTCCAGAAATGCCAAATCATCGACTGAACACCGTCTGTGAAGAATTAGCGATTCCGTTAGAACATCATCATGATGCTTTAGAAGACAGCCGAGCCTGTGCTAAAATTTTGCTTTATCAGGAAGACCATTTTGGCGTAGATCCTTTGAAAAAATTAGTTTTACCAATATAGCTAGACATGAAGCGAAGCGCTCTGCTTCGCTTCTTTAATTGATTAATTTACTCATTAACAAAACATCTAAAAAATCCCCTCGAGCATCTCGCGCGCCGCGTTCCATCACTGCCTCGGTTTCAAAACCAAATTTTTGATATAAATGAATCGCCCGTTCGTTTCTTTTTTGCACTGTCAATTCTAAGCGGTGTAATGGCGAAGCATTCTCACTCCAATAGATAACCTCATCTAGAAGCGCCGTTCCAAGACCGATTCCCCAAAAATCTTTCAGTACGCTAATCCCGATCTCACCGATATGTGACACAGTAAACTCCGGTGCGGCTTTGACTGAAGCCATTGCGACGATCTTCCCATCAGCAAAAGCCAATAACAGCAAATTGTTCTCACTTTCATATAAATCCGCCAGCTGCAGGCTCAACATTTCTTCAGTTAATCCTAAGCCCACTTCATCCATAATCAAGTAATCCGTTTCTTTTGCTATTTGACGGCTAATTTGTAGTAACTCCGCTGCATCATCAGGGATTGCTTCTCTCAACGTGACTTCTACTTCACTCATTTCACTTCCCACGCTTTCAAAATTCGCGTCTTAAATGCTTCCGCCTGTTTTCCATTCGCGATTAAATCAACACGACGCAGAGTTTCCTCTTGATCATCTTTCACTAAAATCAATTCTAGGTAATCCTCCGGCATATATTCCCCTAGCTGCTGCCCCCATTCGATCACTGATAAGCCATCACCTTCGAAATAATCGTCTAAACCTAGGTCATCGGCACCTGATTCGATCCGATAGACATCCATATGATAAAGCGGCAAACGCCCCTGTTGATATTCTCGAATGATCGTATAGGTCGGACTTTTGATCATTTGATCGATTCCTAAACCCAATGCAATTCCTTTAGTTAGGGTCGTCTTGCCTGCCCCTAATTCTCCGGTCAACACTAAATTGTCACTGGCTTGGGCTACCGTGCCAATCATTTTTCCTAATCGTTCCGTGGCTGCTGTATCGACTAATGTTATCACGTGTTTTCTCCTCTTTTCTGCTACCAATTTAGTATAACGATTTAAGCATTGAGAGAAAAGAAAAAGATTCTTCATTTTTGATACCATATCTATAGAGATTTTTAGACAAACAAAAAAAGATAAGCATTTAGCCTATCTTATTGATTGCCGAGCTTATTTAATTAGTTGAATTTGATTGCTTCTGACGCTTCAACTGATTTGGATTTTGGCGTATAGCTTTCAGTAGCACCTGGAAATAAAACCATAATCGTACTTGCTTTTCCTTGTGCTTTCAAATAGTCTCGATCTATAACAGCCAGCTTTGTTTCTGGTGTAACCTTATCAGTTTCGCTAACAAGAATATCAAATCCTTGACCTTGTAACTCCACTGTATCAATACCAATATGGATCAGCATCTCTTTCCCATCACTCATTTCAAGCCCAATCGCATGCTTAGTTGGAAAGATACTGGTTACTATTCCTGCAATAGGAGAAAAAATTTCATTTGATGCAGGTTCAACCGCAAATCCTGGTCCCATCATCCCTTGAGAAAAAACAGGATCACTTACTTCAGACAACGGAATCAACTGTCCTTCCGCTGGACTAAAAATTTTATCTTTCTTTTTGAACATAGAGAACATTTTTTAAACTCCTTTCATCCTCATCGCAATAAATAGAAGGATTGCCGTAATTAAACTAATAAATCCGATTGAAAAATAGAAAATAATCATTGTATTGCGTGAGACAGACTGATTTTCAGCAATCATTTTTTTATTATAGAAATAGCACAAAGCAGCGCCAATAATATTTCCTGTCAAAACTTGCTGAAACAAACTAAAGGTTAAGAAACGTTTTTCAACGAAAAAACTCTTCTCACTTTGAGAACTAATAAAATACAGACAAGCTGCTTGAAAGAGCATTAAAAATGACAGCAGCAAGCCTAATGTTAGTCCCGGAATTTGAAGAATAAGATGTTGGATGGACACCTGCTGATTAAAGCTTACTAAAAATAAATAGAAGTAAAAGAGCACCGGCATCATAACCCAATAGCCAAGTAAGACATTTCTTTTAACTCTTAAAGATTTAAGCGCTATCATTTTAAATTCTCCTTTTATGTCAAAATTTAGATAAGTTTTAAGTCGATGAATCAGTACTTTTCTCAAGTGTATAAATGCCATAGGATCGTAGCAAGTAATCCATTAAACAGCTTAGTCCAATCAAGGATTGCGATTGAAGTCTTCTTCTGCCGATTAGAAAAAAGTCACAATAAAAATTTAAATGATGCGTACTGTGTCTAGCAAAATAGTTATCTCCGACTGCCGTAACCGCCAGTACTGGAATTTTTCGAACTTCAAATGCTGTTAGATTCTCTTTGACATCATCTGTTTCTCCACTCAAGGATGCAATCACTACACAATCATTTTGAGTAATCATCGGCATCACCATGTCCAACTCTGTTTTGTTCGGCAAAACCAGTGCACGTTTATCGACATTTAATAACATTTTATAGAATTCATCGATAATGTTTTTTTGAGAAAAACCAGTTGCATAACAATAAATCGTTTGGCTTCGATCGAACATCTCGTTGATTGGCTCCAAGTTCACTGATTGCATGTACTCAATCGTCTTCTTGATATCATCGAGTTGCTTTTCAAAAATATCCTTGTCGCTAGTTTCCTGCTGTTGACTGGTTTCAGTGTGCCGTAAAAAATACTTTAATTCTGAGTAACCGGAAAAGCCAAGCTTCTTCGTCGTTCTTAATACAGATGATTTAGATGCATGGACCATATCGGCAAGCTCCATAATTCCTGAGGTTCTAACTTTCTCAGGATTTGCAAGCATGAATTGCAAGATGTCTTTATCCAACTCACTCAGTTCTGCTAAATGTTGATGAATCAACTGCTCTAATGTCATAATTTTCCCCCTCCTACACTATTATACGTGATGGAGGAGGAAAAAATGTTGTTTTTCATCGCAACTAACTTAATTCTGGCCAAAATTCTTTATTCGCTTCGACCAGATCATCTAATAATTCTTTCGCAATCCGAGCATTTGGTACGATTCTTGACAATGCCAATGCTTGATACAATTTTTGATAGGATTTTTCTGCCCAAGCTTCAACCACTAATTTTTCGACTGCTACCTGTTGCTCCATCAACCCTTTTTGGAAGCGTGGAATTTTACCTTGAGTCAGCGGTTCTGGACCATTACTGCCGACAACACATGGCACTTCAACCATCGCTGTTTCATCAAAGTTGACGATCGCTCCTTCATTTGGCACAATCAGCAGCATTCTTTCGTGTGTGTTATAAGCAATAGCACGAGCAAGATCGACGATATAACTTGCGTGCTCATCCACTTCTAAAGATGTCCCTTCCGCTGTTCCTGCTTCTGCAATCCGGTCACATTCACTGAATACATGCTGTTCACGTCCAGCCATAACCTCATTTGCCCGTGTATATTCCGGATTTGCATGAGCAACCTCATCTTGTGGATAGAAGTAATATTTTAAATACGTGTTTGGCAATGTATCTGGATCTAACGCATAAACTTCTTTTGCCTTAGCAAATGTATGCATCCAGCTAGCATCGGTATGCTGAGATTCTTCGATTTCTTCTGGTAGTGAATAACCGTGATCTTTAACATGCGCCTTAATTTGCGGCATCAAATCGTTGCCTTCTTTGTCGCGAATATCTGTCCACCAGCCAAAATGATTCAGTCCATAATAGCGAACCTCCATTTCTTTTCGTGATTTCAAACCGATTGAATGCGCCATCCGTTCTTCGATCCCTACAGGCATATCACAAATATTAATGATCTTTGATTCTGGTCTTAATTTTCTAGTTGCCTCAGCCACAATCGCTGCTGGATTAGAGTAGTTCAGCATCCAAGCATCTGGCGAATATTTTTCCATATAGTCAACTAGCTCTAAAACTCCGCCAATCGAACGCATTCCATAGGCGATCCCACCAGGTCCACAGGTTTCCTGACCAACGACCCCATATTTCAATGGAATCTTTTCATCCTTTTCACGCATCGCATATAACCCAACACGAATGTGTGCCATCACAAAATCGACATCAGTGAAGGCGGTTTCTGGATCCGTGGTTGCCACAAACGAAATTTCCGGTGCACGTTCCTTCAGTAAGATTTCACAGGCATTTGCAACATGATCTTGACGCTCTTTCAAATTATCGTAAAATTTGATTTGTCTGATTGGGAATTTGTCTAGGTTGTCTAGGAGCATTAATACAATCCCTGGTGTAAATGTACTTCCTCCGCCTGCAATAACAATTGAAAATTTCTTCATCTTAAATTCTCTCCTTTTAATTTCTTAGTTTTCAATATCCATTAGTGTTTCAAACTGTTCTCTGACCTGCGGCACATCCAGACCCACAATTACTTGGAAGGCATTTCCATTTCGGACAACGCCATGAGCTCCGCCTGAACGAAAAACATCATCCGGTTGAACAAGCGCTTCGTCTTTGACTGTAATTCGTAAGCGGGTGGCACAGTTATTAACCTTCTCGATGTTCTCTGCCCCGCCAAATCCGTCTAAATAAACTGCTGCTTGTTCCGTATATTGATTCGCACCTTCTAAGACCGGTGCGTTGCCGCCTTGTTTTGCTTTGTAATCCTTTTTAGAATATAGTTTAATATCTTGCGAATTTTCCTCCCGACCTGGCGTTGCTAGATTGAACTTAAGAATCAAGAAACGGAAGACGAAGAAGTAGATCACGATAAACGCAAGTCCGATAATCAATTGGATAAAAATCATACTTTTATGATTTTGGAACAATGGAATCCAAACCTTTGCCAATAGGTCGATGAAGCCTCCACCCATATCTCCTACGACTCCAAAGCCATACATTGTCGCGGCCATTGTTGCGGCTAAAAGGGCGTGAACTGCGAATAGTGGTGGTGATACGAATAAGAAAGTAAATTCCAATGGTTCGGTAATCCCCGCCAAAACTGCGGTCAAGGTTGCTGGAATAAGAATCGCCAAAACTTTTTTTCTATTTTCAGGCTTCGCTGTAAAGTAGAAGGCTGCCGCAATTCCCGGTGATGCAAAGATCTTTGAGTTTCCATGTAGAGCAAAACCGCCTTCTGGGAATAACTGTTTCAACGGTGTCGTTGTTTGGGCAAATTCTTGTAAATGTCCCATCCAATATTTGGTGATCCCGTCTTCGACAACAGCTGGACCATAAACAAATGGTGTATAGATAAAATGATGAAGCCCCGTCGGTATCAAGATTCGTTCTAAGAAGGTGTAGAGCCACACGCCGAAGATCCCTGCACTTGCTAAAAATCCTTGTAATGAGCCAATTCCTTGTTGCACTTTGGGCCAAATCAAGCAGATTAGAAAAGCAATCGGCAGCATCGCGAAGAATCCTAAAATAACAATGAATGACGATCCTTGAAAGATCCCTAGAAAGTCTGGCAATTTCTTTTCGAAATAGCGATTATGCAGAAAAACAACAATGGCTGAAATAAAAATTGCGCCAATAATTCCGGTATCTAGCGTTTTGATTCCGCCAATTAATTTAAGTCCGCTTTCTCCTCCAGGCTCCGCTGCAAAGTTTACTCCGAAAAAATCGCCGAAGTATTCAAGCATTGAAGAAATGAAATAATTACAGGTGGTATATACGACAAATGCCTCCATCGCAGCTCGCGCATTTGCTTTTTTTGCTAACCCAATCGACAACCCAATAACAAATAGTAGTTCCATCTGATTAAAGACTGTCCATGCACCATTTTCTACAATACTCCAAATGGAATACCAAGTTGTCCCTTCACTTGCGATACTCCCTACAAGCATAGGATTTTTGAAAATGATACAAAGTGCCACCATTATTCCTGAAAATGAAAATAATAGCACTGGGGTAAACATCGCCCCTCCAAAACGCTGAATCTTTTCCATCATGACAAAAACACATCTCCTTCCAATAAGTTCTTCTTCCTGTTTACATTTCTGACTATACAGGCTGCAAAAAAGCGTTTTCAATATTATCGAGCAACCTTGGGAATTGAACTATAGAGTTGAACTTAAGTGTCTAGCTCAGGGAATTTTCCCACACAGATTTGAAACAAACCAAAAAAAGCAAGAACCCGTCTTATGAACGAGTTCTTGCTTTGGTTAATTGCTTTTCATAGAGAATTTCTTAGCTCATTAATGATTGAGCTGCTGTAATGATAGAAAGTTTGTATACATCCTCTTCATTTGAGCCACGAGAAAGATCGGAAATCGGTTTGTTCAATCCTTGTAAAATAGGACCGATCGCCTCAAACCCGCCAAATCGTTGAGCAATTTTGTAGCCGATATTACCTGATTGTAGTTCAGGGAAAACAAAGACAGTTGCTTGTCCTGCTACTTCTGAGTCTGGCGCCTTCAATTGAGCGACACCAGGAATATACGCTGCATCAAATTGTAATTCACCATCAATCAAAAAGTCTGGTGCCAATTCTTGAGCAATCTTCGTTGCTTCTGCAACTTTTTCAACTTCCGGAGATTTAGCTGATCCTTTTGTTGAGAAGCTCATCATCGCAACTTTAGGTTTGATATCAAATAATTCCGCAGTTTTAGCTGATTCTACAGCAATTTCAGCCAATTCTTGAGCCGTTGGATTTACATTAATGGCACAATCGGAGAATAAGTATTTCTCTTGATCACGCCCACGAACCATCAAGAAAGCACCACTTGTACGACTAACGCCAGGTTTTGTTTTAATGATTTGTAAAGCTGGACGAACGGTGTCACCTGTTGAATGGATTGCTCCCGAAACCATTCCGTCAGTAATTCCCATATAAGTCAACATTGTACCAAAGTAGTTTTCATCTTTAAGAATCTTTTCAGCGTCCTCTTTGCTGGCTTTTCCTTTACGACGTTGAACAAACGCTTCAACCATTTCATCCCAACGATCGAAATGATCAGGATCAATGATGGTAAAGTTCTCTAAAGCGATTCCACGAGCGCCCGCTGCTTTCTCGATCTCTGCTAGATTCCCAATTAAAACTGGTTCAATTAATTCCTCTGCCTTTAGACGAGATGCAGCGCCAAGAATACGTGCGTCCGTTGCTTCAGGAAATGCCACTTTAATGTTGCGACGAATAATCTTAAATTTCAAACTATCAAATAGATCCACGATAAAACCTCCAGATATTTATTTCCTATCTATCATACAATACTTCACAAGAAAAGAAAAGGACAGAATAAAACCTCTGTACTACTAATTAAAATCAAGTAAATATGAATTAAGAGGTTTTTCACAAACTGTCTCTATAACAGAAACCGTTGTCATACTACACTGTTTCAGGAAGTTGCCAATCAATTGGTTCCTCCCCCCACTCTGTCAAAATTTGATTGGTTTTCGAGAACGGTTTTGAGCCAAAGAATCCTCGATGTGCAGATAAAGGCGACGGGTGAACAGATTTTATGATCGCGTGCTTATTCGTGTCGATCATTTTGATCTTTTCTTGTGCTGGTTTCCCCCACAAGATAAAGACGATTGGCTTTTCCCGTTCGTTTAAACGTTCGATAATCGCATCTGTAAGTTGCTCCCACCCTTGTCCGCGATGGGAGTAGGCTTGTCCCTCACGAACTGTCAGAACGGTATTAAGCATTAGTACTCCTTGTTTTGCCCAGCTAACCAGATTGCCATGCTGAACGGGGGGAATCCCTAAATCATTCTGCAATTCCTGATAAATATTTCGTAGGGAAGGCGGAATCTTTACCCCCGGTTGTACTGAAAAAGATAAGCCATGTGCCTGATTGATTCCATGGTAGGGATCTTGCCCTAAGATGACTACTTTCACTTGGTCATATGGTGTTAATTCCAAGGCTTCATAGATATGGTACATGTCTGGATGAATTTTTTGTGTACTATATTCCTGTTTTAAAAACTCCCGCAATTTCAGATAATAGGGTGCCTGAAATTGATCGGCTAATACTGTTTGCCAATTGTTATGAATGATTTCTTTCATGCTATACACTCCCACTTGATTTCGTATTACTCTCTCTATTTTACAAAAAACTCACTAAAAAATTTGAATGAAGGCCCCTACTACTCAAATAATTCTTTTTAAAGAATTCTGTCAACATGGTTATCCCCTTTGGGATTATGGTACACTATCGATGTATGATAGGAAAGCTAGGTGAATAATTTTGATAAAACTCATTGCCTCTGATATGGACGGTACACTGTTAAACGATCAAATGCAAGTCCCGACAGCAAATATCGAAGCCATTCAGAAAGCTCAAGCACAAGGAATTGAATTTATTACAGCAACCGGACGTGGAATGAGTCATGCTAAAATCTCACTAGATGAGGCGAACATTCACGTACCGATGATTTTATTAAACGGTGCCCATGTCGTAAATGCCAAACGAGAAACTATTTTCACGATTCCAATTGGTAAAGAAAAAACAATTGAAGTGATGGATGCCATCGAGAAGGCAGGGCTCTATTATGAGATTTTTACCGCTGATCATGTGTATTCCTCTAATCAGCCAATGCGGATCGAATTTTTCTCAGAGCACATTATTGATAAAATGCCGGGGATTTCTAAGAAAATGGCGATAGCAGCATCTTCTCGACATCTATCCCTTACACCGATCACTTTTGTAAAAGATATTCGACAAACACTGATCGATAAAGATGAGGACGTTCTAAAAATTATTGCTTTTGATAAAAATGGGCCTGAAAAGCTTAAAGTGGTGACCGGAGAGTTAGAAAAAATTGGTGACTTAGCCATTGCAGCCTCTGAATTGACAAACATCGAGATCAATCACGTTAATGCTCAAAAAGGAATCGCCTTGAAGCAATTTGCAGAAGAACGCGGATTTTCTGCCGATCAGGTGATGGCTCTTGGTGATAACTTTAATGATGTCAGTATGTTGACATATGCTGGTACGAGTGTTGCGATGGGAAATGCGGCAGAGGCTATTAAGAAAATTGCTAAATATGTCACTGACACAAATGAAGAAAACGGAGTAGCAACGGCAATCGATCGAATCCTTTCTGAATAATAAAAATCAAAAGGTGTGAGCATCATGACTGAATTTTTTATTCAAGAAAAACAACTAAGTTCCACAACACGAACGATCGTCAAAGACAACAAAGGTGTTCCACTCTATTTAATGGTAGGACATTGGGGGCGTAAAGGAAATGTACTTTCACTCTATGCAATGGACGGTCAGATCGTAGCATACATCAAACAGGCCAGCGTGATTTTTGGCCGTAAGTTTGAGATTTATTGTGACCATACAAAAGTTGGTGTGCTTCACAAAATCTTCCATTGGCCTGGAGATTTTTATTACATACAGCAGCTTCATTGGGCCGTCTATGGCGATATTTATAACCATAAATATAAAATTAATCATTTCAATCAGTCGATTATGACGATGGACAAGGCCACCCTATTGACCGGTGATTACTATGTTTTAGATGTCACAGATCCGGCCGATGCTCCAGTCTGTATTTGTGTGGCAGCAATCATGGACTATTGGTTGTATAATCGTAATAGAACTAAAGAACCAGAAACTGTTTTAGAAGTAACCTTCTCTCAAAACTAACATAACGGCTAATACGTTTACTTCACATAGTAAATGTATTAGCCGTTTTTTTTAATAATCAAAACTTCAACTATACTTGTTAATGACGCTTGATGCGATCAAACCCTTTGACCTCCCGCTGCATATGATCATACAAATGACCGCTGATCATCAATTCACCAACATCCTTAAAACCAGCTCGTAAATATAAGCGTTTAGCGTTCGGATTCCCTTTATCGACATTCAGACCAATAACCTTTTCCCCTTCATGCGTTGCCAATCGGTCTACTGCCGTTAATAATTTTGACCCAATCCCCTGTCCGCGGAATTTTTCATCCACCGCGATTGAATCTAAATACCATTCATTGGGAAAAGCTTCAGGATCGACAAACATTTTCACCTCATCTGAAATCCCTTGTGAACGCAAATAATTTTCTAGTGGACGATCAATGATCTCTTCTTTATTTGCAGGGTAACCAAAAACAGCCCCCGCAATCTCGCCATCAATTTCATCGACTAAACCTCGAGCGTAACCAAAACGATAGGTCGGATCTTCAAAACAAGCGGCAATAACTTCCAATGCCTTCTCCTCACCGAATTGATCTAGAAATTCCAGTTCCATGTCTTTTAAAATAACTAATATTAATTTTGCTACTGCTTTACCATCTTCTTTTTTGGCAAATCGAATCATTTTAAAACCTCTCTTTTAATAACGTCTATTTTCATTATTCTAGTGTACCACGAGAACATTTTTTTCGGAAGCTAGGAACTTTGCAAATGGTTATTAACTTGCTATATGCTATGATATTTTTGAAGAAAAAACTAGGAGGAGCTTCATGAAAAAAATAATAAAGATTTTTTTAGGGATTGTTGTAGCAATTATTGTAGTTTTAGGCGGTTATTTGATTTACCTCTTCGCAAGCTATGACCGTCTACCTGACAACCAGACGTTAAACCCGGATAATCATCATAACCAAACGCTAGAAATCAATAAAACGTATCGCGCTATGACTCATAATATTGGTTACGGTGCCTATCCTCCAAGCTATAGTTTCTTTATGGATGGCGGAAAATATTCACGCGCTTATGATAAAAAGACCGTTAACGAAAATATGCGGGGAATTGTTGAAACAACGAAGGAATTGAGTCCAACTTTTGCCTTCTACCAAGAAGTCGATCAAGATGGTGATCGTTCCCAACATGTAGATGAGGTCGCATTTCTGAGACAACAGCTACCTGACTATAATAGTCTGTATGGACAAAATTATGATTCTTCTTACTTATTTTATCCCTTTACAGACCCCATTGGTCAAGCAAAATCCGGACTGGTTACGATGAGCCAAGCCAAGATAACCAGCAGTAAACGTTATTCTTTACCTATTGAAACGAACTTCAACAAATTTTTTGATTTAGATCGTGCTTTTACAGTTAGCCGAATTCCCGTCAAAGGTGGGAAAGAGTTTATTGCGATCAATACACATTTATCCGCCTTTACCAAGGATCGTTCTATCCAAGCAGCTCAGCTGAAAAAGATTTTTGACGTCATGGAAAGCGAGTATAAAAAGGAAAACTATGTGATGGTTGCTGGGGATTATAATCACGATGTTTTGGGAAACAGTCCTGAAGTTTTTGGAACAAGTAAAAAACGGGAAACATGGACACATCCATTTCCGAAGGAAGAATTGCCAGAGGGTTTTCACCTGCCTACTGGACAGCTGGCAGAAGAGAAAAAGCCATCCGCTCGGGCATTGAATGAACCTTATAAAAAAGGACAGACCTACACAACTTTAATTGATGGATTTCTTATTTCAGATAATATCAATGTCAAAGCGGTTCACATCAAAGATATGCAATTTAAATATTCTGATCATAATCCCGTATATTTGGATTTCAATTTTAAATAAAATAGCTGTATCTTTTAAAGGATTCATTTTTCTCGAATGATCGGTCCAGTCAAAAATTGAACATGCATAAAAAGCAAAACCTCTGATGAAGAAGGTTTTGCCTTTTTTACTTTTTAAAATTCAGTTAGGTTTAGGGCTATTTGCGTTTATTCATTCTCCTTGATAAAATGAAATAAAATCACAGAAAAGGACTTATTTCAATGTGGAAGTTCACCTTCAATATACGCACCATTACTCTACTCCAAACAAGAAAACTACTATAAGATGAAACATTGTTTGGAGAAGCTATAGGAGTTGTTTCATCGCCCTATTTTAAGCGCGGATTTATACACGTTTATTTGTTGTGGCTTGAAACCTCTTTTTATAGATAAAAATTGGAGGAAAATAGAATGATGACAATTAAACAAGTTGAACGAAAGAATAAAAACGAATTAGATACACTGATGTCCATTTGGGAATCAGCGGTTACAGCTACCCACACCTTCTTAACAAAGAATGATATTGAAGCCTTAAAGCCTGAGGTAAAAAAAGCGTTGCAGCTAATTGATCAGCTTTACGGTTATTACGATCCTGAGCTATTAGGATTTATTGGGGTTCAACAAGATAAGGTTGAAATGCTTTTCGTTGCAAATCAAGCTCGAGGAAAAAGGATTGGAAAAAAATTACTGCAATTTGCGCTTGATTCGCTAAACATCCACTACGTAGATGTGAATGAACAGAATCAGCAGGCCTTTGGTTTTTATCGGCATATGGGGTTCCATGTGATCGGACGATCTGAGCTAGATGAACAAGGGAATCATTTCCCCATTTTACATTTAAAAAAAATGCAGATTGAAGAAGTCGTTACAGATAAGAAAAACTATTTAGACTTGCTGCTTTTAGCTGATCCGCAGGAAGACATGATTGATCGTTACCTTGATGACGGTCGCATGTTTGTATTATTTGATGATGACTTGAAGTGCGTGGCCGTTGTCACAGAGTTGAATGAACAGGAATGTGAGCTGAAAAACATAGCGACTGTCCCCGCTGTACATGGACAAGGCTATGGCAGAGCAATGATCCAGTTTTTATTCCATGAATTTCTAGGTCATTATCAAACGATGTATGTCGGAACTGGTGATGAGCCTGGAATATTGGAATTTTATAAAAAAAGCGGATTCCGCGAATCGCATCGCGTGAAGAATTTTTTCACCGATAATTACCACGAACCAATCATTGATCAAGGAGTTCGATTGGTTGATATGGTTTATCTGCGGGCAGATCTCAATAACGAATAACATAAAAAAAGTGATAAGATCAACTTCATGATCTTATCACTTTTCTTTATGAACTTATGCTTGTCGCAGCTGTTTGATAATTGTCTCAGCTGTCGCAAGATTCATTTGTTTTGCTCGACGCAATTGACTAGAAACTTGAGCTATCTCTTTCTCGGTTGCACCAGCAGTAATCGCTAACGAACGACTTTGCATCGCCATATGCCCTTTTTGTATCCCGTCCGTCACTAACGCCCGCACTGCCGCCAGATTTTGAGCCAATCCGACAGCCACAATCATTTCACCTAGTTCTGCTGCACTTGACACCTCTAATAATTTTAGACTCAACTGAGCTTTTGGTAAAACTTTTGTTGCTCCGCCAACGACGCCAACTTTCATTGGTAATGTTAATTTCCCAATAAGTTTATCTCCTTGAATCACCCACTCAGTTAACCCTTCATAACGTCCATTTCTTGCTGCATAAGCATGACAAGCCGCTGCCACAGCACGTGTATCATTGCCAGTTGCTAATACTACCGCATCAATACCATTCATGATTCCTTTATTATGAGTCGCTGCACGGTAAGGATCCAATTTACTAAATTCACTCGCCGCCGCGATTTTTTCTGCGATTTCCGTTGTCACTTGTGTGAGCGGAATCTCACATCGCGCTTCGATCAACGATTCAGTCGCGTAGTTACTTAAAATACTAAATAAGACTTCTGCTTCAGGTATTAAGTGTCTTAATTCTTGAGCCACAGCTTCTAGCATCGTATTCAAGATATTCGCACCCATCGCATCTTTTGTATCAACAACTAAATCAACGGAAACATACCCCTCTTCAAAAGTGCGGGTATCTATCGATTTTAATCCGCCTCCACGCTGATAGATCGAGGGATAGCTTTTTTCTGCTATCATGAAGAGCGTTTTTTTATGCTCACTAATTGTTTGAGTAACTGTTTTAAAATCAGTGACTTTACGTAAAACGATTTGGCCAGTCATCCCTTGGTTGATCACGTGCGTGTGAATACCACCAGCTTTTGCAATAATCTTTCCTGCGTTACTAGCTGCCGCAATCACGGAGGGCTCTTCGGTCGCCATCGGAATTAGTTTTTTTTTACCATTAATCACGAAATTCTGTGCAACACCTAAAGGAATTGAGCATTCACTGATTTGATTTTCGATCAGATTATTCGCGATTTTTTCAGGTAACACCGTTTCGTTCGCTAACTGAGCAGCTTCTTTAGCTGATAACTTTTTTTCTTTCACCAGCTTAGCTAAGCGTTCGGCTTGAGTCATCTGATAAAACTTTTTTTTTGCGATTTCTTGATCCTCAGCTTTCGTAATCATCAAAGCTAGCCCTAGACCACCACCGATACAAAGACTTGCTACCCCACGCTGCTTCTCCTCTTGAATCAATTCTGAAATTAAGGTCGTAACAATTCGCGTGCCGCTAGCCCCGATTGGATGTCCCAACGCAATCGCTCCGCCATAATTATTAATCTTTTGATCAGGCAGTTCCAATCCTTTTTGTACCGCTACGGAAGCCGCTGCGAATGCTTCATTGATCTGAAATGCATCAATTTCATCAATGGTACGATTCACTTTCACTAATAATTTATTAATAGCAGAAACAGGCGCCATCCCCATAATACTTGGATCAATACCCACTTCGCTATAATCGTTAATAACTGCTAAGTAGGCCAAGCCATGTTCAATCGCATAGGCTTTTGAGGCCAAAACAATCGCCGCTGCTCCATCATTTAAGGTGGAAGCATTTGCCGCAGTCACTACCCCATCTTCCTTAAAGGCAGGCTTTAAGGAACTGATTTTTTCTAAGGTTGAATCAAAACGAATGCCTTCATCTTCCCAAAGAGTACTGCCATCAGAAAGTGCCACTGGAACAATTTCTGATTCAAACTTGCCATCTTTACTAGCCTTCGCTGCCTTCATTTGTGATTCGTAGGCGTATTGGTCTTGCATTTCACGAGTGATTTGATAGACTTCAGCGACCTTTTCGGCCGTCAATCCCATGTGCTTACCGCTAAAAGCATCAGTTAGACCATCGTAAATCATACTTGATTTTGGTTCCTGCCATTCCTGTGTCGCATAATCAAAGCTTGTCACCTTTGGTGCTTGCGACATATTTTCTGTCCCGCCTGCAACAACAACACTTGCCTCGCCCAACAAAATCTGCTGCATGCCAAAGATGATTGATTTCATACCAGAACCACAGACTTCGTTAATTGTGGTTGCAGGAACCTCATATGGAATCCCTGCTTTGACTGCGGATTGACGAGCGACATTTTGTCCATTGCCCGCCTGCAACACATTTCCCATGAATACTTGCTCAACTTGGTCTGTTTCGATCTTCGCCCGATTGATTGCCTCTTTTACCGCAATAGCTCCAAGATCAACTGCTGAAACGGCTGCTAATTTGCCTTTATATCTGCCAATTGGTGTTCGTACAGCGCTCAAAATAACTATTTCTTCCAAGGGTGCACCTCCAATAATGTCTTTAAAAATCAGATGTAAGTATAGCACAGATAGTTTTATAATTTCTTAAGATTCAAACACAACTAATTATGACCTTTCTATGATATATTTACCTTTGGAAGAAAAGGAGGAGCAATATGAATATAGGGATTGATAAAATCAGTTTTCACGTACCAAATTATTATCTTGATATGACAGACTTAGCAAATGCCCGTGAGACTGACCCCAACAAATTTCACATTGGTCTTGGACAAGATCAGATGGCAATTATTCCTGAGACACAAGACATCGTCACATTAGGGGCAAGTGCTGCTGCAAAAATTCTTACAGACGAAGACAAAAAGGACATCGACATGGTAATCGTCGGAACTGAATCGAGTACCGACTTCTCAAAATCTGCTGCCGTAATTATTCATGGTCTGTTAGATATTCAACCATTTGCTCGTTCATTTGAAATAAAACACGCTTGTTATGGGGGCACAGCTGCCTTGCAACAAGCGCACGATTATGTCGCGTTACATCCGGATCGCAAGGTTTTAGTGATCGCGGCTGATATCGCTAAATATGGTTTAGCTACTGGCGGAGAACCTACACAAGGTTGCGGGGCAGTTGCTATGCTGATCACCAAGGAACCAAGCTTATTAGCATTTAATAATGATAGTGTCTTCTACTCTGAAGACGTATATGACTTCTGGCGTCCTGCTGGACATGACTATCCATTAGTGGATGGACATATGTCTAATCAAGTTTATATTGATTCATTTACGCGTATTTGGGAGCAAAATAAGAAAGTCAATCAAACTGATAGTACTGACTATGCTGCACTGACTTTCCATCTACCTTATACAAAAATGGGACGTAAGGCTTTACGAGCTATCTTCCCAGAAATGCCTGAATCGGAACAGCAGCGGTTGGAAGCTCGTTACGATGAAGCGGTGGTCTATAGTCGTGCAGTAGGAAATCTTTATACAGGATCGTTATATCTTGGATTGATCTCTTTACTAGACAACGGCGAATTAGCCGCTGGAGATCGCATTGGTTTGTTCAGCTACGGATCGGGCGCAGTCAGCGAATTTTTCTCAATGACCTTGATGAACGATTACAAGAAGCATTTAACTAGCGAAGGAAACCGTGCATTGCTTGCCGATCGCAAACAGCTTT
Source organism: Enterococcus sp. DIV0756 (assembly GCF_051710745.1). Lineage (NCBI taxonomy): Bacteria > Bacillati > Bacillota > Bacilli > Lactobacillales > Enterococcaceae > Enterococcus > Enterococcus sp. DIV0756. The sequence continues at coordinate 1,195,448 of NZ_JBIOLF010000001.1, read as the reverse complement.
CAATCGAAGAATACGAAAAAATGTTTAATGAGAAATTACCGACTGACGGAGAAACTTATACGTTCTCTGATTCGACTGAGTTTGCTATCAATAAAATCAGTGGTGATATTCGTTATTACAATAAATAGAACGCGAAAAAGGGCTAGCTGGACAATCAGCTGGCCCTTTATTAGGCACAAAAATAATCTAGCAGGTCTCATGGCTAAGTGTTTGTTCTTCATTCCAAATTTCTGGAATATTTACACCCTTTTCTAGGTCTTAAACGTTTTCGTGGTTGAATTCTCGTTTAAGCCTCACCATTAAGTGGAGAAATGGTTCTACTGTCTACATTTCTCTTCCCCGCTAGATTAGAATAACTTGGTAAGGAGACTTCAAATCCCTACTTCCTTTCTGCCATTTCGGCATTCACTGTGAAATGAACACTGCTTCCATTCATTTCTGTTGTATCTTTTCACAACCTTAGGGACCTACCCCTTACACCTATATTTATACCATAATTTACGACTTTTTGCAAGCGGTTACACATCGTCTGATTCTCCATTTTCGTGTTATAATCTTTAAGTTGAGACTACTAATCGGAACAGATCCGAAAAACTTTGGAGGAATTATTTATGCATATTCTATATATATCTATTTCTGGAAACACACGGGCATTCGTCAAAAGATTAGAAGCTTATGCAAAGGAACAGCATCAGCTGAATTCAGAAAATCCCTTAATCACATCAAAGGAAATTTCAGAAAATAGTCCATTCGATATCGAAGCAGCTCCCTTCTTTACCTTTGTCCCTACTTACTTAGAAGGTGGAAATGGCGTTAATAGCGGAGATACTGAAATACTTACTGAAGTAATGCGAGAATATCTCGAATACGAGAACAACTACTTAAAATGTCTAGGGGTCGTGGGAAGCGGCAACAAAAACTTTAACTATCAATATTGCTTAACTGCAAAACAATACAGCGAAGTATTTGGCTTTCCTTTCTTAGCTGATTACGAGTTACGAGGAACAGCTGTAGACTGCGAACGCGTTTACCAAATTTTGAGAAAGACTTCGTCAAATTAATCATTTACTAATTCTTCTATTGACTTTTTCTCATGTTAAGGGCATTCTTTTTAAAATAGGAAATTCAATGAGAGAGGCGTGTTGCAATTGAGAAAAGTCGCAATTATTGGGGTAGGACATGTGGGAAGTACGACAGCCTACACCTTAATTTCAAAAAATATAGTGGATGAATTGGTTCTGTTTGATTCAAAGGATAATATTTTAAAAGCAGAGCTGAACGATCTGATGGATGGGCAAATGGAGCAAAACAATCAAGTGCGCTTGATTGGTCCAGATATCGCAGAACTTGTTGACACGGATGTCATTATTTTTGCGGCGGGAGATATCTCGATTTTTGAAGGAAATCCCGATCGATTTGCAGAATTAAATTTAACCAAGTCCATTGTAGCTGAATGGACACCCCTAATTAAAAAATCAGGATTCAAGGGGATCATATTGAATATCACAAATCCTTGCGATGTCATCACACAATACTTGCAAGAACTAACAGGGTTTCCACGTGAACGAGTTTTCGGTACAGGAACCTCGTTAGACACTGGGCGCATGAAGCATGCGGTTAGCAAAAGTTTGAAGGTGCATCCTTCAGCGATCGATGGGTATGTTATCGGAGAACACGGGGAAAGCCAATTTGTCGCTTGGTCCAGTGTTAGGATCGGTGGTATACCTATTACTGAGAGCTTAAATACTGAAAAGTTAAATGCTTTAGATAATGCCGCTCGTGATGGCGGCTGGGTCACCTTTAGAGGAAAAGGCTACACCTCTTATGGGATTGCAATCCAGGCTGTAAAGATTGTTGAGGCGATCCTAAACGATAATTATCTGGTGGTTCCCGTTAGCCATTATCACCCTGTGGAGGCTTGCTATGTTGGCTCTCCTGCAAAGGTATCGCGCGAGGGAATCAGTGAAAGTTTCCCATTGACCCTGACAGATACAGAGCAAAAAAAATGGCAGCATACGATTCAAACAATCCATTCAATGTATGAGACTATTTAAAAAAGGCTGGACGCAATTGTCCAGCCTTTTAAGCGCTCTGAATAATCGAAATAACTTTCTTCCAATCAAAACTGATCAATTTAGCATTAGGAGTACGATAGTCGAAGACCTTCTCATTTTCCAGTGGTTCAAAATAATTCTTGATGGCACGAATCACTGAATTGTGACAAATCAATAAATAGGTATTTTCTGTATCTCTTTCCAATTCTTCTAATAGTGGAACGATTCGCGCATAGACATCCATCAATGACTCCCCATTAGGGTAACGTACGGCGAATTGCGTGCGAAGTTTTAAGTAGCCTTCTTGCTCATCACTTGTTCCATCATAATCCCCATAATCCAACTCCACTAACCGTTCGTCCACACTCATCGGCAACTGATTCGTCTCACTTACAATCCGTGCTGTTTCATGTGCTCTTTCTAAGGGTGAATGAATGATCTTAGTAATGGGCGAATCAAGTTCAGCCACTTCTTTTGCCAGTAAAGCAGCCTGCTGATAGCCAACTGCTGATAATGCTATATCGCTTCGCCCCGAAATAATTCCCAGCTTATTCCATTCCGTTTCTCCGTGCCTTGCTACATAAAGCAAATAAAACAGTCCTCTCTACTATAAAAGTGAAAATCAAACCCATTGATCGGTTGATTCTCATACGATTTATATTTGATAAACTGGTCATAGCCAGTGACTTTACCACTTTATCATTTGAATGAAAGAACGTCTACTTTTTACTGAAAATAATTGCTATTTTTTCACTCCATATGGTCTTGGAATCATCCAATGATCAATCAACGGAACAAAGCAGTTCATAATTAATAAAATAAAAGTCATTCCTTCTGGCATCGAACTAAAAGTTCTCCAAGCCATCAATAAAATACCACAGCAAATACCATAAATAATTTCGCCTTTTGGTGTTGTAGGCGATGTACTGTAATCAGTCGCCATGAAAAAGGCTCCCAGCATCGTTGCTCCACCAAAAACATGAGCAAAAACGATGGTTGGATCACCGTTCCCTAAGATAAGCGCAATAATGACCACCGTTCCAATCATACAAAAGGGAATACGCCAAGTGATGACTTTTTTCAAAAGTAAAAATAAGCCTCCTAAAAGAAGAAGTATCGCCGTAGTTTCCGCATTTTTACCAGCAATCAAGCCTGTCAAACTATCAAGTAGTTGACCTGAGCTCAAACTTTCACCAGCTTTAGCATCCATCAATGGAGTCGCTGAAGAAACAACATCCAAGCCGCCTAGAGAGAAAAAGGGGTGTGGTTGTACATTCGCTGACATCTCCGTGACAAAAACCAGTCGTAAGACAGCACGCCCGGTTAGAGCCGGATTCAGCAAATTTCGTCCAATCCCACCAAAAAGTTCCTTGGCAAGAATAATCCCAATAGCTCCGCCTAACGCAGGGTACCATAAAGGAACACTAGCAGGTAAACTCATTGCTAGCAATACCCCTGTAACTGCTGCCGAATAATCCTTAGGCAATGTATTCTTACGAATTTTGAACCATAAAAATTCAGAAAACAAGCAAGTACCTATTGCGATCAGATAAAGAAGCAGCGAACGAAAACCAAAAAACACAATTGAGGCAACCACACTTGGCAAGAGTGCGAATAAAACAAGTTGCATGATCCGATCTGTCTTTTCGCGAAAAAGTAGATGGGGTGATGCTTCCATTAATGGGTAAAGGGGACTGCGAAGCTCTTCAAATGAACGATGCTTATCCATACTTATGCCTGCCTTTCTTTCATTACTTGCTGCCCAGCAACGATGTTTTCAGCTAAGTGACGGCGGGCTGGACAGATGTATGTACAACAACCGCAATTGATACAACTATCTGCATAAAGTTTTTCCATTCGCTCCCAATTTTCTTTCAAATAAGCTTTTTCCAGCTGATGAGGTAACAGATCGATTGGACAAACTTCAACACAGCGTGCACACATGATACAGGGACTTGGTGTACTGTCCTCATCGTGAGCTTCATTAATAACGATTAAGCCATTTGCTGATTTAGTTAAGGACGCGGCCATCGTATCAACTGTTTTCCCCATCATAAAACCGCCTGTAATAATTTTAGAAGGTTTTCCTTCAAACCCTTCACAAAAATCAATCATATCTTCAATTGATGTGCCAATAGGAAAATAGATATTTTTTTGCTTTTTAACATCCCCTACCACTGAACAGATACGATGGCTTAAAGGAATTCCAGGATCGATCGCTTCAAATACTGCAGCTGTTGTAGCCACATTAATAATTAAATAACCTAAATCCCGTGTTGAGCCTCCTGCGGGTACTTCTTTCCCCGTAATCGTTTTAAACAACATCTCAGTACTTCCTTGAGGATAAACTGATGGAACTTCAACTACCGAAAGTTGCGGGTTGTTCTGACACAACTTTCGCATGACCTCAATCGCTTCTTGCTTGTCATCTTCAATCGCTATAACGCCCTTTTTCGCCGCTACAGCTTTCAAAACTAATTCACAGCCCTTGAACAGCTTTTCCCCTTGAGTGACCATTAATGCAGCGTCAGCCATCAATAATGGTTCACACTCGGCTCCATTAAAGATGCACGTATGAATCTCTTCTTTGGGATTCAGCTTTACATGACTAGGGAAAGTTGCACCACCTAACCCAACGACTCCCGCAGCTTCGACACGTTCAACAATCATCTCAGAGGTTAAATCATCAATCGTCTCATGATGAATTTCACGTGGTTGCTCACGAAAATCATTTTCGATAACCACACAAGTTATTTCGTCCCCTTGACCTTGATCGATTGATCTGACTCCGATGATTTCTCCTGAAATACTCGCATGGACATTGGCACCTAATCCTTCACCCATTTTTGCAATAGGCTGTCCTAAAAAAACCTTCTCGCCTTCAGAAACAATCACTTCTGCTGGCTCACCAATATGTTGCTGAACCGGAATGTAAACCCTCTTAGGATGAATGCTCTCCACATTTTTATAATTATCAATTCCTCTCAAGTGCAAGGCTGGATCCTGATGTAAATCGATCCCGCCTTTGAATTCCTGTTTTTTCATCATATTCCTCCATTATTCTTCATAATTTAAGTATAACATGAACATTTTTTGACTGAAAATAATACCCTTTTATGTAGAAAAACAAAACAGATAATAAAAAAAGTTACCGTGAAATTTTACAATCTCACAGTAACTCTATTACTAATAAAAAAAAGAGCATCCACTACTTGGATGCTCTCAATCGCGCGGCGACGTCCTAATCTCACAAGGGGCAACCCCTCACTACAATCGGCGCTAAGAAGCTTAACTTCTGTGTTCGACATGGGAACAGGTGTATCCTTCTCGCTATCGCCACCACACTATGTTTTTTTGAGTAAACGTCGTTCACTCAAAACTGGATCAGAAACAA